>NZ_JBITHA010000007.1:0-21510 GCF_044457485.1 Nonomuraea sp. NPDC050540
GCGGCCAGCAGCACGAAGACGGCGCTCAGTCGTCGTCGCATCTGATCTCCTCATCAGGTAGACACTGATCGATGAGTGGCCCGCGCGGACTACTCGGGTACTTCGCGCGCGAATTGGTCACGGATCACCGGTTTCAGCGTCTATCTGGCACGGTTCCGGTCGCGCTGCTGCGACGTTCGATGAGCAGCACGTCCCGCCACAGGCCGTGGTGGCGGCCGACGCGTTCGCGGGTGCCCACGACGCGGAAGCCGAGCGCCTGGTGCAGCGACAGGCTGGCGGCGTTGTCCGGGAAGATGCCCGACTGGATCGTCCACACGCCCGCGTCCTCGGCCGCGGCGACGAACGCGGTCAGCAGGGCGCGGCCGATGCCGTGGGCCTGGCAGCCCGGGTGGACGTAGACGCTGTGCTCGACCACTCCCGCGTACACCGGCCTGGTGGAGACCGCCGAGGCGGCGGCCCAGCCGATCACCTCGCCGGTCTCGGTGTCGGCGGCCACATAGCGCAGGTGGGGCAGCTTGCCCGCGTCGAAGCCCTCCCATGAAGGGGCGACGGTCTCGAAACTGGCCTGGCCGGTGTCGAGTCCCGCCTGGTAGATGGCCAGCACCTGGGCGGCGTCGGCGGCGCGCATCGGCCGGATCTCCATGCCGGGCCCGATGGCCGGCTTGACGGCCTGGACGATGGCGGAGTGCACGCCGTCACCGTGGCCGGCCGTGAGCGTGATGGCCACCTGGACGAATCCGGCCTCCGCCAGCAGGGCTCGGTACGCGTCGATGCCCAGCGCTCCGGCGGGGCAGCCGATCCGCCGCTCGGCGGCGGCCTGCCGTACCGGATCGGCGGTGTTGTCCGTGACCACGTCGCTGACCCCGAAGCGGCCGCCGGGGCGCAGCACCCGGAACGTCTCGGCCAGTACCGCGGCCTTGTCGTCGGACAGGTTGATCACGCAGTTGGAGATGACCACGTCCACGCTCTGGCCGGGCAGCGGGATCTGCTCGATGCCGCCGTGCAGGAACTCCACGTTGGTCACGCCGGCCTGCTCGGCGTTGCGGCGCGCCAGCTCGACCATGTCCGCGCTGGCGTCCAGCCCGTACGCCTTGCCGTACGGGCCGACGCGGCGGGCCGACAGCAGCACGTCGATGCCGCCGCCCGAGCCCAGGTCCAGGACCGTCTGCCCGGCGCGCAGCTCGGCGACCGCGACCGGGTTGCCGCAGCCCAGGCTGGCCAGCAGCGCGCCGTCCGGCAGGCCGGCCAGATCGTCGTTTTCGCCGTAGCCGGCGGTGCCGAAGCCGCCGTCGGCGAAGGGCTCCGGGCCGCAGTCGAGGGCGGGCTCGCCGCTCATGGCCTGGCGGGCCAGGCCGGAGTAGCGCTGGACGATCTCCTCGTGGGCCATCATCGGCTCCTTCACTCACACACGGGCGGTTCGGGGACGGGCTTGCCCATGACCACGTCGGCCGCGGTCGGGAAACAGCTCACGCAGTTCTCGTTGATCCGGTACAGGCTCGCGGTGCCCCGGCGCTCCACCAGGACGAAGCGCACCTCGGCCAGGATCTTCAGGTGGTGCGAGACCGTCGACTGGCCCACGCCGGACGCCTCGACGATCTCGCCGACCGTCATCGGCTCGCGCCGCCGGGCCAGCAGCGACACGAGCTGGATGCGGGTGGCATCGGCGAGCGCCTTGAACCAGCTCGCGTACTCCTCGGCCTCGGCCCGGCCCAAGGGCTCCTTCTCCTTCATCGTTAATCGACGATAATAGATAAATATGGTCCGCGTCCACCGCTCAGGATGGCTGGACCTCGTCGAAGAGGGCGAGGGCTTCGGTGGGGTCCGGGCTCACGAGGCGTTCCAGACCGGCCGTCGTGAACTCCGCCCATCGGCCGGCTCGTGCCCACATCTGTTCCTCGAACGCGCGGACGGCCTCGTCCAGATCTCCAGGGCGGGCAGCGACGGACTCGGCGAGTTCGGCGCCTTCCAGCATCGCCAGGTTCGCGCCCACCCCCAAGGGCGGCATCAGGTGGGCGGCGTCACCCAGCAGCGTCACCCCGGGGATATGAGCCCAGGTGTGGGACACGGGCAGCACGTGGAGGGGGCGGTGGGCGAACGCGGTCGCGTGGCGCAGGAGGTCGAGGACGGGAGCGGCCCAGCCGTCGAACAGTGCCAGCAGACTCGATCGCACGGCCTCGACGTCGGCCGGGTCCAGGCCCCCGTGCCAGTCCAGCGGCGCGCGGAACTGGGCGTACACCTTGACGTGACCGCCGCTGTTGCGCTGGGCGACGAGGGCGCGGTTCACCCCGTACACAGCCAAGGAACCGTCACCGATCAGCCGGGCGAGGCCGGGGTGGCGGGTGTCGACGTCGTCAAGGGAGGTCTCGACCAGGGTGACGCCGGTGTACTCCGGCGTCGCGGACGAGACCGCCGGGCGTACCCGGGACCAGGCTCCGTCCGCGCCGACCACGAGGTCGAACGCCTCCTGCCGCCCGTCCGCGAAACGGACCAGCACGCCGTCCCGTGTTCCCGGCACCACCTCCGTCACGCCCCTCCCCCACTGAACATCGAGGGGGCCGAGCAGCAGGTCACGGAGCTGCCCGCGGTCGATCTCCGGATTGGCCAGGTCGTCCGGACGCGACGGCCAGTCGCGCAGGACGGTCCCGTCCACGTCCAGGATGCGCATGGCCTGCCCCTCGGGACGGGACAGCGCCCGGAACTCCGCCAGCAGCCCCGCCTTGCCCAGCGCGAGCTGGCCCAGCCCTTCGTGCAGGTCCAGCGTGCCGCCAGGAGGACGGGCGTCGGGGGCGGAATCACGTTCGAGGACGGTGACGGGGTGATCGTGGCGGTGCAGGACGCGGGCGAAGGTGAGGCCGGCGGGGCCGCTCCCCACCACAGCGATACGTTGTCTCATGTCGATACACTGTATTGATTCTTTACGGCGTCTCGCAACCGTACGATGTAGCCATGACTGTGTGGGACCGGCCAGAGCCGCCGACTCGCCCCGTGCCGCTCGACCGGGAGCGCATCGTTGCCGCCGCCATCGCGCTGGCCGACGAGGGCGGGCTGGAGGCGATGTCATTGCGCAAGGTCGCCGCCCGGCTGGACGTCGGCCCGATGCGGTTGTACGGGTACATCACCACCAAGGAGGAACTGTTCGACCTCATGGTGGACGAGGTCTACGCCGAGATTCTCCCCGGGGAGCGGCCCGGCCACTGGCGGGAGGTGCTGCGCATCCACGCGAACCGCACCCGGCAGGCCGCCCTCCGTCACGTATGGCTGGCCGACCTGCTCGGCGGCCGCCCGGCCCTGGGCCCCAACGCGCTCGCCGTGACCGAGAACACGCTGGCCGCCCTCGACGGCCTCGCCGACCTCGACACCGTCATGCGCGCCGTGGAGACCGTCAGCGCCTACATCACCGGCGCGATCAGGCGTGAGATCGCGAACCTGCGGGCCGAACGCGCCACGGGCCTGTCCAAGCGCGACTGGCAGCGCGCCTCCGGCCCGCATGTGAGGAGGATGCTGGACACGGGCCGCTTCCCGGCGCTGGCCAAGGCCGTGTACGACGGCACGGAGGTGGACGCCGAGACGTCCTTCACCACCGGCCTGGACTGGGTCCTCGACGCGGTGGCCGCCAAACTCGCCCAGCCGCAGGAGTGACGGGCGGACCTTTACCCGGCGGCACGCTCGACGAGCTTGGCGTACTCCTTCGCGGACGTGGCGAACTCCAAAGTGCCGCGCTTCGGGCCGGTGGCCACGTAATAGAGCCAGGGGCCGGGTGCAGGGTGCAGGGCGGCCTTGAGCGCGGCCTCACCGGGGTTGGAGATGGGCCCCGGAGGCAGGCCTTCATGGCGATAGGTGTTGTACGGCGAACGCCGCTTCAGGTCCTCGACCGTGACGTCGACGCCGTACTTGCCCATGCCGTAGAGGACGGTGCTGTCGAGCTGCAGCCGCATGCCGCGGTCCAGTCGATTGTGGATGACGCGGGCCACCTTCGGCATGTCGGCCTCGGTGGGCGACTCGGCCTGGACGAGGCTGGCGACGATGACGACGTCCAAGGGGGCACGCCGGGACGCCAGGCCGAGCTTGTCCGCCGTCTCGCGGAACCGGGCCACCATCGCGGCCAGGATCTCGGTGGGGGTGGCGGACTCGGCGAACCTGTACGCGCCGGGGTGAGCGAAGCCCTCCAGCCTGCCCTTCGCGTACGGAGGCAGGCCCAGGGCCCGGCCGTCCTCGGCCGCCCGCGCGAACGACGCCGCGGGCTCGCCGGTCACACGGGAGAGGTCGCCGAACAGGAGGGCGGCCCGCCATCCCTCCTTGACGGTCACGGCGCGCGTCGGCTCCGGAGGCACGGCCACGGGCACTTCCGGCGTCTCGGGCGCCTCGGGCGAGAGGACCCTGACGGCGATCGTGCCGCCCGCGGCCAGGGCGACGACGGTGGCCGCGGCCGCCAGGGCGACGCCCCTCCGGCGGGCGGGACGGTGGCGGAGGAAGCCGGCAGGAGGCGGCGGCACCTGCTCCTCCGCCATGTCGGCGAGGGTCTCACGCAGCAGGTTCTCGATGTTCAACGCAACTCCCTCACGGTGCTCAGTTCGGGGGCCGACTTCTTCAGCCGCTCCAGCGATCGGTAGATCTGGCTGCGGACCGAGCCCACCCGCACGCCCAGAAGTCGCGCGATCTCGGTCTCCGACTTGTCCTCGAAATAGCGCAGGACGAGCATGGTCCGCTGCCGGGGCGTCAGCCGGGACAGTGCCGCCCGCATCGTCATGCGCAGGTCCGCCGCGTCGTCGTGCCCGTCGCCGGCCCGGTCGAGCCGCGCGTCCGTGCTCACCTCCACGACCCGCGAGCGGCGGCGCCACCGGCTGACCTGCTCGTGGTACATGGTGCGGCGGACGTACCCCTCGATGGCCTCGGGGTCGCGCAGGGCGCGCCACCGCGCGGCCGTCTTCGCCAGGGCCGACTGGACGAGGTCCTCGGCGGCGTGCCGGTCGCCGGTCAGCAGGTACGCCGTGCGGAACAACGCGCTCGACCTGTCGATGACGAACTGCCGGAGCGCCGCCTCAAAGCCTGGATCCACCCGTCCTCCTCGTGATGTCACCCACCAAGGACGAGCGGGCGGCTCGAAACTATGCCGGAGTCTTGAGGCTGCCGAGCATCAGGTTGAGAGTGAAGTCGAATCGTTCGTGTCCGCTGCCGGAGGTGAGTTCGGCGGCGTGGCTTCTGGTGTGGGGGAACTGGTCGGCGGGTAGGGAGCCGAGCCGGTCCAGAAGTTCGTCGCGGCTGAGGACCCACTCCTGGCCAGGGTCGTGGAGCAGGGAGATCTCCAGAGTGTAGGCGGCGACGTAGAGCGACAGGGCGTCCATGGCCCAGGCCGCGGTCTGGGGCTCGACACCGCCGGCGAGCAGGATCGCCAGGATCGCCTCGCCCACCCGCAAGGTGTCCCGATTGGTGGGGACGGTGGCCAGGGCGGCGCGGGAGATGCCCGGGTAGCGCAGGTACTGGTCGCGGATCTGGGCGTACACCTGCAGGATCTGTTCGCGCCAGCGGCCGGGGTCGGGTTCGGGCAGCACGAGCTCCGAGTTGAGCCGGCCCATGATCAGGTCGTCGATGTCGGCCTTGTTGACCACGTGCGCGTACAGCGAGGACGGGCTGGTGCCCAGCTCGCCGGTGATGGCGCGGATCGTCAGCGCGTCATAGCCCTGGGTGGCGACCACGTGCAGCGCGGCGTCGATGATGCGCTCGACGGTGAGAGGTTCCCGGCGCGGCTGGGCCGGGGCGGAGCCGGGCTGCAGGTGCCGGGCCGCCCGGCGGGCTTTCGGATCTTGGGCCATGTCCCGATCCTACACGTTGACATGAACTATGTTCGCCTCATAGAACTATGTTCATGTCAACTGAACAAAGTTCTCTCCTTGCGAAGTCCCTGGTCCTGCCGTTGCGCCGGGCCTGGCTCGTCCTCGCGGTCGTGGTCATCGCCGACATCATGGACGTGCTGGACTCGACGATCGCCAACCTCGCCGGGCCCTCGATCCGGGCCGATCTGGGCGGTGGCGATTCCACCGTGCAGTGGGTGCTGGCGGCGTACACCGCGGCCTTCGCCCTTGGCCTGGTCACCTCCGGGAGGCTGGGCGATCTGGTCGGCCGTCGCCGCCTGTTTCTGCTGGGTCTGGCCGGGTTCACCCTGTCCTCGCTGGCCTGCGGTCTCGCGCCGGGAACCGGGTTCCTGATCGGCGCCCGCGTCCTGCAGGGCCTGTTCGGGTCGGTGATGATCCCGCAGGGCTTCGCCCTGGTGAAGGTCGTCTTCCCGCCCGAGCACCTGCGCCGGGCCCTCGTCCCCTTCGGCCCGATCATGGGCCTGGCCACCGTGGCCGGGCCCATCCTGGCCGGCTGGCTGTTGCACCTGGACCTGTTCGGCGGCTGGCGCTCGATCTTCCTGATCAACATCCCGATCGGGGTCGCCGCCTGGGTCCTGGGCGCGTACGTCCTGCCCCGCGACACCGGCGAGAACCGCTCCGCCCGCCTGGACCTGCGCGGCGTCGGCCTGCTCACCCTCGCCTCGGCCCTGCTGATCATTCCCCTGGTCCAGGGCCGCGAACTCGGCTGGCCGATCTGGACCTACGCCATGATGGCCGCCTCGATCCCGGTGCTCGCGCTGTTCGTCGCCTCCGAACGTCGCAGCGACCATCCGGTGATCGCTCCGTCGCTCCTGCGTAAGCGCAGCTTCGTCGTCGGACTGGTCATCGTCTGCGGCTTCTACGCCGCGCTCACCGGATTCCAGCTCGCCCTCAACCTGATGCTCCAGCTCGGCGCACGCTGGACACCCCTGCACACCGGCCTCACCCTGATCCCCTGGGCCCTGGGCAGCGCCATCGCCGTCGGCCTCGCCGGAGCCTTCCTCGCCGAGCGACTCGGCCGCGCCACCCTGCACCTCGGCCTCGGCCTCGCCGCCGCCGGCCTGATCGCACTCGCCTGGACCGTCGCCCACGCCCAGGACGGCCTGACCGCCTGGGCCCTGGCGCCGGCCCTGCTGATCACCGGCTTCGGCTCCGGACTGGTGTTCATCCCCATCTTCGACTACGTCCTCGGCGACGCCACCACCGAAGAGGTCGGCACCGGCTCAGGCATGCTCAACGCCGTCCAGCAGTTCGCCAACGCCACCGGCGCCGCCGCCCTCGGCACCGCCTTCTTCGCCCGAGCCGGCCACGGCTTCTTCGACGCCGGCATCCTCGTCACCGCGCTCGCCGCCGCCCTCTACCTGGCCACCCTGCTCCTGGTCGGCCTCCTCCCCCGGCACGCCCAGCAGACGGCTCACTGAACGGGCGCTCGCCGTCCGCCTTGTCCGCGCCGTCAGTCGCGTGACACCACGGCGGCTTGCGCGCGGTCGGTCACCGCGTCGAGCGGGCTCAGGTCGGCCGGCGGCGTGAACACGTCGAAGTCGACGACCTCCGCGGCCGGAGGCGCCGTGACCGTTACCTTCGACCCCCATCCGCTGTAGCGCGTGTCCACCACGTGGTGCTGGATGCGCTTGACCGTCTTGCCCTTCCCGTCGGGCCAGCCGATCTTCTCGGTGTACTCGGTGATCAGACGGGCGGGCCTGTGTTCGCGGTCGAGCAGGAGCCTGAAGGAGATCGCCTTGGTGCCGGGGCTGCCGTAGCCGTGCCTCGCCTTGTACAGGTCCTTGGGGGTGAGGGTGCCCCGGTAGTCGCCAGGCTTGGCGACCTTCGCCTTCGCGAGGAGCGTCTTGAGTATCGCCGGGTCGAAGACGTCGACGAGCTGGTCACCGCGCTGTCCCTCGTTGCCCCAGGCGGTGTTCTTGCCGAATCGGAACCAGTGCTTCCCCTCGGGCAGAGGATGCCAGTGGAACCCCTTCACGTACGTGGTGCCACCCGCTTCGATCACGCGGATCAGTCGCGCTCCCCCGGCGAGACGGACAGCAACGCCTGACCCTTCTTGATCGACACCAGCCGCACCTCCACCGGAGTGTGTTTGCGGAACGCGAAGCCTCCGACTCCGCCCTCACCGAGACGCTGCTCCGAGCCGCCTCCGTGCGGGTACTCCACCCGGTACGTGATCGTGCGCGCATCGATGGCCACGACCTCGAACTTCGGGTAGTAGAACTTCTTGGCGTTCAGCCGGATCGTGACGGGCTTGGACAGCTTCAGCAGGCAGTCACCGTCGAAGCAGTCCTTGACCTTGGTGGTGGCTTGGCGCGTCGGAGATGGTGACGGCGTCGGTGATTCGGTGGCCGAAGCGCTCGTGGCTGGCGTGCTGGGCGTGGGGGTAGGAACCGCCGCCTGCCGTCCGGTCTCGGGCGAGGCGCAGCCCGCCAGGGCGCACATGGCGATCACGAGAAGGAGTTTGCGCATGCTGTGTCGTCCCTATCGCTCAGGGTGATCGGCGTCGGGCGAGCGCCGGTGCCACACAGAACTACCCGACCGGCCCCGGGAGGGGTCCCGCCCTCAGCCGGGCTCCTCCGTCAGGCCGAGTTTCCTGCGCAGGCGGGTCAGGCCCGCGTGGAGGACGGGAGGCACGGTGATCGCGATGACCGCGGCGTCGCCGAGGCTGTTCCTCGCGGACTCCACGATCATCCAGCCGAGCAGCACGGTCAGCGGTGTCCAGGTACGCAGATCCGTCCGCAGGATCCAGCGCAGAGCGGTCAGGACATGGCCGGTCAGCGTGCCCCGAGCCGGCCGCCGCAGGATCAGAGCCAGGGCGGGCACGCCGAGCGCCAGCCCGAGGACAAAGCGGGTGCGAGCCCGACGGTCCGGCAATGCGTCAAGCTCGCCGAGCCATTCGTCCAGATAGCTCGCTCTGACCGCCGCGGGCAGGAGCAGCGCGCCGAAGGCGAGCACCTGATACCTCGCCCCCGCGTCTCCAGGCGGCGGGATCAGGCGGTCGTACGCGATCGACTCGAGTTCGTCCGCGATGGCCGGCAGGCCGAGGCGTCCGGCGAGCGGTGCCGTTACGTTCACGACGTCCTGGCTCGTCAGGCGCTGTTTCTCCCGGTCGAGGTACTGGATCGTACGCATGTTGTGCAGTCGGTCGAGCACCCGCAGAGCGAGGACGCGCTGGTCCGCGGTGGCCGCTTGAACGTGACCGTGGTCGAGGTCGGTCAGGTTCTGGACCATCGTGGTGATCTCATCCCCGAACTCCGCGCGCAGTCGTACGGCGTCGCACCAGGTGTCCTCGATCACGTCGTGAAGCAGAGCGGCGCAGACGGTGGTGCTGTCCAGACCGGCGTCGATCGCGATCTCCGCCACTGCGACGGGGTGGGTGATGTACGGCTCGCCGCTCTTACGCAGCTGGCCCGCGTGACAACGCGCGGCGAACTCGTAGGCCCGCCGGATGAGGTCACTCTCCGTAGCGGTGAAGCCAATGGGTAGCCGGTCCAGCAGCGGCTCTATCAGCCCGGTCATGACGTCGCCGGCCGAGGTTCCGTGGCCGGCCCGCGGGAACGCTCGGCGCGGTCGAGGGCGACGCGAGCCCGGAGCGCGCCCTGCTCGGTCAGCCTGTAGTAGTACCGGGCGCGGCGGCCCTGGGCCAGGTGCTCGGCCGCGGACTCCTTGTGGCGCTCGATCCAGCCGAACTCGCGCTCCAAACGGGCCAGGATCGGGTAGATGGTGCCACTGGGCTGGCCCGTCTTTCCGCACAGTTCCAGCCCGTAGCGGCGCCTGGCGGGGTCGGACAGCATCTCTTTCAGCACGAGCATCGTCTGCAGGGTCATCCGTGGACCATCCCTCATGTGTCGGACTCTAGACATCAACCACGGACAGTGACATGGCCGCGCGAGTGACAACCGTGTGGCAGCACCTTCACCAGAGCGGTACCAAGGGGCGGCGGCCGCGGGCTCGGCGTCCGGGAAAGAGCCTCATGACGGGTCGGTGCGCAGATGGTACGCGGTTGTCTCAGCAGCGGGGCGAAGGCACTTTCGGCCGCTCCCACGAGAGCGGCATGGTGAAGGTCACCCGTGACGATGTCGATCTGACCGACGCGGGCGACGAGGGAGGACGCCATCAGCCCCTCGCGTACGTGGTCCTGGGTGGCCCGATACAGGTCGGCCAGAAAGCCCATGAGCACCACGCGCTCCGGGGCGAGCGTCTTGACGAGGCTGGTCAGCCCCGTCACCAGATGGCCGGCGGTGAGGCGGATCGCCTCCTGCGCGGTACGGTCACCGGCCGCGGCGGCCTCGAAGATCTTGGTGACGGTGTCTTCATGGCCGAAGTGGCGAGGCCGGCCGGCGGCACATAGCAGGGCACGCGGGTCGGCGTACATCTCCAGGCAGCCGCGCGCACCGCACGGGCACCGCAGTCCTCCCGGCGCGACGATGATGTGGCCGGCCTCCAAGGCGTTGCCGCCCCCGGTGAGCGGTATGCCCGCGTCGATGAATCCGCCGCCGATGCCGGCGCGCATGCTGGGGCTGGGAGAACGAACCGGGAGCATCGAGCCCGGCAAGGACGCCGACCTCGTCGTCCTCACGGACGACCTGCGGGTTCGCACGGTCATCGCTCACGGCGCGGTCGTCCACGGAACACTGGCGGCGAGCGCCGGCCTCGCCATGGACGGAGCAGCGTAGCGCCCGGCGGGCGGCGCCTCACCGAACCGTACGTCCGGCTTACGTACGCGGGCGTCGATACCAATCGCCCGATGATGTGCGCGAGATGGTTGGGAGATGTTCCGCGGCGGAGCGATTGCTTCAATCCTATGGACTCCCGAACGATTTTCATGTTCTCCTGTTGGGAGCGCACTGAAATGCTCGCCCCCTATTCTCGACCAGGCGACGAACCCTCAGAGAGGCAACCAGGTGGTCAGGGAAATAGAAAGCCCGTACGCTTGGATGAGTCCGCGCGATGGTGATTTAATCAAGACGATCCTACTCAACTCCGCCGAACGCTCAGCGCGGCGGATGCGCGTTCTGGAGTGGGGATCCGGGCAAAGCACATTGTCGTACACCCAAATTCTGGCCGCGCACGGCCTGTCCTTTCTGTGGCTCGCCCTCGAATACGACCGCGAGTACTTCGACACCTTCCTCGCGCCCGGACTGCTTTACCGGGCCGACACGGCCCTGCGCTATGTCGAGGACGACAGGAGCCTGCACGGACCAGCCGGAGACGGACGCGCTCATATCGAGGCGGTGTGCTGGAACCGGACCGCGCTGCGCCCATCAGAGCGTGCGACGGACCGCGAGGCGGATCTCGATCAGTACGTGAACTATCCCGCCGAAATCGGCCACGGTTTCGACGCCGTCATTGTGGACGGGCGCAAGCGACGCCGCTGCCTCTTGGCGGCTGCGGATTTCATGGAACCCGACACCGTGGTCATCCTGCACGATGCCCGGCACTCGCATTATCATTGCGCGCTGGATCGATACCCGGCCTCTCGGTTCATCGGCGACGACCTGTGGGTCGGAGCGCAGAGCACCGCTCGACTCGATGATGTGCTTGCCGAGAGAACCACGATGTCCGCCTCTCTCGGATATCGGTGGCATTTGCGTAGCGTGATGGCCGAGCGGGAGATGTTCACGACCACCGAGTTGGGGCCGTTGCTGGCCGAGCGAGGAGTGATGTTGTCCCGCGAGCAGGTCCACCGGCTTTTCACCGGCGTTCCCGAACGGCTCAACCCCAACCTCCTGGTGGCGCTGTGCGACATCTTGAACTGCCAGGTCGGTGACCTGATCGAGCCGGCGCGGCAGGCGTATTCACACTGAAATCCGCGGGAGAGCCATTCTCCGCAACCTGTGCGTGCGGATTTCTCGCCCGCCGGCATTGCCGACGAACGACACCCGAGCCCCGGACGGCCCGCGGGGTGAATCCGCGTGAACAGTGCGTGGTGCCCGGCGAGCACAGCGTAGCGTGCGCTCGACCATAAGAACCGGGCGATCCGCGCGCCCGAGCTGCCCGGAAGCGACCGTCCGGGACCATCGGCGCGCCGAAGACCCGGCCCGCGATCTCGGCGACGCCGGCGCTCCGACGCCATCGGGCGACCGTTGACATGGATCCCGCAATAGGCTTCTCTTATTTTTGCCAGTGTGCCACGTTAACTGGTCTCGCTACGACATTGGTTCGACCAACGGCGTAAGGAGAGAACGTGTCGCTGGACTTCTCAGCCCTTCATGGAAAGTTTGTCGTGGAAGTTACCGGGCGGACCGGGACTTTGCTGGCCGGGCGCGACGGATACGCAATCAAACAGGCACTCACTACTTACTCGGTCGTCGTGATCAGAGGCCTGGAACTGGTCCCGGCAGAGCAGGTGGCGCTAACCCGGTTGCTGGGAAAACCCGAGGTTGTGACGGACCTGCGCAACCACCACCCCGAAAGCAAGGACATCCTGGTCGTCAACAATTCGAGCGCCACCCCCGTGGTCGGAAACCGGTGCTGGCACTCGGATCGATCCTTCCTTCCGGAACCGACGCGCTACACGATGTTACGAGCGGAAGTTGTTCCACCGCGTGGCGGTGACACCCTGTTCGCCGACATGGTGGAGGCATATGCCCAGACCCCGGCATCGTGGAAGGCGGCGCTCTCCGGCGCGGTAGCCGTACACACCTACGACAAGATTGCCCGCCTGCGCTCCGAGATACATCGCATGCCCATCGAAGAGGGATATGAGAAGCTGTATCCGCCGGTACGCCATCCTGTGGTGCGGGCCCATCCAGAAACCGACACTCCCGCGCTGTATCTGAATGACCTGTGCATTGTCGGCATCGAATCGGAGTCCGACGTCTCGGCGCTCATCCAGCTGGACAAGCTCCACGCGCACGCCACCGAGGACAGGTTCGTCTACCGTCATCGCTGGCGGGTGGGGGACGTCGTGATCTGGGACAACGCCAGGGTGATGCACCGGGCCGACATGCTCCACTGGAAGCTGCCGCGCGTCCTGCACCGCACCACCACGGCAAGCCCTCCGCCTCGCCCGGCCGCCCCGTACGTGCCGGACGGAACCGGCTGATCACGCCGCGAGACCGGCCGGACACCTCTTCGTGCGGCCCCCCGCATGCCCCAGGGCGATGCCACGTCGCTTTCCTCGATCCCACCTGCGTCAACCGAGAGGATGCCGAATGACGGCCCCATCAGGTGCCCCGGTCTTCGTTGCGGAGCTTTCGGCCGATGATGACAGGCGATACGATCCCGCGGCGCTGCTGACCTTGTTGCGGACGTTCGCCGTGGTCGTTCTGCGAGGGATGGAGCTGACACCCGGCCGGCAGGTCGAACTGACCCGCGGCCTTGGTGAGCCCACGCTCGACCCGGATATGGACAACAGGCACCCCGAGACTCCCGAGCTCCTGGTCGTGGACAACAGCGGCGACACACCGGTGGTCGGAAACGACGTCTGGCACACTGATGGCTCGTTCTTACGCCGCCCCATTCGCTACACCATGCTGAGGGCGGTCGCGGTGCCGACGTCAGGCGGCGACACCTTGTACGCCGACCTGCAGACCGCATACGACAACCTGCCCCCGCAGTGGCGAGACGTGCTCGCCGGTGCGATCGGCCTGCACGCCTACGACCGCATCGCGGCCACGCGGGCCGACGCCCACAACAACCCCGCGGCGCTGGCGGGTACCTCGACCTACACACCGGTACGCCACCCGATCATCAGAGCGCACCCCGATACCGGATCCCCCGTTCTCTTCGTCAACGACCTCTGCCTCGCTCGAATCGAGTCCGGCGACGGAGCCCCCGTTGAGCTGACCGTGGCGGAGCTGATCGCCCACGCCACCCAGGACCGGTTCGTGTACCGCCATCACTGGGCGGCCGGTGACGTGGTGGTCTGGGACAACGCCAGAGCTCTCCATCGAGCGGATTTCGCCGCCGCGCTGCCCCGGGTCATGCACCGCACGACCACCGCCGGCGACATCCCGCGGTCCTTCACCCCCACCGGTGAGCCCGCCTGACGGCCAAGCTCGTTCTCCCCGAGAAGCACGCAGTCGTTCACACGAGACACAAGGTGAGTGCCAAGTGATTGTTCTGGGAAGCAAGCCCGGCCAACATGACGCATGCTTCGCGCTGATTCGGGATGGTGAGCCCCTCTTCGTTTATGAGGTAGAACGTTTCAATCGGGTCAAACGCGCGACGTCCACGGATCTCTCGGTGCTGTTCGAGGGGCTCGCGGAACACTCGATCTCCCCCTCCGACGTAGACCTGGTAACCAACTGCATGCACCCCGGCGAATTGCCAAAACGCAAGGCACTGATCTCTGCGTACATCACCCCCGACAAGGTTGGCAACATTCATCGCTTTCTCGACTGGCACCTTCCCTCGTGGTACTTGCTTCTGCGCGAGGGAGGTTTTCCGGCCAGCCGGATCGTCAACATCCGCCACCACCTCTGCCATGTGTCCGGCGTCTACTATTCGAGTCCACGTGATGACGCCGCCATCCTCAGCGTCGACGGTGGCGGTGAGGCGGAGACCTCGATGCTCGCGCACGGCCGGAATGGCCGTATCTCCATCCTCAGGACCACTCCGCACCCGCACTCGCTCGGACACCTCTACCAAGGGGTCACCATCTGGCTGGGGTGGGGGTACGGCGAAGAGGGGAAGACGATGGCACTCGCGGCCTACGGCGACCCTCAGCGTTTCAGGCGACAGTTGGATACGTTCATTCAGATCGATGACCAGGGCCAGTTCTGCTACCTCCCCGCCCTCCGCCGTGGACCGTGCCGGTTCGCGTCGACCGACATCGGGCGCGTCGTCCTGCCACAACTGGTCGGGCCTGGCCGGCGGGATGGCGAGGAGATATCTCAGACGCACAAGGACGTCGCCGCGACCGTCCAGGCGATATGCGAAGAGATCATGCTGAAGCAGGCGAGATACCTGAAACGGGAGACCGGCTCGAAGACCCTCCTTCTCGCGGGCGGCGTGGGCCTGAACTCGATTACCAATGGAATGCTCTCGGCTGAAAGTGGATTCGACCAGGTCGTCGCTTATCCGCAGGCCAGCGATGCGGGGACCGCGCTCGGCGGAGCGCTCTACGCGTATCACAACATCGGCGCCCCCGATCGGCCCCGCCGGTGGCACATGACGCACGCGTACTGGGGGCAGAGCATCGATCTGGAAAACCTGGACGCGGCAGGCAAGAGCTACCAGGTGAACGGCCGGCAGTCGGATGACATCGCCGTGGACGCGGCCGAGACGCTGGTCTCCGGCCGCGTCATCGGCTGGGTGCAGGGCAGGTCGGAGATCGGGCCGAGAGCGCTGGGAAATCGCTCGATCCTGGCGAATCCCCTCGTACCCGGCATCAAAGACAAGGTCAATGGCGTCAAGCGCCGGGAGTGGTGGCGGCCCTTCGCGCCGTCGGTCCTTCGAGAGGACGTGAACACCTACTTCGAGTTTGACGGCGACCTGCCGTACATGACCGCGGTCGCCCGCATCAGGGATGAGTGGCGCGAGCCTCTCAGCTCCATCGGCCACGTCGACGGCACGGCGCGCGTTCAAACAGTGACGGCGGAGAGCAATCCCCTCTTCTACCAGTTGATACAGGAGTTCAAGAGCCGGACCGGAATCGGGCTGCTCCTGAACACCTCGCTCAACGGCCGGGGCGAACCGCTCGTCCAGACCTGCGAGCAGGCACTCCGTCTCTACGTGAATTCCGACCTGGACGCCATCGTCATCGGAGATCATCTGTTCGCCGACAAGACGAACGCGCTCGTCGGTCAAACTCTCATTCCCTATGTGTGGAACATCCGGAAACTGCCACGGACGAGACTCCTGGTCGTGCCCGGCGAACTACCGGCGAGCAGGCACGAACTCCTCCTTCATATCGTGCAGGACAATCCACGGGCGCGCGTGGACATCTCCGAAAACCCGGTGCTGACGGAAGTCCTGGCTGCCGCCGGCCAGCAATACGTCGTATCGGTTCCGGTACTCGAGCCTGACGACCTCGCGTCCGTGTACGACGCGGTGGCTTTCTACGTGCCGTTCCCCGGCGACAAGTGTGTCTTCGAGGAAGAAATCTACTTCTCGCAGCGCGCCGTGCTGTCACGACGGATCATGGAGGAAGCCGGCATCCCTGTCTACTGGATCGACTCGAGAGGCGATGTCAACTTCATGCGAGACTCCCTCTACGTCCACCACGACGAAACTCCGGCACTGGCGATACCGTCCACGTATCAACAGTTCTGGATGCCACGTCCATGAGATGACCGAGCCGATTCGGGATCCGGATCTACCGATCGTGGACCCGCACCACCACCTCTGGCCGGATGGACAGAAGGCCGTTGACATTCCGTACTCGGTGCGGGACCTGCGGGCCGATACCCGGTCCGGGCACAACGTCGTTGCCACCGTTTTCGTGGAGTGCCTCGGCGGCTACTTCACCGAGGGGCCGCGACATCTTCGGCCCGTGGGTGAGACGGACTGGGTCGCGAGCCAGTCCGTCTCCGGTGGATTGGTCAGCGGCATCATCGGACACGCGGACCTGAGGTCGGAACCGGCTGAACTCGACGAAACCCTCGACGCGCATGTCGAAGCCGGGGACGGCAGGTTCAAGGGGGTACGCCACACCGTGGCGTGGGATGCGAATCCGGATGTGTTTGCCAGTCGCAGCAGGCCGCCCCCGGGACTTCTTCTCGACGGCGCTTTCAGAAGAGGGGCGTCCGAACTGGCGCGCCGCGGGCTCGTCTATGAGACCTGGACATACTTTCACCAGCTGCCCGACCTGTGCGACTTCGCACGTTCGCAGCCGAGCCTCGTGGTGGTTCTGAACCATCTCGGCGGCCCCGCCGCGACCGGGCCGTACTCGCGGCGGAGGGACGAGGTGCTCGGCGAATGGCGCGCCGGTGTCGCGGGGCTGGCGCGCGTTCCCAACGTGGTGATGAAGCTCGGCGGGATCGGCATGCCCGCGTTCACCCCCGTCGAATTCATCGCATCAACCCCGATGACATCCGCCAGGATCGCCGCCTACTGGGGCCCGCACATCCGCTACTGCATCGACGCTCTGGGCCCCGAACGATGCATGTTCGAAAGCAACTTCCCGGTGGACAGAAGCCTGTGCGACTACGCCACCCTGTGGAACGCGTTCAAACGGATCGCCGCACCCTATGCGAGCGCCGAGCGTGAGTCCCTCTTCGCCGGCACCGCTTGCCGGACCTACGGGATCGGCCGATCGGTGCCGGTCAGCTCACGGTCGCGATGAGGGTTGACCTTGACCTTAGGTCAAGGTCCAGGCTCATCGCATGGCCGCTCCGACAGGGGCCGGACACCAACGATCGCGAGACAAGGGATGACGTTCATGATGGGGAAGAGCGACGGCGGGTTTTCCGAAGCGGGGCTGCGCAGGCTGCGTGAGGTGCTGGTCCGGCAGGTCGAGTCGGGGAAGATTCCCGGGCTGGTCGCCCTGGTCAGCCACGGCGGCCAGACGCATGTCGAAACGATCGGCACGATGCGGCACGACGGTGGCACGCCGATGCGCCGGGACACGATCTTCCGGATGGCCTCCACGTCCAAGCCGGTCACGATGGCGGCGGCGATGGTCCTGCTCGACGAGTGCAGGCTGCGGCTGGACGACCCGGTGGACCCGTGGCTGCCCGAACTCGCCGACCGCCAGGTGCTCAAGCGGCCCGACGGCCCGCTGGACGAGACCGTGCCGACCCGGCGGCCGATCACCGTACGGGACCTGCTGACCTCCACATTCGGGCTCGGCCTGGATTTCGAGCTGCTGGACTCCCCGATCAGGGCCGCGACCTTCGAGCGGCTCGACTACAGCGTGGCATCCGGGCCCGCGCCCGACCCGGATGAGTGGATGCGCCGCCTCGGCGAACTGCCGCTGTCCTACCAGCCCGGCGAGCGCTGGCAGTACGACCTCAGCAACGAGGTGGCCGGCGTCCTGGTCGCCAGGGTCACGGGCAAGCCGTTGGAGACGTTTCTGCGCGAACGCGTCCTCGACCCGCTCGGCATGAAGGACACCGGCTTCCACGTGCCCGCCGACAAGATCGACCGACTGCCGCCCCTCTACGGACCAGACCCGATGACCGGCGAATTCCACGTGTGGGACGAGGCCGCGGGCGGAAGGATCAGCCGGCCTCCGGCGTTCCAGGGCGGCGGCGGTGGACTGGTCTCCACCGTCGACGACTACCACGCCTACTTCCGCATGCTGCTGAACCACGGAATGCACGACGGCGAACGGATCCTGTCACGGCCCGCCGTACAGCTGATGACCACCAATCGCCTCGCGCCCGCGCAACAGGCCGCCCGCGACGCCATGTACGAGACCATCGCCCACCTGTCGGGCGGCCAAGGGCTGCAGGGCGGTTGGGGGTACGGCATGGCCGTCCGCACCCACCGCAACGGCCACGCCCCCATCGGCCAGTTCGGCTGGGACGGCGGAACCGGCACCACCGCCTACGCCGACCCCGAACACCAGGTCACCGGAATTCTGCTCACCCAGGTCGGGATGTCCACCCCGGACTCGCCGCGCGCCATCCACGACTTCTGGACCACGCTCTACCAGGCGATCGACGACTGACACGATCTTCATTCGTCATCCACCTCGCCTGTCGCGACATACCAGGCGAGCTGCTGCAGGACCGCTTGAACGGGTGATGCCTCCGGCGGGATCCACTTTCCCGTCAGGAGACCGCTCGTCTGGGTCGCGGCCGCGTTCAGATCGGGGTCGAGCGCCTGCGCCAGGATCTCCAGGGGACGGAGTTCCCTGTGCAGGCGCTCCATGTCCGGGTCGGCGGACAGTCTCATCATCAGGTCGATGTCGGGGACGACGGGCACCTGTACGGGCCCTCGCTCCTCGCTCACCTGCCTTTCGATCTCGGCGGCGGTGGCGTCGATGCGGGCGCGTATGTCCGCGGCAGCGGCGTCGATCCGGGCGCGGGTTCCCGCGGAACGGTCGTCCCGCACCCTGTCGGCGATCGCCTGTAACGCCTGCCGTTCCAGATCTCCTGACATCGGCCAGGCCTGCCGGGCCAGTTCGATCGCGAGCTGGATGATCTCGTGCTGCCGTTCCGGCGCCGGATCGGCCGCGATCGCCCGCAGTCGCGGGTCACCCTCCAGCGTCGGGCGCAGCCAGTCCCTGACGCGAAAGCCGCTCGGGGGACGGACCTGGGGCGGAGCGGAGCCCAGCGGGACGCACAGGTGTTCGCGCGCCAGCCAAGCCTGATCCAGCCTGACCCCGGACAACTCCTCGCCCAGGGCGAGAGCGGCCGGCTGCCAGCCTTGACGCCATTCCTCCTGCGTGACCGGCAGGCCGGACAGCCATGCGCGACCCGCGGCGGGATTGATGGTGTCCAGGTCGGCGGGGTCGAAGCTGCCGATCACCTGTCCGTCCCTGGCGTAGGCGACGGTGGCGACGTAGTTGACGGTCCACTGGAGAGCGAGGGCCTCTCCGGAGGCCGACAGGCGCTTCACGAGTCCCGTCAGGCGACCGCACATCGCGTCGAGGAGGACGGTCCACGGACCGTGGCGGGCGGCCAGGACCACCGCCCGGTCCTCGTCATCGGCGAGCTCCCACGCCGCACTTTCGACGTCCGCCCAGGTCGCGGGGTGAACCCAGGCGGGGTCTCCCCCCAGCGCGCGCACCAGATCGTCGAAGTCGGTGGTCCTGATCCACGCGACGGACGCCTGGTCGGGCAGGTAGGTGTGGGCGTCGGTGTAGTGCCGGCGCAGTCCGCTCATGGTCCCTCACTCTGGTCGTGAAAGGGCGGGCAGGTCAACGAGACCCCGCCCGCCTTGGTCACTGATCAGCTGTCGCCGTCGACGGTGCAGACCTCCGGCTGTTCCTCCGGAAGGAAGTCACCGAACACGGCGCCTGGGGCGAGGCTTCTGGGCCTCGCTTCGCCGGGCAGGATGACGTCCACCCAGTAGGCGTGCCCGTTTCCGATGCGATGGCGTTGGTAGAAGACCAACGTCCGCGCGCCGGACGAGCAGTTGTCGGTGCCCTTGATGATGTCCACGGAGAAGTCGTGGGACGGGCTGGACGCTCCTTCCAAGGTCGAGGCGAAGGGGAACTCGTCGCAACTGTCAGGCGAGCCGTATCCCGGCTTGAGCCTCCTGCACGCGGGAATCGCGTGGTCGTCGCGGTTCTTCTTTTGAAGCGCCGCGTCGGTGGTCCGGTGCAGGCAGCTCATTTCTATGGTGCCGCGCGTACACCCGGGATATTTCCAGTCGAAGAATCCGGGAATGTTCTTCTTCCCGCCCGGGACCGGTGGATAGGTGAAGTGGGGGAGGTAGAGAGCCTTGTACCAGTGCGCGACGCTCTCGACGACCACCTTCTTCCCCTTCTTTTCCTCGTTTCCGTCGAGGATGAAGACCGGGCGAATGTTGCCGACGATGCAGCCGCCGCTGTAGTTGAAATTCCAGGCGGCGTTGTCACAGATGAACGACTGCACGTAGCGCTTGTCCCGGAAGTATGGATTCAGTTGCTGGTAATTGTTCCCATCGTGTGGCAGGAACTCGTAACGGATCTTGGGTTCGACGGTGCAACTGCCGGTGTCAGAGCCCGGGTGGTTCGCGGAGATGTCCAGGAGGATCTCCCTGTCTCCTCCCGATCCCCAGTTGTCGAGCCTGTCCCTGATGCCGGAGTACGCCGACTTGATCTGGCCGTCCTTGTCCTTGTAGTTGGACGTGCAGCTGCCGTTCTCACCCAGGAAGACGGCGAACTCGCGGCCCTTCGCAAAGGTGTCGCCGGGCCGGTGGAACACCCTGTCGACCCTGATCCAGGCGCTGACGTGGCGGCTGTTCGTCGCCCTGGTGTAGTTGCCGGGATTTCTCGGGCCGGTCGGGTTGGCCACCTTGTGCGACTTGCCGACATAGCTGTGGAAGACGACGGTCAGCCGGGCCGCCCACAGCGCGTTGCCGTTGATGGGCAGGTCGGTGTCGAGATAGTCGTCGCCGTCGTATTCGCCGACCCACATGGCGTAACACAGGTTGTAGGAGTTCTTGGGCTGGAAGCCTCTCCGGTCGATGATCCCCCATCCCGATTCCCACGGCGCTCTGCTCTTGTCGGCGATCGTTCTCTGGCACTGCTCGTGTTCGAGACGGTCGTAGGGGAACGGCTTGCGGGCCGCCGCCTGAGCGCTCGTGCCGCTGTCGGATCGACGCGCGGTGGGCGGCTCCGGGGCTGTGACCTTGATGCTGCCGTTGTGCCAGGCGGTCCACGCGCCGTTGACGCCGCCCGCGGTCGCGCGGGCACGCCAGCGGATCTTCCATCCGTCGGTCAGTTTGCCCGACGGGATCGTCACACTCGCCGTGCCGCCGTTGTTCACGACCGCGGTGGTGCCGGTCCAGATGAGCCCGGTTCCCTGGGTCGTCGCGGTGGGGTCGTGCTCCACCTCGACGGTCATCGTCGACGAGCGGCCGCCGGGGTCGCTCACGTCGCCGTAGAAGGTGGGCGTGAGTTTGGTGATCTCTCCGGCGCTGTTGGTGGGTGAGGCGTATTCGTAGGACACCTTGGGTTTGGAGATGTTGACGGTTTCGGTGTGCCAGGCGGTCCAGGCGCCGTTGACGCCACCGGCGGTGGCGCGGGCTCGCCAGCGGATCTTCGATCCGTCGGTGAGTTTGGCTGGGGCGATGGTGAGGCTGGCGGTGCCGC
>NZ_JBITHA010000007.1:21607-571057 GCF_044457485.1 Nonomuraea sp. NPDC050540
CGCTGACGTCTCCGTAGAACGTGGGTGTCAGCTTCGTCAGTGCTCCGGCGCTGTCCTTGGGCGAGACGTACTCATACGACACCTTGGGCTTGGAGATGTTGACGGTTTCGGAGTGCCAGGCGGTCCACGCGCCGTTGACGCCACCGGCGGTGGCGCGGGCTCGCCAGCGGATCTTCGATCCGTCGGTGAGTTTGGCTGGGGCGATGGTGAGGCTGGCGGTGCCGCCGCTGGCGACGGCCGACGGGGTGGTGCCGGTCCAGATGAGCCCGGTGCCCTGGGCCGGGTCGTGCTCCACCTCGATCGTCATGGTGGAGGAGCGGCCGTCGGGGTCGCTGACGTCTCCGTAGAACGTGGGTGTCAGCTTCGTCAGTGCTCCGGCGCTGTCCTTGGGCGAGACGTACTCATACGACACCTTGGGCTTGGAGATGTTGACGGTTTCGGAGTGCCAGGCGGTCCACGCGCCGTTCACACCACCGGCGGTGGCGCGGGCTCGCCAGCGGATCTTCCATCCGTCCGACAGCTTGCCCGAGGCGATCGCCAGACTCGCGGTGCTCCCGTTACTCACGCTCGGGGAGGCGCCAGACCAGATCAGCCCACTGCCCTGTCCCGTCGCCGCCGGATCGTGCTCCACCACGACCGTCATCGTCGACGACCGGCCCGAAGGGTCGCTGACGTCGCCGTAGAACGTGGGTGTCAGCTTCGAAAGAGCTCCGGCGCCGTCCTTCGGCGACACGTACTCGTACAACACCTTCGGCGAGTTCGGCGCAGGCGGGAGCTCGAGCGTCGTGAACGACCAGGTGTGCGTGGCCAGGACGTTGTCGGCCTCGTCCTTGGCTCCGCTCACCTCCACGGTGTACTTGACGAGTTCGGCCAGCGCCTGCGCGGGGGCGAAGGACAGCACCGTGGTGGACTCGGCCGTCGTGGTTCCGGCTACGGCGTTGCCCGCAGGATCCTTGACCACGATCTGCCCGCCGGACACGGGCTCGCTGAAGGTGGCCCTTATCGGGGCGTTCAGCGGGACGTCGACCGCGTTGGCGGCCGGGGCCGACCCGGTGACGGTCGGCGGCGTGACGTCCGGTTCGGCGGTCGTGAACGCCCAGGAGTGCGGCTCCATGACGTTCCCGGCCGGGTCCCTGCCACCGGTGACGGCGACGGTGTAGACGGTCTCGGCGGCCAGCGGACCGGCGAACGTCAGCGTCCACACCTTGCCCGCGGGATCGGCGGCGAGGTCGCCCACGACCTGCTGTCCGCCCGGGTCCGTGACCGTGATCTGAACGTCGGCGGCCGCTTCGGAGAGGGTCGCCTTGACCTTGGACCGCACGGGGACACCGGTCGCGTCTTTGGCGGGGCTGTTCTCGGCCACCGTCGGCGCCGTGCGGTCGACGACCGTGGCGAACGACCACACGTGCTGTGTCAGCTTGTTCCCGGACAGGTCCACGGCCTCGCTCACCGTGGCGGTGTAGGAGGCGTTCCACGCCAGCGGAGCGGCCGGGGTGAAGGTCCACACCTTGCCGTCGTCACCGCTCGTGACGCTTCCCGCTACGGCCACGCCCGCGCCGTCCTTGACGCCGATCCGCGCGTCGGCCAGGGACTCGCCGAACGTGACCCGCACCGCCGAGTCGAGCGCGACATCGGTGGCGTCGGCGGCGGGGCTGGTCTGAGTCACCTCGGGGGCGGTGCCGTCGGTCCGGAAGGACCAGGGATGGGTCGCCATCTCGTTGCCGGCCGCGTCCCGGGCGGCGCTCAGTTCCACGTCGTACTTCACCCCTGCCGCGAGCGGCGACGCCGGGGTGAACGTCCAGATCCTGGAGGCCGCGTCGGCGGCGAGGGTGCCCGGTACGGCGGCGCCGTTCTGATCCTTGACCAGGACCTGCGCGTCGTAGGCGGCCTCGTCGAAGGTGGCCGAGATCGTCGTGGAGACGGCCACGTCGGCCGCGTCCTTGCCGGGCGTGGTCGCGGTCACCTTGGGCGCGGTCTCGTCGGTGGAGAAGCCGAACGAATGGGGCTGCATGACGTTGCCCGCGGCATCCTTCGCGCCGCTCACCACGGCGGTGAATCGCGCCATGGGCCACCCCTGGGCGGGCCGGAAGACGAGGACGGTGCCCGCGACCTCCATGGACGCACTGCCCTCGATCGTCCGCCCGCGTGAATCCTTGACCTCGACCTGCGCGCTGGACACCGGCTCACTGAACGACACCCTCAGCTCGGTGCCGGTGTCGACGCCGCTCGCGTTGGCGGCCGGGAGCGTGCCGATGACGGTGGGCGGCGTGGTGTCGGGATCTGTGGGCGGAGGCGGGTCCACCGGCGCGGGGGTGGCCTCGATCGACTCCATCCACTCTTCTGTGGTCATGTCGTCCGGGATCTGGAGGGCCACCTTGGAGTCCTCCATGAAGAAGTCTCCGGCGGTCTCCCTGGCCTTGACCACGTCGTTCAGGGAGAGGAGCGGTGCCTGCTGCTGCTGGGAACTCCTGAAGTCATGCTGGGCGATATCCCTGAGCACGGGATTGTCCGTGTAGGGGATCATGAATCCCCGATAGCTCTTCGGCTTGGGGATGTACTCGACCATGAGCGCCGGCGGGTGCCGGTAGCCCGGGTAGGGGTCGCCGCTGTACTCGCTGGCGTAGTACTGGCGCCAGTTGATGGCCGCGGTCTCGCTGACGGCCCGGAGCACGAGGCCGTGGTTGGGGACCTTCTGTTCGATCCAGGCGCGGGCCATGGTGGTGACGCGGTGCCAGAGCTGGTCGTCCTTGGCACACCAGGTGCCGCTGGCGTCGTAGTTGTAGCCTGCGCGGTTCGCCCCTTCCGTGCTTGTGGCCGAGGGCTGGTTGCCCCAGCTCAGGTTGTCCGGCCCGCCGTCCAGAGACCAAGGGGAGGTGACGCGGGCGGCCAGAATGCCGGATCCGAGGGGGTCGCCGCACAGCTGGCCGTTGGGGCCGCCGGACTTGTAGTTCCACACGATCAGGTCGGCCTGGACGACGGTGGCGCCCTTCAGCTCCTCGGCCTCCGTGTTGAACTTCAGGTACACGCGGGCGATGTCCTGGCTCGTGGAGGTGGTGCCCGCGCGCAGCCACCCGGCGGCCGAGTTGTTGGTGTACGGGTCGTTCCTGCTGACCCAGGCGTCGTCGGGCTCTCCGCCGCCGAACCATTCCGAGGCGGCGGCGATCGTCACCGGGTAGGTCACCGCGGGGTCGGCCAGGAACTTCTCGTCCGGCGTGAACACCAGTTCCGAGGACTCCACGCGGGCGGCGACCGGGGACCTTTTGCCCTCGTCGGGAGAGGCTTCGACCTTGGCGTCCATCGCGGTCAGCACGATCGGCGCGGCCTGGGGGCTGCCCTTGGCGTCCTTCAGCTGGGCCAGTCCTTCGGCCGTCGTGCCGAACTTCGTGCCTTTGGGCAGCGTGAGCGGCAGCCGTACCGTGACCGGGGCGGTCGGCCTGTGGCGGAAGACCACCTGGGAGACGAAGCCGTTGGCCTGGGCCACCACCACCAGGTCCGCCCCCGGCGCGACGGCGTCGGGGTAGGTGATCGTGTCGCGGGAGATCTTCGGCTCGGGCAGTGCCCGGGTCACGCGCAGGCCGCTCTCGCCGCCCTTTCCCGTCGCGGACACCAGTTGCCTGGTCCCGCGCGCGCCGAAGGTCAGCGGGGTCTTGACCCGCGCGGCCTGCAGCTTGCCGTCGCGGGTCACGATGCTCGTGTCGATCGGCTCCCACGCCTGGGTGGCGGCGTTTCTCAGCTGGACCGGCTGAGTGAACAGCTCGGCCTGCAGTCGCCGGCCGTCAGTGGTCGCCCATACCTTCATCGTCTCGGTGGACCGGGAGGGGATTTCGACTCGTTGCCCCGTCTTTTTGGCCTTCTCGAAAGCCGAGGCCAGTGCCGGGTCGGCCGGCGATTTCGCCGCGGCGGGGGCGGGAGTGGGAGGCTGCGCGACAGCGGGTGCGCTTAAAAGCGACAAAGACAGCGTTGAAGCTGCGATCAGAGCAGCGCTACGGCGCGTCCGGGCGGATAAACCAGACGCCTTAGGTGACGTATTCACTTCATCCCTTCAAAGGCCGAGATGGCAAACAGGGAGATCGTCACATAATGCCGCGCCAGTAGTAAAGAAGCTTTTTGATAACGGAATTCGCCGGTTATTCGCCCGCGCAGATAAATGCCTTACTCAAGTTTAGGTAAGCCGCCTATATTTCTGCTACATGGACCAGCGCCGGGACAGCAGATCCGCCGCCGGAGGTGGTCCGGCGAGTGACGGGTGGCCGGGACGGAGTCCGTCGAGGGCGATCATGATCATGCGGTGGCGGGCGGCGCGGGCCTCGCCGAGTTCTTCTGTACGGCCCCGCCGGACCAGATGTTCGACGAGCGAGGCCTGCCCGAGCTGCTCGATCAGGAGGTCGACGTCGACGCTCGTCACGTCCGCCCGCAGAACCCCCGCCTCGTGCGCCCGCGCGACCAGCGCGTGCCACAGGCGTTCCGAACGCGTGAACGCCTCGGCCATCTCCTCGGACACGGGAACGGTGCCGGCCAGTGAGCCGAGCGAGCCCCCGCCGAACTCCAGCGCCGCGGACACGTAGTGCACGAGCCCGTCCCACGGATCGTCCATCCGCAGCCCCTCCTCCGCGGCCTCGATCCACTGCTCCAGGGCGAGGACGCACAGGCGCTGGAAGAACTCCTCCTTGGTGCGGTAGCGGCGGTAGACAGTGGCCATCCCGACCCCCGCCCGCGCGGCGATGGCCGCGACCGAGGCGCGTGAGCCCTCGGCTTTGAGCACCTGCTTGGCGGCGACGAGGAGCGCCTGGTCGTTGCGTTCGGCCTCCGCGTGCCGAGGTGCCTTGCGAGCCATGCTCACACCCTACCGTTTGCGGATAGCACCTCTCCGTTATAGCTTAACGGACAGGTGCTATCCGTTTTGAGGGAGTCTTCATGCTGACGATCATCATGCGCGAGTTCGGCGGCCCGGACGTGCTGCGGGTGGAGGAGAAGGACGACCCGGTGCCCGGCCCCGGCGAGGTCGTGGTGGGGGTCTCGTTCGCGAGCGTGACCTTCGTCGAGACGCAGGTCCGCTCCGGATCGGGCCCGTTCGGCAGGCCGCCGCTGCCCCGCACACCGGGCAACGGCGTCGGCGGGCGTGTCACCGCGATCGGCGACGGCGTCGACCCCGCGCTGCTCGGCGCCGTCGTGGTCACCACCACCGGCGGCACGGGCGGCTACGCCGAGTCGGCACTCGCCCGCGCCGCGGACGTCGTTGTGGTACCTGCCGGGGTCGACCTGCGCGACGCGGTGGCGCTGCTGGCCGACGGCCGTACCGCGCTGCTGCTGACCCGGGACGTGCCGCCGCGGGCGGGCGAGACCGTGCTGGTGGAGGCCGCCGCGGGCGGTGTGGGCAGCCTGCTCGTGCAGCTGGCCGTCGCCGCCGGGGCCCGCGTGATCGGCGCCGCGGGCGGCGCGCGCAAGGGCGAGCTCGTCGCCGAGCTCGGTGCGGAGTTCGTGGACTACACCCGCCCCGGCTGGGCCGGCGAACTGGGCCAGGTCGACACCGTCTTCGACGGCGTCGGCGGGACGATCGGGGCGGCGGCCGCGGGCCTCCTGCGCACCGGAGGACGCATCAGCGTGTACGGCATGGCCGCCGGCACCCCCACCGACCTGCCCGACGACGTGGTCGAGGCCCGCGCCATCCACGTCCACGGCCTGACCGGCGCGCCGAGCCCCGCCGAGAACCGGGCCCTCATCCGCCGCGCGCTCGACCTGGCCGCCGATGGGCGATGGCGGCCCGTGGTCGGGCAGGCGTACCCGCTCACCGAGGCCGGGGCCGCGCACGCCGCGATCGAGTCGCGAGCCACCCTCGGCAAGACGCTCCTGAAGGTCGGCGCGTGACGGTCCGCACTACCCCGGCGCGGGCCGGGACGCGCGAGTGGATCGCGCTGGCCGTGCTCGGCGTCCCCGCGGTCCTGGTCATGATGAACATGTCCGTGCTCTACCTGGCGCTGCCGACGCTCGCGGCCGATCTGGCTCCCGACGCGGCCGCGCAGCTGTGGATCATGGACATCTACGGATTCATGGTCGCGGGCTTCCTCATCGCCATGGGCACCCTCGGCGACCGGTACGGCCACCGCCGCCTCCTGCTCGCCGGCGCCGCCGTGTTCACCGCCGGTTCGATCATGGCGGCGTGGGCCGGTGACACCGGCGTGCTGATCGCCGCTCGCGCGATCCAGGGTGTGGGGGCCGCCGCGCTCGCGCCGAGTTCGCTGGCGGTGATACGCCGGTTGTTCGCCGACCCCGGGCAGCGGCGGTTCGCCATCACTGTGTGGATGCTCGCCTTCATGGCCGGCGGCGCCCTCGGTCCGCTGGTCGGCGGGACGCTCCTGCACTTCTTCTCCTGGGGATCGGTCTTTCTGGTCGCGGTTCCCGCCATGGTGGTGCTGGTCGCGGCGGCGCCGTACCTGCTGCCCGAGCATCGCGCGCCGGACGCCCGGCGGATCGACGCGGCCGGCGTGGTGCTGTCGTTCCTCATCCCGCTGTCCGTCGTGTACGGCGTCAAGCGGTTCGCGGCCGACGGCCTCACCGCCGCCGCGGCGGGAAGCCTCGCGGCCGGGGTGGTGCTGGGCGTCGTGTTCGTCCGCAGGCAGCGTCGGACGGCCACGCCGCTGTTCGATCTCTCGCTGTTTCGGGCGCCGGCGTTCGCCGTGTCCGTCGGGGGCATGGTTCTGGTCGGGATCGTGCTGTTCGGGACCAGCCTTCAGACCTCGCAGTACCTCCAGATGGTGCTGGGCTACTCGCCGTTGACGGCGGGCCTGTGGCAGCTCCCGACCGCCGTGTCGGGCACGGTCGTGGCGCTGTGGGTGTCCGGTCTCGCCGCCCGCGTGCGTCCCGCCCTGCTGATGAGCGCGGGCGCGGTCCTCGCCCTGGCGGGTCCGGTACTGCTCACGCAGGTGGACCGGGAGCCGTGGTTCCTCGTCGGCGGATCCGTGCTGCTGTTCGCCGGCCTCACGCCGTTCATGGCCTTGGGCACCGGCCTGGTGCTCGGCGCGGCGCCGCCCGAACGCGCCGGGGCCGCCTCGGCGATCTCCGAGACCGGTGCGGAACTGGGCGGGGCGCTCGGCATCGCCCTGCTCGGCAGCCTCGCCGCGGCCGTCTACGGCCGGCGGCTCGGCGACACCCTGCCTCCCGGGCTGCCACCCGGCGTGCCGGCCCGCGGCGACACCCTGGCCGAGACCCTGCACCACGCGGCCACACTCCCCCAGCCGCTCGCGGGCGCACTCGCGGAGAGCGCCAGGGACGCCTTCACCCACGGCATCCACGTGCACGCGCTCGCCCTCGCCCCGCTGCTCGTCCTCCTGGCGGCCGTGACACCGCTGGCCGGCCGCGCCTCGGCGGGGGTCAGGACAGTGCGGCGGTGACCCGCTGACGGAGCGCGGTCTCCTGGTCCCGGTCGGTACGCAGCGTCACGGTCAGGCCGGACCCGGCGGCGTCGGAGAAGACGGCCAGCAGGGTCGCGAACTGCCCGGGAGCCTCGGCGCCGAGCAGGTCCTCGGCGTGCTCCACGACCAGGCCGACCGCCCCCGCGTCACGCAGGCAGTCGGACAGCGCGTCCCAGTTGTGGCCGAAGTAGCCGGGAAGGCGCAGCACCCGCGCCACCTCCTCGAAGAAGGCGGCGCGGGTACGGCAGAGCCGCCCATCCAGCACGGCCGGCGCCGGATCGGCGCACACGGTCAGCCAGCGCGGCAGCGGAGGTGCGGTCATGGAAGTCCCTAGAGCCGGTAGAAGTCGGTGTAGTGGTTCGGCGAGAACCACGTCACGCCGGTGCCGCGGTTGACGACGATCCGGTACGCGTCACGCGCCGCGCCCCGCGTCCGGGAGTACACGTCGTACTCATGGTAGGTGGCGCCGCCGGGGAGCTGGCCTTCGCGGTTGTAGAAGCGTCCGCCGGCGAAGTTGTACCGGCCGTCCGGCCAGGAGTACCAGGTCCTGGTGGTGGGGTAGCCCTTGGACGCCCAGATCGACTTCGCCGCGCGCGCGTCGGCGCACCGCGACATGGTGCAGGAGTTGTAGACCGTGGCGTGGGCGGGCGCGATGCCGGCCACGCCGATGAGGGAGGCGAGGGTGGCGAGGATGACGGTGAGCCTCACCGGCCAGAAGGGTCCGGGGCGGGGCTGAGTGGGCACGAAGCCTCCTTGCGGGGGATGCGACGGACACTCCCATCGTCACCACTCGAATGAGTCCATAAGGGCTAAAGACCATCAACGGTTGGTGAACATTCGCGCCGCCGGTCAGCGGCGGCCGGCGTACAGGCTGGTGAGGGTCACGGCGGCGAGCACGGCGACGATGACCCCGAGCGAGACGAGCGTGGGGATCTCCGGCACCCCCGGCCAGATGCCGTGGGCCCAGTGCAGGATGAGTTTGATCCCGATGAAGGCCAGGATGAGGCTGAGCCCGTGGTTGAGGTGGCACAGCTTCGTGAGGGCGCCCCGCAGCACGAAGTAGAGGGCGCGCAGGCCCAGCAGGGCGAAGGCGTTGGTGGCGAAGACGAGGAACGGGTCCTCGGTCACGCCGTACACCGCCGGGACCGAGTCGACGGCGAAGACGATGTCGACCGCGAAGATCGCGACGACGGCCAGCGCCAGCGGGGTGAGGGCCCGCGTGCCGTCCTCGCGGACGATCAGCTTCGAGCCCCGGTAGTCGCGCCCGACCGGTACGAAGCGGCGCACCAGCCGGACGGCGAGCAGGGAGCAGACGTCGATCTCCCGCTCGCGTCCGGTCAGCGCGTCCTTCATGACCTTCGCGGCGGTGACCAGGAGGATCGCGCCGAACAGCAGGAACGCCCAGGTGCCGCTGCGCAGTGCCGCGGCGCCGAGCATGATGAACACCACACGCAGCAGCAGCGCGCCGATGATGCCGTAGAGCAGGACCCGCCTGGCCAGCTCCGCCGGGACCGCGAACGCCGTCAGCACCAGCATGAACACGAACAGGTTGTCGACCGACAGCGACTTCTCCACGACGTAACCGGTGAGGAACTCTACCGCCACGGTGGTGCCGAACGCGGACCACAGACCGGCGCAGAAGGCCAGGGGCAGCGCCAGGTAGAAGGCCGACCAGGCGAGGGCCTCGCGCATGCGCACCTCGTGCGGCCGCCTGGTCAGGACGAGGTCGATCGACAGCAGGAGCGCCAGGGCGGCGACGGTGGCCGACCACAGAGGCAGCGAGGCGATCGATGCGGACACGCGGCCTCCTCGAACGTGCTCGGCGTTCGAGGTCTCCTTCACCCGGCGGTGCGGGCGGCTGCCCGGGGACGATGCCAAGGTCCGTCTTGACCGGGTCGGCGCTTGAGAAGTACTCCCCTCGGGACTGCCAGGCTATCAAGCCGTTGACCTGGCGATACTCCCAGGCTGATAGTGGAAGGTGCACGGAGGGGGTGATCCGTATGTCGATCACCACGCTGCTGGAGGTTCTGTTCGGCATCCTGCTGGTGTTGTCGACGATCATCACCATCGGCGTGCTCTGGACACCGCCGCCACGCAAGCACAAACACCGCTGACTTATCGGGGGCGACCTCACATTTGATCGCGCTGTCCTGTCGGACAAGGAAGGACGCGATCAAAGGAGCCGACGACACGATGACCCCCGAGCCCGAGCCGATCATGGCCGAGCGGCGCCAGCTGATCAATCTCGCCTACCGGCTCCTCGGTTCCCTGGCCGACGCCGAGGACGTCGTCCAGGAGGCCTACGCCCGCTGGTACGCCATGTCCGGCCAGGAGCAGGACGCCATCACCGTCCCCGGCGCGTGGCTCACCAAGGTCGTCAGCCGCCTGTGCCTCAACGTGCTCTCCTCGGCGCGGGCCCGGCGCGAGACCTACGTGGGCGAATGGATCCCGGAGCCGCTGCCCGAGGCTTCGGAGCAGGTCAGCGGCATCGCCGCCGACCCGGCCGACCGCGTCACCCTCGACGAGTCGGTCAACATGGCCTTCTTGGTCGTGCTCGACGCGATGACCCCGGCCGAGCGGGTCGCGTTCATCCTGCACGACGTCTTCCGCTACCCCTTCGCCGAGGTGGCCGAGATCGTCGGCCGTACCCCGGCGGCCTGCCGTCAGCTGGCCTCCTCGGCCCGCCGCCGCATCCGCGCCGCGCGGGCTCCCGCGGCCCCGGCGACTCCGGCAACCCACCAGGCCCGCATCGTCAGGGACTTCAAGCGGGCTTGGGAGGACAAGAACATCGACGCCCTGGTCGGCCTTCTCGATCCCGGCGCCACGGCGACCGGCGACGGCGGCGGCGTGGTCTCGACCGTGCGGCGCCCGCTCGAGGGCGCCGAGCAGATCGTGCGCTGGCTGGTCCAGCTCGAAAGCAGGTCCCGCGACCTGACGATCGTGGAGCGCACGGTCAACGGCCGGCCCGGCCTGATCGCCCAGCGGAACGGGGTCACCGTGTCGGTGGTCGCGTTCGAGGTGGCCGACGACCGGATCACCCACATCTGGGCGGTACGTAACCCCGACAAACTCCGCCCCTGGCTTGAGGAAGGTCTCACCGAGATGACCCATGCGACGCAGTTGCCCCCGCACATGCGGCGGAACGGATTCGACCCGGTCAAGGAACTGTCCCAGGCGCGCGACGAGCAGGGGGTGATCCGGGTCGACATGCCGTTCGGCGGGCCCGCCGCCTATCTGGTGTGCCGTCACGAGGACGTCCGGCAGGTGCTGTCGGATCCGGCCCGGTTCAGCAGCGCGCTGACGCCGTTTCCGGGTGCGGATCAGGTGGCCGCCGAGGAACGTGTCAAGATGCGGGCCGGGCAGCTGATCGGGTTCGACCCGCCGGAGCACACGCGGTTGCGCCGGATGCTCACCCCGGAGTTCACGGTACGGCGGATGCGCAGGCTGGAGCCGCGGATCACCGAGATCGTCCAGACCGCGCTGGACGACGTGGAGCGGGCCGGCAAACCCGCCGATCTGGTGGCGCACTTCGCGTTGCCGGTGCCTTCGCTGGTGATCTGCGAGCTGCTGGGCGTGCCGTACGCCGACCGGGACTCCTTCCAGGAGCGTTCCGCACGCCTGCTGGATCTGTCGCTGCCGATGGATCAGCGTGTCGCCGCGCAGCGGGAGGACCGCGCCTACATGGGCGAGCTGGTGAAGCGCGCGCAGGCCGAACCGGGCGAGGACATGCTCGGCATGCTGGTACGCGAGCACGGCGACGAGCTCAGCACCGACGAGCTGGTCGGCATCGCGGGACTGCTGCTGCTGGCCGGGCACGAGACGACCGCGAACATGCTCGGCCTGGGCACCCTGGCCCTGCTGCGCGACCCTGACCAGCTCGCGCTGCTGCGCGAGGACCCGGCACGGGCCGAACCCGCCGTCGAGGAACTGCTGCGCTGGCTGTCCATCCTGCAGGCACTGCCCCCGCGCACCACCACGACGGACGTGGAGGTCGCCGGCCAGACCATCCCGGCGGGCTCGCTCGTGATCTGCTCGCTTCCCGCCGCCAACCGCGACCCGGCCTTCATCGACGATCCCGACACCCTCGACCTCACCCGGGGTGCCGCCGGCCACGTCGCCTTCGGTCACGGCGTGCACCACTGCCTCGGAGCACCGCTGGCGCGGATGGAGATGCGCATCGCCTTCCCGGCCCTGCTGCGGCGCTTTCCCGGCCTGGCGCTGGCGGAGCCGTACGAGGAAGGGGATTTCCGTGCCTTCAGCATCGTCTACGGCCTGAACTCGCTCCGCGTGACCTGGTGAGCCGGTCAGCCCGGACGCAGGGAGTAGGCGGTCACCGCCTCGGGCAGTTCGGCGACGCGTGACAGCGCGCCCGTGCTGATGTTCCAGCCCAGCAGCCGGTCACCGCTCTCGACGATCACGGTTTCGTGGCCGATCCAGCCGCGCACGGGACAGCCGTCCTTCCCGCAGGAGGGAAGCAGCAGTGTCCTGACCACCCGTCCGGACGCGATGTCGGCGACCACGACCACGTCGGCTCCCTGCGCCAGGCCGGGCCGCGCGGGCGCGGACCTGGCGACGAGGTCGTCACGCTGCCACCCGTGACTGCCCAGAACGCCCACCGGCATGCTGCCCTCGTTGGTGAGGTTCCGGACGTCCAGCCGCACCTCCCCGGATCCGCGCTCCTGAAGGACGGTCCAGCCGCCCTCCTCGGGCGAGACGATCCTGAGGTCGCGGTAGCCCGCCACACCCGTGAATCCCTTGTACGGCTGCCGCCGGACCTCCCCGGTGGTCGGGTCGAGCAGGTAGTTGGCCTTTTCCTGCTCGACGAGGAGCTGCTCGCCGCGCCAGAGCACGACCTCGTTGAACCCCGGCACCGGGTAGCGGTGGGCCCGGCCGATCACGAGGTCGACGACCACCACCGCGTCCTTCAGCGGGAAGGCCGCCCGCGTGCCCTCGGGGGCGAGCGCGTTGGGGTTCAGCCGCGTCGCGCCGCTGCCGGAAAGCGCGATCCGGCCACCGGCCTTCATCAGGTAGATACGCCCGTCGCCGAACTCGGCCAGCGCCAGGACGGGCCCGGGAGCCGCGTCCACGACGGGGATGCCGGCCCACCTCTCCGGCAGCCCGGCCGCCGCCGCGGGCAGCCCCGCCTGCTCGCGGACCGCGGGCGCCCGGTCCATCGGGACCGACGACGAGGCCGAGGGCGTGGCGGTCACGGCGGGGGTCTCCGTGGTGCCGCGCTCGACCCGCTGCGGAAACGCGGTGACCCCCACCGCGACGAGCGCGGCCACCGCGAGCACGGCGATCACCGTCCACCGCCGGCGGCCGCGGCCGTCGGTGCGCCGCCGCCAGAGTTCGCCCGCGTGCGACGACCCCTCCGGCAGGGTCTCGGCGAGGTCCTGGAAGAGCTCCCGCAGTCTCTGGTCCGTCATATCAGCACCTCTTCCAGCTCGGGAGCGACCTCGCGCAGCCGTTTCAGGGCCGCGTGCGTCTGGCTCTTCACCGTCCCGGACGAGACTCCGAGGACCGCGGCGACCTCCCCGACGGGCAGGTCCTCGTAGAAGCGCAGCACCAGCACCGCCCGCTGCTTCACCGGCAGCCTGGCCAGGGCGCGGGCGAACACCACCTTCAGATCCGACGCTCCCGAGGGATCGGGGTCGGCGTGGTCGGGCGGGTCCCCGTAGGCGAACTCCCGCCGCCTGCGCCACCTGGAGGCCACATCCCTGTACAAGGTGGTACGCACATAGCTGACCGGGTCGGTGTGCACCTTCGGCCAGCGGCGCGCCAGCTTGATCAGGGCATCCTGGAGCACGTCCTCGGCCAGATGCCGGTCACCGCTGATGAGGATGGCCGCACGCAGCAGCCGCGGGTACCAGGCGGCGACGAAGGCCTCGAACGCCTCGGAATCCGTCATATAGAAAAGACGGCTGAGAGGGGGTGAACGGTTGGGTCTTCCATGAAATCCGCTGTTTTCCAGGAGTTTGACAGCGGTGCAGGTCAGCCGTTGAGCGCGCTGGAGAGGGTCACCACCGCGCTGACGATGAGAGCCAGCAGCACCACCTTGCGGAAGCGATCCGGGTCAATGCGACTAAAGATCGCATTTCCGATGAAATACCCCAACTGCACAACCGGCAGACCTACCAGGCCGATCCAGATCGACTGCTGGTTCACCTGCCCGGCCACGGCGAATCCGACCAGGCTGAGCACGCTGGTTCCCGCGAACACCACCGCGAGGGTGGCGCGGAACTTGGCGGGGTCGTAGCCCATGCCCTGGAAGGCGGCGACCATTGGCGGGCCGTTGGTGCCGGTCGAGGTGGACAGGGCGCCGGAGATCAGGCCGACTCCCACCAGGACGGGGATGTTCCCCTTCACCTTCACCCGCCGCCACACCATCAGGGTGCAGCCCAGGACGCCGATCCCGATCAGCACGGTGAGCACCTGCTCAGAGGTGATTCCGTACACCCAGAGGCCGAGCGGCATGCCGAGCACGATCCCGGCCATGGCGATCATGGCCACCCGCCACTCGGCGTGCTCACGCTGGCGCACGGCGACCGTGACGGTCATGGCCAAGGCGGAGGCCGTCGTGGCGACCACGGCGGTATGGGGGTCGACCGTGAGGGCCAGCAACGGGGTGGCGACGAGCGCGTAACCGAAACCGGTCACCGCGTGCACCGTAGAAGCGATAAGGATGATCACGGCGGCGGCAATCAGCGTCGACACCTGTCACACTTTGCCACAGATCTACGTTAATGAACCAGTGGTGGAGGAAAACTGGCCGCTGTTGCGATAAATGGAGACCGCCCGGGATCGGCGCTAAGCTTTGGCAAATAGCTGGTAAGGCGTGTCCTCACACTTCGTCAATTGGTGGCAATAGGAGCGAATGACGTGGGCGGTCAGGAGTCTGCGAACTACATCGTCAGCCCGGCACTCGACGGCGGCCCGGCCGTCATCTTCGTCCCCGGCCTGGGTGGCCGGACGAAGTTCGTGGACCAGTGGAACGGACCGGGGCGGTCACCCGTCATCCGCCGGGCCAACTGGAGCGAGCCGATGAGCGTGCCCTCCGTCGACGAGCGGGGCGCGGCACTCGCCTCCCTCATCACGGCGTCCGGCGCCACGGACGTGGTGCTGGTGGGCCACAGCATGGGCGGGCTGGTCTGCCTGGAGGCGGCCAAGCACCTGGAACGGCAGCTTCGCGGCACCGTCATCATGTGCCAGTACCCGCCGCACCGCACGCCCCTCTCGCCGCTGGCCGAACTGCCCGACCGGGCGCTGGCCGAGGAGATCGAGGCGCCGCGGCACATCATGGACACGGCGGCGCTGCCGGAGTACGCCCGCCTGTGGCGATCCGAGTACCACCTGCTCAACCGTTATCTGGAGGCGGATCCGCGCCCGATGCTCCACACGCCGATCATCGCGGTCGGCGCCACCGGCGACGCGAGCTCCTGGGACACCGGGTGTCTCAGCGACTGGAACCAGTACACGACCGACGAGGTGTCGGTCCAGATGGTCGAGGGCGGCCACCAGATGGTCGAGCGGCTGGATCCCGAGACGATTCGCGCCTGGGTCGGAAAGGTTCGCTGACCTCACTCGGTCAGCCGCCGCAGCTCGGTGACCAGTTCCGCCACCGTCGGGTGGTCGAAGATCGCCGCGATGCCGACGTCCACGCTGAACGCCCGGCGGATCTCCTCCACCAGCTCCACCGCGGTGAAGGAGTCGCCGCCCAGCTCGAAGAAGTCGTCGTCGGGGCCGACCGAGTCCACGCCGAACGCGGCGCACCACATCTCCGTCAGCCGGACCTCCAGCGGCTCCTCCTCCGACGGCGCCCGGCCCTGGTCACGCCCGGGTGAGCTCCGCCGCTCGACGTCCCGGTCCCGCGGCCCGGCCACGGCGTTCCGCAGGACCGCGTCCTGTCCCGACACGGTGATCGCCACCTGCCGGTGGCCGGGTCCGCGCAGGATGCGCAGCAGCATGCCGACCCCGGTCGCGGGCGTGATCCCGTCGTCGGCGCCGCGCTGCTCACGCGAGGCCACCATGGACTCGTCGACGCGGCGCATGGTGAAACCCCTGACCTCGACCGCGACCTCACCGGCCGCCGTCAGCACGTCGATGTCGGCCACGATCGTGTCGGAACCGCTCGGGCGGCGGCGGATGTGGCTGTACGCACGGGCCGGGATCGGCCGGTGCACCACGATCGACTGGTAGGCGAACGGCGCGTGCGGCGGCTCATGGTCGGGATCGCGGGCCAGCGACACGGCCGCGTCCAGGAGGGTGGGGTGCAGCGCGTGCTCGTCGAGCTCATGGCCGAACGCCTCGGGGAAGGTGAGAACGGCCAGCTTCGTGCCGACGTCCGCCCCGGAGGTCCAGATCTCCTCCCCCGGCCAGTGCGGGCCGATGGTGAACAGCCGGTTCTCGGCGTCGTTGACGGGGACCCGCCGATCGGGCAGCGCCGCGCGCAGGCCGTCCAGGTCCACCTCACCGGCGCCGGCGTCCACCAGCCCGATCTCCCCCGTCGTGTGGACGCGGTAGTCGTCGGAGGACAGCGGCGCGGTCCGGACGGTGAACCGCCAGGAGTCCTCGTGCGCCTCGAACCCGACCTCCAGGGAGACGGGCTCCGGGGTGGTGATCGGCTGCCGGAAGACCATGTGGCGCAGTTGCGCGGCCCGCCCGGCCGGCTGGCCGATCGCCTCGCGGAAGGCGCGCAGCACGAAGTCCACCTGGGCGGTGCCGGGCAGCACCGGGACGCCGTCCATGCGGTGTTCGTCCAGGATCGGATAGTCCTCGGCCGACAGCGGGGCCGACCACCGCACCTCCGTCGCCGGCGCCGCACGCGCGATCTGGCGGGCGGCCATGCCGACGTCGGACCACGACGGCCAGTTGATGGTCGTCGAGACGACCCCGGCCAAGGGCTGGCGGCGTACCGCCGCGTCGAGGAAGGCGTTCGCCGCGGCGTAGTCGGCGCTGCCCACCAGACCCCGGAGCGCCGCTCGGCTGGAGAAGGCCACGAAGAAGTCCAGGCCGGCCCGGCCCCGCAGCACCTCGACCAGAGCGAGCGTTCCGTGGACCTTGGGCGCGAGTGTCGCCGCCATCTGCGCCCGCGTCCGGAACTGGATCATGCCGTCCCCCGCCACGCCCGCGAGGTGGAACACCCCGTTGACGGTCCCGAAGGAGTCGAGCACGCGCCGCAGCGCGGCCGCGTCGCTCACGTCGCAGGCCTCGACGCGGCACTCGGCGCCCAGTGCCCGGATCCCGGCGAGCGCGGCCTCGTGCCCGCCCGTCGCCGTGCGGCCGAGCAGCAGCAACCGCGGCCGGCCACCGGTCTCGGCCAGGCCGCGCGCCACGGCCAGGCCGAGGCCGCCGAGCCCGCCGGTGATGACGTAGGCGCCCCCGGGCCGCAGGTCGACCGGGCCTGGGCCGTCGGGGACGAGGTCGCGCTCGCCGGGGATCCAGCGCCGGTCCCCGCGCAGGGCGACGATCTCCGATCGCCGCGGGCCGCGCAGCTCCGCCAGCAGCCGAGTGACGCTCACGCCGTCCTGGACGTCGACGAGCTTGCAGGTGGCGCGCGGGTTCTCGAGCATGTAGCTCCGCAGGAGCCCGAGCAGCATGGCCCGCACCGGATGCACGTTCTCGCCGCCCGTCACGTCGGCGGAGTGCCCGGCGAGGACCACGACGTCGCGGGCGCGCTTGTCGGGGGCCCGCCGCGCCGCCTCCTGCAGAAGCTCGACGAGGCGGTGGAATCCGGTGTCGAGCTGGGCGTCGATACCGCTCAGATCGGGTTCGGCCAGGGGGCCGAGGTGTGTCGCGTCGATGATGATCTCCGGATACCGATGCTCATCCCGCAGCTCGTCCAGCAGCCGGGCCACGTCTTCTGGCGCGGTGCCGTACGGCACCCGCGGCACGTCGCCGAGCACGGCGAGCAGGTCGCCGGCTCGTCGCGCGTCGGCGGGCAGGAACACCAGCGAGGGACCGGGCAGATCAGCGTCGGCAGGCCCGGCCGGTGCGGCCTCCACCCACGTGGGCAGCCGGAACACGGCCTGCCGTTCCGTCTCCTCGACGACGGGGACGTCGTTCGCGGACGCCCGCCGCTCGATCCAGAACCGCTCACGCTGGTACGGATAGCCCGGCAGCGGCACGCGCGCACGCGGCCCCGTCGACCAGTTCACCTGCGCGCCCAGGGTCCACATCCGGGCCAGGGCGTGCAGGAACGAGCCGCGTTCCGTGGCGCCCTTCGACGGCCCGCTCGGGAGCGTCGGGATCGCCAGGTGCCGCTTGGCGCGTACCTGGGGATGCGCTCGGGCCAGGGTGGTGAGCGTCCGACCCGGGCCCACCTCCACCAGCACCCGGTCACCGTCCGCCAGCACGGCCTCCAGCGCCTGCCCGAACAGGGCGGGCCCGGTGGGCTGCCGGATCCAGAAGTCCACGTTCCGCGCCTCGGCCGGGCCGCCGGTGGAGGCGGAGTAGATCTTCCAGCGGGGTCTGCGCGGCGCGATGCCGTCGAAGGCCAGGCGCAAACGTTCGGCGGAGCCGCTCGCACGGGCGCTGACCAGCCGCACCGCTTCCGCGAGTGTGAACACCTCGGCCAGCGCGGCGGCCGCGAACTCCCCGACGCCCTGGCCGAGCAGCGCGTCGGGCTCGACGCCCAGCGCCAGCCACAGCCGCCCCAGCGCGTACTCGACGCTGAACGGCGACGTGTCCCGCTGCCCCTGGGCCGCGAAAAGGGCGGAGCACTCGTCGAACGCCGCGCGGAACACCGGCTCGGTGCGATGGAGCTCGGCCGCCATGCGTTCGTGCCGCGCCTCTTCTCCCGGGAACAGGAACACGGTGCCGCGCTCCGCCCGCTCCTCCGGCGTCACGATCCGCCGCGCGGGGTCGAGGACGGCGGCGGCCGCGTCGGACACGCTCTCCACCACCACGGCTCCCCGGACCGGGTACGGCGTGCGCCCCTTCTGCAGGGTGAACGCGACCTCGGAGAGCGGGTCCGCGCAGTCCTTGAAGAACCGGGCGAGCTGCTGCGGATACGCCTCGGCCGCGGCCGGGGTCCGTCCCGACCAGACGATCAGCTGCACCGGCTCCGGAGCCGGTTCGGTCGCGCGGGCCGGCGCCTCTTCGAGGATCGCGTGCGCGTTCGTGCCGCCGATGCCGAAGGAGCTGACCCCGGCCAGGCGCCGTTGGCCGTCCGATCGCGGCCACGGCCGCAGCTTGTCGTTGACGACGAACGGCGAGTTCTCGAGGCCGAGCAGCGGGTTCACGTTCTCGACGTTGATGCTCGCCGGGATCTGCTCGTGGCTCAGCGACAGCGCCGTCTTGATCAGCGAGGCGACGCCAGACGCGTGACCCAGGTGGCCCACGTTGCCCTTGATCGATCCGATCGGGCACGCGGGTCCCGACGGGGACCGGCCGCGGAACGCCGTCTTCAGCGCCGAGATCTCGATGGCGTCGCCCAGGCGGGTCGCGGTGGCGTGCGCCTCCAGGTAACCGATGTCCTCGGGGCCCACGTCGGCGGCCTCCATGGCCGTGAGTACGACCTCCGCCTGCCGTTCTGCGCTGGGCGCGGTGAAGCCGACCTTGTTCGCGCCGTCGTTGTTGACCGCCACGGCGCGGATCACCGCGGAGATCCGGTCCCCGTCGGCCAGGGCGTCGGCGAGCCGCTTGAGCACCACGACGCCGACGCCGCTGGCGAAGATCGTGCCGGTGGCCGCCGCGTCGAAGGGGCGGCAGTGGCCGTCGCGGCTCAGCGGGCCGTCCTGGGCCCACCAGTACCCGTGACCGACCGGGAACTCGACGTCCGCGCCACCGGCCAGCGCGACGTCGCACTCCTGGAGGCGCAGCGCGTTCACGGCCAGATGCACGGCCACGAGCGAGCTCGAACACGCGGTCTGCACGGTCATGCTCGGCCCGTGCAGGTTCAGCTTGTACGAGACCAGCGTCGAGGCGCTGTCGGGGTTGTTCCACATGCCGGCCGCCATGCCGGTGGCGCTCCGCAGAACTTCCAGGCTCCCGAGCACCCGGCCGATGGCATAGCGGTTCGCGGCGACCGAGGAGAACACGCCCGTTCTGCCCAGCTTCGCGGGGTCGTAGCCCGCGTTCTCGACGGCGGTGTGCGCCGTCTCCAGATACAGCCGTAGCTGAGGGTCGCAGGTCTCGGCCTCCCGCCGGGTCAGGCCGAAGAACCCGGCGTCGAACAGGTCGACGCCCGCCGGTTCCGCCACCGCCCTGACGTAGGCCGCGTCCTCCAGCGCCTCGCTCGGCACGCCGTTCGAGCGGAGCTCGGCTTCGGCGGGGAAGCGCACGGCCTCTTCGCCGGCGACGAGGTTCTCCCAGAGCTGCCGGGTGTCGAGCGCCGCCGGGAACCGGCCGGCCATTCCGATGATCGCGATCGGCTCAACGAGATTGCCCATGACCATCCGCCCTCCGAAGATAGCCGGCGAAGCTGTTCAGGCTCGGATACTGGAAGACCAGCAGGGGAGAGATCTCCGTCCCGAGCCGGACCGAGACCTCCGACACGAAACGCATGAGCGACATCGACGTGAACCCGGCCTCGAAGAAGCCGCCGTCAGGGTCGATCTCGCCACCGTCGAGAGCCGACCGCGCGCTCTCGCGCAGAACCTCCATCAGCGTCACCGCCGGGCCGTCGTCGCCTTGGTCGTCGTCCGGCCACGCGTCCCGCACCTCGATGCTGGACGGCATGACCGCGGGGTCCAGGTGGTCGCGCAGCACCGCGCGAACCTCGTCCTCCGTCGTGGTGCCGCCCACGACGGTCAGGCGCACGGACCCGACTCCCCCGCTGTCCTCGACGAACGTCGCCACCGACTCGACGACGCCGGCGACCTTGGCGGCCGCGCCCTCGATCTCGTCCAGCTCCACCCGGGCGCCGTTGACCTGGACCTGCCGGTCCGCCCGCCGGACGAAGCACATCGAGCCGTCCGGCAGCAGCCTGACGATGTCACCGGTGTCGTACCAGCCTCGCCCGTCCTGGCCGGGAGACAGCAAGGGCGTTCCGTCGGTGTAGCCGAGCGCGCAGGCGGCGGCTTCCACGTGCAGCCGCCCTTCGCCGCCGGCCGCGTCGGCGGGGACGATCCTGGTGACGGCATGGCCGAGGGGGCGTCCGATGGGAACCGGGTCCTCGCTCACGGCCCCCTCGCCGGGCGGCACCTGGTGCATGCACAGCACCTGCGGGGTCTCCGACGCGCCGTAGCAGTTGGCGATGGTGGCGTAAGGGGCGAACCTGGCCGTCGCCCGCAGCGTCGCGGCCGTGAGCCGTGCCCCCGCCGAGCAGACCAGCCGCAGGCTGTCGACGGGCGGCGACGAGCCCGCCATGAGCCGCAGGAGCACCGGTGACCCTTGGAGCACGGTGATGGCGTGCTCCGCCAGCCAGGCCGCCATCAGCCGGGGGTCGGCGGCCGTGCGAGGGCCGGGAATGAACAGCGTCGCTCCGGTGGCCCAGGGCGCGACCAGCTCCCGCAGGCTCGGGTCGTGGCCCGGCCTGCTGAGGAAGGCGACCCGATCGGATCCGTCCATGGGCAGTTCCTTGAAGAACGCCGTACTGGCCGCCTCGAAGGCGGTTCGCCCGACGAGGATCCCTTTGGGGCCGCCCGTCGTGCCGGAGGTGAAGAGGATGTGACTGGTCTCCTCCGGCTCCTCGTCCGCGGTGGTGTCCAGAAGGTCCAGGGCGCCCGACGGTGCGAAGGCCGCCGCGGCGCGGGTGGCCGTCAGCGCGCCGCGTACCCGCTCGGGACCCCAGTCCCCCAGGATCGCCGGTACGGCTCCCGCGCCCCAGACCCCCGCGAGCCGCGCGACGAACTCCGGGCTCCGCTCCGCCGGCACGCCCACCACGCGGCGCTTCAGAGGATGACTCCCGACCTGGTTGCCGACGTCCGCGCCGAGTGCGGCGACGTCGCCGAAGGTGAAGGCACGGCCCTCGTGGACCAGGGCGACGGCGCCCGGGTCGCGAGGCCGTCCGAGAAGCCCCCGTTCGTGGCCTCGGCTCACGCTGATCTCCCTCGTTGTCACGTCACAACAGCTCGTCCCACACCGCGGGAAAGTACGTGGGGTGAGCGCTGCGTAACTTGCGCCAGTGCGTCGTGCGTTCCTCCGCCTGCGCGGCGCCGATCCGCCGGTCCCGGCCGTCGGCCGCCGCCCACGCCAGGTGCACCAGCGGGAGCACGGCCGAACCGCGCCTGGCCTTGCCCAGCTCAGCTCCCGCGCCGGTGACGACCCTCGACAGCCCGGCCGCGTAGGCGTGCTTGATGGGTTCGTAGATCGCCGCGTTGAAGTACACGAACGGGTCGGGCGCCCCGTCGTCGAGGCGCCCGAAGTCGGTCACGTACAGCCGGTCATGCCAGCGGCACATGACCCCGGCGCCGACGACCCGGCCTCCCACCCGGCACAGCAGTGCCGTCGCCGCGGCGTCGCCCAGCGCGGAGGCGTAGGCCGACAGGCGCCGCGTGACCACGTCCACGCTGTACGCGATCCCGTGCTTGGCCCGCACGTTCACGATCATCGGCGCCACGGCCGCGATGGCCTCCCGAAGGGGCACGGTCTCGGTCGAACACTCCTTGGCGAAGACCCCCGCCTCCCTGCGCGCGCTGGTGCGGGTGTTGCGCGGCAGCGTCGCCAGGTAGTCGTCGAAGCTCGCTCCGGGCAGCTCCAGCTCGGTCTGCGCGACGCTCGCCAATCGGTGGTGATCTCCGTCGCCGATCACCGGGGCGAGGTCTCTCCACGCGGCGGCGTCGAGAAACAGGAAGAACGTGTACGGGAGCCCCCGCTCTACCGCGACGGCGCGGGCTGCGTCCCGGAGCGCGCGCAGGACGGCGGTCCTGGTCGAGCGCGGCAGGGCGCGGTCCACGATGAGCCGCGTGCTGAACCCCGCGCAGGAGCCGGCCAGCAGTCCCAGCCGGCCGCCGCGCGAGCCCGCGGCGAGGAGGTCGCGGAAGTGGAGTTCGGGCCAGCTCAGGTAGTCGCCGCGGCTGGGGAGCGAGTCGTAGAGGGGCAGGGCGCCGAGGATGCGAGGGTCCCCGGGCCGCCGGGCGATCAGGTAGGTGACGGGTGCGTCACCGGACTGCTCCAGGGCCCGCAGCCAGGCGTGGCTCTGGAACATGTCCCGCGGGTCGGCGACGTCACTCCACACGCGATCGGAAAGGTCGCCTAACGAGGCGACGCGCTGGACCGTCACATTATCAAGCGCGTCGGGTGGTTTATCCGGAATTTCCTGATTTATCATCGGTTATCTGGTCTGTGATGGAGCCATTCCAGCAAGCCGGGCTCCGCGAGTTCGGCCACCCGGCGGTCGTAGTGCGCCCGGTCCCCGGCGGTGAGGAACTGCTCCCATTCACCCGACTTACCGCTGCGGAAAAAGCGTTCGCGATCACGGATGTAGCCCAGTTGCTCGTCGGGCGCGAGTTCGGTCGCGCGATCGCGCATCTGCCGGAACGTGGCCGCCTCGACCAGTTCGGGCCACCTGCTCTCGGGGACGTCGATGCCGAGCCGTTCCGCGAGCCGCCGCATCTGCCCGGCGAGGTCGGCGGACAGGTCGGCGTAGTGCAGCAGGATGACGTTCGCTTCCTCGCGGCGAACCCAGGCGCGGCTCTGCGTCCAGATCAGCGCACGCAGCGAGTCGAGGTTGGCGAACGGCGAGTCGTCGTTGTCCACCCAGCGTAAGGTGTACGACCGCTCGTCCAGCAGGTCGCGCTCGTCATAGGCGTCCACCGGGGCCTCCGACCCGCCGGGACCGGGGTGGGCGGCCTGGTTGATCAGGCGGCGGATCACGTCGCGCTTGAGGTTCTTGCCGTGGCTGCGCAGGGATATGGCGACATCGCGGGGGTCGCGTCCCACGGTGATGTAGGTGACCTGCGGATCGGTCGGGATTCCGTCGAGCGGGATGTGGGTCTTGATGAAACGGCGGTGCCGCTGCGCGGCCAGGCGATCCCAGACGTCCTGCTTCGGACGCACGAGCATGTCGATCCACGGGGAGAGGCTGGACAGGGGCGCGGGCAGCCGGGGCGTCTGGAAGATCAGGAGTGCGCAGATCATCTGCGTCCAGGTGGTGCCGCACTTCGCCGGCGAATTGATGACAATGTCGCCGGGCCGGAATTCGAACCCCTCCCACCGGGAGCTGTCCTCCATCGGCGTGAGGTAACGAGCCAGATGCGTCGTCATCGACGTGATTTTAATCATCGATTGGCAATTAAGGAAGGGATGAAATTGCCCGAACTCTTTCCGTATAGGAAAAGCGTTTGACCTTATTTCTGATCTGATGGGAAGGGAATTAGTAAACGCTGGTATAACTCCATCTGGAAATACCAGGTCAGAGGCCGGGTCATGCGGGTTGGTGAGGGTGCGCGCGCACGTGCGCGCGCTCGCCCTGCAGGCCGAACAGGATGAGCAGCTCGACCGCTCCCCCGTCGGCGCTGCCCAGCCAGTGCGGCAGGGACGTGTCGAACTCGGCCGCCTCACCGGCCGGCAGCGTCAGGTCGCGCTCCCCGAGCACCAGCCGCAACCGGCCGCTGAGCACGTACAGCCATTCGAAGCCGTCGTGGGTCTGCGGGGTCGGTGCGAGCGGCTCCGGCACCGCCGGGATGATCATCTTGAACGCGTGCACCCCTCCCGGCCGCCTGGACAACGGGATGAAGATCATCCCGAAGCGTTTCACCGGCTTCAGGTGGATGCGGGGGTCGCCCGTGCGCGGGGCGCCGACCAGGTCGTCCAGCGGCACGTCGTAGGTACGCGCCAGCGGCAGCAACAACTCCAGCGTCGCCCGGCGCTGCCCGCTTTCCAGCCGGGACAGGGTGCTCTCCGACACCCCGGTCGTCACCGCGAGGTCGGCGAGGGTGAGGCCGCGTTCCCGCCGCAGCGTACGCAACCGGGACCCCACACCGTCGAGCACGTCATCCGTTTCTCGGTCCACGGGGGCCATCTTGCCAGAACCGCAAGTTTCCTTGCCGAACCATGGCAAGCCCGGTGACCCTGGGCGCGTCACGACGGAAGGAACCTCGATGAGCACCACCGATGCGGCCACGTTCTGGGATGGCGTCTACACCGCCCGCCCGGCCGCCACCGACCCCCGGCCGAACCACCGTCTCGCCGAGACGGTCGCGGACCTGCCGCCCGGCGCCGCGCTGGACCTCGGCTGCGGCGCCGGCGGCGACGCGCTGTGGCTGGCCCGCCGCGGCTGGCACGTCACCGCCGCCGACATCTCGGCCGTGGCGGTCGAACGGCTCGCCCGCCTGGCCCGTTCACGCGGCCTGGGCGACCGGATCGCCGCCGAGTGGCATGACCTGCGTGAATCCTTCCCGCGGGGCGGGTACGACCTGATCTGCGCCCACTACCTGCACACCCCGTTCGACCTGGACGGGGCGCACGTGCTGCGGGAGGCCGCGCACGCGCTGCGCGTGGACGGGCGTCTGCTGGTCGTCGACCACGGCTCAAGCGCGCCGTGGTCCTGGAATCAGGATCCCGGCGCCCGGTTTCCCGCCCCGCTGGAGGTCGCCGCGGGGATCGATCTGGACCCGGCGACGTGGACGGTCGAACGGGCCGACGCGCCCCGCCGGGTCGCGACCGGTCCCGGCGGGCGTAGCGCCGAGGTGACCGACCACGTCCTGCTCATCCGCCGCACGGCACCGTAAGGAGATCACGATGACCCGTAGAGACACGCCGCCGCCCCGCACCGGGGGCGGCGAGACCGAGGTTCTGCGCGGCTTCCTCGACTACCTCAGGACCTCGATCGCCGCGAAGGTCGACGGCGCCCCGGAACCCCAGGTCAGAACGGCGGGAGTGCCGTCGGGCACCAACCTGCTCGGCCTGCTCAACCACCTCACCTTCGTCGAACGCGCGACGTTCCTGGGAGACAAGGTCACCAACTGGCCGTCGACCTTCCGGGCCGCGCCGGCCGACAGCGTCGCCGACGTCGTCACCCGCTACCGGGAGACGGTCGAGCGCGCGAACGAGGTTCTCGACCGGAACAGCGACCCGGGCAGCGTCCGCTGGGCGCTCGTCCACATGATCGAGGAGACCGGCCGCCACGCCGGCCACGCGGACATCCTCCGCGAACTGATCGACGGCGCGACCGGCCGCTGACCCCACCCCTTCATCCAGGACAGGAACACATGATCTCCGCACCACGGCCACGCCGTCTTCTGCGCACGGCGGCCTCCGTCACGCTCGCCGTACTGCTCACCTTCGGAGCGGGCGCCTGCGCCACCCCGGCGGCGGGACCCGCTCCCGCTCCCACGTCGGTTCCCGCCCACACCGTCGCCACGCGGAACGACCCCCGGTTCACGAGCACCTTCCGGCACGAGTTCGCCGACGTGGACGGCGTCCGGATGCACTACGTGGCCGGCGGCAGCGGCCCGCCGGTCGTCCTGCTGCACGGCTGGCCGCAGACCTGGTACGGCTGGTGGCCGATCATGCCCGAGCTCGCCAAGCACCACACCGTCTACGCCGTGGACCTGCCCGGGCTGGGTGACAGCACCGGCTCCCCGACCGGCTATGACAAGGCCACCCTCGCGCGCTACGTCCACACCCTGATGGCCGAGCGCCTGGGTGTGCGGTACGCCCGTGTGATCGGGCACGACCTCGGGGCCGCCGTGGCGTTCCAGTACGCCGCGCAGTTCCCGTCCGACACCGCCCGCCTCGGCTACCTCGACCTGCCGCTGCCCGGCCCCGGCGTCGACGCGCGCACCTACCGCTCGCTGAGCTGGCACATCGCCTTCCACTCCCAGCCGAAGGTCCCCGAGACGGTGGTGGGCGACGACGTCCGCGACTACCTGGCCCTGTTCTACCCCCAGGTCTCCTTCGGCGGAACCGCGTTCGGCGGCACCTCGACGCGATCCCCGTTCACCGACGCCGAGATCGACGAGTACGCCAGGACCTACAGTCGCCCCGCCGCCCTGTCCGGCGGCTTCGACCTCTACCGCAGCCTCGACAAGGACGTCAGCGACGCCAAGGCGGCGAAGCCGGTCCGCGTCCCGGCCCTGGTCATGAGCGCCCAGGGCCAGATCAAGGCGATCAGGGCCACGGTGGCCCCGCGCATGACCAACATCGTGCGGGCGGTGGACGTGCCGAAGGCCGGGCACTGGCTCGTCGAGGAGAACCCTCGGTTCGTCACCGAGGAACTGCTGCGCTTCCTCGCCTGACCACCGGTTACCGCCAGCCTTCCCGCCCGCGCTCCAGCCCGTCGAGGATCAGGCCGAGGCCGACGTCGAACTCCTCCTGGTAGGCGTAGCCGCCCTTGAGGCCGCGCTCGGCGAGCATCTCGGCGAGGTGCGGGAACTCCTCGTGCGGCAACTGCTCCATGATCGAACCCGCCACGTCCTCCAGCCCCTCCGGCGAGGTGAACGGCAGGCTGAGCTCCTGGAGGGTGAATCCGTAGATGTAGCTGTCCAGCACCGAGATCGCGTGCGAGGAGCCGGCGATCGAGAAGCCGCCCGAGCGCAGGCAGCCGATGACCGCGTCGTGGTGGCGCAGAGTGGCGTCGCCGGGGTTGGTGCGGGAGTCCATCAGGCGGATCGCCCACGGGTGGCGGGTGAGGGCCTCGCGCATCGAGGCCGACCTGCGGCGCATCGCCGCCTGCCAGCCGATGCCCGCGGGCGGCAGTTCGATCTCGCCGAAGACCAGGTCGATCATGCCGTCGAGGATCAGGTCCTTGTTGCGGAAGTGGTGGTAGAGCGACATGGCCTCGATGCCGAGGCGGTCGCCGAGCCTGCGCATGCTCGGCACGCCGGTGCCCGCCTCGTCGGCCAGCGCGACCGCCGTACGGATCACCACTTCTTTGGTGAGCGTGTTGCGCCGGGGCGCAGGCGTGCCGGCTGTCTCGGTGTCCACGACGTTCTCCTGCCTGTTCTGCTGGGACGGCTTGACAACCTTACACTGCAAGGTTCTACCCTTACACCGTAAGTGCAGGCGTGGTGGAGCAGAGGAGCGGGCCGTGGAACCGATCGGTTCGGGCAAGAAGGTGTGCGTCGTCGGCGCGTCGGGCAAGCTGGGGCGCTACATGGTGCGGCACGCGCTGGACCGGGGCTACGAGGTCGTGGGCGTCTGCCGGGAGCGGAGCGTGACCAAGCTCGCCGACTTCGAGGGACGCATCACCGTGATCCCCGGAGCCACCAACGCCCCCGCGGTCATCGCGCGGGCGGTGCGGGGCTGCGACGCCGTCCTCACGGTGCTGGTGCCCTGGGGCAGAAAACGCTATGCCTCCGGTACGGCCCAGGCCGTACTCGACCACGCGGGCAAGGACGCCCGCCTGGTCTTCTCCTGCGGCTGGCACATCACCCGCGACGGAAAGGACGTCTACCCCCGCGGCTTCAAGCTGTACGCCGCCGTGTTCGGCCGGCTCGCGAAGCTCGCCGGGGTGGTCGACGTCGACGACCAGGTGGAGGCGTGCCGGAGGATCTTCGCCAGCGACACCCGCTGGACGGTCGTGCGCGGCAGCGATCTGGAGGAGGGCGACAGCCAGGGCCTGCCGGTGTGGAGCCGGCACGTGGGCGATCCGATCCTCGCGAGCAACCTGACCCGTCGCGTGGACTACGCCCGTTTCATGGTCGAGGCGGTGGAGGACGACGACCTCGTCCACGAGGCCCCGGCCATCGTGGGCCGGCTGACCCCCTCGGCCCTCGCGCACGCCGGCGATCCGGCATGAGCGCCGTCATCCCTTGGGGAGGGCCGCCCAGACGGTGCGTTCGGTGCGGACCGTGAGGTCGTCGCGGCGCAGGATGCTGTGCGGGCCGCCGGTGTCGAGCAGCCGGTCGAGCGCGGCGAGATCGTCGGGCGCGAGTACGCCGGCGACGCTTCCACGGAGGCGGCGCAGGCTGCCGAGGGCGTAGCGGCCGACCGCCTCATCGCCGGAGCCGTCGATGTTCACGGTGAGTGTGCGTTCGCCCTCGATGACGAATCCGGCTGCGGTCAGCTTCGGCCCCCAGTCGGCGCCGCGGTGCGGCACGTGCTCGGCGTGGAAGCGGGCGCCGGCCGCGTGGCAGCGTTCTTCCAGGCCGGGGCGGTCTTCCGGGGCGTACTCGGGCAGGAATCGGGGGAAGCCGGCCAGCTCGACGACGGCGAACAGCCCGCCGGGCGCGAGGATGTCACGGACCTCGCGCAGCACGCGGCCGGGGTCGGCCATGTGATGCAGGGAGGCGGAGGCCCACACGAGATCGGGCGTGCCCAGATCCGGCCAGCCGGTGTCGAGGTCGGCCTGGATGGTCGTCACCTCTCGCGTACCCGCCTTCTCGCGCAGGCGGTGCAGGTGTTCGGGCGAGGAGTCGACGGCGAGGACGTGCGCCTCCGGGAAGCGGGTGAGGAGGGCGAAGGTTCCGGCGCCCGTTCCGCTGCCGAGGTCCACGATCCGGCGCGGGGGCGTGTCGATCGGCAGCCATGCGGTGATGGCGGCGAGGTGGTCGGCGAGGACTTCGGCGTCGAGGTCGAGGATCTCCGCCTGGTCGTGGTGAGAGGCGTCATGTGGGTGCATATCCCCACGTTAGAGCGGGCATGCGGATACGGCACGACGTCTTGCCGGATCCGCAAGACGATGGGCGTGCGGCCTGCCGGAGGCGCAAGGCCGCCGGATAAAGCGTTGGCGGCGCCGTCAGCGGGCCGACTAGCGTTGCGTCGTTCACACGCCTGGTGGGCGTGCCGTAAATCACCTGATGGGAGACGCCGGATGACCTCTCAGTTCGCCGCGCTCTGCTTCGACGCGAACGATCCACTCCGTCTCGCCCGCTTCTGGGGCGAGCTCCTGGGCCGGGAGGTGGCCGAGGACCCCCGCGACGGCGTGGTGCTGCTGCCGGGCGCCGGCACCGAGTTCCCCATCCGGTTCCTTCCGAGCCCGGCCGACAAGCTGGGCCCGAACCAGATGCACTTCGACCTGACGAGCGAGTCCCCCGAGGGCCAGGAGCGGACCGTGGCGCGGGCGCTCGAACTGGGCGCCGAGCACATCGACGTCGGGCAGCTGCCGGAAGAGGGGCACGTGGTGCTGGCCGACCCCGAGGGCAACGAGTTCTGCGTCATCGAGGCGGGCAACAAGTTCCTGGCCGACACCGGGTTCATCGGCGCGCTGTCCTCCGACGGCACGCAGGCGGTCGGGTACTTCTGGAGCCAGGCGCTGGCCTGGCCGCTGGTCTGGGACCAGGACGAGGAGACCGCGATCCAGTCGCCGCACGGCGGCTCGAAGATCACGTGGGGCGGACCGCCCGTGGCGCCCAAGCTCGGGAAGAACAGGCTGTACTACGACCTGACCGCCTCCGGCCAGGAGGAGATCGACCGTCTCGTCTCCCTCGGCGCGACCGTGACCGGTCAGGGCGAGGGCGGCCGGGTGGAGATGACCGACCCCGACGGCAACGAATTTCTGGTCCTGAACTCCCGATAACGGCCGGCGGGAATCTCTCAGGTCGCTCAACCGTTCGAAGATTGCTGGTGATCCTCGCTTGGCAGGGCCGCCCGCGCACTGATCCAAGCGCACAGAGGAAGACGACATGACCACGACCACCGGCTGGCGGCGCAACGTCGCCCTTTTCCTGACCGGGCAGACGGTTTCGCTGTTCGGCTCGATGATCGTGCAGTACGTGGTCATGTGGTGGGTGACCCTGCAGACCCAGTCCGGGCTGGCGGTCGCCCTCTACGCGGTGGCCGCGTTCCTGCCGCAGGGCGTGGTGTCGATCTTCGGCGGGGTGCTCGCCGACCGGATGAACCGCCGCGTGCTCGTGATGATCGCCGACGGCGGCATCGCCGCGGCGACGCTGGTGCTGGCGATACTCATGGCCAACGGCGTGACCGACCTGTGGATCGTCCTGCTGGCCGTCGCGGTGCGCTCGGTGGGGGCCGGAGTGCAGACCCCCGCGGTGCAGGCGATGATCCCGCAGATCGTGCCCAGTGAGCACCTGATGCGCGTCAACGGGATCTTCCAGACGATCCACTCGGCGATGGCGCTGCTCGCTCCGGCGGCCGCCGGAGCGATCTTCGCCGCGTTCGGCGTCGTCCCGGTCTTCTTCCTGGACGTGGTCACCGCGGTCATCGGCATCGGGCTGCTCGCGCTGGTCGCCGTCCCGACGCTGGAGCGCGTGGCCGAGTCGACCGCCTCCTACCGGCAGGACCTGGTCGAGGGCATGCGCTACATCAAGAGCCAGCCGGTCGTGCGCTGGCTGCTCGTCGTGTACGCGACGATCTTCCTGCTCACGGTGGCGCCCACGTTCATGACGCCGCTGATGGTGGCGCGCACCTTCGGCCGCGACGAGTGGATGCTGGCCGTCCTGGAGGTCGCCTTCAGCGTGGGCATGCTGCTCGGCGGCGTCCTGATCTCCACGGTGCTGGCCAAGCGCAGCCCGGTGGGGCTGATCCTCACGGCCGTCTACGGTTTCGGGCTCGCGACCGTCGCGCTCGGGCTGAGCACCAACCTCTGGGTCTTCTACGGGTTCATGTTCCTGATCGGGCTGCTGGTGCCGCCGTTCTCGACCCCGTTCATGACCTTGATCCAGGAGACCGTCGAACCCGGCATGCAGGGGCGCGTGTTCAGCTACGTCACGATCGTGATGGCCCTGGCCACGCCCATCGGCACCGTCGTGTTCGGGCCGCTGGCCGACGTGGTCAGCGTGCAGGTCCTGCTGATCGCCGCGGGCGTGGCGGCCGTCATCGCGATCGCCTTCGCCGCCCGGCTGCCGTCCGGCCGGGCCACCATGGCCGCCGCACGCAAGCTGGCCGAACCGGTCCCGGAGTCCGTAACCTGATCGTTCATGGAGCCCGGACGCCTTCTGGAGCGGTTGATCGCCCTTGACTCCGTCAATCCGGACCTGGTGCCCGGCGGGGCGGGCGAGAGCGCCGTCGCCGGGTTCTGCGGGGAGTGGCTGGCCGCCCGCGGCTTCGAGGTCCACCGGCTGGAAGAGCGTCCGGGCCGCCCCTCGCTGGTCGCCGTCGCCCGGGGCTCCGGCGGCGGCCGCTCGCTCATGCTCAACGGCCACCTCGACACCGTGGGTACGGCCGGCTACGACGGCGACCCCCTCGGCCCGCGTACCCACGACGGCAAGATGTTCGGCCGCGGCGCGTTCGACATGAAGAGCGGCATCGCGGCCATGATGATCGCCGCCACCCGCGCCCGCGACGCCGGGCCGCGTGGCGACGTCATACTCGCCTGCGTCGCCGACGAGGAGCACGCCAGCTTCGGCACCGAGGAGGTGCTGAGGTCCTTCACCGCCGACGCGGCGATCGTCACCGAGCCGAGCCACCTGGAAGTCACCCTGGCCCACAAGGGCTTCGCCTGGTTCGACGTGGTGATCGAGGGCCGCGCGGCGCACGGCTCCCGGCCCGACCTCGGCATCGACGCCATCGCCAAGGCCGGCCACTTCCTGGTCGCGCTGGAGGACCTGGGAGCGCGGCTCGCGCGGAGCCCGGCCCATCCGCTGCTCGGCGCCGGAACCGTCCACGCCTCCGTCATCCGCGGCGGCCGCGAGCCCTCCACCTACCCGGGCGAATGCCGCGTCACGGTGGAGCGCCGCACCGTCCCCGGCGAGGACCCGCGGGCGGAACTGACCGCCCTGCTGGACGACCTCGCCGCCACCGTCCCCGGCTTCCGCTACCGCCTGGAGCCCGGCCTGCGCCGCGAGCCGTTCGAGGCGGACCCGGAGGCGGAGGTGGTCCGCGCCGTGACCCGCCACGCGCGGGCCGTCCTGGGCCACCCGCCCACGGTCCGCGCCGAACCCTTCTGGACCGACGCCTCCCTCCTGGACCGCGCCGGCATCCCCTGCCTGCTGTTCGGCGTCGACGGCGGGGGCGCGCACGCGGACGTCGAGTGGGTGGACCTCGCCTCCCTGAACCACCTCACCGACGTCCTCACCCGCGTCATCACCGACTTCTGCGCCTGAGGGCGCCCGCGCGCCGTTCGCCCGGCCTCGCGCGAGTACGGCCATGCAGTCGTTCCTGCCCAGCCACCGGATCGCCGCGGCGGCCAGATGACAGGTCTACGGCGTGATGACCTGCCACCTGGTGAAGTGCTTGCCGCCGGGGTGGTACGCGGTCGACTTGGCGCCGCTGTACACCCAATCACCCAGGACCGTGTTGCAGTTGAATCCGGAGCTGCACCACGTACCCGAGACACGGAACCGGCCGTAGACGCCGACGTCGCAGGCGGCACTGACCATGGTGTTGGTGGTCACGACGTCCTTGCACAGGGATGCGCCGGCGCTGCTGGCGCCGGCGCCGGATCCGAGACCGGCAGTGGTGAGGGCGGTGGCGAGGGCCACGACGGCGACGGCCTTGGGCAGAGTACGGCGGACTTGCATGAGCGTCTCCTTCGACCTGTCAGGACCTGCGACGGGAACCGTTGCGGCCATCCCGTCCATGGCCCGAGGTTGCCGGGCCACGCTCACCGTTGCCTCACCGCGCGCTCACCGGCCACCGGCGCACGCCCGCGGCATCGATCCATCCCTCGGCTACTGGCCGGGCATCGGGGCGTCCAGGTAGGTCAGCACGACGTCACGGACCACGTCGGTGTGGCCAAGCCCGTTGAAGTGGGTCGTGCCGGGGAAGACCGCCAGCTGTGAAGCGGGCACACCGGCGAAGTCGCCGTTGACGTCGCCGCCGCGCAGCCGGAGGAACTCCACGGCGTGATCGAGCTTGACCGCGTCGCAGTCGCCCACGGTGATCAGGGTGGGCGCGGCGATGGCGCGGATGTCGTCATCCGGCCAGCCGGCGAAGCCGGGGTCGAAGGAGCCGAGCTTGTCGAGCAGGCTCTGCAGCCGCTCCGGGTGCGGTGACTTGGCGAGGTAGTCCTGCTCCATGGGGGTGCCGGCGATCATGTCGACGGTCATCTCGCCCACGGCGTCGGTGTTCTCCGAACGGTCACCGCGAGGGTGGAAGGACACCGACGAGACGACCGCCTTGCGGACCAGCTCGGGACTGCGGATCGCCAGATGCAGCGCGACGGCGCCACCGACGCTGAAGCCGAACATGTCCGCCCGCGCCACGTTCAGGTGCTTCAGCAGGCCGGCCACGTCGGAGGCCAGGCCGGCCACGGTCAGCGGCCGGTCGACGTCGTTGGTGCGTCCATGCCCCTGGAAGTCGGCGGCGATGACCTGGCGGGTCGCGGCCAGGCCCGGAATCAGCGCGCCGAACTGCAGGTCGATGTTGAACAGACCGCCGTGCAGCAGGAGCAGCGGCGTCCCGCCGGAGCCGTGGATCTCGTAGTACATCTGCATGCCGTTCACCGGCGCGTACCCGGTCATGATGTCCTCTCTTCGGGGAAAAGTGACTACCCACCGTACGGCAGCACGCGAGAAAACCAGATGACCCGGGCCCTGCGCCCCCCTAACCTCCCCGCATGGGACATGATGAACGCGGTGTGACACCTCAGAGCGAGGACTTCTCTGCCTGGTACAACGAACTGGTGGCCAAGGCCCAGCTCGTCGACCGGGGGCCGGCGAAGGGCACCATGGTCATCCGACCGTACGGCTACCGCCTGTGGGAACTCCTCCAAGGAGAGCTCGACCAGCGGATCAAGGACACCGGCCACGAGAACGCGTACTTCCCGCTGCTGATCCCGGAGAGCTACCTGCAGCGCGAGGCGCAGCACGTCGAGGGCTTCGCGCCCGAGCTCGCGGTCGTCACGCACGCGGGCGGCAAGGAGCTGGAAGAGCCGCTGGTCGTCCGGCCCACCTCAGAGACGATCATCGGCGAGATGATGGCCAAGTGGGTCTCCTCCCACCGCGACCTGCCCTTGCTGCTCAACCAGTGGGCGAACGTCGTGCGCTGGGAGCTGCGGCCCCGGATGTTCCTGCGCACGACGGAGTTCCTCTGGCAGGAGGGCCACACCGCGCACGCCGACGAGGCCGGCGCGATGGGCGAGACGATGCTCGCCCTCGGCCTGTACACCGAGGTCTGCCGCGACATCGCGGCGCTGCCCGTGGTGCCCGGTGAGAAGACCGCCGGGGAGCGGTTCGCGGGCGCGGAGCGCACGTTCACCGTCGAGGGCATGATGCGCGACGGCAAGGCGCTTCAGGCCGGCACCTCCCACTACATGGGGACGAACTTCGCCAAGGCCTTCGAGATCCGGTACACCTCGCAGGCCGGGCGGCTCGAGTGGTGCCACACCACGTCCTGGGGCATGACCACGCGGATGATCGGCGCCGTCGTCATGACCCACGGCGACGACAAGGGGCTGGTCCTGCCGCCTCGGCTCGCGCCGTACCAGGTCGTGATCGTCCCGATCGGCCGGGGCGAGGAGGCGCCCGCCGCCGCCCGCGATCTCGCGGACCGGCTCAAAGCGGCCGGCGTCCGCACGCACGTCGACGACCGTGACCATCTCTCACCCGGCTACCGGTTCAACGACTGGGAGCTTCGCGGCGTCCCGGTCCGGCTCGAACTCGGTGCGCGTGAGCTGGAGTCCGGCACCGTGGTCATGGCCATGCGGCTGGGCGAGGAGGGCAAGCGGACGATCCCGCTCGACTCCGTCGCCGCGATCATGCCCGGCGTGCTCGCGGACTTCCAGGCCTTCCTCCTGCGCCGGGCCACCGGCTTCCGCGAGGCCCGCACCCGCGCCGCCGGCACCTGGGAGGCGTTCGCCGACGCCGTCACCACGGGCTGGGCCTCGGCCCTGCACTGCGGCCGCGCCGTCTGCGAGGACGACATCAAGGCCGAGAGCGCCGCCACGCCGCGGTGCGTCCCGCTCGACGCACCGCCCGAGAGCGGCGCCTGCGTCCGCTGCGGACAGCCCGCCGCGTACGGCAAGCGCGTGCTGTTCGGCCGCTCCTACTGACCTCACGCGGATACTGACCTCACGCGGATACCGACCCGCACGCGGACCGGTTCCGGCCTTCGGCCAGAAGATGATCCCGTACGGCGGCCGCCATCACCTCGCACCACCACGGCCGGGGAGCGCCCCAGCCGGTACGACGGGCTGCGCGTCCTCTGACAGACTTCTGGCCATGGCCAAGGGGACCGAGGCGGGCGGCGCCGGGGGGCGGGTGCGGGTCGGCGTGCTCGGCCCGCTGGTGCTGGAGACCGCCTCCGGACCGACGCCGGTCGGGGGCGCCCGGCTGCGGGTGCTGCTGGCCCGGCTGGCGCTGGAGGCCGGGCATGCCGTACGGCCCGCCGCGCTGGTCGAGGAGCTGTGGGACGAGGCGGCGCCGGAGGCTCCCCTGCACGCGCTGCAAACGCTGGTGTCGCGGCTGCGGCGCCTGCTCGGCGACCCGGGGCTGCTGACCTCGGGCCCGGACGGCTACCGGCTGGCCGTCGAACCGGACGCGGTCGACGCGCTCCGGTTCGAACGGCTGGCCCGCGAGGCGCGGCGTTCGCCCGCCGAGGCCGCCGCCGTCTTGCGCGAGGCCCTGGGCCTGTGGCGCGGCCCCGCCCTGGCCGACGTGCGCGCGGCGCCGTTCGCCGCCGCCGAGGCCGAACGGCTGGAGCGCGCCAGGCTGGCCGCCCTGGAGGACCGGATCGAAGCCGACCTGACGCGGGGTGCCGACGCCGACCTGGTCGCCGAGCTCGACGCGCTGAGCGCCGCGCACCCGGTGCGCGAACGCCTGCACGCCCAGCTGATCCGCGCCCTGGCGCTGAGCGGCCGCGGCGGCGAGGCGCTGGCCGCCTACGAGCGCATCCGCGGCCTGCTCGCGCAGAGCTTCGGCAGCGATCCCGGCCCGCACCTGCGCGAGGCCCACCTGGCGGTGTTGCGCGGCGAACGCCGCCGGCCGCCCGGCAACCTGGACCTCCCGCTGACCAGCTTCGTCGGCCGCGACGACGACGTCCGCCGCGTGGCCGCGCTGCTCGACCGGGTCCGGCTGGTCACGCTGACCGGTCCGGGAGGGTCGGGCAAGACACGGCTGGCCACGACCGTCGGCAGGCGGCTCACGCCGGCCGGCGGAGTGTGGTTCGTCCCCCTGGCCCCGATCGGCCCCGACGACGTGCCCCGGGCGGTGCTCGACCGGCTGCGAGCCCGCGAACAGCCCGGCCCGGCGCGGCCCGCCGCCCCGCAGGAGATCATGGACCGCCTGGCCGGCAACCTCGCCGGCGACGACGTGGTGCTGGTCCTGGACAACTGCGAGCACGTGATCGAGGCCGCCGCCGCGCTCACCGCCACGCTGCTCGGCCGGTGCCCGGGACTGCGGGTGGTGGCCACCAGCCGGGAACCCCTGCGGATCGACGGCGAGAGCCTGCACCCGGTGCTCCCGCTGGAGCTGCCCGAACCGGGCTCGACGGCGGCGCGGGCGCGCTCCTGCGCGGCGGTCCGGCTGTTTCACGACCGGGCCGCCGCGGTACGCCCCGGCTTCGCCCTGGAAGGCGGCGCGCTGACGGCCGCGGTCGAGATCTGCCGCCGCCTGGACGGCCTGCCGCTGGCGATCGAGCTGGCCGCGGCCCGGCTGCGCGCCCTGCCGGTCGAGGCGGTCGCCGCCCGGCTCGACGACCGCTTCCGGCTGCTGAACGGCGGCAGCCGTACGGCGTTGCCGCGCCATCAGACCCTGAGCGCGGCGGTGGCCTGGAGCTGGGACCTGCTGGACGGCGACGAGCGGACCCTGCTGGAACGGCTGGCGGTCGTGCCCGCCACCTTCACCGAGGACGCGGCAGCGGCGATCGGCGGGATGGACGACGCCGGCGAGTTGCTCACGGCGCTGGTCGACAAGTCGCTGCTGCACCCGGCCGAGTCCGCCGACCCGCTGGAGCCGCGCTACCGCATGCTGGAGACCATCCGGGAGTACGGGCTCCAGCGGCAGGAGCGGGCCGACGCCGTACGCGAGCGGCACGCCAGGTTCTTCCTCCGGCTGGCCGAGACCGCCGACCCGCACCTGCGCACCGCCGGCCAGCCGCGCTGGCTGGCCCGCCTGGACGCGGAGCGGGACAACCTGGCGGCCGCGATCCGGTGGGCGGCCGAGTCCGGCGAGGCCGATCTCGCGGTACGGCTCGGCGTCGCGCTGAGCTGGTTCTGGTTCCTGCGCGATCACCCGCCGGAGTCGCTGGACCTGCTCGGCCGGGTGCTCGACGCCCGCGGCGCGAGCGATCCGCGGGCCCGCGCGCTGGTGGTCGCCGCGCATGCTCTTGCCACCACCGAGACCATCAGCGGCCCGGACGAGGGCGAGGCGGCCTTCGCCCGGATCAGGACGGCGCTGGAGCAGGCCGCGCCCGGCGACCACCCCGTTCTGGAGATGGCCGGGCTGGCGCTGGCCATCGGCTCGCGGGCGAGCCTGCCGGGCCCCTCGGGCGAGCGGACGGATCTCTGGAGCCGGTCGCTGACGTTGCTGGTCCGCGGCGTGCTGACCATGAACGGCGGGCACGCCGCCGAGGCGGCACGGCTGCTGTCGGCGGCGCTGGCCGGGTTCGAGGAGGTCGGCGAGCGGTGGGGCCTGGCGACCACGCTGAGCACCCTGAACACGGCGCTGCGCCGCGGCGGCGACCCGGCCGCCGCGCTGGGGATGGCCGAGCGGGCAGGCCGCTACTTCCAGGAACTCGGCATGGCCGAGCACACGATGGAGAGTGAGGTGGCCGCCGCGACGCACCTGGCCGACGCCGGTGACGTGGAGGGCGGGCGGCGGCAGCTCGCGTACCTGCTGGGGAGGGTCGAGCGGACCGGGTCGGCGGAGTCGCGGGCGCAGGTCCGCCTGGGGCTGGCCCGGCTGGAGTGGCGGGCCGGGCGGCTCGACGCGGCTCGTGAGCACGCCGGCGCGGGGCTGGCGCAGGCGGCTCCCGGCCGCTCGACGCCGCACCTGGCCGCGCTGCTGCTGGGCGTGCTCGCGCACGTGGACGCGGCGGAGGGTCACCCCGAGCGGGCGGTACGCCGGCTCGACCACCCGGCGGTGCACGTGACGCTGACGTGGAACACCCCGGTCGCCGCCGCCATCGCGCTCGCCCTGGCGGCGATCGAGGCGTCCCGCCCGCTCGCGGCACAGCTTGATCACCGCCGCCCGGCAGGGCAGCGGTTCGCGGCACAGCTTGATCATCGTGAGCGGGCGGGACGGCTGCTCGGAGCGGCCGTCGTGCTGCGCGGCTGGGAGGAGCCCGGCGACGCCGACGTGCGGGCGATCACGGAGCGGGTGACGGAGGCTCTGGGGGCCGCCGGGTTCGCGGCCGCCCATGCAGCGGGTGCGGCGATGTCGCGGGCGGAGGCCGAGTGCCTGGTGTCGGCGATCATCACCGCGCCCGCGCCGGTCACCTAGTCTGCGGCTTGCCGAACATCGTGCAGGTCACGGCACTCTGCAGCGACTGGGCGGCCTTGGCGATCTTCGGGTCCGACTCGAACTCGGCCCAGTACTCCGTCGCGATGACCACGCTCGCCGTGCGGCCGCCGGTGCGGTCGGTGAGGGTGGTGGTCAGGTAGCCGGGGATGCCGCCGTCGTGACCCCAGAACGTGCCGCACGGGGTGGTGCCCGTCTGGACGCCCAGGCCGTAGCCGGGCCCGTCCGGCCGGGAGGGGTCCACCGGCACCGTGGCCCGCATCTGGGCCAGCTGGGCGGCGGGCAGCAGCTTGCCGGACATCAGCGCGGTGTAGAACCGGGCCCAGTCCTGGCCGGTGGACACCACCGCGCCGGCCGCCGCGCCCCACCCGGGGTTGTGGCCGGAGACGTTCACGTGACCGTTGCGGCGCGGCCCGGCGAGGTTCCTGAACGCGGCCGGGACACTCGGCGGCATGTGGGCGGCGTCGCGCTCGTAGCCGCGGGCGTAGGAGCCGCGCCAGGTGCCGTCGGCCGGGTAGTAGGTGTGCTCGAGTCCGAGCGGGCGGGCGATCCGGTCGCGGACCAGCCCGGCCAGGCTCTTGCCGGTGACGCGTTCCAGGACGGCGCCGACGGCCGCGTACCCGGTGTTGCTGTAGGACCACTTCGTGCCAGGCGCGAACAGCGGCGGGTGCTTCACCCCCACCGCGAGCAGCTTGTCCGAGGTCCATCGCCGCCGGTCCTTGCCGAGCATCGCCGGGCGCAGGGCGGCGTCCTGGGTGTAGTCGAACAGGCCGCTGGTGTGGTTCAGCAGCATGCGCAGCGTGATCGCCTTGCCGTTGGGCACCTGGCCGGGCAGCCACTTGTCCACCGGGTCGGTCAGGGCGAGCTTGCCCTCGGCGACCAGTTGCAGCGCGAGGGTGGCCGTCATGGCCTTGGTGTTGGACCCCATCCGGAACTCGTCGTCCGCCTTGAGCAGGTGATCGCGCCGGGTCCAGGCGGCCTGCTCGGCGATCTCGACGGGCCGGCCGCGGCCGTCGTCGACCCGCACGATCACACCGGGCGCGCCGGCCTCCACCAGTGCGCGCGCCAGCCGCTGCAACTGCGCGCGCTGCGCCTCGTCACTCGTGTACGGCGTGGCCGCGGCGGCGGCCGGGACCACCGCCGCCAGACCCACGACCAGCGCGGACGCCACGACAGAAAGGACACGCTGCGACATTGACCGGTACCTCCGGGTGATAGGTGAAACGAACGACTCCACCCTCCAGCCCTCCACTCACAAACCACACACAGCACGCTTTCAGCCACGAACACGCGCGATAGGCTGACCGCCCCCGAGCGGAGAGGGAGCCGTATGCGGGTGACGGCCGCGATCGTCCTGCTGATCGCCTGCCTGTCGGGCGGCGGGCCGTCCAGGCCGGTGTGGGAGCTGACCCTCACCCAGCGGGCCGCCGTCCAGTCGATGGCGGCGACCGCGTCCGGCCAGGCGTGGCTGATCGGCAAGGACGGCGCGCTCCAGCGCTGGGACGGCCGGGCCTGGGCCCCGGCGGGCACACCACCGCGCTTCTGGAGCGCATACGGCAGCCTGGTCACCTCGCCCGCCGGTGACGACCTGTGGCTGTTCGGCGGGGAGCAGCCGCTGCAGTGGCAGGGCCGGTGGGTGAGCAGGCCCTTCCCGCGCGGGGAGTTCGCCGCCGGGCCGCAGGCGGTGGCCGCTCGCGACCGGGTCTGGGTGGGCGAGCAGGGCGGGCCCGAGGACTGCGTCTGCGTCGGCATCCGCTACTGGGACGGCACGCAGTGGCGCGACGTCGCCACCGGCGGCCAGGCCTTCGACACCCAGTTCACCAAGGTGGCGCCGCCCTGGCTGGTCAACCACGAAGGGATGCTGCGGTGGGAGAACGGGCGGCGGCAGCAGGTCGCGCCGCCGGTCGCCTCGTTCGGGTGCCGCTCGTGGGAGGGTTACACGATCGAGCGCCTGACCTCCGGCCTTGGCGGGGCGTGGGCGGTGGCCCAGGTCGCCGAGCCGGTGGCGTCCCGGTGCCTGGGTCACCACGCTGAGCTGCGGGTGCTGCTGCGCTGGGACGGCGCCGCCTGGCGGCGGGTCGAGCTGCCCCTGGACGGGACCGGGGTGGCGGGGCTGGCCGTGGACGCGAGCGGCGGGGTGTGGCTGGCGGCCAATCCGGGCGGCCGGCCGTACGTGCTGCGCTGGGAGAAGGGCCGGTGGCGCAGGACGGTTCTGCCGCGCGGGACCGGCATCGCCCGGATCGCCCCCGAACCCGGCACGGGCCGCCTGTGGGTGCAGGCACAGGACGGCCCGGAGACGCTGATCTACCGCCTCAGCTGACCTGCGGGGAAGGAACACCTTCCGAGGCGGAGGGGAAGACCGGTCATGAAGGTCGCGGTCTGGAACGCCACCAGGATCGCCCCGACGATGTACGGCCCGCCCACCACCCTGAGGCTGCCGATGCTGCAGGAGACGTTCCTGGGGGTGTGGCGTTCGGCGGGTCGTTTCCGCGGCGAGAACGCGGCCGGATGGTTGTGGACGATCGCGATCCGGCGGCTCATCTCGGCGCTGCGCGGCAGCGGCGGGCGCTGGATCGGCTCGGGCATCGAGCCGGACGACGCCTCGCCGGTCGCCTCGGCCGAGGACATGGTGCTGCTCAACGTGGAGCACGGCGACCTCGGCACCGCCCTGACCAGGCTCTCGCCCGAACTGCGGGCGGTCATCGAGGCCACCGTCCTGGACGGTCTGACCACCAAGGAGGCCGCCGGTCTCCTGGGCATCGCCGAAGGCACGGTCAAGACCCGCGCGATGCGGGCCAGGGCCCGGTTGCGCGAGGAGCTGTCATGAGCTGGCACATCCCCGATGACCTGCGCGAACGCTATCTCGCCGGGGCGCTGGAGCCGGCTCTGGCCATGTCCGTGGACGCGCATCTGGGGCGGTGCGCGCCCTGCCGGGCGGCGGTGCCGTACGAGCAGGACTGGCTTGAGGGGTCCTGGGCGCGGTTGGAGGCCGAGCTGGTCACGGCGCGGCCGCGGCCGGCGGAGCGGGTGCTGCGGCACGGCGGCGTGCCCGACCATCTGGCCAGGCTGCTGTCGGCGACGCCGACGATGAGCCGGGCGTGGCTGGTCGCGGTGGTGGCGGTGCTGGGGTTCGCGGTGCTGGCGGCGCGCGAGCAGGCCGGGCTGCTGCCGGTGTTCCTGATCCTCGCGCCGGTGCTGCCGTTGGCGGGCATCGCGCTCGCCTATGGGCCGCGCGTCGATCCGGCCCATGAGCTGGTGGCGGCGACGCCGATGTGGGGGCCAAGGCTGCTGCTGGCGCGGGCCACGGCGGTGCTGGCGGTCTCGGTGGTGCTGGCCGGGCTGGCCTCGCCGCTGCTGCCGGCGCCGCCCGGGTTGAGCGCCGCGTGGCTGCTGCCCGCGCTGGCCGCCGCCGCGGGCTGCCTGGCCCTGTCCAACCGGCTGCCCGTGCCGATCGCCGCCCTCGCCGTCGGCGGGGTGTGGCTGGCCATCGTCGGCGCGGGCGGCCTGCTCGGCGGATGGATCGCCGTCTTCGGTCCCGCCCCGCAGATCGGGTACGGCGCCGCCGTCCTCCTGTTGACCTACCGCCTCTACCGAGTGAGCACCCGATGATCCGGATCAACGGCCTGACCAAGACCTACGGCGCCCGGCGCGCGCTGGACGACCTGCACCTGACGCTCGGCACCGGGGTGACCGGCCTGCTCGGCCCCAACGGCGCCGGCAAGACCACCCTGCTGCGCTGCCTGGCCACCACCCTGGCCCCCGACGCCGGCACGGTCGAGGCCTTCGGCCTGGACCCCGCCGAGCGCGCCCAGCGCACCGCCCTTCGGCGCAGGCTCGGCTACCTGCCGCAAAACCCCGGAGCCTACCCGCACTTCACCGCCTTCGACCTCGTGGACTATGTGGCGATACTCAAGGAGCTGACCGACCGCGCGCACCGCCACGCCGAGGTACGCCGGGTGCTGGCCGAGGTGGACCTCACCGACCAGGCCAGAACGAAGGTCCGCAAGCTGTCGGGCGGCATGCGCCAGCGGCTCGCGCTGGCCCAGGCGCTGCTGGGCGAGCCGGACCTGCTCATCCTGGACGAGCCGACCGTGGGCCTGGACCCGGAGCAGCGGATGACGTTCCGGGCGCTGGTCTCGCGGCTGGGCGAGAGCCGTACCGTGGTGCTGTCCACGCACCAGACCGAGGACGTCGCCGCGTTGTGCGAGCGGGTGGTCGTCATGCGGGAGGGGCGGGCGGTCTTCGACGGCACGCCCGGCCGGCTGGCGGCGGTCGCCGAGGGCCGCGTGTGGCTGTCGCCGTCGCCGCCCGACGGGGCGCGGCTGTTCTGGAAGACGGCCGATGGCCGCTACCGCACGCTCGGCGCGCCCCCGCCGGCCGCGGACGCGGCGCCGCCCGGCGTCGAGGACGGCTACCTCATGCTGCTCGGGGAGGCGGCGTGACGCGCGGGCTGCTGCTGTTGGAGGCGCGCCGGCTGATCAGGCACCCGCTGGTGTGGGGGACGAGCGTGCTGGTGGTGGCGCTGCAGACGTTCCTGAGCCGGGACGGCCAGCCCGACCTCACGATGGATCCGGTCAACGCCACGGGCGTGTTCACCTGTCTGGGCGCGGCGGTGCTGGTCGTGGCGAGCCTGGCCGCCTCGCGCGAGGGCCGGCACGGCATGCCCGAGAGCCTGGCCGGGCTGCCCGGCCGGGCCGAGCACCGCACGCGCGCCCTGCTGCTGGCCGTCCCGCTGGTCGCGGGGTCGGCGGCCGCGCTGGCGATGAGCGGCTACCTGGCGATCCGGCTGCTGAGCGGTCCTGCCGGGGGCCGGCTGGACGTGGCCGAGCCGCTGACGGCGGTGGCCGCCACGGTCCTGGCCGCCACCGTGGGGGTGGCGGTCGGCCGCTGGGCGCGGTGGCTGATCGCTGGGCCGATCGTGGTGGCCGTGCTCGGCTTCCTCATCTTCACCAACCCCTCCAACGGCCCGGCGGGCTGGCTGCTGCCGGTGATGCAGGTCCACCGCGCGGACTGGCCCGACCGCCCGTCGTTGCTCCACCTGGTGTACGTGCTCGCCGTCGCGGCCTTGTTCGCCGCGCTCGCGCTGCTCCGGCATCGGGTACGGCCGGCGCCCGCCGCGGCCGCGGTGCTGGCCCTGGCCGTCGCGGTGCCTGCGGGGGCCGCCGCGGCGTCCACCCCGGCACCGGCGCAGTTCCCCACGAACGTGGAACTGACCGTGGGCCACGTCGACTCCCGCGTCCGCGAGCGCTACTTCGGCCCCGACGCCTACCGCTGCACGCCGCGCCGGGGGCTGACCTACTGCGCCTTCCCCGGCTACGCGTCCTGGATTCCGCTGTGGGAGCGGGCGGTCGGCCCGGTGATGGCGGCGCTGCCCGCCGCGCGCCGCGCCCAGGCGCCCGCGGTCCGGCAGGTGAGCCCCACCTGGCACTTCGCCACGCAGCACGCCGCGATCGGGGCGCCGATGAGCTGGGGCCACCCCGACCAGCGCAGGCTGCTGGCCGAGGACGCCGCGTTCTGGGCGACCGGGCTGAACGACGCGGCCGGCCGCAACCACGACCTCGGCTCGAGCAGGCTGTGCGACGTGCGGGGCCAGGCCCGCACGGTGGTGGCGCACTGGCTCATCGGCCAGGTCGCCCCGCCCGAGGCCCGCAGGGAGCTGTACGTCGACCTCAATGTGGGACGGCGGTCCGGCCTGGACTGGGGGCCTGCCGAGACCGGCTACGCCACGCTGCTGCTCGCCGTCCCCGGCGCCCGGGAGAAGGTCGTGGCCCATTGGGACACGCTGATGAAGCCCACCACCACGATCGACCAGGCCCTGCCGCTGCTCGGGCTGGAACGCAGGTTCACCGCGCCGATGGGAGCGACACCGTGCTTGTAACCGCCCACTCCGAGGCCGCCACGTGCACGGCCTCCCCGCCGTCTCGCCTGCGGGTGGCGCTGCTGCTGGTGCGTCCCCTCGCCCGCGCGATCGACTGGGCGCCGCTGGCCGTGGTCGCCGTCTTCACCGCCGCGCTGGTGAGCCTGGTGGGCTTGGGTCAGGTGCTGCCCGGCGGGGACGCGCTCGTGCTCATGCGCGTCTGCGGCACGCTGCTCGGCGCCGCGGCGGCGTTCGGGCTGGTCGACGCCATGTCCGCCGATCTCGGGGCGGCCGCGGTCCCCCGCTGGGTGCCTCAGGCGCTGCGCTGCCTGCTGCCGGGCGGCGTGGCGATCGCGATCTGGCTGGCCGCCTTCGCCTATGTCCTGACCCGCCTGCCGGACGACGCGCTGTTCCCGGTCGGCGACCTGCTCGTCGAGATGGGCGTCTGCCTCGGCATCGCGCTGGCGGCCGCGGCGAGCGCGGTGCGGTTCGCGCCGGGGCGGCAGGCGGCCATGGCGGCGGTCGTGGTGCAGATGGCGCTGGTGCTGGGGACCATCCTGCTGCCCGAGCAGGTCCGGCTCTGGCCGCCGACGTGCGGGTTCGGGTACTGGGACCAGGCGCACCTGTTCTGGCTGGCGATGCTGCCGCTGCCGTACCTGTGGCTGATCTTCGCCGGGCGTGACCTGCGGCGCTGACACGCCGCTTCAGTGCCCTCGCGCGGCCCGTGCCACCTCGATCGGATGGGTGAGCTGCGGGTAGTGACCGGCGCCGGCGATCTCGGTCACCGGATGCCCGGCCGTCACGGTGAGCGGGTCGGCCGAGCCCGTCACGATCTGGACCGGGACGCCCGCCCGTTTCAGCAGGGCCCGGGACTGCTCGCGCTCGGCGACGGCGGTGCGCAGGGCCGCGACCACGCGGCGCGCGACCCCGGGGCGGCGCAGGTCCGCCGTGGCGCTCGCCACCTCCGGCCCCTCGGGAACCCCGAGCATCCCGGCCAGCCGGGCGGCCGGCATACGACGCAGCGTCGCTACGGCCAGGCCAGAACGGGTGATCCGGGCGCCGGGCGCCTGAAGGAAGGCCGGGGCGAGCAGGACGAGAGCGCCGACGCGCTCCGGATGCCCGGCGGCGAAGCGCAGCGCGGGCCCGCAGGCCAGCGAGTGCGCGACCAGCACGGGACGGGTCCCCACCGGGCCCATCAGGTCCTCCATCCAGGCGTCCGTGGACGCCGCGGGCGCCGAGCGGCCCAGGCCGGGCAGGTCCGGCGCCAGGACCGGCCCGTCGAGGTGCGCGAGGAGCGGCGCCCAGAGGTCGGCGTTCATCGGCAACCCGTGCAGCAGGACGTACGCGGGCCGGTGGCGTTCCCCGATGATCCAGGTGCGGCTGCCCGCGACGTCGTGGAACCCGTACGGGCTCAGCGCGGGCGTCGCGGCGCCGAAGCGCGTGCCCACCAGGTCGTCGGCCCACGCGCGCAGCACGTCTTCGACCGGCGGTGTCCGCAGGCCCGCGCGTGCGGCGAACGCCTGGGCCGAGGCGGTCGGATAGCGCTCGGCCGACAGGAACGACAGCGTCTCGGGGTCGGCCCCGGTCAGCGCGCGCGGCAGGCGCCGCAGCAGCCCGGCCGGGATGGACCGGCGGGGCGCCCGCACCCCGAGGTGGGCGGCGATCAGGCCGATCAGCTCGGGCAGGTGCGGGGTGTCGTCGTCGAGCACCCAGTAGTGCTCGCCCGCGGGCCCGGCCGGGACCTCCGCCAGGAACCGCGCGAAGTAGCCGGCCGCCACGACCGGGACGAACGTGGCGGGGCCGCCGGGCAGCGCGGGCAGCCTGCCGTTCCACAGGTCCCGCACGAGGGTGGCCGGGCCGATGTACTGGCCGGGCCCGATCACGGCGCTGGGGTTGGCGATGGTCAGCGGCACCCCGAGCCGCGCGGCCCCGGCCCGCACCGCGAGGTCGCCCTCGATCTTCGAGGCCTCGTACGCGCCGAGCGCCGCGTAGTCCGGCGGCCCGCTCGCCGCGCTCACCCGGTACCCGCTGACGTGCACGAGACGGCGCAGATCCGGCAGCGTGGCGGCCCAGTCGAGCACGTTGAGCGCCCCGGCCACATTGGCCGCCCGAGCCGCCTGCCGGGTGAGGCCGAAGGCGTAGCGCCCGGCGGTGTTGTAGACGTCGCGCGCGCCGGGCAGCCCGGCGAGGGGGCGCGTGATGTCGGCGGTGACGACGCTCAGCCCGCCGGTGACGACGCCCCGGGCCTCCAGCCACGCGGTGAGGGTGTCCTCGCGGACGGCCGCCGCCACCCGCTGCCCCCGTGCCAGCAGTTCGGCGACCAGGTGGCGGCCGATGAAGCCGCTCGCGCCGAAGACGATCGCGTCCACAGAACTCCTTGAATAGATCGATCTACATATTTTTTCGTCAGAAAAGAGCCCGCCGGTCGCGCGGCGGGCGAGGTCAGCGCAGCAGCACGGCGATCTGGCGGGAGACGCGGTTCAGCGGCTCCCGGTCGCGATGCGTCCTGGCCAGCAGGAGCGCGCCCTCGACGAGCGCGAGGACGGTGAGCGCGAGGTCGTCGGCGTCCGGACGGCCCTGCAGCCGGGCGCGCAGGGCGGCCTCCCACGAGCGGTAGACCTGCGAGCACACCTGCTGCAGCGGGTCGCTGGTGGCGGCCGTCTCCAGCGCGACGGTGGCCACCGGGCAGCCTTTGCTCCAGCCCGACTCCTCCAGCCGGTCGCCCAGGTGGCGCAGCATGCCCTCGGCGAACTCGGCCACTGTGGGGGAAGTCGCGGCCAGGTGGTCCATGGCCTCGCCGATGTGCCGGCCGGCCCGCCGTACCGACTCGCCGACCAGCTGGTCCTTGCCGCCGGGGAAGTGGAAGTAGAGCGAGCCGCGGGGCGCGCCGCTGAGCGCGATGACCTGGTTGAGCCCGGCGCCGCAGTATCCGGCGGCCTCGACCAGGTCTTGTGTCGCGTCCAGCAGGCGCTCGCGCGTCTCTGCCCCCTTGTGTCCCATATCGGCAAACTAGACCGGTCTACATATTTCGTCAATTCAGCCGGTGAACTCCTTGCCCCAGTCGTAGGTGAGCCAGCGCTCGGGGCGTACCCGGACGGTCTGCATCGAGCGGATGTATCCCTCGGCCGAGGTGAAGAACCGCTCCCCCGCCTCGGGCCCCAGATACCGGATCGACCAGCTGCGGTACTCCTGCAGGTCGACCGGCTCGTAGCCGAGCACCGGCCCCTCGATCGTGACGTACTTGTACGGCATCTCCTCCTGCTGCACCGTGAACGTCACCCGACCGGCGGCCCGGATCTAGGCCATCTTGCGGCTGTCCGGGCTGGTGGCGAAGGTGAGTTCGCCGCCGGGCTCGTAGCCGTACCAGATGGGCACCGCCATCGGGCCGGCGCCATCGGCGTCGGCCACGCTCAGCACCCCGATGTGCGTACCGGCCAGGAAGCTCTCCCGCTCGTCCGTCGTCATGCGCGTCGACATCATCGGCTCCTCATCGTTGGTGGATCGACACCGTCATCCTTCTGGGCGCCGCGCACGATCGGCTGCGGACTCGCTGGGGGTATGCCGTCGGCGGAACCACCGCCTCAGCCGCGCGGGTGCAAGAGCAGCGCCTCGTCGCCGGGACGGCAGATCAGCTGGAGGCCGACGGGCAGGCCGGCCACCGTACCCGCCGGGAGCGACAGGGCCGGCAGGCCCAGCACGTTCCATGGGCTGGTCAGGGCCAGCAGGGTGGCGCGCACGGCGGCGGGCCTGCCGTCGATCGCGGTTTCGCGCTGCCCGATGAGCGGGGCGGTGATGGGCACGGTCGGCAGGGCCAGCACGTCATGGCGCTCGAACAGCGCCTCGGCGGCGACGGCCAGGCCCGCGCGCGCGTCCATGGCCCGGACGTAGCGCCAGCCGGGCACCTGCCTGGCGGCGTGCAGGCGCTGGAGGGTCTCGGGTTCGTACAGCTCCGGCGCGGCGACCAGGCGGTCGGCGTGCACGGCGGCCGCCTCGCCGCTGTGCATGGCGGCGTAGGTCTCGCGTAGGGCGTGGGCCAGGCCTTCTGGCCAGCCGATCTCCGGCGGGGAGCCGGCCGCCGCGCGGGCGAGCCGTACCACCTGCGGGTCGAGCGCGGACAGCTCGGCGGGGTCGAGCCAGGCCACGCGCGGGGCCCTGGCCCGGCTGTCATCCGCCCTTCCGGTCTCCTCTGCCTGGGGGCCGTCGCCGCTCAGGCAGCGGTAGGCGAGCAGGCACTCGCGCGCCGAGCCGGCCAGGACGCCGACGTGATCGAAAGAGCGGGCCAGCGGGAAGACGCCGTCGGCGGAGATCGCGCCGTAGGCGGGCTTGAACCCCGCCACCCCGCACAACGCGGCCGGGATGCGGACCGATCCGCCGGTGTCGGTGCCGAGCGCGAGCGGCACCAGGCCCGCCGCCACCGCGGCCGCGCTGCCGGCGCTGGAGCCGCCGGTCATCCGCTCCGGGTCCCGGGGGTTGCGCACCGGGCCGGTGGCCGACAGGTCGCCCGTGGGGCCGTAGGCGAACTCGTGGGTCGTGGTCGTGCCGACGATGACCGCCCCGGCCGCGCGCAGCCGCCGCACGCAGGCGGCGTCGGCGGGCGCGAGGTGGGCGGCGAAGTGCCGCGATCCCATGGTGAGCGGCAGCCCGGCGACGCCGATGAGGTCCTTCACCGCGACGGGCACGCCGTGCAGCGGCCCGCGGCCGGTTCCGGCGGCCCGTTCGTCGTCGGCCCGCCGCGCCGCGGCGCGGGCGCCCGCGGCGTCGACGGCGACGAAGGCGTTGAGCGTGGCGCCGGGCCCGGCGATCGCGTCCAGGGCCAGCTCGGTGAGCTCGGCCGACGTGGTGCGCGCCTGGCGCAGGTCCTGGGCGAGGCCGTCGAGGGTACGGCCGGCGAAGGGGCCGGTCATGGAGACCTTTCCGCAGCAGGGGGATCTTCGTGCAGATCCCCCTGAATACCACCCGGCCCGAGGCGGGCGCGAGCCCCGGCCCGAGGCGGGGTCAGAAGTAGCCGGGCCGGGCGACGCGGCCGCGGAAGGCCCACCACAGGAAGGCCTGGTAACCGAGGATGACCGGGACGATCACGACGCCGAAGCCGGTCAGGATCCGCAGCGTCGCGCCGTCGGCCGCCGACTCGGCCAGCGTCAGGCCGGCGCCCGGCGTGACGGAGGAGACCAGCAGGTACGGGTAGTTGGCCAGGCCCGTGGCCACGACGGGGAGTGCGGCGGCGGCCGCGGTGGCGGCGAAGGCGAGGCCGGGCCGGGCGGCGGCAAGGGCGGCGCGGACGCCCGCCAGCAGGGCCGGAAGGGCGAAGGCCGCCGCGATGGCGGGCGCCGCGTTGGCCGGCCGGACGCCGAGCGCGGCCCCGGCCGCGGCCGTCGTCACCGCCGCGATCATCGCCCACGCCGCCGCCCGCCGTGCGAAGGCGGCGCCGCGGGCGGCCACCCTCCCGTCGGCGCGCAGAGCGAGGAAGGCGCCGCCGTGCGCGGCGAAGACCAGGACGGTGCTCAGGCCGCACAGCAGCACGAACGGGTGCAGGACCTCACCGGCCGACAGGGTGAAGCTGTGGCCGCCGCGCAGCGGGACGCCGGTCAGCAGCAGCCCGATCAGCATGCCGAGCGCCATCGCGGGGACGAGCCCGCCGGCGGTGAGCAGGACGTCCCAGACGCGCCTGCCGAAAGCACTGGCGGACCGGCCGCGTAGCTGGAGCGCGCTCTTGCCGGCGGCCAGGCCGAGCAGCAGTGCCACGATCAGCGGGTAGGCGCCCGACAGCAGGGTCCCTTCGAGGATGGGGAAGGCGCCGAACAGCACGCCCGCGGCCCCGATCAGCCAGACCTCGTTGCCGAAGAAGAACGGGCCGAGGGCGGCGAGCGTCTGACGGCGGGCGCTCTCGTCGCGCCCGCCTTCGTCGCGGGCGGTGAAGGGCAGCGCGAGCTGTACGCCGTAGTCGTAACCGCCCAGGACGAAGTATCCGGTGAGCAGGAAGCCCAGGATCGCCAGCCAGAGAATGTCCATGGAGCCGTTCCTCTCAGAAGGTGGGGCGCGCCTGGGCCGGCTGCCCGAGGTGGGCGGCGTCGGGGCCGCGGCGGGCGTAGCGGATGATCAGCGTCCAGTCGGCCACGGCGAGCGCGCCCAGCACGAGCGCGAAGCCGAGCAGCGAGGTGAGCATCGCGCCGTGGCCGACGCCCGGCGACAGGGCCTGGGCGGTGGTGAGCTCGCCGTAGACGACCCACGGCTGGCGGCCGGTCTCGCGCAGGACCCAGCCGCCCACCGAGGCCAGGAACGGCAGCGGGATCGCGAGGATCAGCACCCGGTGCAGCGGGCGGGTCAGGCGCCCGCCGTAGCGCAGGGCGGCGCCCATGAGCAGCGCGACGGCGGCGTGGATGGGCAGCCGGTGGGGGCCCGCCTCGCCGAAGGCGAGGCCGCCGGCGAACTCCCCCGCGGGCAGCGCCGCCAGCACAGTGATGACGACGGCGGCGGCCGGGCGCCGGGTCAGGCGCTCCCGGAAGACGATCATGACGGCGAACAGCGCGACCAGGCCCAGGACGTAGCCGAGCCAGAGCATCGCGTACTGCCCCCACACGGCCCAGTGCGGCGGAATGTAGTCGCCGGGGCCGTGGGCGGCCCGCAGGGCGCTCTGCAGGTGCTCCACGCCCGCGCCGCCGGACAGCAGGCCGAGTTTCATCGGCTGCGTCGCGGCCAGCAGGGGGTACTGCAGGGCGCCCACGACGTAGACGGCCAGGCTCGCCACGGCCGCGACCAGGACGCCCGAGCGCAGCGGGCGGCGGAACTCCTCCCGGCCGCGCAGCAGGTGATGTGCGCTGATGCCGGCGACGAAGACGCCGCCGGTCAGCAGCGCCGCCGCCATGACGTGGCCGAGCGCCACCAGGGCGCTGGGGTTGGTCAGCAGGGCGCCGAAGTCGGTGAGGTAGGCCACGCCGTCGCGGATGACGTAACCGGTGGGGGCCTGCATGAAGCCGTTGGCGACCAGCACCCAGTACGCCGAGGCGTAGGCGGTCAGCGTCACCAGCCAGATCAGGCCCGCGTGCGGCCAGGGCCGCAGCCGCCCCCACCCGAAGATCCACATGCCGAGGAAGGTGGACTCGGCGAAGAAGGCGATGAGCGTCTCCAGGGCCAGCGGGGCGCCGAAGACGTTGCCGGCGAACTTGCTCAGCCCGCTCCAGTTCAGGCCGAACTGGAACTCCATCACCAGCCCGGTCGCGATGCCCAGCGCGTAGTTGATCACATACAGCCCGCCCCAGAACCGGGTCATGCGCTCGCGGGCGGCCTTGGTGTCGGGGTCGCGGGCGCGCACCGCCGCGGTGTGCATGACCGCGACCAGCGGGACGAGGCCGAGCGTGAGGATGACGAACAGCCAGTGCACGCCGGTGGTGAGGGCGAACTGGAGACGGGCCAGATCCAAGAGGTCCACGCCGCCGACCGTAGGCAACCTCGACATATGCTGTCCAAGACCGAAATATCCATCAGTTCATAGCTTTAGAGGCATAATGGATTTGCTGCCGCTGCGTTACTTCCAGGCCGTGGCCCGGCACGAGCACATCAGCCGGGCCGCCGAGGAGCTGCGGGTGGCCCAGCCGTCGCTCAGCCGGACCATCGCGCGTCTCGAAGCCGACCTCGGGGTGCCGCTGTTCGACCGGCAGGGGCGCCGGGTGCGGCTCAACCGGTTCGGCGCGGCGTTCCTGCGGCGGGTGGATCGGGCGCTGGGCGAGCTGGAGGACGGGCGGCGCGAGCTCGCCGACGCCGCCGGCCTGACCCGGGGCAGCGTGTCGGTGGCCTCCGAGACGCTGATCATGCTCGTCGAGCCGGTCAAGAGCTTCATCGCCGCGCATCCCGGTGTCGGCGTGCGCCTGCTTCAGTCGGGCGCCGACACGATGGCGCTCCGGCTGCGCGAGGGCGAGGTCGACCTCTGCCTGACCTCGCAGCCGCTGGAGGGGGCCGGGTTCGGCGAGCGGGTGTTTCCCGCCGAGGACGTGCTGCTCGCGGTGTCGCCGGCCCACCGGCTGGCCGGGCGTACCCACGCCACGATGGCCGATCTGCGCGGCGAGCGCATCGCGACCACGCCCCCGGGCCACTGGCAGCGCACGATGATCGAGCGGCTGTTCGCGGCGGCGGGCATGGAGCCGGTGTACGCGTGCGAGGCCAACGAGGCCTACGCCGTCGTCGAGTTGGTCAGCGCCGGGCTGGCCATCGGCTTCGTCCCGGCCTGGTCGGCCGCCCACCCGGCGGGCCCGCCGATCGTCCTGCTCCGCCTGGACGCGCCCGGCTGCGAGCGCGTCCAGCGGCTCATCTGGCGGGAGCGGGCCTACCTGTCGGCCGCGGCCCGCCTGTTTCGCGAGCACCTGCTGGCCGCCCTCCTGCCCGAGGGCTAGCGGCCCAGCGGCACGCGTTCCTCGTGGGTGCTCGCGCCGTGGAAGCCGCCGTCGGCCGAGCGGGTGATGATCCCGGTCTCCACGCCGTGCGCGACCAGGCGGCGATCGCCCTGCTGCAGGGCCAGGCAGATCCAGCGCGTGAGGACGAAGGCCAGGATCGGGCCGGCGACGACGGCGACCTGGAAGCCGATCGTCACGGCTTCGAGCGACAGGTGGAACCGGTGGGCGAGCTGGTCGTTGGACGCGGCCGCCCACAGCAGGCCGTAGAAGGTGACGCCGGCGGCGGCCAGCGCGGTGCGCACGGCGGCCTCGCGGGGGCGCTGCAGGATGTCGTGCCGGGCCCTGGCCCTCTTGATGCGGGCGCTGGTCTTGGGGCGGCCTTCGGCGTCGCGCCGGGTACGGCGTTCGGCCAGGCGGCGCTCCAGCAGCGGGTAGCCGGCCAGGACGGTGAAGAAGAGGCCGGGCACGGCCAGGGTGGGCAGCAGGACCGCGAGGCTGAGGGTGTAGCCGAAGACGGTGGCCTCCCAGGCGGGCATGAGCCGCAGGGCGCCGTCGAGGAAGCCCATGTACCAGTCGGGCACCGATCCGGCCGAGACGTGGGTGGGGTTGGCGGGGCCGTACAGCCAGATGGGGGCGACCTGGAAGGCCAGCCCGAGCACGAGCAGCACGCCGACGGTCGTCAGCGCCATGATCGGGCGGGCGCGGCGGCGGCCGGGGGCCGCGTCGGCGAAGCGGGTGTGGCCGTTACGGCGCAGCAGCCGGGCGCGCACGGCCAGCAACGCGATCATGAGGGCGGGGATCACCAGGACGTGCGCCCAGTACAGGACGGTGATGACGTTCTCGCCGGGGAACTCGGCGCCGAACAGCAGGTACATGCCGTAGGAGCCGACGACGGGGATCGACTGCAGCACCGACTTGATCAGCCACAGGCTGCCGCCCGAGAGCATGTCGTCGGGCAGGATGTGCCCGGTCTCGCCGGCCGCCATGGCCAGCGGCAGCAACGTCACCCAGATCAGCCACTGCGCGGTACGCGGGTGGCGGAAGGCGCCGGTGACGAACATGCGCAGCAGCTGCAGCGCGACGGCGGCGGCGAACACCAGCGCCGCCCAGTGGTGCACCTGGCGCATCAGCAGGCCGCCGCGCACCTCCAGGCTCAGGTGCATCGTGGAGTCGAACGCCTTGCTGACCGGGATGCCGCTGAGCGGGGTGTAGACGCCGTCGTACAGCACGCGGGAGGTGCTGGGGTCGAAGAACACCATGAGGAACAATCCCGTGACCAGCAGCACGACGAACGACCAGATGGCGATCTCGGCGAACATGAAGGTCCAGTGGGAGAACTGGAAGGTACGGCCTTTGGCCGGCAGCAGGCGCATGGGAGCCCCCTCGTCTCGTCTCATCACCATGACGAAACAGGGCGGGCGGACGTGACGCCCCCCGCGGGTGATACGCATCACGTGCCGCGTGGCCGCGCCCTCAGGTCAGGCGGCGGGTCAGGTGCACGGTCACCTCGTCGCCGAGCCCCTTGCCGATGATCTTCCGGAAGGGGGCGCGCAGCGGCATCATGTGGCTGCCGCCGCCGATCGGCAGCAGGGTCGCCTCGTAGGCGTGGCCGTCCACGGTGCCGGCCACCTTGACGGCCTTGCCGGTGCCGAACAGGCCGGCCGATCCGGGCATCCGCACGCAGGGCCAGCCGCTGTTGGAGTCGGCGACGACCGGCGCGGTGAAGGTGGTGTCGATGGGCTCAGCCATGCTGGGTTCCTCCGTCGTGGGTCAGGGTAGGCACGCCGGCTCCCGTCAGCTCCTGCGCCCGGGTGGGGCGCCCGGAGACGGCCAGCAGCAAGGCCAGGGCGCTGCCGCGCACCTGCGGGCCGTCGCCGGCGACGAGGTCGGCGTCGGTGGCGATCAGGCGCAGGCCGTCGGCCCGCTGGCGGCCGCCGCCCTGCCCGACGCCGGTGCGCAGCTGGTAGCGCAGTGCGGCGGCGACGGGCCCGGGCGGGTAGGCGCGGGTCAGGCCGAGCGGGCGGCGGATGTCCTCCGCGTGGACGAACGCCTCCACCAGCCGGGTGGCCTTCGGCGCCGGGGCGCCGGTGGTGCGGCCGCTGACCGCGCGGAAGGCGGCGAGCGTCTCGCGCGGGTCGGCGGCGCGCTCGCGGGCCAGGCCCGCCTGGTTGTAGCGGTCGAAGTCGAAGCGAGCCGCGGCGAAGCGCAGCAGGAAGGAGGCCGGGGTGGTCCTGGCGTCGTCGACGAGGTGGGCCAGGACGTCGTGGACGTCCCAGCCGGGGCACAGGGACGGCGTGGCCCACCGCTCGGCGGGCACGTCCTCCAGGTCCCGGATCAGCGCACGGCGTTCGGCGTGGACCGCGGGCCAGATCTCGTTCACGTCTCCCCCTCCTCAGTAACTGAACTGAACTGTACAGGACAGATACTCCTGTACTCAAGGGTTCAGTTAGAGGTAGGATGCGGGACGTGGGCACAGACAGCACCAGGACGGCGGCGCCGACGGGCAAACGCGCCGAACGCAACCGGCAGGCCATCGTGGCCGCCGCGCGCGAGATGTTCACCCGCGACGGCTTCGAGGCCGGCATGGACCTGATCGCCGCCCGGGCCGGCGTGTCCAAGGTGACCGTCTACAACCACTTCGGCAGCAAGCAAGAGCTGTTCACCGAGGTCATCGGCCTGGCGATGGGTGAGGCGCACGCCACGATGGCCCAGGTCAGAACCCAGCTGGCCGGCACCGGCGACGTGCGCGCGTCACTGCTGCACACCGCCCGCGCCCTGGTGGCCGCCGCCACCGACCCGTCCAGGCTGGCGCTGCGCAACCTCGTCACCGGTGAGCTGCGCCGCTTTCCCGAACTCGCCCGCGCCTACCGGGAGCACGGCCCGTCCCGTTCGGGCCACGAGCTGGGCGCGCTGTTCGGCGACCTGTGCGCGCGCGGCCAGCTCGACATCGACGACATCGAGCTGGCCGTGCTGCAGTTCTTCAGCCTGACCGTCTACCCCCACCTGATCACCGCCTCCATCGGCGCCGCCCTGCCGCCGGAGCTGGCCGACCGGCTGATCACCGACGGCGTGGAGACCTTCCTGCGCCGCTACGGGAGCTCTCAGGCGCCCACGTAGGCGGCCAGGTGCTCGCCGGTCAGAGTGGAGCGGGCGGCGACCAGCTCGGCCGGGCTGCCCTCGAAGACGATCCGGCCGCCGTCGTGCCCGGCGCCGGGGCCGAGGTCGATGATCCAGTCGGCGTGCGCCATGACCGCCTGGTGGTGCTCGATGACGATCACCGACTTGCCCGAGTCGACCAGGCGGTCCAGCAGGGCGAGCATCTGCTCCACGTCGGCCAGGTGCAGGCCCGTGGTCGGCTCGTCGAGCAGGTAGACGCCGCCCTTGTCGGCCATGTGCGTGGCCAGCTTCAGCCGCTGCCGCTCCCCGCCCGACAGCGTGTTGAGCGGCTGGCCGAGGCTGAGGTAGCCGAGCCCGACGTCGGCCAGGCGGCCCAGGATGGCGTACGCCGCCGGGGTGCTCGCCTCTCCCGCGCCGAAGAACTCCAGGGCCTCGGTCACCGGCATCGCCAGCACCTGGCTGATGTCGCGGCCACCGAAGCGGTACTCCAGCACCGACGCCTGGAAACGCTTGCCCTCGCACTCCTCGCACGGGGTGTCGACGCCGGCCATCATGCCCAGGTCGACGTAGATGACGCCGGAGCCGTTGCAGGTGGGGCAGGCGCCTTCGGAGTTGGCGCTGAACAGGGCCGGCTTGACGCCGTTGGCCTTGGCGAACGCCTTGCGGATCGGCTCCAGCAGCCCGGTGTAGGTGGCCGGGTTGCTGCGGCGCGAGCCGCGTACCGGGGCCTGGTCGACCGAGACGACGCCCGCCGAGGCCGGGATGGAGCCGTGCAGCAGCGAGCTCTTGCCCGAGCCCGCCACGCCCGTCACGACGCACAGCACGCCGAGCGGGATGTCGACGTCGACGTCCTGCAGGTTGTGGCGGGTGGCGCCGCGGATCTCCAGCGTGCCCTTGGGCGTGCGGGTGGAGTCCTTCAGCCGGGCGCGGTCGTCCAGGTGGCGGCCGGTGATCGTGCCGGCCGCGCGCAGGCCCTCGACGGTGCCCTCGTAGCAGATGGTGCCGCCGGCGGTACCGGCGCCGGGGCCGAGGTCGACGACGTGGTCGGCGATCGCGATCGCCTCCGGCTTGTGCTCCACGACCAGCACCGTGTTGCCCTTGTCGCGCAGGCGCAGCAGCAGCTCGTTCATCCGCTGGATGTCGTGCGGGTGCAGGCCGATGGTCGGCTCGTCGAAGACGTAGGTGACGTCGGTCAGGGAGGAGCCGAGGTGGCGGATCATCTTCACGCGCTGCGCCTCGCCGCCCGACAGCGTGCCCGCCGGCCGTTCCAGCGACAGGTAGCCCAGCCCGATCTCCACGAACGACTCCAGCGTGTGCAGCAGCTTGGCCAGCAGCGGCGCCACCGTCGGCTCGTCCAGGCCGCGCACCCACTCGGCCAGGTCGCTGATCTGCATCGCGCACGCCTCGGCGATGTTCATGCCCTTGATCCGCGAGGACCGCGCCAGATCGCTCAGCCGCGAACCCCCGCATTCCGGACAGGAGGCGAAGGTGACCGCCCGGTCCACGAACGCCCGGATGTGCGGCTGCATCGCCTCGCGGTCCTTCGACAGGAACGACTTCTGGATCTTCGGGATCAGCCCCTCGTAGGTGTAGTTGCCGCCGTCGACCTTGACCTTGGTCGCCTCCTTGTACAGGAAGGCCTGCATCTCCCGCTTGGTGAAGTCACGGATCGGCTTGTTCGGGTCGACGAACCCCGACTCGGCGTAGATGCGCACCGTCCAGAAGCTGTCGGACTTCCAGCCGGGGATCGTGAACGCGCCCTCGGAGATCGACTTGGAGTCGTCGTACAGCTGGGTCAGATCGATGTCGGAGACCTTGCCCCGGCCCTCGCAGCGCAGGCACATGCCCCCGGTGATGCTGAAGTCGCGCCGCTCCTTGACCGTGTTCCCGCCGCGCTCCAGCGTGACCGCGCCCGCCCCGCTGATCGAGGCGACATTGAAGGAGAAGGCCTGGGGCGAGCCGATGTGCGGCTGGCCGAGCCGGCTGAACAGGATGCGCAGCATCGCGCTGGCGTCGGTGGCGGTGCCGACGGTCGAGCGCGGGTCGGCGCCCATCCGCTGCTGGTCGACGATGATCGCGGTGGTCAGCCCGTCGAGCACGTCGGCTTCCGGCCGCGCCAGCGTCGGCATGAAGCCCTGCACGAACGCGCTGTAGGTCTCGTTGATCATCCGCTGCGACTCGGCGGCGATCGTGTTGAACACCAGCGAGCTCTTGCCCGAGCCCGACACGCCCGTGAACACCGTCAGGCGGCGCTTGGGGATCTCGACACTGACGTCCTTGAGGTTGTTGACGCGCGCGCCGTGCACGCGGATCAGGTCGTGGGTGTCGGCAGCGTGCGGCATCGTGTCTCCATCGTGTGCGCCTGAACTTTACGCGGGGTCCCGTACGGCCCGCCGTGTAGATTTAAGCAGTTTTACGTGGTACGTCTGGTTTTGTCCGGCAGGGGCGGCCCAGGGGTCACGCTAGGGGCGGCGCCGTACCGGATGCTTCTTCATTCCTGCTTGGTCTGGTCAAAGCTCCCCTCCTGACCGGCAACAGCAACACGCCCGCGACCACCGCCAGCGCCACGGTGACCAGACCGGAACCGGCCAGCGTCACCCGCGGGCCCAGCACGGTGGTGAGCGGCCCGCCCAGCGCCGTGCCCAGCGGCGAGGCGGTCAGCAGCACCGCGCTGCGCGCCGCGAGCATCGCGGCCAGATGCCGCGGCGGCGAAGCCGTCTGCATCAGCGTCACCGACAACGCCACGAACGGCCCATAGACCACACCGCCCAGCGTGAAACACGCCACCGTCACCGCCACCGGCGCCTCGAACCCGAACGGCAGCAGCAACACCCCCCACCCGGCCACGATCACCACCGTCACCGGCCACGCCCCACGCCGGCCGGCGGCGCCAGCTCCATCGCCAGCCACGCCACCGCGACGAAACTCATCCCGTCCCCGAGATAGGACACGGCGAAACCGCCGATCAGCCGCCGGAACACCCGGTTGGCCGGCACCGGCCGGTAGGCGGAGGGAAGCAGGCGGGGCAGCGTCATGGGGGTCACCGTCAGGCCGGCGCGGCTCGGGGACGTGAGCCGGGATGTGACTTGTGGCGGGATGTGGGCTCGTAGGACGCGAGCCGGGGGGCCCGAGTCGGGGGGCCCGAGTCGGGGGACCCGAGTCGGGGGGACCCGACGAGACTACCCGGGCGACCGCCCGCCGCACAGCCCCCGGCCGGGGCGCGGCCCGAGCGCAGGTCAGGGGCACTTTGTCGGCCGCCGGTGCTACGCTGCCCGCATGACCCCGCAAGACCTGGCCAACCTCGCGCACCTGCGGCGGGCGCGGGATCTGATCGACCGCGAATACGCGCGCCCCCTCGACGTGCCCACCATGGCGCGCCACGCGCTCATGTCACCGGCCCACTTCTCCCGCCAGTTCCGGGCCGCCTACGGCGAGACGCCCTACAGCTACCTCATGACCCGCCGCATCGAGCGGGCCATGGCCATGCTGCGCGCCGGAGTCAGCGTGACGGACGCGTGCATGGCCGTCGGCTGTACCTCGCTCGGCTCCTTCAGCGCCCGCTTCACCGAACTGCTCGGACAGACGCCGAGCGCCTACCGTGCCCGCGAGCACAGCGCCGTGGCCGCGATGCCCCCGTGCGTGGCGCGGCTGCGCACCCGGCCCACCCGCGACGCGCCGAGCAGGATCGAAGAAGCCAAACGCGAGGCCGCCGCCTAACGTGGGCGGCATGACCATCGCACTTCAGTACTGCCACGTCACCGTCAACGACGTCGACGAAGCCCTCGCCTTCTACCGCGACGCCCTCGCCTTCGAGGTACGCAACGACGTCGCCTCCGGCGGATTCCGCTGGGTCACCCTCGGCACCCCCGGCCAGGCCGCCGGCACCGAGATCGTCCTGTCGGAACCGCACGCGGGCCGCTCCCAGGCCGACGGCGACGCCATCCAGGAACTGCTCACCAAGGGCGTCATGCCCATGATCGTCCTGCGCGCCGACGACCTCGACAAGACCTTCGAGAACGCCCGCGCCTCCGGCGCCGAGATCCTGCAGGAGCCCATCGAACAGCCCTGGGGCCCCCGCGACTGCGCCCTGCGCGACCCGTCGGGCAACCTGGTACGGATCCAGCAGGAGCCGAAGGCGTAGAGCCTACTGCGGTCCCGCCGTGCTCTGGTCGAACAGGTGGATCGGGTTACCCGAGGGGTCGAGGAACGCCGCGCTCTTGCCGTCGGGCAGCTCCTGGACCTCACCCACCCACTTCAGTCCGGGATGGGCGGCGATGTAGTCGTCGACGCTGTCGACCATGAACCCGCCGCCCCTCCCCCACTCCGGCCCGTCGGTGGGCGGGATGTCGAGCATCAGCTCGACCTCCGTGCCGGGCAGGTGGAACGCCACGGTCGTCTCGCCCTCCCGCCACGACTCATCGAGCCCCAGCACGTCGCGGTAGAACGCCACCGACTCCTGCAGGTCGGTCACCGGCTGATACAGGAAGATAAGCTTCATACGCCCGAACATAATCTGTTTACGTTATCCCGTCAATAAACTACGATGGCGTGGTGCGCCCCTCCATCCCGGTACCCGGATCAGCGAAGGCACGGCTCATCGAAGCCGGACTCCACCGCTTCGAACGCGACGGCTACGACGCCGTCAACGTCACCGACCTGGCCGCCAAGGCCGGCGTCACCACTGGCGCCCTCTACCACCACTTCGGCTCCAAGCTCGGCCTCTACGGCGTCATCCGCGACGACTTCGAACAACGCGTCATCGACCGCATGCACGGAGCAGCAGCCGCCGCCCCGGCCCCCATCCGCGCGGCCCTGCTGATCGCCTTCGACACCGCCGTCCACTTCGGCACCTGCCGCATCCTGGCCGAACAACCCCCCGAACCACGAAAAGACCCGATCACCGAACTCCTGCGCGACCTCCTGCAACCCCACCTGACCAGCGCCGCCCCCATCCTCGCCGCCGCCTGGCGCGCCGCCCTGCTCGAAGTAGCCGACGGCACCCCCGCCTCCACCGTCCGCCCCGCCCTCCACCTCATCCTCACCGACACATAACCCCTCCCCCGCCCCCGCAGGCCCGCCCCCCACCTGCCAGGCGCGGTGCGCTGCGCGTCACAGCGGTGGCTTCCGGGGCGGCGCAGCGCACGACCTGGAAAAAGCATGCGTACAGCATCGCGGCGAACGCCGCCCCGCCACATCAACCCACGGTCTGAACGCCACCAGCCCAGGGTCTGACACCGGAGAAACCCGGTCACGAAGCCCGGGACGCCCCCGCCTGCCGTACATGATCGATCATGATCTTCTCGGCCAGGTCCCCGTCGGCGGCCCGCAACGCCGCCAGAATGTGCTCGTGCGCGTCAAGGTTGGCCCGCGCCTGCACCGGATCCAGCCACAACGACGCCGCCGCCGGAACCGGCACGCTGTTGCGAATCGCCCGGGCGTGCTGCCCCAGGAAAGCCGGCCCCCCGATATCGGCGATCGACAGGTGAAACGCCCGCGACTTCTCCCCCAGCCCGGCCGGCGCACCGGCGGCCAGATCGGCGACCATCTCGGCGTGCAACGCGTACAGCCCCGCCAGATGCTCAGGAGTGATCCGGGCGGCGGCCAGCCGCGCGCCCAGCCCCTCCACCACCGCACGCACCCCGTAGAACTCCTCCAGCGCGTCCGCCCCCATGTCGATGACGGTCGCGCCGTGGTGCGGCTCGTAGCTGATCAGCCGGTCCTTCTCCAGACGGCGCAACGCCTCGCGCACGGGGGTGACCGAGACGCCCAGGCGCTCGGCCACCGCGGCGGCGCGCAGGGCGGTGCCCCCCGGGATACGCGCGCTGCGGATGTCGTCCAGCAGAACGCTGTAGACGTAATCAGCCTTACTCATCGGCGGCGTAGGCGGCATGTCCGTGATTGTTCCGTATTTCGGAGTCGCGCGGGTTGACGTATGACTTATTTCTTATAAGTTACAGCATCATGACCAGCCTGCCCGACCTTCGGGTGATCGATATGGCGACCCTGTTCGCCGGCCCCTCCGCCGCCATGATGCTCGGCGACTTCGGCGCCGACGTCATCAAAATCGAACACCCCCGGCGCGGCGACCCCTCACGCGGCCACGGCGCCGCCGTCGACGGCGTCGGCCTGTGGTGGAAGACCCTGTCACGCAACAAACGCAACGCCGCCATCGACCTGTCCCGCCCCGAAGGGCAGGAGATCATCCGGCAACTGGCCCACAACGCCGACGTCCTCATCGAGAACTTCCGCCCCGGCACCCTCGAACGCTGGGGACTCGACCCCCAGGACCTCCTGACCGCCAACCCCCGGCTCATCATCGCCCGCATGACCGGATTCGGGCAGTTCGGCCCCATGTCAAGCCAGCCCGGCTTCGGCACACTCGCCGAAGCCATGAGCGGCTTCGCCGCCATGACCGGCCAGCCCGACGGCCCGCCCACGCTCCCGCCGCTCGCCCTGGCCGACGGCATCGCGGGCCTGGCCATGTCGTACGCCGTCATGGTCGCCCTCCACAGCCGCGAACACACCGGCCGCGGCCAGATCGTCGACATGGCGATCATCGAACCCATCCTCGGCCTCCTCGGCCCCCAGATGAGCGCCTACAAAGCCCTCGGCGTGACACCCCGCCGCACCGGCAACCGCTCCAGCAGCAACGCCCCCCGCAACACCTACCGCACCCGCGACGGCCGCTGGCTCGCCATCTCCACCAGCGCCCAGCCCGTCGCCGAACGCGTGGTCACCCTCGTCGGCCGCCCCGACCTCGTCGCCGAACCCTGGTTCGCCAGCGGAGCCGGCCGCGTCCAGCACGTCGAAGAACTCGACGACGCCGTCGCCACCTGGATCGCCGCCCGCGACGCCGACGAGGTCATCGCCGCCTTCGAAGCCGCCCAGGCCGCCATCGCCCCCATCTACGAAATCTCCGACATCGCCGAAGACCCGCAATACGCCGCCCTCAACACCTTCGTCGACCTGCCCGACCCCGAACTCGGCACCGTCACCATGCAGAACGTCATGTTCCGCATGTCCGAGACCCCCGGCGAAATCCGCTGGCCCGGCCGCCCCCTCGGCCACGACACCGACACCATCCTCACCGAACTCCACTACACCCCAGAACAGATCGCCACCCTGCGCGACGCCGGAGTCATCGCATGACCGTCACCTGGCTCTACGTCCCCGGAGACCGCCCCGAACGCTTCGCCAAAGCCGCCGCCTCCGGCGCCGACGAAATCATCATCGACCTCGAAGACGCCGTCGCCCCCGACCACAAAGACCAGGCCCGCGCCAACGCCCTCGCCTACCTCCACACCAACCCCCGCGTCCCCACCCAGGTCCGCATCAACGACCTCACCACCCAGCGCGGCCGCGACGACCTCGCCGCCCTCACCGGCGCACCCGGCCTCACCGCCGTCCGCCTGCCCAAAGTCGAATCCACCGCAACCCTCGACACCCTCGACGTCCCCGCCTGCGCCCTGCTCGAGTCGGCCGCCGGCATCCTCAACGCCGCCGCCATCGCCGCCCACCCCCGCATCACCGCCGTCGCACTCGGCGAACAAGACCTGACCGCCGAACTCTCCCTCACCTCCCCGGCCGCCCTGGACCACCTGCGCCTGCAGGTCGTCCTCGCCGCCGCCGCCGCTGGCCTGCCCCCCGTCCCGATGTCGGTCCACCCCGACGTCCACGACGAACAAGGCCTCATCGCCTCCTGTACGGCAGGCCGCGCCCTCGGCATGTTCGGCCGCACCGCCATCCACCCCCGGCAAATCCCCGCGATCCGCCGGGCCTTCCGCCCCACCCCCGAAGAAACCGCCCGCGCCGCCGAAATCGTGCAAGCCGCCACAGCAACCGGCCAGGCCGCCTTCACCCTGCCCGACGGCCGCTTCGTCGACGCCCCCGTACTCGCCAAGGCCCGCCGCACCCTCGCCCTCGCCGACCGCCTCGCCGACTCCTGACCCTCACACCTCCCCAGAACCACGCGGCATGACAACCACCGCCGACCCGCACCCTCGGCGGCCACACCAGAGGTGATGACCAGCCCACCTCGGCCGTGAACCACCAGCCGGCACAAAGGCGGCCCGGCGCAGCGACCATGCCACCGATGACCAACGGCCGCGCGGGAGAGGAAGCGGGCCGGCGACCCCGCCGCGAGCGTGACGCCGATCGCTAGCCGGGCGTCCCGCCGCGCTCGTTTCTCCGGGCGAGGCTCTGGGCCTGCCCTGCGTGGATGTCGCTCACCCATTCCCAGCCGGGCTTGGCCGACGGGCCGATCCGCGGATCGCCCGGATCGCGGCCGTCACGCAGGGCATGCACGTACGCCCGGTCCAGATTGATCCGCGCACGTGCCTGACCGGCTCCGCCGACGGAACCGTGACCCGGGACGATCACCTCGGCCCCGTCCGCCACCTCCTCCAGCAGCCGCAGCCCGGCCAGGTACTCCTCGACCGGGTCATTGGCGCTGCCGAAGTCGTCGAGCATCGGAATGAAGACGTCAGAGAGCATGTCGCCCGCGACCAGAACCCCGGCCTCCTCGATGAACAGCGCCGCATGGCCAGGGGCATGAGCCGGATGCTCGATGATCCGGACGTGCGGGCCGTCCCAGGGAATCCGCGCCGTCTCGGCGGGCAGGGCGGTGATGAGGCCGTACAGGTCCAGCGGCACCTCCTCGGCGATCTCCGGCGGCAACCCCTCGGCGGCCCGCGCCTTCCAGTCCGCCTCCGACAACCGATCCCGCATGAAAGCCGCGCAACGGGCCGTGCCATAACGAGGCGCCTGACCGAGCTCGGCGTGCCAGAGCACGTGATCCCAATCAGGATGCGTCGCGAAGCCCGCCACCACAGGCCGGCCCATCTCGGACAGATCGTTCGCCAGACAGGCCATTTCGCCCCCCGTGAGCCCGGGGTCGACGAGCAACACGCCGTCCCGGCCGCGTACGACAACCGTGTTGTTCTGGAGCAACTCGCTCTGATGGACCAGCACACCCTCCGCGACCTGCCTCAGCATGAGCTCGCCTCCCCCCGCTCGATCGAGAGGAGCTGGCGCTGCTGTCCGGAGTTCTCAGGCATCGTGGATCCGTTCTCCCTGTCGACGGTCCAGCAAACAGTGTCCGCTGGATGCTGTGTATGCTAGACACAGATTAAGATCGGCAACAAGCATTCCTGGAGGATCAACTTGGACAGCACCGCCGAGCTGCTCTGGGGAATGCGACAACCACCGAACCGAGGCCCCAAGCCCACGTTCACCGTCGAAGAGATCGCCAGAGCCGCCATGGACATCGCCGACACCGACGGCCTCACCGCACTGTCCATGCAACGGGTCGCCACCCAGCTCGGCTTCACCAAAATGGCTCTCTACCGCTACGTCAGCGGAAAAGCCGAACTGACCGCCGTCATGATCGAAGAAGCCGTCGGCGACCCACCCGACCTCACCGCAACCCCAGGCGGCTGGCGCGGCAAACTCCAGCACTGGGCCCACCAACTCTGGACCACCTGGGACCGCCACCCCTGGCTACCCGGCGCCACCCTCGGCGAACGAGCCATGGGCCCGAAAGAAATCGCCTGGACCGAAGTCGCGGTCGCCGCCCTCGCCGAAACCGGGCTCAGCGGCAGCGAACAGATGGACGCGGTCCTCCTCCTCAGCGGCCACGTCCGCAACACCCGATCCACCACCTCGGCCGGCACCCAGCCCTGGACCACCCAACACCAGCCCAGCCCCACCCTCAACACCCTGCCCGCCCACGCCGCCGACCGCTTCCCCGCACTCACCGCCGCCATCGCATCCGCCGAAAACCCGACCCCCGACAGAAGCCGCCAATTCGGCCTCCAACGCCTCCTCGACGGTCTCGACGTCCTCATCACCCAACGCACACACTGACCCGGCGAGACGCGGCAATCCACGGAAGACCAGAACGCGTGCCCCAGTCCGCCCCCGGTCGCCACCTGACCCCGCGTCAGCCAACTCCCGCGATCAGGTGGGCGCCTGCACCAACAAGATCGAGACGGACGACGGTCCACGCCCGCTCGCATCCCGCCAACACGGGCCCGAGAGGCATCACCTCGTACGCCATCTGCGAACGTCCGGACCTCGCCCGAGCTGCCGACCCTGATCGGCCACCCACGCGACAAGGCTCGGCATGGGCACCTCCCGAGCCGCGGCACTGAGGTGAAACGACAGGCCGGAGCCGCCCCGCGTCGATCATGCGAAGGTGCATACTGACTGGCAGCGCAGCGTCAGTTCTTGATGAGAACGGTCGCCAGACCGGACAGCGCGGTGTTCGCCCGAGCCACGTCGAAGGCCGTGGGGTTGAACTCGTCAGCTGAGTCGAGGCCGAGCCATTCCAGGCGATCCTCGTGCTCCTCGTGGTGGGGGTCGGCAAGAATCTCCAGGAGATGGTCGTAGCCCCAGACGCCGCCGCAGTCTTCAGGCGGGCAGGCTCCCCGGCCGTCGAGGCAGCGTGGATAGGCGATGCCGGACCCCGCCGCAGTGACGGCCTCGACGAGGATGGTGTGTTCCCAGTCATCGCCGAAGTCGTAGGTGTAACTGAGACGGTCTTGCCCTGCGGGAGCCACCTGGTCGAGTCGTCGGGCAGCGGCGCCGGCGATCTGCAGTTCGCGGTCGGCGACGCCGTAGCGTCCCAGCGAGCTGTCGAAGACCCACAGGTGACCGTCCTCCCAGCCGAATGCCGCTTGGAGAACAGTGTGCAGCGCGCGCAGCGTGATCGTGGACGCAACCTCCAGACGCCGCCAGATCGGCGGCCGTGACCCGACCAGCGTGACCTTGATCCGGTGAATGGTAGGGGCGGTGCGTCGGGCAACCATGACGGTATCTTGCCGTACCCGCGCTGAGCACGCTCCCCACCACGAGAATGATCAACGTGGCCGAGGAGCACGAAGGCATCGGGCAGCGGGTGAATCCCGGCGCGTTGGAACCATGAGGTTCAGCCGGGCTGCCTCACGGCCCGAACGCCCATGCCACCATCAACGGCAACTCCTCCCGCCAGAAAGCACCGCCGTGCGACCCGGCCCGCTCCGTCATGACGACCTCCGCACCCGCATCGCGCAGCGCGACCACCCACCGGGTCGCGTTCTCCAGGAAGAACGGCTCCTGCGTGCCGGCGACGAGGTACGTACGCGGAATCGAACCCGGCATCACGCCAGGCGGCCGGAACCCCGCGCCCGGCGAGGCGCAGAAGACCACACCAAAGACGTCCGGATGCCGAAGCCCCATCGCGAGCGCCAGCTCCCCACCCGCCGAAACACCGAACACCGCGGTGCGCTCGGCGGCGAGCACGACACCGAACCGCGACCGCACCCACCGGCGAACGTCCACGACGAAGAACCGCTCATGCGCCGCGAACCGTTCCTGATCGAAGCCCGGTGAGTACTCATGGAGCCGAAGCGTCTCATCGCCCGCGCGGTGCACACCGACGATCATCGTGGACGGCGCGCCGGCCGCCTCAAGGACTCCGCCCCACCGCGAGATCAACTGACCGTCGCCGGCGAACACGACCGCCTCGGGCGGATCCGGCGGGACGTACACCGTGACCTGCCTGCCACCGTCATAATCGAACGTCTCGGTGACGACCTCGCCCGCCGCTGCCTGGTCATGCATGTCGAATCCCGATCTTCAGATCTCGACCCCGCGCCTCCCCGCCAGTCGGTGGCCAACTCACAGAGGAGTGTCAGCGAGCTTCCTCGCCATCTTCCTCGCCTCGAGTCCTCCATATTCGACCGGCCGCCACTTCGGAGGATCGCCCGGGATGTCACCGCTGCTCGGAAGCGTGTAGATCGCCACGGTCCTGCCTTGTCGCACGACGGTGGCCGCATCTATGGAGGCGACCTTGAACATATGCACCATGAACGCCTCATCCCCGATGGGTGTGGCCTTGACCCGGTAGGTGAAGTGGTTGCGGTTCCGCTTGGCACACCGGCGCAGATCCGAGCGTAGGCTCCGCACAGCCGCGCGTGCAGCGATCTCATCGCGGTAGACGATCACCTGTTCGGAGTAGTCGCCGTCCCACTCAACCGAACGCCCCGTGATGGTACGTGCGGACCGGCGACTCGTGTCGGTCTGCTTTCCTGTGGCACAAGGATCGATCAGCAATAGCTCTTCCAGGCGGTCACTGGCCCTCCATTGCATGCGTGTGCGAACGACCTTCTTCTCCAGCCTCTTCCTCGCCGCCTCGCTCTCATACAGCAGGAAACCCCGGGGGATGGCCCTCTCCATGCTCGCTGTAGCCAGAGTCCGGTACTCGGTAGGTGCGGGCGTGGCCAAACCGATCACGCTCATTAAGGCGATCGCTGCGGACGGCAGCGCCACGGCCTTGCGCATCAGACCGGGCCATACCTGGCATCCCTGACGGGTATCCACTGAGACTCCTCCTGACGGTGGCATCAATCGGTAGGTTGAGATGCGCAGGTCACCTGATTGGTTCACTACGTGACACTTGGCGGTCACCCAGAAGCCCAAGGCCGCGCCTCGCCCTCGTTGTTTGTTCGTTGGTATAGCCGAAAAATCGCTTACTCAGCCGATCGCCTTTACAATGTAGATCAAGATCTGCGGCGAGCGTAGGCCGCCGGAGTCATGCCGACCGCCGCCGTGAAGTCGCGGGTCAGGTGGGCCTGGTCGGTGTAGCCGAGCTCGGCCGCCAGCGTGGCCAGGTCGAGGCCCTGGTAGATCCGCTCCGCCGCCTCGTGCAGCCGGAACCGGCGGATCACCCACTTCGGGCCGATCCCCACATAGTCCCGGAACAGCCGCTGCAACGAGCGCATCGACCGGCCCGACCGGGCGACCAGCTGCTCCACCCTGACCATCGGCACCTCGGCCTCCGCCAGGGCCACCAGCGCCGCCGCCTCCTCCGCCAGCGGATCCTCGCGCGGGTCCAGGCCCAGCAGGAACGTCTCGACCCGCGCGATCGCCGCCCGCGCCTCGGGTTCGGCCAGGACCCGCTCGGCCATGGCCGCGCCCGCCTCGCCGTACATGTCGCCGATCTCCACGAAACGGCCGGTCAGCTCGGAGACGGGGCCGCCGAGGAACGTGCGGAAGCCGCCGGGACGGAATCGCACGCCGAGCACGCGCCCGCTTCCGCGCATCGTGTAGGAGAAACCGCCCTTGATCACTCCCGCGATCCGGCGGTGGTCCGGGGCGATGTTCAGGTTCACGGTGGGATGGGAGACGATGCGCTGCACGTACGGCTCGGCCAGATCCGTCCAGGTGACGACCCAGAAGTGGTCCACGAACGCCGCGAGGCCGGGCGGCGGCGCCTGCCGGGTGAAGTCGAAGGCCGCGAGCCCTGCATAAGGGTCTACCCAGCCACGCTGTCGCGTTTCTACAAGCCGCGCCTGTGACGGCCGGGGCATCATCGCTGCCATGGACCACATGATGCCGCTGATGACACGTGCCGCCGAACGCACCGCCGACGTGGTGCGCGGCGTACGGCAGGAGCAGTTCGCCGCACCCACGCCCTGCGCGAAGTTCGACGTCGAAGCCCTGATCGCCCACCTGGAGTGGGTCGCCGAGCTGTTCGAGTCGCTGGGCGCCAAGGGGCCGTCCGTCGAACAGAGCCCCTACACCGGCGACTTCCCCGAGCGGGCCGGGCGCACGCTGGCCGTCTGGTCGCGGCCCGAGGCGTGGGAGGGGGACAGCGCCGCCCTGGGCCTGCCGATGTCCGTGCTGGGGCACATGTTCCTCGTGGACATGGTCGTCCACGGCTGGGACCTGGCCAAGGCCACCGGGCAGCCGTACGAGCCGGACCCGGAGACCGTGACGCTGTCGGTGGACTTCACCCTTCAGATGGTGGAGATGGGCAGGCAGCGCGGCGCCTTCGGTCCGCCGGTGACGGTGCCGGACGACGCGCCGGCCTTCGACCGCCTGCTCGGCGTCATCGGCCGGGATCCGGCCTGGACGGCGACGTGAACACGGCCGTCGCTCGCCACCATGTCAGAGCCTGACGATGGTTCGCACGCGCATGGAGAAGAGCTCACCAACTGACAAATAGGCCCTCTCAGGGATGATCAGCGCGCTTAGGCTTCAAAAGCCTTTGTTCATCGTGTGTTCACACAAGGAGAGGCACACATGACCGCGCTTGATCGACGATCCTTCCTGGGCCGCAGCCTCGCCACCGCCGGTGGCGTCCTGGCCAGCGGTGTCGCCATCGAGACCTTGGCAGCCCACGCGTCCTGGGCCGACGCCGGACGCCCGACCGGTGACCCGGGCAAGGCGGGGTACGGCCCGCTGCGCCGTACCCCTTCCAAGAACACCGGCGAAGAGCTCCTCGCCCTGCCCGCGGGCTTCTCCTACATCGTGCTCGGCCAGACCGGGACCCCCATGACCGACGGGGTCGCGACCCCGATCGCCCACGACGGCATGGCCGCCTTCCCCGGCAGGCGACGCCACACCGTCCGGCTGATCCGCAACCACGAGGTCCGCACGACTCCAGGATCACCGACGGGCCGGGTGCACGTGCCCGGGTCCCGGAGTTACGACGAGCTCGGCGTCGGCGGCACCACCACGCTGGAGGTGGATCTGCGCAGCGGCGAGGTGCTGGAGCACTTCGTCAGCTTCAGCGGCTCGATCGTCAACTGCGCCGGCGGCCGGATGCTCCACAACCGCGGCTGGCTGACCTGTGAAGAGACCACCTCCGGCCTGGCCCAGGGCTGGCAGCGCAAGCACGGCTACATCTTCGAGGTGCCGCTGAACGGGCCCAGGCCGGGCAGACCCGCTCCGTCGATGCCGCTCACCGCGATGGGCCGCTTCTCCCACGAAGCCGTCGCGGTCGACCCGCGGACCGGCTACGTCTACGAGACCGAGGACGACTCCGGCAAGCCCGACGGCTTCTACCGCTTCCGGCCCGACGACCCGCGCGATCTGGCCGCGGGCGGCGTGCTGGAGATGCTCAAGGTCAAGGGCGCCGGCAACTACGACTGCCGCGAGGGCCAGACGATGGGCGGCCGCCTGCCGGTGGAGTGGGTCAGAATCGACGACCCTGACCCGGATCTCGAGAACGGCGCCCCGACCTGCACCCAGCAAGGCCTGGCCAAGGGAGGCGCGAAGTTCAACCGGCTCGAAGGCTGCTGGTACGGCGACGGCGCCATCTTCTTCAGCTCCACCAGCGGCGGCGACGCGAAGAACGGCGACGCCCCCAACGCCGACGGCTACCGCGAGGGCTACGGCCAGGTCTGGCAGCTCATCCCCGGGCGCCATCGCCGCGCCGACACGCTGGTGCTCGTCTACGAATCGCCCGGACGCAAGGAACTCGACTCCCCCGACAACCTCACCTTCACCCCGCGCGGCGGCATCGTCCTGTGCGAGGACGACGCCTCCTCCGCCGACGCCGACCCGCACCCGCTGGCCCCGGGCCTGGACAACGTCAACCGGCTGATCGGCCTGGATCCACGGGGCGGGCAGCCGTTCGAGTTCGCGGTGAACATCATCAACGACAGCGAGTTCGCCGGAGCCTGTTTCAGCCCCGACGGCTCGGTGCTGTTCGTCAACTGTCTCGGCCACACCGCAGCGCTCGACCCTCCCGGGCGCACGTACGCCATCCGCGGGCCGTGGTCACGCGGGCCGCTGTAGGTCACGGCCGGCGACTCGGCGGGTCCCGCTGACGGAGGGCGCGCGATCCCTCCCCTCAGGTGCGGCGACGGCTGCGATAGGCGGCGGTCTTGGCGCGAGCCGTACACGCGGCGCCGCAGTAACGGCGCGATCCGTTCCGGGTCAGGTCGATGTAGGCCGCCTCGCACTGGTGTGCCGCGCATTGCCCGAACCGGTCGGGGCCGTAGCCGTCCACGATGAGGGCCAGAGCCGTGGCGAACTCGCCACCCAGAGCCTCCACCGGGGTGTCTCCGGAACCGTGGAAGTGCAGGTGGAAGGGCTGGCCGACGTCATCCACCAGGTACGGCCGCGCGCCGTACCGGCTGATCAGGGCGTTGATGCGGGCGGCCTGGTCAGCCGGGGTCGTGGCCAGCAGGGCGTCGCGCAGATCGGCGGCGAGCCCCGCCAGGCGCCGCCCGGCGTCCGGGACGGCGCTGACGGCGGCGGCCACGCGGTCACCGAGCGCGCCGGCGAACGCCGTCGTCAGCGCTTCACCCGTCAGCGGCACCACCGAGGCGCCACCGCGCCAGTGGGCGGTGCCCAGGTTGACCAGCTCCGCGATCAGCGGAGCCTGCCGGGTCACGTTACAGGCTATTTGCACTTGACCAGTAACCCCTCGTTCCGATGTCATGGGCGTAGCTTTGTTAGATGGTAACGGAGGTCCCGTGCTCACGCCCTACCGCCGCCTGCTCGCCTGCCCGGGTGTCCCCCGGCTCCTCGTCGCCGGGCTCGTCGTCAAGCTGGGCACACCCGTGCTCAGCCTGGCCCTGCTGCTGTCCGCCGTCGACAGGCTCGGCTCGTACGCCGTCGCCGGGCTCGTCCTCACCGGCCACGCGCTGGCCCTGGCTCTGTGCGCGCCGCTCGGCGGCCGGATGGCCGACCGTTACGGCCCGCGTCCCGCTCTGACCGGCTACCTGGCCGCCCACACGGCGGCCTACGCCCTGCTCCTGTTCGCCCCGCCGGTCCTGATGATCGGCGCCGCGGTGCTGCTCGGCGCCACCACTCCCCCCGTCGGTTCGGTCATCCGGGGCGCTTGGCCCCGCCTGGTCCCCGAGGCTTCCCTGCACGCCGCGTACGCACTCGACAACGCCGTCAACGAGCTGATGTTCATCGCCGGCCCGTTGCTCGTGCCGGTGCTGACGATGGCGATCTCGGCCCACAGCGTGGTCGCCGCCGCCGGGGGCGCGGTCCTGCTCGGCACCGCGCTGCTCCTGACCTCATCCTCGGTACGCCAGGCCGAACGGGTCACGCCGGGCCGGTTCCTGCTGGCCGGGCCACTCACCCACCGGCCCACACTCCTGCTGCTGACCATCGCCGCGTGTGGCACGTTCACCTTCGGCTGCCTGCGCATCGCCGCGGTCGCCGCGGCGGGCACTTCGGGCTCGGCCGCCTTGGCCGGGATCCTGATGGGGCTGCTGTCGGCCGGAGCCTTGCTCGGCACCCTCGGGTACGGCGCGCGGGCTTGGCCGATCGCCCCCGGCCGCCTGCTCGTCCTGTTCTCCCTCGGCGAGGCCCTCATCCTGGTCGCGGCGGCCTGGCTGCCCGGTTTCGCGGTCCTCGCCGTGCTGATCACGCTCGTCGGGCTGGCGACCGGGCCACGTGACGCCGTCGTACCGGCGTTGCTCGCCGACCACGCGCCCGCTCGCTACCGCACCGAGGTGTTCGCCTGGCTCAACACCTTCATGTGGGCCGGCTACGGACTGGGCACAGCGGCGGCCGGCCAGCTCACCGGCACCGGCGAGACCGGTGCCGGCGCCTTCGTCACGGCGGCCGCAGGTGCGGTCGTGGCCGCGCTGGCCGGCGGGTTCGTCTCCCGGTTGCGGAGGTCCGCCACGACGGCCGGGGACGCCGATCACGCGACCGGGGCCGAGGCGGCGATGAAGAAGCCGCCGACGGAGTAGGCCTACCCGGAGATCATGTTCTGGGGGCGGCGAGCCGGCGCAGTACGATCTCGGCTGGTCCTGGAAGCCCGCGCCGCTCCAGCGCCCACGCTCCCGCCGCCGTGATCAGCCACACGCCTACGGCATAGCCGGCCATGGCGGCACTGTGCAGGTGGGCGCCGAGGCCGAGCCCCCATGCGGCGAGCACGGGAGCGCAGAGGAGCGACTGGGTGAGGTAGGCGGACAGCGATCGCCTCCCCACGGCTGTGACGACCGTGGCGACCAGCCCGGGGTTCCGCCCGGCGATCCGCCACCCGAGCAGGCCGAAGAGCGCCGCGTACCCGAGCCCGGCGGGGAGCCCCGTGGTCATCTGGGTGACCTCGAAGACGAACATGGACTCTGGCGGGACCGTCAGCCATCCCATGACCGCCGCGGTATGGGGCAGTCCGCCCAGCAGGCCCGTCGCCACGCCGATGACCGCGACCCGCCGGAGCAGCGGAAGGCGTCGGCCCGGCTCTTCCAGAATCCGCAGCCGGGCGGCCCAGAAGCCGAGCACGATGGCGATGGGCAGGGCGAGGGCGAAGAGCCCCTGCCCGAGGGTGACGATCGGCCAGAAGGCGAGACGGTCCGCCACGGCGGCGAACAGGTCGCTCTGACCGGCTGGGGCGGCGCCGAGGGGCAGGTACGCGAGGGTCTCAGCCGCCACGGGTACGGCGGCGGCCGCGATGGCGGCGACGGTCGCCAGCACCAGCACCGCGCCGCCGATCACCGACCAGGTCAGAAGCGTCCGGTCGGCGCGGTGGAGGAAGAGCCTGGCGAGAAGGATGCCCGCCAGGCCGTACGCGCCCAGGATGTCGCCCTGCCACAGCAACGCGGCGTGGGCGAACCCGAACACCAGGAGCCACAAGCCGCGGCGCCGCAAATGGGCCAGCACACTCGGCCGATCCTGCCCGGCCTCCCGCTGACGGTTCAGGAGTTGCACCATGCCGTAGCCGAAGAGGAAGGCGAACATCGGGTAGACGCGGAAATCCACCGCGACGATGCTCGCCACCTGGACACTCCGATCCAGCGCCGAGCCGCCCGGCGGATGGATGGTGCTGGGGCGCAGTTGCCTGCCCCACAGGTACCAGGGGGTGTTGGCGATGGCGATGAGCAGGAGCATGGCTCCTCTGGCGAGGTCGGGAGCCGGCACGCGCGCGTACTGCCGGACCGGCGGGCTGGTGGGCGTCAACGGCCTTCTCCCCCATCGTCATTCTTGTAGTCTGACTACAAGAATGTTTTTGTAGTGACGCTACAGTCAAGTGGATGGGAGAAAGATCACAGCAGGCGCATCCCCATCTGGTTTGCTTGGGGAGGACCCGCCTCCGGCGAGTGCCGTGTGACTCTCGGCGGGGAGGCCGCGTGGAAGACCTGGACACTCTGGTGGAAAAGGTACGCCGTCGGGTTTTCGTCTGGGGCAGGAAGAAACGCGTCTGGGCCGGGGAGGCACTGACGGAGGCCGCGGAGCTGGTACGGCTCATCGACGGGGACCACGCGGTCGACCCGGCGGGCTTCGCCAAGGCGGTCGAGGCGGTCGGGCGCCTGCACTGGGCCCGCTACACCACCGGGGGCAGCCGCGACGAGGGCGAGCTCCTGGCCGCCATGGGACTGTTCTCCCTGCTGAAGACCGTCGCTCCGCACCGCGTTCCCGGCGCGGTCAAGGACCTGGTCGTGGCCGTGCCGCGGCACCTACTGGCCGGGGAGAGCGGCCTCGTCCGGTTCATGTGGGACGGCGCCGCCACCGAACTGGTCGACCGGGTCATCGGCACCGGCACGGTCGACGGCGTGCCCGATGCCGTCTACCTGTGGGAACGCGTGCTGGCCGCGACCGGCCCCGACGATCCCAGCCGCCCTCGGCACGTGTTCAACCTGGGCAACGCCTGGCACCTGATCGCCCAGCACCTGGCCAACGCGGCCGGACTCCGGCGAGCGCTGGAACTGGTCGAGGAGTCGCTGGCCGCGACCCGGCAGGACGACCCCGACCACGCCGCCCGCTCGGCCCTGCGGGCGGCGATCGTCAAGGACCTCCACTACGTCACCGGCGACCCCACCCTGCTCGTCCAGGCCGTGGAGATCTACGAGGACGTGCTGGGGCTGATCCCCGACGACCACATCGACCGGGCCGTCCACGTGCTCAACTACTGCGACGCCGGAGCCATCCTGTTCGAGACCTCGCGTGATGAGGATCTCGCCGACCGGGTCCTGAACGAACTCGCCGGCCTCTACGCCACCGGAGACCCGCCCCGGCAGACCGGGCAGGTGCTCTCCCGGCTGATGGCCGACCGGTTCGGCGACGGCACGCCGCAACCAGAGCCGGAGCCGGAGGAAGAACCGGCGACCCCCGAACTGCGGGCGTTCGAGCAGACCGGCAAGACCGCCCACCTGACCGGGCCCCAGCCCGACTCGGGCCTGCTGACCTGGTACCGCGCCCTGTACCTGGGCGAGACCACCGGCCTCGAAGACGCCACGACCGGCCCCGAGGCGCTGCGCCGCTTCGCCGCCGACAGCGAAGGGCTGCGCGCCGACGGCCTGGACCTCGAAACGGCGGCGCTGATCCACGAGGTCCTGAGCCCGACCCTCCCCCGGTTCTTCAGCCGCGTCGTCGAACGCCTGCGGACACGGCCGTCCTCGCCCGTCCTCACCGGATACCTGGGCCTGGCCCACGACATCCGCCACCACCTCGAAGGCGACCCCGGCGACGAGGCGAGCGCGCTCCGGCTGCTGCGCGAGGCGCTCGACGGCCCGCTGCCCGAGCACCGCCGCGGCCTGTTCCTTGCCTACCTGGGCGACGCGCTCAGCCACACACCGGCCGGGCTCGACGAGGCGATCGAGCTCTACGAGCAGGCCACGCGGCACACTCCCCCGCCCCCGGTCGCCGTCGTCTCCCTCTTCCGCGCCCACGCCGCCCGCCAGGACGCGGACGCCATGCTGGCCGTCGCCCGGCGCTTCCTCCCCGAATTGCCGCAGGACTCCCCCGAATGGCGCGAGATCACCGGGAACATCGGGCTGGGACTGGCCGAACGGGCACTTCACGACCCCGCCGCCGACCTGGACGAGGCCATCGACATGCTGGCCGTCACCCAGGACGGAACCAGCCTGACCACCCTCATGTACGGCTCCGCGCTCCGCCGGCGCCACCTCCGCCGTCAGGACCCGGCCGACCTCGACCGCAGTCTCGCCGCGTACGGCGGCGCGGCCGGCGCCGAACCCCTCCTCGTCCTGTTCCGCCTGGGCGAACTGCTGCAATGGCGCCACGCCCTGGAACCCAGGCCCGCGCTGCTCGACGCGGCGATCGGCTTCCTGCGCGGGGCGGTGGCGCTGTCCGACGGGCACGAACTGGCCACCACGAGCCGGGAGGAGCTGGCGCGGGCGCTGGCCTGCCGCGCCGAAGACGCCGGCCGCCCGGACGACCTCGACGAGGCCATCGAGACGGCCCGCCGTACCGCCGACTTCCTGCTGCTCGGCGATCTGCTGGCCCTGCGCCACCCGGAAGAGCCGCCGGCCGCCGCGCTCCTTCAGGCCGCGCTCGCCGACGTCGCCGACGGGTCGCTCGACATCGAGCAGGCCGAAGCGGCCATGCCGCCCTTCGCCGACGACGAGGCGACGCTCGGCGCGCTGCTCAGGCAGACCGCCGAGGCGACGCTGCTGCTGGGCGCCGGCGCGACCGAGCAGGCGTTACGCCTGGCCAGGCTCCTGGTCGCCGGTCTGCGGGACACGACGGACGACGCGGTCCTCGCCAAGGCACGGGCCGAGGCGAGCCTCATCCTGGTGGACAGCGCGCGCGAGGTGCTCTCCCGGCGCGCCGATCCCGCGCTCTACCATGCGGCCCACGAGGCGGGATCGTGGGTGGCCCGCTTCGCCGAGGAGACCGGCGAGGCGATCCTGGCCGGGACCGCCGCCTTCCGGCTCGGCACGCTGAACCTCGAGCTCTACGGCCGGTACACGACCCCGGGTTGGGAACGGCGCGGCCGCGAGCGCCTTCTCGACCCCGCACCGCTGCTGCCCGGCCACGAAGGCCCCGGTCTGCCCGATCCCGTCACCGCCCTGCGCACCGCCGCCGGGCATCTGGCGCGGGCGGCCGGCCTGCGTACCGGCGAGGCCCGGGGGGAGGCGGCACGGCGGGTGGCCGCCGCGCTGTACCGGCTGCGCGAGCGGGGCGAGCCGATCGACGAGGCCGAGCTGGACGCGGCGGTCGAGACGGCGCTCCGGCTGCTTCCCGACGACGCGTACGGACGCCGCCTGGGGATGCTGGCGATGCGGCCGGGCCCTGAACGGGTCGCCGGGGCGGAACGTGCCCTCGCCCTGCTGGAAGCCGACCTGGACGAGTACATGGAGCGTGCGGGCGCCGAGGCCGCCGTGGCGGCGGCGGTCACCCTGGCCCGGCTGCTCACCGGCACGGCCCCGGCCCGCGCCCTCGACCTGCTGACCAAGGTCGCCGCCGCGGCCGCCGAACCGGACGCCGACCTCGACGAGAGCGTGGGCGTCGCCCAGGTCTGCTCCTGGCAGATCAAGCTCCTGGCCAGAATCCACGACGACGACCTCGGACGGCTGCTCACCGAGGCCGACCTGGCCACCGCGCAGGACGGGGATCCGCAGCGGGGCCTGGCCGCGCTCGGGCGCGTCGACCGGGACGACCCGCGCCTCGGCGGCTTCCGCCAGGCCCTGCACTTCCTGGAGGCCCGCCTGTCGGCCACCGCGGCGGAACACGCGGAAGGTTCCGAGCAGGTTGGCCTCGCCGCCGCCGCCGTCCACGGCTTCACCTACGCGGGCGCCACGCAGTACGCGCTGCTGGTCATCGAGTCCTTCCTCATGCCCGCCGGCGCCGGCCTCTCCGACGACGACGCCATCCAGGTTCTCGCGATCCTCGGCGTGGTCGCCAAGTTCGTCCCGCTCACCTCCCCCGGCACCACCGAACTGCTCCAGCGGTTCTACGCGCGCCTCCTGGCCGGCCTGCTCACCACCGGCACGAGCGAGCACACGCTCGGGGTCCTGCTCAGCCAGGCCAAGGGCAGCCGCCTGGGCGAGGTCCTGCTCGCCGGGCCGCCCGCGCTGGCCGGCCCCGAACCTGTCGCGTTCCCCGTTCCCGCGGCCGCGCAGGAGACGCTGGACGAGCTGATGGTCGTCGCGTGGGCCGACTCCCGCCACCGCCGTCCGGCCGATTCCGAGGAAGGCCGGCTGCGCAACCGCCAGCGCGCGTTCGACGCCGAGATCACGGAAAAGGTGCTCGCGCACCGCACCGTCCTGCCCTACGCCACGCTCAAGCTCGGCGGGCTCATGGAACGGCTCGGCGAGCGCACCGCGCTGATCATCTACCTGCCGATCCTGTCCGCCGGCGGGCGGGGCGGGCTGGCCCACCTGATCGTCACCGCGGACGCCATCTTCGTCGGGCAGGCCTGGGACGACCATCCCGCGGGCGACATCGCCGTCGTCGGCGACACCGCCTTCACCGTGTCCACGCTGGGCACCGACGTGGCCGGGACCAGGCAACTGCTGCAGGAGGACCCAGGCCCCGCGCCCGTGACCGCCGAGGCGCCGGCCTTCCTCGTCAACCCTCTGCTGTTCGGCCGGGAGAGCCTGGACCACCTCGCCGGCCTGCGCGCGAGCGGTCACGACCGGCTGCTGGTCGCGCCGCACGGCCCGTACCACTTCTTCCCCTTCCACCTGGCCGGGCCCGAGCGCGGCCGGTGGCTGGACGACTGGAAGACCGGCTACCTGCCCAACCTCGACCTGCTCCTGCGCCCCGCGGCGGCGATCGGCGAAGGCACGCTGACCAGCATCGGGCTCGACTACCTCGGCACCGAGCATCCGCCGCTGCACGAGGCGGTCGCCGAGGCGAGCGCGTGCGCCGCCGCGTTCGCGACCACGCCCGTCCTGAACGCCGCCGCCACCCGCGCCGCCGTGCTGGCCGCGCTGCGCGGCAGCCGCCACGTCCACCTCGCCGCGCACGGCTCGCACAACATCGACGCGCCCGTCCTGCAGGCCGTGCACCTGGCCGACGGGCCTCTTTTCGCGTACGACCTGCTCGGCCTCGACCTGACCGGGCTCGAACTGGTCACCCTGAGCGCGTGCGAGACCGGGCTCGGCCGGATCGACCGGGCCGACAACCTGCGCGGCATCCCCGCCGCCCTGTTCGTGGCCGGGGTGCGGTTCATCGTGGCCACGCTGTGGCCGGTCTCCGACGAGACGGCGGCGTACTTCTTCCCGCGCCTGTACGCCGGCCTCGCCGAAGGCAAGGGGATCTGGGACGCCTTCCACGACGTCCGGCACCTGACCCGCCGGCAGTTCCCGCAGTATCGCGACTGGGGCGCGTTCGTCCTCATGGGAGGAGATGGCGATGACTGAGATCGAGCTGTCGGAGGACGCCGACGTCCCCGTGGCGCTGCGCCTGAGGACGGTGCGCGGGCGGCCGGCGCCCGCGGCCCCTTTCCTGCTGGAGGGGCAGGTGGCCGTCGGCACGCCGACGACCCGGCGGCTGACCGCCGCCGACGCGGGGCCGGATGACGAGCTGGCCGGGTTCATCGCCGCGGAGTCCGCCCGCTGGGACTACTACCTGACCGCGCTGTCGTGCACGTTCGTCTCCCTGGAGGAGGCGGAGCTGGCGTCGGGGTGGCTGCGGATCACGTTGTCGGGCGAGGAGAGCACCGCCCATTCGATGGATCCCATGGTGCTGGAGGAGTTCGCGGACCTGTCGTACTCGATCAAGCTGGTGGTCCCGCTGATGATCGAGAGCGAGTTCGGGGTCAACGGCGCGCGCAAGAGGCGGCGCACGGCGGTGGAGGGGCTCTACGACGGGACGCGGACGCCGTCGTGGCTCTTCCACGGCAGCGCACGGGCGCCGGTGCACGGGGTGCAGCGGCTGCGGCTGGTCGTCAGGACGCCCGCTGGGCTGCCGGCCGAGGGCACGATCCAGGCCGGGGCGTCGGTCCGGCACAAGCGGCTCGGCCTTGACCTGTTCTCGTATACGACGCCGCTGGCCGATGTGCCCGAGCCGTTGCGCATCCGGTTCCTGCCGGATTGATCCGGTCAGGGTTCCAACCTTTCGCCCCGTACGTGGCGTTTGACTGGGGTGAGAGGAGAACGAATCTTGGAACCTCACGCCGGCTTCCGCGAGTTCGTGCTGGCCCGCCAGCAGGCGCTCATGCGGACCGCGTACCTGCTCACGGGGGACGCCCACCTTGCCGAGGATCTGCTGCAGAGCGTCCTGGTCAAGGTGGTCGGCCATTGGGCCCGCCTGGCCCGCGACGGCAACCCCGAGGCCTATACGCGCAAAGCGCTGATCAACCAGTACATCTCCTGGCGGCGGCGGCCCCGCCCCGAGTCGCCCAGCGCCAGCCTGCCCGAGCGCGGGCGCCGCTATGACGAGGCGGCGCTGGACCGCATCGTGCTGCGCCAGGCGCTGGCCAGGCTGACTCCCAAGCAGCGGGCCGTCATCGTGCTGCGGTTCTGGGAGGACCTCACGGAAGCGCAGACCGCCCAGGTGCTGGGCTGCTCGCTGGGAACCGTCAAGAGCCAGACCCACCACGCGCTCTCGCGCCTGCGCGAGCAGGCGCCGGAGCTGGCCGGTCTGCTGTCGGAACATGTGATCGAGGAGGTGGCCCGATGACGAGGCTGCGTGACGCGCTCGGCGACCTGGCCGAGCAGGCCCCACGCGTGGACCTGGCGGAGGCGGCCATCGCGGGCCACCTGCGCAGGCGGCGTACCGGCCGGATGGTCGCCGCCCTGGCCACCGCCACCGCGCTGGCCGTCGCCGGAGCCGTGGTGACGCTGCCGTGGCAGAGCACCGTGAGCCCGGTCGCGGCCGAGGGCGCGAAAAAGGTGCCCGACCTGCCCGCCACCGCGGTGGGGCCGCTCCGTTACGCCATCCGCACACCCTGCGGCGGCAAGCCGGACCACGACTGCTCCACGTCGGAGTGGCGGGTCGTCACCCGCTCGGGCAGGACCTACCGGCTGCCGCACGCCCCCTCGTACCTCCCCAAGGCGCTCGCCGCGCCGGTGGCGATCAGCCGTGACGGCGGCATGCTCGCTTACTACGACCCCCGGGAGGGGGCGCACGTGGTCCACGACCTGGAGCGCGGCACCCGGACGGTGTCGCGGTTGCGGCTGGGCGAGGACCGCGTCGGCATCGGCTCCCTGCTCTTCGTCTCCGACGACGGCCGCTACCTGGCCTTCGACCCGCGGGAAGGCGGCAAAGAGCCGGGGATGGTCATCGACGTGCGTACCGGCGCGACGGTGGCGGTGCCGGGGAAGTACGAGCCGGTCGGCGTCAAGGACGGCGTGGTGTCGCTGGTGCGTTACCTCAAGACCGACCTGTGGCTCATGCCGGTGACCGGCGGCGGCAAGCCGGTGCGGTTCGACGGCGTGTTCATCATGTTCAGTGAGCCCGCCCCCGACGGCCGCACGGTCGCCGCGGTCCGGCACCCGGACCATCTCCGCATGAAGCTGACCCTGCTGGACGCCAAGACCGGCAGAACCCTGCGTGCGCTGCCCGTCCGCGGCCTGCCCGACGGCCGCGGCGCCGTGACCGCGACCGGGCCTTGGCGCGGCTCCGGGGAGATCGACATCACCTATTCGGATGTAACAGGCACGCGGACCTACGCCGTCGACGTGCGCAGCGGCCGGGCCCGTCTGCTGGAGCGCTACCCCGGCAAGCGGTCGAGCGTGACCCTGCCCGGCCACGCGGAAATCGGGTAGAAGGCCGGCTATCCGCCGGAGGAGGCCCGGGATGAGCGGTCAGGTCCGGGCGTCGCGGGCGAAGGTGCGCAGGGCCCGGAGGAAGTCGATGTGGCGGAAGCCGGGCCAGTTCACGTCGCAGAAGTGCAGCGTGGCGTGGGCGGCCTGCCACATCAGGAAGCCGGACAGGCGCTGCTCGCCGCTCGTGCGGATGATGAAGTCCGGGTCGCTGCGCCCTCTGGTGTAGAGGTGGGCGGCGATGTCGTCGGCCGTCAGCGTCCGGGCCAGTTCGGACAGGTCCGCGCCGTCGGTCTCCAGGAGCGCGCGGACCGCGTCCACGACCTCCTGCCGCCCGTCGTAGCCGATCGCGAGCGTGAGTTCGTGGCCGTGCTCGCGCCCCGCGGTGGCTTCCATGGCGAGCTTGAGCGCGTGCGCGGTCGAGTCGGGCAGTTCGTCGAGGCGGCCCGCCACGTGCAGCCGCCACAGGGGCGAGGAGGCGACCAGGCTGCCCGCGATGACCTTCTCGATCAGTTCCATGTAGAACGTGACCTGCTCGGAGGCACGTTTGCGCACGTTGTCGGAGGAGGCCACGTAGATCGTGACCTCCTTGATGCCGAGTTCGGCGCACCAGCCGGCGACGGTCTGGATGTGCTCGACGCCGTAGCGGTGGCCGACGCTGGGGTTGGCGAAGCCCTCCTCGCGGGCCCAGCGCCGGTTGCCGTCCATCACCAGGCCGACGTGGCGGGGGACGCGGGTGACCTGGGCACGGAGCCTGCGGGCGTAGAGCGCGTGGAGCATGGTCCGACTCTATAGAGAGTGCACGCAGGTACACCCTCGCTTGGGCGTTACCTGCATTCTGAATCCCGGGCCGGGAACCTAGCGTCGGGATCATGACACCCTTCATACGGACCATCGGGCTGTGGATCCTTCAGGTCGTCACGGCGGCGGCGTTCCTGCTGGCGGCACTGGGTAAGTTCGCGGACGCCGAGCCGGCCGCGAGCACGTTCGACGCGATCGGCGCGGGTGACTGGCTGCGCTATCTGGTGGGCGCGCTGGAGGTCGCGGGCGTCATCGGCCTGCTGGTGCCGCCGCTGACCGGGCTCGCCGCGCTGGCGTTCGCCGCGCTCATGGCCGGCGCGACGCTGATCCAGCTGCTCGTGATGGGCGGCGGCGCGTTTCTGCCGCTCGTCCTGCTCGCGCTGTCCCTGGTGATCGCCTGGGGCCGGTGGAGCAGTACGGCGAAGCTGTGGTCGGCCCTCAGATCCCGCAAAGCGCACAGGATCTGATGACAATCCGCATGGGTGCGTTGTTCGGAGATGCCCGCACGCTGTCACCCATGCGAACTCTCACCCATTACCGCGACGCCCTCCTGGCCCGGTGGCCGACGATGGCCGGCCTCGTCGTCCTCGCCCTCTCCGGCCCCGACGCGCACGTCGCCGCCATGATCATCATTCTGGCCGCCCTCTGCTACCTCGGCGCCGCGGCGCTCGGCTCGCGCCGCGCCGGCTGGATCGTCGCCGTCCTCGCCTCGGCCCTGGTGAGCATCGGGATGGCCACCGCGCTGGACGCGATCGTGCTGCTCCTCGCCGCCGCCGCGATCTTCCTCGTGTACGGCCTGCTGCGCGGCGACCGCGTCGACCGGCGTGAACTCGGCATCCAGGCGGCCGCCTTCGCCGGCTACTCCGCGATCGCGCTGACCGCGATGACGGCCGGCCCGATCCTCGCCGTCCACCTGGCGGCGCTGGCGGCCATCGGTCACGGCGTCTGGGACGTGATCCACCACCGCCGCGACAAGGTCGTCACCCGCTCCCTGACCGAGTTCTGCATGGTGCTCGACTTCGGCCTCGGCGTGCTGCTGCTGGCCGTCACCTGGGCGGCGATCCTCACCGGCTGAGGCGTTCCCGGGCAATATTTTAGTTAGGCTAGCCTAACCTAACTTAAGGGATCATACTTGTCGTGCACCACGTCGGACGACGTCGAAAGGAGCCGTCCTTTGGCACGGCATGAAGCCTCACCCCGATCCTCGGCAACCCTGAAGGCCGCCGCGTTAGGCCTGGTCCTGGTCCTGCTGGCGGCGTGCGGCAGCAACGTACAGAGCGCCACGCCCTCCGCGGCGCCCGCGCAGCGGCCAGCCGGCGCCTTCCCCGTCACGATCAAGCACGCGGCCGGGGAGAGCCGCATCGACAAGGCCCCTGCCCGCGTCGTCGCCCTCAGCACCGGCTGGGTCGACGCCACCCTGGCCCTCGGCGTGGTCCCGGTCGCGGCCAACCGGTGGAGCGCCACCCAGCCGGTCTTCGCCCCGTGGAACGCCGACCTGCTCAAGGAGTCCACGACCACGCCCATCAACACCGTGGCCGACATCTCCGTCGAGGAGATCGCCAAGCTGCGCCCCGACGTGATCTTCGGCTCGTACCAGGTGACCTCGAACAAGGGCCTGTACGCCGCGCTCAGCAAGATCGCGCCCACCATCGGCATCATCGGCGCCGACAACCAGGACGGCACCTGGCAGGAGATCCTGCTCACCGTCGGCAAGGTCCTGGGCAAGAGCGCCGAAGCCCAGGCCGCCGTGACCAAGGCCGAGGCGTCGCTGTCCGGGGTCGCCACCACCTACCCGGGCATCAAGGGCAAGACCGTGCAGTACGTCGTGCTGCGCCAGCCCGGCACCGTCCAGGCCGGCGCCAAGGCCAACGACCACCTCGTCCGCTTCTTCCAGACCATGGGACTCGGCCCCGCCCCGGGGCTGACGGCGCTGGAGGCCAAGGGCGGCGAGACCGGCTTCCTCAGTTACGAGCAACTCGGCGCGCTCGACGGCGACCTCATGTTCATCGGCGGCTTCAGCGACGAGGAGATGACCGCGTTCGAGAAGTCGGAGCTGTTCAAGAAGATCCCCACCGTGCGCGACGGCACGTACCTGGTCCTCGACGCAGAGAAGATCGGCGCGATGCGCACCCCCACCGTGCGCAACATCCCCTACCTCCTCGACGCCATGAAACCGGCCCTGGAAAAGGCCGGAAACGCGTGAGCGACGGCCACCGGGGCCGTGCTGCGCTGCGCGGCGCCGCCTTGGTGGCGGCCTGCGGGGTGCTGTTCCTCGTGTGCCTGCTCAGCGTGGGCATGGGCTCGTTGCAGATGTCGCCCGCCACGGTGATCTCGGCCCTGCTGTCGCCCGACGACTCCTACTCGGCGCTCATCGTCACCTCGATGCGGGTGCCGAGGACGCTCGTCGGGCTGCTGGCCGGCGCCGCGCTCGGCGTGTCGGGCGCGCTCATGCAGTCCATGACGCGCAATCCCCTGGCCGATCCCGGCCTGCTCGGGGTCAACGCGGGCGCGGCCACCGCCGTGGTGTTCGCGGTCGCGTTCTTCGGGCTCGACCAGCTCACCTCGTACGTGTGGTTCTCGTTCGCGGGCGCGCTGGCCGTCTCCCTGCTGGTGTACGGCATCGGCTCGGCGGGCGGCGGCCGGGCCACCCCCGTACGGCTGGCGCTGGCCGGAACGGCCATCGGCGTGGTGCTGACCTCGATCATCCAGGCCGTCCTGCTGATCGACCCGATCGCCTTCGACCGGTACCGGTTCTGGGCCGTCGGCGCCCTGGCCGGCCGGGACATGCGGGTGGCCGAGCAGGTGCTGCCGTTCATCCTGATCGGCCTGGCGATGGCGCTCGTCCTGGCGCCCTCGCTCAACGTGCTCGCGCTCGGCGACGACAGCGCCCGCGCTCTGGGGCTGCGGCTCGGGCACGTGCGCGTGCTCACGGCCGTCGCCATCACGCTGCTGTGCGGCGGGGCGACGGCCGCGGCCGGGCCGATCGTGTTCGTGGGGCTGGCGGTGCCGCACATGGTGCGCCTGCTGACCGGCCCCGACCAGCGGTGGGTGATCCCCTACAGCATGGTCGTGGCGCCCATCCTGCTGCTCGGCGCGGACCTGGCCGGGCGCCTGCTCGCCCGGCCGAGCGAACTGGAGGTCGGCATCATCACCTCGTGCCTCGGGGCGCCCGTGCTGATGTGGCTGGTCCGCGGGAGGAGGCTGGCGAAGCTGTGAAGAGCATGACGGCCGTCCCCGGCAAGACGGTACGCCTGTTCGGCGACCGGGTGTCGGCCCGCGTCTCCGTCCGCACGGTCACCGTGTGCGCGCTGCTGGCCTGCGCCGCGGCCGGGCTCGGCATGCTCGCCCTCGCGGTGGGCGACTACCCGATCCCTCTCCCGGACGTCCTGGCCGCGCTCGCCGGAGACGGGCCTGGCGGCGACCGCTTCATCGTCGCCGACCTGCGCCTGCCGCGCGTGCTGTGCGCGCTGCTCATCGGGGCCGGGCTCGGGGCCGCCGGGGCGATCTTCCAGGGCCTGACCCAGAACGCGCTCGCCAGCCCCGACATCATCGGCTTCACCACCGGGGCGGCCACTGGCGGCATCCTGGTGATCGTGCTGCTCGCGGGCGACTCCGCGCAGGTGGCGGGCGGCGCGCTCGCCGGAGGCGGCGTGGTGTCGCTGGCCGTCTACGTGATGTCGTTCAAGCGGGGGGTGCAGGGGTACCGGCTCATCCTCATGGGCATCGGCATCACCTCCATCCTGGTGTCGGTCAACAGCTACCTGCTGGCCAGGGCCGAAGTCGAGACCGCGGCCAACGCCCAGCGCTGGCTGATCGGCTCGCTGAACGGCTCCACCTGGAGCAACACCGCCGTCCTCGCCGCACTGCTGGCGGTGCTGCTGCCCGCGGCGGCGTCCATGGGTGGCCGGCTGCGGCTGCTCGGGCTGGGCGACGAGCAGGCGCGCGGGCTCGGGCTCGCGGTCGAGCGGTCCCGGCTGGGGCTGATGCTGGTGTCGGTCGCCATGACCGCCGCCGCCACGGCCACCGCCGGGCCGATCGCGTTCGTGGCGCTGGCCGCGCCGCAACTGGCCCGCAGGCTCACCCGGACGAGCGGGGAGGGCGTGATGTCGTCGGCGTTCATGGGGGCGCTGCTGCTCGTGGCCGCCGACTTCGCCGCCCAGCGGGTGATACCCGGCGTGCAACTGCCCGTGGGCATTCTGACCGGGGTGATCGGCGGGCTGTATCTGGTGGCTCTGCTCACCGCCCAGTGGCGGGCAGGGCGAGGCTGACTCAAGGAGAATGCGGGTGACCATGCACGGCTGCGAATCGGAGACCGTTCTCGACGTCCTGGGCATCGGGTTCGGGCCTTCGAACCTGGCCCTGGCCATAGCCCTTGAAGAGCACACGGCGGCGCCGCCGCTCACCTCCAGATTCCTGGAGCGGCAGCCGCGGTTCGGCTGGCACCGGGGAATCCTCATCGACGACGCGACGATGCAGGTGTCCTTTCCGAAGGACCTGGTCACCATGCGCGACCCGAGCAGCGACTTCAGCTTCCTCTACTACCTCCGGGAGAAGGGACGCCTGGTCGACTTCGTCAACCAGAAGACGCTGTTCCCGTTACGCGCGGAGTTCCACGACTACTTCGAGTGGGCGGCGGCCAGGCTGAGCCACCTGACCCACTACGCCGCCGAGGTCGTCGCCGTCGAACCGGTGCACGACCGCGGCGAGGTGCACGCGTTCGACGTGGTCACCGCCCAGGACGGCCGCCGGGTACGGCGGCGCGCCCGCAACCTGTCCATCGCCATGGGACTCAAACCGCACCTGCCACCGGGCACGGTCCTGTCCGACCACGTCTGGCACACCAGCGAGGTCCTCCCCCGCATAGCGGAACGCCTCGAATCGGGCGAGCCGGTACGACGGGCGCTCGTCCTGGGCGCCGGCCAGAGCGCCGCCGAGGTGGTCGACCTGCTGCACCGCACGTTCACCGAGGCCGAGGTCTGCGGCGTGTTCGGCAAGTTCGGCTACACCCCCGCCGACGACAGCCCGTTCGCCAACCGCGTGTTCGACCCGGCGGCCGTGGACGTCTTCTACGGCGCCCCGCCCGAGGTCAAGCGCTCGATCCTGGACTACCACCGCGGCACCAACTACTCCGTCGTCGACATCGACCTCATCCAGTCGCTGTCGTCGACCATGTACCGCGAACGGCTGCACGGCAGGCAGCGGCTGCGCATGCTGAACGTCTCGCGGGTCCACGACGTCCGCGAGCGCGCCGGCGGCCTGGACGTGACCGTCGAGGACCTGCCGACGGGCCGACGCGAGGTCCTGGCCGCCGACGTGCTCGTGCACGCCACCGGCTACCGCCCGCACGACCCGGCGGCGCTGCTCGGCGAGGCCGCCAAGTTCTGCCTGCGCGACGAGGAGGACGCCCTGCGCATGCACCGCGACCACAGGATCATGCTCGCCCCGCGGGTCAAGGCGGGCATCTACCTTCAGGGGGCGACCGAGCACACCCACGGCCTGACCTCGACGCTGCTGTCCACCGTGGCGGTCAGGGCCGGCGAGATCCGCGACTCACTGCTGGCCCGCCGCTCCCCCTGACCTCACCCCGCCTTCGTGGCCGCCATGATCACGCGCGGGCTGGCCGGCAGGGTGGCGGGCGTGTCCCTGGCCTCCTCCAGCAGGACGGAGGCCCCGGGACCCAGCTCCGCCTCCAGCTCCGCGGCCCGCGCGCGCACCAGCTCGTACACCCGCAGCTGCCGCTCCAGCCACCGCTCGGCCTCCTCCTTGGCCGTCACGGTGAACCCGGCCCCGGCCAGCAGCGCGCCGTGATCGAGGTAGGACGGCTCCCAGGTGCTGAACACGAACCTGCCGCCTGGCCGCAGCACCCGGGCCACCTCGGCGAACGCGGCCCGTTTGTTCCACACCATCCACAGCGCGTCCACGCTCAGCACCGCGTCACACGAAGCCGGCTCCAGGCCCGTGGCGGTGAAACCGCCGACGGCGAAACGCGCCTCGGGCAGGCCGAGCGACACGCTCAGCTCACGCGCGCCCTCCACCGCGACGGCCAGGGGGTCCAGGCCGAGCAGCCGGGCGCCCGCCGCACGCGCCAGCGCGATCCCCGGCCCGCCCCTGCCGCAGCCCACGTCCAGGAGTGACATCCCCGGCCGCAGGCCCAGCAGGACGGCGAAGCGCGCCAGGTCCGTCCTGGTGACGAAGCCGAACGGGCGCAGCTCCCCGGGATGGTCGTCGCCGTAGACGTCGCGGTAGATGCGCGCCAGCGTCGGGCTCGACAGCTGCCTGGCGTAGAAGTCGGCGTAGCGGTCCTCCGCGGTCTGGCTCATAGGCCCGCCGCTTCCAGGGCGGCGTCGAACTCGTCCTGGCACTGCTCGGTGTCGCCGCCCCGCTCCCGCGTCACCGCGACCCTGGCCCTGACGTCGGGGGCGACCTGCTCGAAGCGGCGCTGCCACTCCTCGGCGGCCGGACGCCAGTAGCCGAGCGTGGCGAAGCGGTCGGCGGGCAGCCGCAGGTCGTGGCGCAGGTACTTGCGGATGGCCCGCATGGCCGCGGCCTCGCCCGCGGCCCAGACGTAGGCGTCGCGCACGTCGTGCCGCCGGACGACCTCCGGCAGGCCGATGTCGCCCGGGTACAGCCAGGTGATGTCGACCTGGCCCCGGGTGTCGAACTCCTGGCGTTCCGCGGGGCCGGCGACCTGGGCGTACACGGTCGCGCTCGTCCCGGCGGGGAGCTCTTCCACGATGCGGCCGATGGCGGGCAGCGCGGTCGCGTCACCCACGATGAGCTGCCAGGACGCCTCGCGGGGCGGGCGGTGGAGTCCGTGCGCCGCCGACACCCCGACCCTGTCGCCGGGGCGCGCCCTCATGGCCCAGGGGGCGGCCACGCCGCCCTCGTGCACGACGAAGTCCACGTCCATGGTGTCGACGTCCATCTCGCCGGTGCCCGGGGTGAACCGGCGCACCGTGTACGTGCGCAGCACCGGCTCCGGCACGCCCTCCGGGTACACCCAGCGGCCCTCGACGACCTCGGGCAGCACGGGCTCGCGCTGTCCTTCCGCCGGGAAGAACATCTTGAAGTACTCGTCGGCCGCGCCGCTGCTGACATAGCCGTCCAGGCCGAGCGTGACCCTGATCATCAGCGGGGTCACGTGGCGGGTCCCGATGACCTCGGCGGGGAAAAGGCCGTTGCTCACGTCGTCTCCTCAGGTGTGGGGTATGGGGCCACTTCGCCGCCGCGCAGTTCCACGCGGCGGGTGAAGCGGTCGATGGTGGCGCGGCGGTGGGCGATGACGATCAGGGTGCGCTCGCCCGCCTGCCGTTCGAGCGCGCCCTCGATGAGGGCGGCGGTGGCGGGGTCCACGTCCGCGGTGGCCTCGTCGAGGATGAGGACGGCCGGGCCGAGCAGCACGGCCCGGATGAGGCCGATGAGCTGGCGTTCGCCCGCCGACAGCAGGGCGCCCCGCGCGCCGGTCTCGGTGTCGAGCCCGGCGGGCAGGCCGCCGAGCCAGCCGTCCAGGCCGAGCAGCGTGATCGCCCGCTCCAGGTCCGCGCGGCCGGAGCCGGTGCCCAGGGCGAGGTTGTCGGCGATCGTGCCGCGCACGGTCTGCACGTCCTGCGGGATCAGCGCGACGCGCCGCCGCCGCTCGGCCGGGCCGAGGGCGGCCAGGTCGGCTCCGTCGTGGCGGACCGTCCCCCGGTCGGGGGTGTAGAGGCCGGCCAAGAGCTTGGCGAGCGTCGACTTGCCCGCGCCGGTCGCGCCCACCACGACGGCGTGCTCGCCGGGCGGGAACGCGAGCGTGACCTCGCGCAGAACGTCCTCGCCCGGGACGTAGGCGTAGCAGGCCGCGTCCACGCGCAGCCCGCGCTCGGATCCCGGCCTGTCCCCGCCGGCCGCGGGCGGGGGCTCGGTGGCGGCCAGCAGGTCAAGAACGCGGGCCAGCCCGACCCTGGTCCGCTGCACGCCGCCGACCAGGCGGGTCAGCTCCATGAAGGAGTCGAACATGCCGCGGCACGACAGTACGAACACCACCACGGTGCCCACCTCGCCCGGACCGCCGCCGAGCAGGACCCCGCCCAGCAGGATCACCCCGGCGACGGACAGGCACTCGAACGCCTGGATGGCGGTCATGGTGTTGAGCGCTCGGGTGGTCTGGGCGATGCCGTCCAGGAGCCGGTCGTTGTCGCGGGCGTAGCGGCGGTCCCACTGCCGGGCCGCCCCGGCGAGCTGGATGGTCTCGCGGGCCTCCAGGCTCTCGGCGAACGTGGCGGCCACCTTCGCCTGCCGGTCCGCCTCGGCGTCCCACGCGCCGGCCGAGCGGACCCGGAAGCGGTGCAGGACGAACAGCGCCGGTGGCATGAACGCCGCGAACAGCACCACGGCCAGCAGCCACGACCTGCTCACCAGCACGTACCCGCCGATGAGCAGGTAGCCGGCGGAGGCGAGCAGGGCGGGCACCTGCCGGCGGACGAACACGGCCAGCTCGGCGATCTCCGCGGTGGCCCGGCCGACCAGTTCGCCCGCCGCGTGGCTCTCCACGAACCGCAGCGGGGCCGCGGCCAGCCGTTCGGCCGCACGCTCGCGCAGCGTGCGGACCAGCCGCTCGCCCGCGGCGCCGAGCAGCAGGTCTCCGCCCTGCCGTGTCGCCAGATGGACGAGGGTGAGTCCCAGGAGGACGAGCGTCACGGTCGTGACCTGATCCGTGTCGCGGTCGAGCACGGCCGTGGTGATCGCGCCGACGGCGGCCGGTACCAGCGCGACCGCCGCCGACGCCGCCAGGCTCAGCCCGGCGCCCCACCCGATCCGGGCGAGGTGCGGACGAAGGTAGGGCAGCGCGGCCCGGACGAGGCCCCGTCTCGACGGCGCCTCCAGCAGTCTCCCGGCCTCACCCATGGGCCCGGCCGATCGGGATGATCTGGTCGGCGTGCCGCAGGACGGCGGGGCGGTGGCTGACGGCGATCACGGTGCCGGCGCCGAGCCAGTCGCGTACGCCCGCCAGCACCCGTTCCTCGGTGGGCTCGTCCACGGCGGAGGTGACGTCGTCGAGCAGCAGCACGTCGGGACGGCGCAGCAGCGCCTGTGCCAGCGCGACCCGGCGCCGCTGGCCGCCCGACAAGGTGGCGCCGCCCTCCCCGATCAGCGCGCCGAACCCGCCCGGCAGGGCCTCGACCTCGTCCAGGACCGCCGCGGCGCGCAGGGCGGCGCGCAGTTCGGCGGGCCCCGGCGGATCGTCCAGGCCGAGGGTGAGGTTGTCGGCGACGGTGCCCGACACGAGGACCGGCCGCTGGGGCACCAGGGTGACCAGCTCGCGCAGGGTGGCCGGGTCGAGGTCGCGCAGGTCCATGCCGCGGTAGCGGACCTGCCCTTCGCGGGGTTCCTGGAGGCGTACCAGCACCCGCAGCAGCGTGGACTTGCCCGAGGCCACCGGACCGGTGACGACGGCGAACGCGCCCGGCTCCACGCGGAAGCCGACCGGCCCGAGCACCGTGCGTCCTTCGTGCTCGACGCTCAGGTCCGCGACCTCGATCACGCCGCCGGGACGTTCCGAGGGAGCGGCGCTCCCGCTACGGGCCTCGGGTCCGCTGCGCAAGATCTCGGCGATCCTCGCGGCGGCCTCGACCGCCTGGGCCCGCTCGGAGACGCGCACGGACAGCGTGGTCGAGGTGGCGGTGAGCATGAGCATCCAGGACGCGAACGCGGCCAGCCCGCCCACCGTCATCGTGCCCGCCGCCACGGCGGGGGCGGCCGCGGCGACGCCCAGGGCGATGGACAGCAGCGGCACGAAGGACGACACCGCCGACCAGCCCGCCCCGGCGCGGGTCACGGCCAGCGCCTTCCTGCTCACCTCGGCGCTGTGGTCGTGGTGGGTGCGGACGAGGGCCTGCTCGGCGCCCGCGCCCTTGACGGTCAGGGCCGCGCCGACCAGTTCGTCCACGACGTCGGCGCGTCGTCCCTGAGCCGCCGCCAGCGCGCCGCTGCGCACCCCGAGGACGCGGCCGAACACGATGTTCGTGCCGAGGACCGCGGCCACGCAGCCCAGGCAGAGCAGGGCCAGCCACGGGTGCAGGAACGCGACCGCCACCACGACCGTGACGAGGCCGATGACCAGGTGCGGGAGGGCGGTGGTGCCGCCGACCCACATCCAGATCAGGTCCACGTCGTGGGAGTTGCGCGCCTGAAGGTCGCCCCGGCCGAAGGCGGCGGCCGTACGGGTGTCGAGGGTGAGCAGGTGAGCGGAGAGCCGCCGGCGCAACCGGGTGATGATCTTGGCGCCGGCCATGTAGTCGAGGTGCTGGCCGGCGTGCTGGGCGAGCCAGGCGAGCAGCCCGGTGCCGACGATCACCCCGCTCCACCGCAGCAGCGCCGCCCGGTCCGAGGCGACGAGCCCCTCGTCGAGGGCGCGCTGGATCGACAGCGGGAGCGACACGAGCGCGAGCTGCCACAGCGTGGTGAGGGCGGCGGCGGCCGCGATCGCCCGCGCCTCGCCGCGCAGGCACCATCGCAGCAGTTCGCGGGCGGCCCGTGGGGAGCCGCCCGCGATCCGCGGGGTCGTCGTGGTGCTCACCGGCGCCTAACGGTCCATGGCCCGCTGCAGGCTCAGCGGCCGCATGTCGGTCCAGTGGCGCTCGACGTACTCGAGGGCGGCGGCGTGGGTCCCCGGCCCGTGGACCACCTCCCATCCGGCCGGTACGTCCGCGAACTCGGGCCAGAGCGAGTGCTGGCCCTCGTCGTTGACGAGTACGAGGAAGGTGCCGTTCTCATCGTCGAACGGGTTGGACATGGAACCTCCATGGATAGGGCGTGACTAGGACGTCGGTGTCGGCTGGCTGTCGGGTTCGCGCAGGGCGGGCAGCAGGGCGGCCAGGACGAGCACGGTGGCCCCGGCCCCCGCCCCGTACACGATCAGGGCGGTCGCGGGGCTGAACGTCTCGGCCAGCACGCCGGCGACGAGGGAGCCGGCCGCGGCGGCGGCCACGACCTGCGCCTGCCAGAGGCTCGCCACCCTGCCTCTGATCTCGTCGGGCGTGTGCCGTTGCAGCAGGGTGAAACGGAGGATGTCGGTCAGGACGCGGCCGGCGCCGTACCCGGTGAGGGCGAGGAACGCCAGCAGCGGGACGGGACTCAGGCCCGTGGCGAGCACGGCGAGCCCCATCACGAGCAGGGACGCCAGCAGCGCGAGGCCGGGGCGGCGGGCGGCGCCGATCCAGCCGCTGGTGAGCGAGCCGGCCACGGCGCCGATCGCGGGGGCGCTGTAGAGCAGGCCGAGCACGGTCTCGCCGCCGCCGAGATGGGTCTTCACCAGCGCGGGCAGCAGGACGACGGGGCCGCTGAGCAGCATCGTGGCCAGCCCGGCGACCAGCACGCTCCTGACCGTTCGGTGGCGCGCCGCGAAGGTCAGGCCGGCCGCCATCGCGCGCAGGGGCGGTTCCCGTCCGGTTCCCGGCGCGGGGTAGGAGGGCAGGCGGCTGATGCTGAACGCGGTCAGGGCGGTCGCCGCCGCGGCGGCGCCGTAGTTGGCGGCCACGCCCCAGGTCGCGATCAGCAGCCCGCCGAGCGCCGGCGAGACCATCGCCGACAGGTCGGCGGTGAGGCTGAGCAGCGCCCCGGTGGCGGGCAGGTGCTCGCGGCCGACCAGGGTGGGCAGCAGGGCCGTGAGCGTGGTGGAGCTGATGCCGCCGGCCAGGCCGTCCCAGGCGGCCAGCGCGTAGATGGGCCACAGCGGCGGGTCGGGCAGCAGCGCGTTGGCAGCCAGGAGCACGAACCCGATCCCGGCGGCGGTGCGGGCGGCCAGGATGACGCGGCGGCGGTCGTAGCGGTCGGCGAGCAGGCCGCCGGCGAGCGACCCGGCGAACACGCACGCGCCCGCCGTGGTCGCGACCGCGCCGAGGTGCAGCGCGGACCCGGTGATCGCGTACACCTGGACAGGGACCGCCACCATCAGCAGCCCGATCCCGAACAGCGAGGCCAGCCTCGCCGCGAACACCAGACGGAACGGCCGCGAGGCGCGCAGCGGCGTCAGGTCGAGAGTGATCTTCTTCAGAACGCTCATCCGGCCGTCTCCCCCGCGAGGTGGGCGGCGATGAGGGAGCCGGTCAGCGCCCAGCCCGCCGCCCGCCCGAGCGTGTGGTGGTCCACCGGCACCGCGTGCTCCACCAGCCGCCCGGACACCTGCCGCCGCCAGGCCGCCCGGTTGGCCGCGGCCTCCTCCTCCCGCTCGCCGGCCGAGGCGCCGATGAAGAGCATGTCGCCGTCGAACACCTCGAAGGCGGCGTGTCCCATCTGCTCGCTGTGGCGCAGGTAGGACTCGACGATCCGGTCGAGCGCGCCTTCGTCGAAGGAGGTCAGCACGCTCTCGGTGCGGCGTACCCGGGCGTAGAGGTCCTGCTTGTCGGTGAGGTCGAGCGTGGCGGGGTCGAGTCCGGCGGAGGAGGCGACGTAGGCCATCGCCTCCGCGCGCAGCGCCGCGCCGGTGCCGTCCCCGCCGCCGCCGGTCTCGGTGATGTAGGCGTCGAGGACCGTCAGCGAGGCGACCGCGTGGCCTTCCCGCCGCAGCGTGGTGGCCACGCGGTGCGCCACCAGCCCGCCATAGGACCAGCCGACCAGATGGTACGGCCCGCGCGGGTCGACCCGCCTGATCCGGTCCAGGTACCCGGCGACGGCCTGGTCGAAGGTGAGCCGCGGCGCGGCCGGGTCGGACAGCAGCGGCTCCTGCAGCGCGTAGATCGGGTTCGCCCCCGGCAGATGGGAGACCAGCCCGGTGTAGGACCAGCCGAGCCCGCCGGCCGGGTGGAAGCAGAAGACCGGCGCCTCCTGCCCCGAGGAGCGGATCTCCAGCAGCGGCCGCAGCCCGCCGGCGCCGCCCCGCCGGCCGTCCGCCCTGGCCACCAGCCGGGCGGGCGTCGGCGCGTCGTAGACGTCCCGGACGGAGACCGCGCCGATCCGCTCGCGCAGCCGGCCGACCAGCCGCACCACCAGCAGCGAGTGGCCGCCGAGCGCGAAGAAGTCGTCGTTCCTGCCCACGCCGGCCAGCCCGAGCACCTCGCGGAAGGCGTCCGCGACCGCCTCCTCCCGCGGTCCCTGCGGCGGCTCCCCCGCGCCGGGCGCGGTGATGACCGGGCCGGGCAGCGCGTCCTGGTCGAGCTTGCCGTTCACGGTGAGCGGCAGCCGGTCGAGCGTGACGACCGCGGCGGGCACCATGTAGCCGGGCAGCACGGCGGCGGCCTCGGCGGTGACCCGTTCGACGTCGATCTCCTCCGCGCCGGAGGCCGGCACCAGGTAGGCGACCAGGTGGACGGCGCCCTGGGCGTCGGTCCTGGGCACGACGGCCGCCTGCCCGACCCCGTCCAGGCCGGTGAGCACGTCCTCGACCTCGCCCGGCTCGATGCGGTAGCCCCTGATCTTGACCTGCCCGTCCGAGCGGCCCAGGAAGTCGATCAGGTTGTCGGGCCGCCACCGGGCCAGGTCGCCCGTCCGGTACATGCGCCCGCCCGGCCCTCCGAACGGGTCGGCGACGAAGCGCCCGGAGGTCAGGCCGGGGCGGCGGTGGTAACCCCTGGCCAGCCCGTCGCCCGCCAGGTAGAGCTCGCCGACCGCGCCGGGCGGCACGGGCCGCAGCCCGGGGCCGAGGATGTAGGCGCGGGTGTTCCAGATCGGCCGGCCCACGGTCGAGGTCGTACTCTCGGCCAGGTCCGCGCCCAGGGCGTTGATGGTGTACTCGGTGGGCCCGTACAGGTTGTAGCCCTCCACTCCCCCGGCCTCGCGGATCCTGTTCCACAGCCCGGCGGGCACGGCCTCGCCGCCGAGCGAGAAGAAGACCAGCCCCGGTGCGTCCGGCGGGGCGTCGCCGCCGCACCGGGGCCGGTCCAGCAGCCCGGCCTCGACGAGGAACGTCCCGTACGACGGGGTCACGTCGAAGCCGTCGACGCGCTCGCGGTCGAAGTAGTCCAGCAGCAGCGCCGGATCGCGCCGCGTGTCCTCGTCGATGACGTGCACCTCGTGCCCGGCCAGTAGCCAGAACAACTGCTCCCACGAGGCGTCGAAGGAGAACGACGTGGTGTGCGCGATCCGCAGCTTGCGCCCGTCCTGCCGGGCGGTCACGTGGTCGAAGATGTTCTCCAGGTGGTTGTAGTACATGGTGGTCAGCCCCCGGTAGGGCACGGTGACCGCCTTGGGCCGCCCGGTGGAGCCCGAGGTGAAGATCAGGTACGCCGGGTGTTCGAGCCCGGCGGGGGCATGCCGTTCGCCGGCCGGGATCGGCTCGGGCGAGGTCGCCGCCAGTTCGGCCGTCGCCTCCGGCCCGTCGAGCACGACGGCGGGCCGCCCGGCCGGGAGCAGGTCGCGCAGGCCCTCGGTGGTGAGGACCACGACGGGTGCGGACTCCTCGATCATGTACGCGATCCGGTCGGCCGGATATTCGGGGTCGATGGGCACGTAGGCCGCCCCCGCGGCGAACACCGCGAACAGCGCCACCACCATCAGCTCCGACCTGGGCAGCACCAGGGCGACCGCGCTCTCGGCGCCGACGCCCCGGCTCACCAGCAGCCTGGCCAGCCGGGCCGCGGCCGCCTCCAGCTCGGCGAAGGTCAGCTCCGCCGTACCGCTGACCAGGGCGCGCTCGTGCGGGATCAGCAGCGCGCGCTCGTGCAGCAGGTCGGCGATCGACAGCTCCGGCACCGGCCTGGGCGCGGGGTTCAGCCCGTCGAGCAGGTGGGCCCGCTCCAGGTCCGAGACGGCTTCCACGCGCCCGATCGGCCGGTCGGGGTCGTCGGCGAAGGACGTCAGGATGCGGACGTAGGCGTCCATGACCCTCGTGGCCTCATGCTTGCCGAAGACGTCGGTGCGGAACAGCATGCGCAGCCGGGCGGTGCCGTCGGGCGGGCTGACCACCATGGTCAGCGGGTAGTGGGTGGCGTCGCGCAGGTCCCTGCCCTCGACCCAGAGCTCGCCGTCCGGGCCCCAGCGCTGGTCGGGGGTGACCTTCGGCTGGTTCTGGAAGACGAACAGGGTGTCGAACAGGTTGCGCCGGCCGGCCAGTTCCTGGATGCGGGCCAGGCCGACGTAGGGGTGGCGGACCACGGTCATGCGCTCGCTCCGTACCCGGGCGGCCATGGCCCGCAGGCTGTCGGCGGGGGCGGTGCGCACGCGCATGGGGACGGTGTTGAACAGCAGGCCGACCGTGCTCTCGATGCCGGCCAGTTCCGGCGGGCGGCCGTAGGTGAGCAGGCCGAACACGGCCTCGTCCGCGCCGGTGTGCTGGTGCACGAGCACCGCCCACGCGATCTCGAACAGCGCGCTCGCGGTCAGGCCCAGCTCGCGGCTGACCGCGCCGAGCCGGTCGGCCAGATCGGCGTCGAGGTCCTCCTCCAGCTCGTCCATGTGGCGCGCGTCGGCCGTGGTGTCCTGCGCGTGGGGCGCGATGAGCCCGGCCGCGCCGACCCCCGCCAGGAACCCGCGCCAGGCCTCCTCCGCCGCGGACATGTCCTGTACGGCCAGCCATTCCAGATAGGTCCGGAAATCGCAGACCTCGCGCCGTTCCTCGGCGGCCGGGTCGGTGTAGAAGGACAGCACGGACAGCAGGAACAGCGAGATCGACCAGCCGTCCATGAGGATGTGCTGGGCCCACACGACGAAGCGGTGCTCGTCCCGGGCCAGCTTGGCGAGCCCGAACCTGATCAGCGGCGGGCTCGCGATGTCGAACGGCTCGGCGGCGCCGCGGGCGCGGAACTCCACGAACGCCTCCTCCGGCCGGGGCGCGCCGCTCAGGTCGGCCGCCGTCCAGGAGAACGGAACGTGGGCCGGGATCGCCTGGACGGTGGCGTCGCCGATGTCGTGGAAGCCGGCGTTCAGGTTGGGGAACTTCGCCAGCGCCGCCTGAACGGCCCCGGCCAGGCGGGCGGGGTCGAGGGGGCCGCGCAGGCGCAGCGTGTTCTCGGTGAGGTAGACCTCTCCGGTGGTGTCGGCCAGCAGCAGGTGGAACAGCAGGCCCTCCTGGAGCGGGGAGAGCGGGAGCACGTCGCGCAGCGGGCCGGTCTTGTTCTCCAGCCACCGGCGGCGGAACGGGGTCAGGGCGAGCATGGGCGCGGCGTCCGTCTCCTGGCCGTCGTCGCCGGTGGCGCGCAGGTGGTCAGGGGCCCAGGCCGCCAGCCGGTCGGCCCAGGCGCGCAGCAGGTCGCTCGTCGTCTCGGCCGGGCCGGTGGCTGCCAGGACCGTCTCGTTCGGACGGCGGTGGACGGTGAAGGTCAGGTCGTAGCCGGAGGGCGGGTTCTGGCCGAAGCTGAGCAGGATCCGGGCCTGGGGGGCCTGCTCCAGGAACTCGGCGGTGTCGGGGCGGTCGTAGCGGGCCGTTCCGTAGGCGACGGCCGTTTCCCGGTCGGGGGGCAGCAGGGCGTGCAGGAGGTGGTCCGGGTCGCTTCGCATGAGGTCGGCGTCGAGCAGGACCGGGAAGACCCGGGTCAGCAGGCCCACGGTGGCGGGGGCCTGCTCACGGTCGGGTTCGTACACGTCCAGCAGGACCGGGCCGGTGACGCCCGCCGCTGCCAGTGCGGTGGCCAGGGCGGCCAGGGCGACGGGGCGCCAGGGCTCGCCGTCCAGTCGCTCGGCCAGCTCGACGCGGCTGCGGGTGATCGGACCGGTGGCCTCGGGCTGCCACAGGGGGCCGGACTCGGCGACGCGGTCGGCCAGGTCGAGCCAGACCTCCGCGGTGTCGTCGGGGCCGGGCGCGGCGACCAGGGTTCTGGCGTAGTCGGCGAAGGAGGTCGGGGCCGCTATGGGCCGTCCACCGGGGAGTTCTTCGAGGATGAGGTCCCAGGAGCGCTCGTCGACCAGGGCGGGGTGGGCGCTGAGGAGGAGCTCGTCCCGGCCGGTGCGGGTCGCGTGGAAGACGTGGCCGGTGGTGAGGTCGAGCTTGGTGTCCGGGGGGACGAGCACCGGGCGGGCGAGCGCCTGGAGGGGGTCCACGACGTTCGTGCGCCACAGGCCGGCGCCGTCGCGCCACACGCGGGTGCGCAGGGCGTCGTGCCGCAGCACGCAACCCCGCAGCGCCCCGATGACGGCCGAGTCGCCGGTGCCGGGCGCAAGCGTGACGCGGCGTGTGGTGAGGGTGTCCCCCGTGCCGAATCCACGGTCGAGGAGCCAGCGCTGGGCGGGGGTGAGCGGAGCGGGGGCCGGGGTGAGGGCGTCGGGGGTGACCAGGTCCGACAGGCGGGTGCCGGCGTGCGCCGCGGCCTGGGCCAGCACGGCGGCGACCCCGGACAGCAACTGCCGGGCCGTACCCTCGTCGAACAGGGCGGTCGCGTAGACCACCGACAGGTCCAGCGCCTGCTTCGCGCCGCCGTCGAACACGTGGAAGACCAGGTCGAACTTGGTGGTCCTGGTGTCGACCGGGCGGGGCGTGACGCGCAGGCCGTCGAAGGCGAGGGCGACGGCGGGCGCGGTCCCGTAGGAGACGAGAACCTGGAAGAGCGGGTTAAGCGTGGCCGCCCGCGGCGGGTTGAGATGCTCGACCACCTGCTCGAACGGCACCCGCGCGTGCTCCATCGCCGACAGGTTGCCCTCCCGCATCCGCTCCAGCAGGTCGCCGACGCGCGGGTCGCCGGACAGGTCGGCGGTGAACACGAGCGTGTTGACGAACAGGCCGACGACCTCGGCCAGCCGTTCCTCCGTACGCACGTCCATGGGCGAGCCGAGCGGGATCAGCTCCCCCGCGCCCGCCTTGGACAGCTGCACGGCCACCGCCGCCTGGAACACGGTCAGCACGCTCACCCGCCGCGACCTGGCCAGCTCGCGCAGCGACTGCGACAGTCCCGCGTCGAGCGGCTGCCGCAGCACCCGGCCCTCATGGTCGCCGGCCTCGGGACGCGGCCGGTCGAGGGGCAGCGCGAGGCGCCGGGGCGCGCCGGCCAGCCGTTCCGACCAGAAGGCCAGGTCGGCGGAGACGCGCGAACCGGGGTCGGCGGCGTCGCCCAGCGTCTCGTTCAGCAGCCGCGCGTAGTCGGCGTAACTCAGCTCAGGCGTGGCCCGCTCGGGTGCGGCGGGCTCGGGTGCGTGGCCCCGGACGCGGGCGGCGTGGGCGGCGGTGAGGTCGCGCAGCAGGATCTGCGCCGAGGTGCCGTCGAAGGCGATGTGATGGGTGCCGACGTGCATGAGGTGCGCGTCGTCGGCGGTCCTGAAGAACGTCAGCCGCAGCGGCGGCTCCGTCTCCAGGTCGAAGGCCCGGTTGACGGTGGCGCGGATGGTTTCCTCACGGTCGGCTTCCGGGACGGGGCGCAGGTCCACCAGGTCGGCCCGCAGGTGCGTGGCGAGGGCTTCGGCCGGCAGGACGCGCTGGACCGGCCCGTCCGCGCGCATCGGGTAGACGGTCCGCAGGATCGCGTGCCGCCCCGCGACGTCGAGCAGGGCCAGCCGGAACGGCTCGGGATCGACGGGCCCGCCGCTCAGCTCCAGCATGACGCCGGTGTTGTAGGCGCTGGACGATCCCTCCAGACGGTCCAGGAACCACAGCCGCTGCTGGGCGGGCGTCAGGGGCGCCTCGTCCCGCCCGTCGCCGGCCGCGACGCCGTCCGCCCGCGCGGGTTCGGACGGAGCCAGCAGTTCGGCCAGATCGGCGACCGAGGGCCGGTCGAAGATGTCGCGTACCTCCAGAGACGCGCCAGTGGCCGAGGTCAGCCGCGTGACCAGGCGCATCGCCAGCAGCGAGTGGCCGCCCAGCTCGAAGAAGTCGTCGCCGGGCGCCGTGACCTCCACGCCGAGGACGGCGGCGAACGCCTCGGCGACCACCCGCTGCGCCCCGGTCAGAAAGGACGGCTCACGCGCGGGCGCCGCCTGCCCGGGATCGGGGAGCGCGGCCCGGTCGAGCTTGCCGTGCGGGGTGCGCGGCAGCCGGTCGAGCAGCACGTACGCCGACGGCCGCAGATGCTCGGGCAGGTGCGCCGCGGCCAGCTCGCGCACCCGATCGAGAGCCGCGGGCTCGGCCACGAGGTAGGCCACCAGCCGCGGCTCGCCACGCGGATCGTCCCGCACGACGACGGCCGCCTGGGTGACCGCGGGATGGCCGGTGAGCAGCGACTCCACCTCGCCCGGCTCGACCCGGAAGCCACGGATCTTGGCCTGGTCGTCGGTACGCCCGAGGTAGACCAGGCTCCCGTCGGAACGCCGCCGCGCCAGATCCCCCGTGCGGTACATGCGCTGCCCGGCGGCGAACGGATGCGCCACGAACCGGCCGGCGCTCAGCCCGGGACGCCCGTGGTAGCCGCGGGCCAGCCCGGCGCCCGCGACGTACACCTCACCGGCCACCCCGTCGGGCACCGGCCGCAACGCCCGGTCCAGCACGAACACCTGCGTGTTGACCACCGGCCCGCCGATCGGCAGCGGCCCGGCGTCGTCGCCGGGCAGGCAGCGCCACAGCGTGGCGTCCACGGTGGTCTCGGTGGGCCCGTAGGAGTTGAACACCCGGTGGCGCGCCGCCCAGCGCGCCGCGAGCGGCGCGGGACAGGCCTCCCCCGCCACCACCACGACCCTGCCCGCCGGGATCTCCTCCTCGGCGATCTCGGCCAGCGCGGACGGCGGCAGGGTGCAGTGGGTGATCCCGGCCTCGGCGATGAAGGCGCCGAGGGGCGCGCCGAGCCGCCGCGCGCCGGGTACGAAGACGAGCGCCGCGCCGGTCAGCAGCGCCATCGCGATCTCCCACACGGAGGTGTCGAAGCTCAGCGTGGCGAACTGCAGCACCCGGCTGCCCGGCCCGGCGCCTATCGCGCCGGCCATGGTGACGCCGAGGTCGGCGAGCCCGGCATGGGTGACCACGACCCCCTTGGGCCGCCCGGTCGAACCCGAGGTGAAGATCATGTACGCGGCGTCGTCCACCCGCGTCCCCGGCTCCGGCGGGGCGGCCGCCCGCGTGAGGTCGAGCTCGTCGAGCGGCACCGGCCGCGGCCCCGGCAGCCCGCCGGGAAGCGCGGGCAGGGTCTCCCTGGTGGTGAGCACCGCGACGGGATCGGCGTCGCGCAGCATCAGCGCGATCCGCTCGGCCGGGTAGGCGGGGTCCACCGGCAGGTACGCCGCCCCGGCCCGCTGCACGCCCAGCATGGCGACGACGGCCTCGGGACAGCGGGGCACCAGCAACGCCACCAGGTCGCCCCGGCCGATGCCGCGCCCGGCCAGCGCCGCGGCGAGCCGGGAGCCCGCCTCGTCCAGTTCCCCGTACGTCATCCGGGTGCCGTCCATCTCGACGGCGAGCGCGTGCGGGTCGCGGGCGGCCTGGCGGGCGAACAGCTCGGGCCAGGTGGCCGGTGCCACGTCGGCCTCGGTGGCGTTGCCCTCCAGCAGGATGTGCGCGCGGGCCCGCGGCGACAGCAGGTCGAAGGCGCCCACGCGCCGCTCGGGTTCGGCGACCAGCGCGGCCAACAGCCGGGTCAGCGCGGGACCGGCGGATCGGGCCAGGTCGCCGGGCAGTACGCCCGGCCGGTGCCGCAGCACCAGGCGCAGGCTGTCGCCGGGCAGGGCGGTGATGCCGATCGGGTAGTGGGTGGCGTCGTGGCCGTCCACGGCGGTCACCGACAGGCCGGAGGCGGCGGCGAGCGTGTCGAGGCGGCGCTGGTCGAAGGGGAAGTTGTCGAAGACGGCGAAGGTGTCGCACAGGTCGGCGTGCCCGGCGGCGCGCTGGATGTCGGCCAGGCCGAGGTGGTGGTGGGCGATGAGCCCGGCCTGCTCCCGCTGGATCCGGCGCAGGCTGCGCAGCGCGGTGTCGCCGGGACGTAGCCGCAGGCGGGCGGGGACGGTGTTGACGAGCATGCCGACGAGCCGGTCGGCTCCCGGCACCTCGGGCGGGCGGCCGGAGGTCATGCCGAGCAGGACCACGTCGTCGCGGCCCGTCCAGTGGGCCAGCAGCATGGCCCACGCCCACTGCACGACGGTGTTGAGCGTCAGGCCGTTGCGCCTGGCCAGCCGGGTCAGCGCGGCGGTGAGCCCGGCGGGCAGGTCGATGTCGAGACGTTCCGGCAGCGGGACGGGTTCGTCGAAGGGGGCCAGGAGGGTGGGCTCCTCCAGGCCGGCGAAGTGGTCCCGCCAGGCCCGGCGGGCGGCTTCCCGGTCCTGGCCGGCCAGCCAGGCGCGGTGGGTGCGGGGGTCGGGCGGCGGCGGGAGGGCGCTGTCGTCGGCGGCGGCGCCGTACAGGGTGAGGAGCTCTTCGACCAGCACGGACAGCGACCAGCCGTCGAGGACGACGTGGTGGGTGGTGATGGTCAGGCGCCAGCGGTCCAGCGCGGTCGGCTGGAGGTCGAAGCGGATGAGCGAGGGGGCGGTCAGGTCGGACGGTTCCTCACCGCCCCAGCGGGGTTCGGCTTCGGTGTGCACGACCTGGACGGCGACGCCGGACGGGGTGCGGGTGATGGAGCTGCGCAGGCTGGGGTGGCGGCGGACGAGCGCGGCGCTCGCGCGGCGCATGCGCCCGGGTGACAGGGGGCCGGACAGGTCGAGGGTCCAGCTGATGAGGTACGGGTCGGGGCCCGCGGTCGTCTCCTTCCTGAACAGGATGCCTTCCTGCGGGGCGGTGAGCGGCCAGGTCTCCCGCAGGGTGGGGTGGCTGGCGCGCAACGCGGCGTCGTCGGCGGGGCTGAGCGCGGGCGGCGTCCAGCCGGGGGCGGTGGTGGTGTCGTGGCGGGCCCTGGCGGCCAGCCCCGCCACCGTGGGGTGGGCGAACACGTCGGCGGGGGTGATCACGATGCCCTGGCGCCTGGCGAGGCCGGCGAGCCTGACGACGAGCACGCTGTCGCCGCCGAGCTCGAAGAAGCCCTCGTCCACGCCTGTCGCGGTGCGGCCCAGGACCTCGTCGAACAGGGCGCACAGGTGGCGTTCCACAGCGGTGGCGGGCGGGCGGCCGGCCGGGGCGTCCTGGCCGGGGGCGGGCAGGGCGTGCTTGTCGACCTTGCCGTTGGGGGTGGTGGGCAGGGCCGGGAGGGCGAGCAGGTGCGCGGGGATCATGTGGGCGGGCAGGGCGGCGCCCAGGTGGGCGCGTAGCTCGGCCGTGGTGGGCGGTTCGGCGCCGGGGACGTAGTAGGCGACGAGCCTGCCGTGGCCGGAGGCGTCCCGGTGGACGGCCGCGGTGGCCTGCCGTACGGCGGGGTGGGCGTTCAGGGTGGCGGCGACCTCGCCCAGTTCGATGCGGAAGCCGCGCAGCTTGACCTGCTCGTCCTCGCGGCCGAGGAACTCCAGCGCGCCCGCGCCGGTCCGGCGGACCCGGTCACCGGTGCGGTAGAGACGGTTGGCGCCGGTGAAGGGGTCGGCCACGAAGCGGGCCGCGGTCAGCGCGGGCAGGCCGTGGTAGCCGCGGGCCAGCCCGGCTCCGCCGAGGTACAGCTCGCCCGGCACCCCGGCGGGGACCGGGCGGAGCCGCTCGTCCAGCACGTGGGCGACGGTGTTGGCGATCGGGGCGCCGATGGGCGGCTCGGCGGGCAGGTCGCCGCCGAGCGGGGCGCGGGTGGACCAGACGGTCGTCTCGGTGGGGCCGTAGAGGTTGACGACGTCGGCGCCGCGGGCGCGCAGGCGGGCGGCCAGGGCGCGGTCCAGCGCCTCGCCGCCGGTCAGGGCCCGGATGCCGTCGAGCGCGCCGTCCCCGTCGGCTTCCGCCAGCAGCCGCCACTGGGTGGGCGTGGCCTGGACGACGCTCGCTCCGCAGGCGCGTACGGAGGCCAGCAGCCTGGCCGGGTCGCGTACCTCCTCCTCGCGGGCCACGACCACGGACCCGCCCGCGATCAGCGGCGCGAACAGCTCCAGCACCGAGATGTCGAACCCGGCGGTGGTCAGCGCGAGCACCGTGTCGTCCTGGCCGACGTCCTGGCCGGTCATCGACTCCAGGAAGTTGACCACGGCCGCCATGGGCACCACGACGCCCTTGGGGCGGCCGGTCGAGCCCGAGGTGTAGATGACGTAGGCGGCCCTGCCCGGCACGTACGGGCTCTCGGTGACGGGCCCGGCGGCGCGGGGCCGGTCGATCTCCAGCCTCGGCACGCCCGCGGGGATCTCGGTCCCCGACGTGGTCAGCACCAGCTCGGGTGCGGCGTCTCCCAGCATGTACGCCAGCCGTTCACCCGGATAGTCCAGATCCAGCGGCAGATAGGCGGCGCCCGCCCGCCACACCGCCAGCAACGCCACGACCAGCTCGGCCGAGCGGGGCAGTGCGACGGCGACCACCGGCTCGCCGCCGTGCAGCCGGGCCCGCAGGTCACCGGCGAGCAGCGCGACCCGCTCCTCCAGTTGCCCGTAGGTGAGCACCTCGCCGTCACAGCGCACGGCGACCGCGCCGGGATGCCGGCGGGCGCGCCGCCGGACGAGCTGGTCGACCGCGGCGGGCGTCACCTGCGTGACCGGGCCCTGCCAGGTGGTCGACAGGTCGGCGCGCTCGGCGCCGGTGACCAGGTCGAGGGCGGCGACCGGCGTCAGCGGGTCGCGGGTGACGGCCTCCAGCAGCAGCTCGAGCCGCTCGGCCAGCAGCGCGGCGGTGGCCGGGTCGAACAGGTCTGCGGCGTACTCGACCTCCGCGCGCAGCGGCGTGCCCTCGCCGCGCTCGCTGACGCGGAACGTCAGGTCGAACTTGGCGGTGCCGGTGCCGATCAGGCGTGGCTCGCCCCGGTACAGGACGCCGTCGCCGGTGCCGGCGGGCAGCGCGTGGTAGCTGACCAGCACCTGGAAGATCGGGTGCCGGGCCAGGGACCGGGAGGGGTTGACCGCCTCCACGACCCGCTCGAACGGCACGTCCTGGTGGGCGTAGGCGTCCAGGTCGCTCTCGCGGACCCGGTCCAGGAGGTCGGCGAACGTCGGCCCGCCGGAGACGTCCACCCGCAGCGCCAGCAGGTTGACGAAGAATCCGGCCACGCCGTCCAGCGCGGGGTCGCCGCGACCGGCGACGGGCGTGCCGACGCAGACGTCGTCGCCGGCGCCCATCCGGTGCAGCAGGGCGACGACGGCGGCGTGCACGAGCATGAAGGGGGTCACGGCGGCGTCGGCGGCCAGGCGCAGCATCCGCGCGCGCAGTCCGGCGCTCAGCTCGAAGGCGTGCACGCCGCCCCGGTGCCCGGCCCGGGACGGCCTGGGGCGGTCGGCGGGCAGGTCCAGCTCGGCGGGCGCGCCGGCCAGGCGGGCGGCCCAGTGCTTGACGCCGGCCAGGGCCTCGGGTCCGTCGCCCGCCGGGCCGTCGAGCTGCAGCAGCGCGTGGTCGGCGTACCGCACGGCCAGCGGCTCCCACGCGGGCTCCACGCCCCCGCGCCTGGCCTCGTAGGCGTGGGCCAGGTCCTCCAGGAGCACGACCGTCGACCATTCGTCGGCGGCGATGTGGTGGACGACCAGCAGCAGCACGTGCCCGCCGGTGTCCCGTTCGCACAGCCGGGCCCGGATGGGCGGCTCGGTGGCCAGGTCGAACGGATGCCGCGCGGCCGCGGCGAGCGCGTCGTCGAGCCCTGCCGCGCTCACCCGGACGACCTCCAGCGGCGGCGCCGCCTCCCGCGGATCCAGGACGCGCTGCCAGGGCAGGCCGAGGTCCTCGGGAAAGACGGTACGCAGGCTCTCCTGCCGGGCGGCCAGATCGGTCAGCGCCTCACGCAGCGCGGGAAGGTCGACCGGGTCGCGCAGTTCGACGGCGATGGGGATGTTGTAGGTGGGCCTGGGGCCGTCGGTCCGGTAGAGGACCCACAGACGGCGCTGGGCCGGCGACAGCGGAGGGCGCGCCGGGCGCGTGCTCCGGCGCGGTTCCGCCCGTTCCGGTTCCGCCGTCCGCAGGGACGCGCTGAGCGCGGCGACTGTGGGGTGGTCGAACAGCGCGCGCATGGTGATCCTGACGGCCAGTTCGGCCCGGACCCTGCCCGCGACCTTGGCCGCGCCGAGCGAGTCGCCGCCCAGGCGGAAGAAGTCGTCGCCCAGGCCGACGGCGGGCACGCCCAGCACGTCGGCGAAGATCCCGCACAGCCGTTCCTGGGCCGGAGTGGCCCGGACGGCCGGCGCGGCCGCGCCCTCCACGGCGGGGTCGGGCAGGGCGGCGCGCTCGAGCTTGCCGTTGGCGTTCAACGGCAGCGCGTCCAGCCACACCACGTGGGCCGGCACCATGTACTCCGGCAGGCTCTCGCGCAGGGCGGCCGTCACCTCGGGCGGGGCGTCCTCGCCCGGCGTCCGCACGACGTAGGCGACCAGGCGCCGGGACGGGCCCCGCACGTCGGCCGCGGCCTGGGCGATGCCGGGCAGGGCGCGCAGCGCGTGCTCGATCTCGCCCAGCTCGATCCGGAACCCGCGCACCTTGACCTGCGCGTCGGCCCTGCCCAGGTAGTCGAGGCGGCCGTCGGGCAGCCATCTGACCAGGTCGCCGGTGCGGTACATGCGGCTGCCCGGCGTGCCGTTCGGGTCCCCGACGAACCTGCCCGCGCTCAGGCCCGGCCGGTTCAGGTAGCCGCGGGCCACGGCCGCGCCACCGACGTACAGCTCGCCGGGCTCGCCGGGCGGGACCGGCCGCAGCGCGTCGTCCAGCACGTACGCGCGGCTGCCCGGCACCGGGCGGCCGATCGTGGGTGCGCCCTGGCCGACGGCTCCCGCCGTGGCGATCACGGTGGTCTCGGTGGGGCCGTACATGTTGAAGACTTCGCAGCCCGGCATGCGGTCGGCCACGGCGGCCACCAGGTCGGCGGGCAGCGCCTCCCCGGCGGCGATCAGGCAGTCCGCCCGCGCCTGGAAGGAGGGGTCGGCCAGGACCGTGGCCAGCACGGACGGCACGCCGCTGATCAGGCTGCCCCGCCAGGTCAGCCGGTCGTCCTCCAGCAGGGCGAGCGGGTCTTCGACGATCTCGACGGCGCCGCCGTTCAGCAGAGGGGCGAACATCTCCAGTACGGAGACGTCGAAGGTGAGCGCGGTGGACAGCAGGACGTGGCGCAGGTGCTCCTCGCCGAGGATCTCGCGCGCCCAGGCGGCCAGGCCGACCACGCCGCCGTTGGAGACGACGACGCCCTTGGGCGTGCCGGTGGAGCCGGAGGTGTAGATCACGTACGCGGCGGAGGCGGGGCCGGCGCCGTGCGGGGCCGGCGCGCCGCCGTTCAGGGCCGTCCGGCCGTCGAGGACGAGCTCGGGCAGGCCCAGGTCGCCGCCGCCCAGGCCGGTGCCGGGGGCGCGCACCAGCAGCACGGGTGCCGCGTCGCGGGCGATCAGCTCCGCCCGCCGGAGCGGGTGGCGGGGGTCGAGCGGCAGGTAGGCGGCGCCGCTCTTGAGGACCGCGAACACCGCCACGACCAGGTCGGCCGTCCTGGGCAGGCAGAGGGCGACCAGCTTCTCGGGGCCCGCGCCGCGCTCGCGCAGCAGCGCCGCCAGCGCGTCGGAGCGCCGGTCGAGTTCCCCATAGGTCAGGTGCGTGCCCGCGTGCCGGACCGCCACCGCGTCCGGATCGCGGCGCACCACGGCCGCGAAGGCCTCGGCCACCGAGAGCGCGGGGGCGGGGGCGGCCTCTCCCGCCCATCGCGTGAGCACGGTGTGCCGCTGGCCGGGGGTCGCGGTGTCCAGCGTGCCGATCGGCCGGTCGTCGGGCGTGAACCGGCTCAGGAAGTCCAGGAACCGCTCCCGGTGCGCGGCCAGTTCCTCCCGCGTGAACATCGACGGGTTGCCGTCGAACTCGAAGGCCAGCTCGTCCCCGGCCGGGTAGACGGAGATCGTCAGCTCCTCCACCGGCCCGGCCGCGAGATAGCGCGAGGCGCCCGGGGCGCCGGCGAAGGCGAGCGGGCTCTCGAACGGCTTGATGTTGAGCCACACCCGCGAGGGCGCCCGGTCGCCGGCCTCGGCTCGCAGGTCGCCGCGCATGTCCTCGAAGCGGTACTCCTGCCGTTCACGCGCCTCGGCCAGCCGTTCCCTGGTACGGCGCAGCAGCTCCGCCCCGCCGGCCCCCGGCTCGGCGGCGATGTCGACCGGCAGCACGTTGACCCACGTCCCCGGCACCCTCGGGTACGCCGACCCGGGCTTGCCCATGAACGGCACCCCCAGGACGACGGTCCGGTCGCCGGTCATCCGGTGCAGATATCCCGCCAGAGCCGCCATGACGACCTCGGCCCAGTTCGCCCGGTGGGCGGCGGCGCCGTCCTTCAGCCGTGCCGTCGCCGTGGCGTCGAGGCGGCCCAGCTCGCGCACGAAGCTCCTGGCGGGCTCGCCCGCCCGGCTGGCCAGGCTGGTCGCGGCGGGCAGGAGCCGCTGCCGGTCGAGCCAGTGCCGCCGGTCCTCGTCGTAGCGGGCGGAGGAGCGGTAGCCGGCCTCCTGTTCCAGCGCCTCGGCCAGCGGCAGGAACGGGCTCGGCTCGGGCTCGCGCCCCGCGGCGAGCGCCGTGTAGACGGCGGCGACCCTGCGCTGCAGCTGGGCGTGAGCGTACCCGTCGAGCAGGATGTGGTGGGCCCGCCCGTACCAGTAGTGCCGATCGGCCCCGATCGTGAACACCGTCTGCCGCACGAGGTCGTCGCCGGTCAGGTCGAGCGGCTGGGCCAGGTCGGCCCGCATCCGCTCCAGCGCCGTCCCGTGCGGGTCGGCGGCGTCGCTGACGTCCACGACCTCCGCCCGGTACGGCGTGGCTCCGGCGACGCGCTGCCGGGCGGACTCGCCCTCGGTCTCGAACCGCACCCGCAGGACGTCGGTCTCGTCCATCACCCGGTCGATCGCCCGGACCAGGAGCGCGGGGTCGAGCTCGCCGGTGATCTCGACGTACTCGGCGGCGTTGAAGATGGGGTTGTCCGGGTCGAGCCGCTGGGCGAACCAGAGGCCGCTCTGCGCGCGGGACAGGGGCAGGGTCGTCACCGTTCGTGTCTCCAGAGATCGCGTTCAGACGGGGAAGTGGCCCAGCAGGCCGGCCGCGGCGTCGCGGCCGATCACGGCGGGGTCGCCGGCCAGCCAGAGGCGGCCCGCGTGCTCGGCGTGGGAGATGACCAGGGGGTAGTGCTGCTCGGGCGCGTCGGCCCCGCCCTCGTCGGCGAGGGGTGGGAACAGGCTCCGGCGGATGAGGATCTGGCGTCGGGGGTGGGCGCGCAGCACCGCGCCGCCCTGGGGGTGCAGCAGGTACAAGATCTCGTAGTTCAAGGGGTCGGCCGGGGAATCCTCACCCGCCATAGCCGGATATATCCGGGTGGGAGCGCCCGCCGGGGTGATCTCCACATCGGCCAGCAGCGCCGGCCGCCCCAGCCACGCCGCCGTGGCGGCGAGGACGGCGGCGGACGTGAGCGCGCCGACCGGCGCCGACACCCGGAACCTCGGCCCGGCGCCGGGCGACCAGGGCCCGAACACCTCGGCCGTGCCCTTCGCCAGCAGCCCGAGCCAGCCTTCGAGGTCATCCTCACCGGCCTGGAGGCGGGCGGGCACGCCGCCCTGTGCCGCTTCCCCGGTCGAGAGCTGGTGCAGGACACGGTGCAGGGACACCTCGTCGAACACCGCGGCGTGCGCGGCCGCCACCAGCCGCCCGGCGACGGCGACCACCCGCAGGGGCCGTCCTCCGGCCAGGTCCACGCCCTCGCGCGCGAGTTCCAGAGCACCGGCCAGGTCCGTGCCGTCGTGCGTGAGCAGGTCCGCGGCCCGCGGGACGATCGTGGCCCGCCACGGCCTGCGGTCCGGAGTGGAGATGGCCAGCCGCACCGCCTCGTTCAGATCCGCGACGGGGACGACCGCCCGGCCCTCGACCATCCCGGTGATCAGGTACGACGCGACCGGCAGCCCCGAGCGCCGCAGCCGATGCGCCGCCAGCGGCAGCTCGGCCGCCTTCGCGACCGGCGCCGGTCCGGCTTTCGCGAGCAGGAGGGCCAGGGCGGCCGGGGTCCGGTGGTCGAAGACGTCGCCCACCGACAGGGGCGCCCCCGCGCGACCGGCCAGGCGCATCGCCGTGATGCTGTCCCCGCCGAGCTCGAAGAAGTCGTCCTCGGCCCCGGCATCGCCCGCCAGCCCCAGCACCTCGCGGAACAGCCCGCACATCCGCTCCTCCGCGGCCCCCGACGGCGGCCGGGTGGTCCCGTGCGACGGAGAGCCGGGATCGGGCAGCGCGCCGCCGTCGACCTTTCCGCTGGCCGTCCGGGGCAGCGCGCCGATCGGCACGTACAGCGCGGGCACCATCGCCGCGGGCAGCAACCCGCCCAGGTGCGCGCGCAACACGCCGGGCTCCACCTCCCCGTGCCGCCCGACGACATAGGCGACCAGGTAAGAACTCCCGTCAGCCCGGCTCGGCGCCCGGACCGCGCAGTCCCGCACCCCGGGATGGGTCCGTAGCGCGGCCTCCACCTCCCCGGGCTCCACCCGTACGCCCCGGATCTTGACCTGGCCGTCGATCCTGCCCAGGAACTCCAGCACCCCGTCGGCCCGGCGGCGTACCAGATCACCGGTGCGATACATCCGCTCACCGGCGCCGGACGGACAGGCGACGAAATGCCCGGCGCTCAGCCCCGCGCGCCCGTGGTAGCCCCGCGCGAGCTGCACCCCGCCCAGGTACAGCTCCCCCGCGACCCCGTCGGGCACCGGCCGCAGCCAGGTGTCCAGCACATGGGTGGCGGTGTTCCAGATCGGCCGCCCGATCGGTACGACCGCCTCCGCGTTCGCCTCGAACGCGGTGACGTCGATGGTGGCTTCGGTCGGGCCGTACAGGTTCTCGATCGCCACCGTTCCCAGGACGGCCCGCGCGCGCTCCACGAGATCCCCGGGCAGCGCCTCGCCGCTGCAGACGATCCGCCGGAGGCAGGGAAGGTCCGCGGCGCCGAGCCCGTCCAGGAACTCCCGCAACATCGACGGCACGAAGTGCACGACCGTGACGCGCTCCCCGCGCATGACCTCGGCCAGGTAGGCGGGGTCGCGATGCCCGCCGGGCCGCGCCATCACGAGCTGGGCGCCGTGGGTGAGCGGCCACCAGAACTCCCACCCGGACACGTCGAAGCCCGCGGGGGTCTTCTGCAGCACCCGGTCATCGGCCCGCAGCGGATAGGCGTGCTGCATCCACCGGATCCGGTTCGCCAGCGCCCGGTGGGTGATGGCGGCGCCCTTCGGCCGGCCGGTGGAGCCGGAGGTGTGCAGCACATAGGCGACCCGGTCGGGGTGATGCTCCTCGTCGATCACCCCGTCCGTGCCGGGCAGGCTCTCCTCGGTCACCACGCACACCGGCTCGGTGTCGTCCACGATCGCGCGTGACCGGGCGGCGGGCTGCTCGGTGTCGAGCGGCACGTATCCGGCCCCCGTCTTCAGCGCGGCCAGCAACGCCACCACCAGCTCGGCCGAACGGGCGCGGGCCACGCCCACCAGCCGCTCGGGCCCGGCGCCGCGCGAGCGCAGCGCCCCGGCCAGCCGCTCGGAGCGCCGGTCGAGCTCGGCGTAGGTGATGACCTGCCGTTCGTCGCGGACCGCGGGCCGATCGGGGTGCCGCGCCGCCTGTTCCCTGAACATCCGCACCACATCGATCTCCGGTACGGCGACCGCGCTCCCCCTGACAGGAGCCGCCTGTCCCGGCAGCACGTCCACGACCCTGGCCGCCGGATCGGCCGCCATCGCGGCGAGCACGGCCGCCACCCGCTCCGCCGGATCGGCGAGCTCCGGCGGCTCACCCGCGAGCGCCCCCGGCAGCCGATCGACCGACAGCCGCAGCCGCGCCCCCGGCACCACGATCAGCGTGAGCGGATACCCCGTGGCATCGGTCCCGCTCACCCCGCGCAGGCGCAGCCCCCCGAACGACCGCCCGTCCAGAACGGCCGCGTCCACCGGATGGCTCTCGACGACCACCAGCGTGTCGAACAGCGCCCGCCGCCCCACCGCCCGCTGGACGGCGGCCAGCCCCACGTGCTGCGCGCCGAGCGTGCGGGCATGATCGTCGCGCACCCGGCGCAGCAGCCCCGTCACGGACTCGGCGGGTTCCAGCGCCACCCGGGCCGGGACGGTGTTGACGAACAACCCGACCATCGACTCGATACCGGCCACCTCGGCGTCGCGCCCGGAGACCGTCAGCCCGAAGACGACGTCGCTCCGGCCGGTGAGCGTCCGCAGCACCAGCGCCCACGCGGCCTGCGCCGCCACACCCAGCGTGACCCCGGCCGTCCTGCACAGTGCCCGCAACGCCTCGGACGTCTCCTCGCTCAGCTCCGCCCGTGACCGCTCCGCCCGTTCTGCCCGCTCTGCCAGCTCTGCCCGCTCCGGCCGCGCGCCTCGCGGAGCGTCCGGTACGCCCACCAGCGTCGGCCCGTCGAGCCCGGCGAGCCGTTCCCGCCAGGCGGCCAGCGCCGCGTCGTCGCTCCCGTCGCGCCGCCGCTCACGCAGCCACGCCAGGAAGCTCCGGTACGGCGGCGCCGGCTCGAGCCGCCCCGGATCGCCGCCGTTGTCGTAGAGCCGGAGCAGGTCGCCGACGACCAGCGAGTTCGACCACCCGTCCAGCAGCAGGTGATGGTAGGTGAACAGCAGCCGGTGCCGCCCCTCCACGGTCACCAGCGTCATGCGCAGGCAGGGCGAGGCGGTCAGCTCGAACGGCCGGAGCGCGTCGGCCGCCTTGATCCGGGCGTAGGCGTCCTGGCCGGCTTCGCCGTACACCTGAAGGGGCAGGACGCTCTCGGCCGGGATGACCTGGACCGCCTGGCCGGAGGCGCGGGTCACGAACGCGGCCCGCAGGTTGGGATGGCGCGCGAGCAGGGCCTGGCCGGCGGCGCGCAGCCGGCCGGCGTCGAGCGGCCCGTCGAGCTCCAGGTCGAGTTGGACGATGTAGGGGTCGTGGCCGCCGCCGGAGTGGAACAGGATGCCTTCCTGGAGCGGGCTGAGGGGAAGAACGTCCTGCAGGGCGGTCATGCGGGCCTCCACTCTCGCTGGAGCCGGTCCAGTTCGGCAGGGTCGAAATCGTCGATGAGCGGGTCGGCCGCTCCGCCCAGTTCCTCGTGCCAGAGATCGGCCAGGCGGCTCACCTCGGCTTCGGTGAGAAGCTCCTGTGCCCAGGTCCACTGCGCGTGCAGCGTGGGGCCTTCACGGAGCACGGCGTTGATCTCCAGGCAGTGCGGGAGCGGGAGCGCGGGGTCGGCGTGGCCGCGTACGACGGCGTCCTGCCCGACGGTCTGCCGGCCCTCCGCCCGGTCGTGGACGCGGCCCCAGTAGTTGAAGCCGATCTGCGCCCGGGGCAGGGCCGCGAGTACCGGTTCTGTGCGGGGGTTGAGGTGGCGCAGCAGGCCGTACCCGACGCCGTGCGCGGGTGACAGGCGCTCGCGCATGGTGGTGACGTCGTCGTGCGGGCCGAGGCGGAGGCTGACCGGGTATTGGCTGGTCAGCCAGCCGACCGTTCGCGAGAGGTCGGCGCCAGACAGCAGTGACTCCTCCCTTCCGTGCCCCTCGACCTCGATCAGGAGCGGCGGCTCGCCGCCGGTGCGCCACCGGGGTACGGCGCGGGCCAGGGCGAGCAGCAACCTCGCCTGGGCGTCGGCGCCCGGGGCGGCGAAGGGCGCGGTGGTGAGCAGGGATCGGGTGCCGCCGACGGTGTCGCGGGCGGGGTCGAGCGGCCGCCCGCCGAGCGGGGCGCCCGCGTCGCGGGCCAGGTCGCGCCAGTGGGCGAGGCCGGTCTCCCCTGCCGCGGCCAGGTCGTGAAGGTGGCGTGCCCAGGCGCGTAGCGTCGTGCCCGGCTCGGGCAGGCTGATCGGCTCGCCGCGTGCACCCTGGTCGCAGGCTGTGGCGAGGTCCTGCAGGAGGATCGGCCAGGAGACCGCGTCCACGGCCAGGTGGTGGATGGCGATCAGCAACCTGCGGGCGTCCAGCCGCGCGAAGGCGGCCAGTTCGCCTGCCAGCGGGTCCGGGGTCGCCGAGACGCGTTCTTCGTCGGTTTCGGAGACCAGGACGTCCGCCGCCCGGACCGCGCCGGGTTCCCTGATCACGTGCCGCCAGCCGCCGGTGCCGCCGGGGGGCAGCAGGCGGGAGCGCAGGGCGTCATGGGTGTCGAGCACGGACTGGACGGCCGCGGTGAGGATGTCCGGGGTGATGCCGGCGGGCAGGTTCACGACTCGGGCCTGTGTGTAGCCGGTCAACGGGCCGCCCCTGGCGAGCAGTTCGGCCAGGATCGGGGTGATCGGCACCTCGCCGGAGCCCGGTTCGCGGGGCGGGGGCTCGCTCCCGGTGGCCTTCACCAGGGCGCGGGCGCTCTGGTGGACGAAGACGTCCCGGGCCGTGAAGCGCAGGCCCGCCGCCCGTGCGCGGCCGACGAGGCGAATGGCCGCGATGCTGTCGCCGCCGAGCGCGAAGAAGCCGTCGTCAGGGCCCACCCGCTCGAGGTCGAGGACCTCGCGGAACAGGCGGCACAACCGCTGTTCCGCCGCGGTCCCGTGGCTCGCCGCCGGGGCTCGCGGTGCCGGTGCGGGAAGGGCGGCGCGGTCGAGCTTGCCGGCGCGGGTGAGCGGGAGGGCGTCCAGCACCACGACGGCCGCGGGCACCATGGCCTGGGGCAGGATCCGGGCGGCGTGGGCGCGTACCTCCTCGGGGTCCAGGACGGCCGAGCGGGAGACCACGTAGGCGATGAGGCGTTCGCGGGCGCCGGGGGCGGCGCGGTGGGCGGCCACCGCGGCCTGGGCGACGTCCTCGTGGGTGGTGAGCGCGGCTTCCACCTCGCCCGGCTCGATGCGGTTGCCGAGGATCTTGAGCTGGTCGTCGGCCCTGCCGAGGTACTCCAGCAGGCCGTCGCCGCGGCGGCGGGCCAGGTCGCCGGATCGGTAGAGGCGCTCGCCGTGGGCGAAGGGGCTGGCGACGAAGCGGGTCGCGGTCAGGCCGGGGTGGCCGAGGTAGCCGCGGGCGAGCTGCTCGCCGCCGAGGTACAGCTCTCCCGGCACGCCCGGAGGCACCGGCCGCAGCGCGTCGTCCAGCACGTACGCGGCGCAGCCGGGGGCCGGGGCGCCGATGGGGACCGTCCCGGCCGGAAGCTCGCCGGCGTCGGTGAGCTCGTGGACGACGCAGCCCACGGTGGCCTCGGTGGGGCCGTACTCGTTCACGACGGCCCGGACGCCGGGCTCCCGGCGGCCCGCGTGCCATTCCCGCAGGTGGGCTCCGGTCAGTGCCTCGCCGCCGACCACGAGCGTGTGCGCGCCGCCCAGGGCGTCGCCACGGGCGCCGTCCAGCAGGGCGAGGTGGCTGGGGGTGCACTTGGCGAAGGTCAGCCCCTCGACCTGTTCGCCGAACTCACCGGCGACCACCCGCCCGCCCGCCGTCAGCGGCCCGAGGGCGCTGGTGATGTTGAGGTCGGAGGTGAGCGGGCCCGACAGCAGCGCCGTCCCGGCCAGCCCCGGGTAGCGCTCACCCGCCCACGACAGGTACGCGGCCAGCGCGGCCCGGCCGACCACGACCCCCTTGGGGCGGCCGGTCGAACCGGAGGTGTAGATCACGTAGGCGGCCTGGCCGGGGTGGGGCAGCGCTCGTGCGGGCCCACCGGGCGCGTCGGGTCCTGGGTGGGGCGGCGCTTGCGCGGGCCCGCCCGACACGTCGTCTTCGAGATGGTCCGCTCTCACGGCTTCGACGCCCGCGGGCAGGGGCGGTGATCCGGCGGCCGTCACCGCGAGGCGGGCCCCGGCGTCGGCGATGACGGCGGCGTTCCTGGCGGGCGGATGGCCGGGGTGGAGCGGCAGGAAGGCGGCACCGGCCTTCAGCGTGGCCAGGACGCCGACCAGGCTCCACTCCCCCGCCGGAAGCGGAAGCGCCACGACGCTCTCGGGTCCGGCGCCGCGTTCGGCCAGCCTGGCGGCCAGGACGCCGGACAGGCGGTCGAGCTCGCCGTAGGTCAGGTGCCCCACGGCGATCCGCTCCGGATGGGCGGCGGCGCGCTCGGCGAAGCGGCGGGTCACCCAGGTCTCCGGCTCGGCGACCCGGTGCGGCGGGCCTTGGGCGAGGGCGAGCTGGTCGCGGTGTTCGGCCGGAGAAAGGAGGTCGACGCGGTGGAGGGGGAGGTCGGGGTCGGCGACGGCGGCCTCGACGAGGCGGACGAGCCGGTCGGCGAGGGTCCGGGCGGCGGCGGGGCTGAAGCGGGCGGCGGCGACGTTCAGCACACCCTCCAGCGACCCGTCTCCGGCGTGGTCGACGAAGGCGAAGGTGAGGTCGAACTTGGCGGTCCGCGCGGGGATGGGGATGACCTGGCCGAGGAGGTCGTCCAGCGGTAACCGGCGCCCGTCGGCCTTCTCGTACACGGTCATGACCTGGAACAGCGGGTTGTGGCCGGGCGAGCGGGCCGGGTTGAGGCCGTCCACGAGGCGGTCGAAGGGGAGGACGTGGTGGCCGTAGGCGCGCAGCCCGCGTTCGCGCACGCGGGCGAGGAGCTCGCGCAGCGTGGGCCGGCCGGACAGGTCGGCGCGCAGGACCGTGGAGTTGACGAGCAGGCCGATGAGGTCGTCCCAGCGCGGCTCGTCCCGGCCGGAGACGGCGACGCCCAGCGGGATGTCGTCGCCCGCGCCGAGCCGGTGCAGCAGCGCGGCGACTGCGGCCTGCAGCACCATGAACGGGCTGGCCCTGCTCTGCCTGGCCAGGGTCCTCAGCGCCGCGGCGGTGGCGGGCGGAAGGACGAATCCCACGTCCATCCCCTCGTCGCCGCTGCCGGAACGGTCGGCGGGCAGGGGGAGGTGTTCGGGCAGACCGTCCAGGGCCTGCCGCCAGTGCGCGATCTCCCGGGCCGTCAACGACCCGGCGTCCTGCTTGTCGCCCAGCCGCTCGTGCTGCCACCGCGCGTACTCGCCGTACTGCGAGGCCCGCGCCGCCCACCACGGCGCTCTCCCGGCCCGGCGCGCGCGGTAGGCCACGTGCAGGTCCCTGGCCAGCACCTGGAACGACCACTGGTCGGCCAGCACGTGGTGCAGCACGAACAGCAGCACCGGAGCCCCGCCGTCCACCCGGAACAGCCACACCCCCCAGGGCGGCTCCTTCTCCAGGTCGTACGGACGTGCCACGGCCGCGCGCACCCGCTCCTCGACCTCCGGCTCCGCGAGGTCCACGACCGCGAGATCGCCCCGCCATCCCGCCTCCACGCGCTGGCACGGCTCGTCGTCGGCGGAGGCGATCACCGTGCGCAGGATGTCGTGCCTGGCCACCACGTCGGCCAGCGCCCGGCGGAGCGCGAGCTCGTCGGGCATGCCGTTCAGGCGCAGTGCGAAGGGCATGTTGTAGGTCGCCGAAGGGCCGTTCCAGCGGTGGAGGAACCAAAGGGCTCGCTGGGCGTAGGACGCCGGTGTGGAATCTGCTGCCATCGCGGGTGGTCCGCCTCCTGAAAGGTCCCCTGACCGTCCCGGACGGGACGAAGCAAACTTAGGTTAGGCTAACCTAAGTTCTCTGACAAGAGCCTCCAAGGAGAACATCCGCCTCCCGGACCGGCGCGTGATCATAGGTGGTTCTGTCCACATTTCAAGCCTTGAAGAGTCTTGTTTATTAGGTTTGCCTAACCTAACTTCATGGCTCGGATCTCTACCCTTTTCCCGGGAGCCGCCCGATGTCGGACCAACCCTCGATCTCCCGGCGCAGCCTGCTCGCCGGCGCCACCACCCTCGGCGTGGCCGGCGGATACGGCCTGCACGCCGTACTCAGTCCGAGCTCCGCGGCCGCGCCCCCGCGCGCCCACACCACGCACGCTCCCGCCTTCGAGGCCGTGACCCGCGAACCGGGCGCCGCGACGGTGTTCGTCCAGACGGCCGCCGCCCCCGGCGACGTGCTGCAGTTACGCCCCTACCGCGACCGCCTGCGCGTCCCGCCCCGCGCCAGAGTGCGGCGCGAACGCGGCCTGTCCACGCTGACCGTCACCATGCGCCCCGTGACCGCCCGCCTGCACGCGGACCTGCCGCCCACCACGCTGTGGGCCTACGACGGCCACTTCCCCGGCCCGACCATCGAGGTCCGCCGCGGCGAACGGCTCCGCGTCACCTGGGCCAACGCCCTGAGCGGCGCCTACCCGGTCACCGCCGTCCAGCTCCGCGCGGCGCCGGGCCCGGTGCCCGTCTGGGACCTGCCGGGCAGGAGCGGCGCGACGCCCAGGGCCGACGTGGCCGCCCTGCCGCCCTGGGCCGTGGTGCACCTGCACGGCGCGCACACCGGCGGCGGCAACGACGGCTGGGCCGAGAACGCGGTCCCGCCCGGCGCCGCGCAGCTCGCCGAGTACGCCAACGAGCAGCGCTCGGCCACCCTCTGGTATCACGACCACGCCATGCACATCACCCGGTTCAACACCATGACCGGGCTGACCGCCGGCCTCTATCTGATCCGCGACGACGAGGAACACGACCTCGGCCTGCCCTCCGGCCCTTACGAGATCCCGCTCGTGCTGTGCGACCGCAACTTCGACACCGACGCCGACGGCAAGGTGAACGGCCGCCTGCTGCACAAGATCACGGAGTACCCGCAGCAGACCGAGACCGTCGTACGCTCCTTCACCGGCCCCTACACGCTGGTCAACGGCACCGTCTGGCCCTACGCGGAGGTCAAGCCGGCGTGGTACCGCTTCAGGATCGTCAACGCCTCCAGCATCCGCCCCTACCTGCTGCGCCTGGTAGACCAGAACGGCCAGCCGGTGCCGGGCAGGGTGTTCCAGATCGGCAGCGACGCCGGGCTGCTGCCCGCGCCCGTGCCGATCGAGGACTGGGTGCTGGTCACACCGGCCGAGCGGGCCGACGTCCTGGTCGACTTCACAGGGCTGGAGGGCCGGTCGCTGCGGTGGGTGGACGCCTCGTTCATCGCCTCGCCGGTGCCCGAGGTGATCAACTTCCGGGTGAGCGGGGACCGGCGCCCGCCGACGTTCACGCTGCCCCCCAAGATCAGCGCGAGCTTCGAGCAGGTCGACCCCGCGGCCCTGCCCCAGCACAAGGAACGGCTCGTTCTCATCACCCCGGCCTTTCCCATCAACGCGGAGATGTGGGAGATGGAACGCGTCGACGCGCCGCCGGGACCGCTGCCCGCCGACGGGATCGTCCAGTTCGAGGACGCGAAGGGGCAGGTCACCACCTATCGCAGGCTGTCCAGGGACTATCCGGACCCGGTCGCCTTCCACGTGGCCGACGGCGACTGGGAGACCTGGCGGTTCGTGTCGCTGGAGGGCAGCGGGGTGCCGCATCCCATGCACGCCCATGGTTTCTCCTTCCAGGCGCAGGAGCGGCTGCGGCTGGACGCGTCCGGGTTCAAGTACTTCACGACCAGCGGTTCCACCCGCCTCGGCGGCGGCACGGAGAAGCCGATCAAGATCCTCGAAGCCGAGCCGCTGCGACCGGAGGAGCGCGGCTGGAAGGACGTGATCGCGGTCGGCTTCCGCGAGATGATCACGACGGTGGGCCGGTTCACGGGCTCGGTCGGGCGCTTCATGCACCACTGCCACATCTACGAGCACGAGGACCACAAGATGATGCGGCCGTTCGTGGTGCTGCCGAAGCAGGTGGCGGCCATGGACCCGCACGGGACGGGCGGTGGCCACTGAAGACTCGGACAGTCTTGACAGATGCTCAGCAAACGTACAAATTAGGTTAGCCTTACCTAACTTCATTCTGACCTACGAGGGGCTTCAGGATTGGATGGCATCGGGGACTCCGTTGCTCTGGTCACCGGCGCGGGCAGGGGCATCGGCGCCGCCGTCGCCGCCACACTCACCCAGGCGGGCGCCAAGGTGGCCGCCGCCGACCTCGACGGCACGCCGTACCGGCTGGACGTACGGGACTCGCGCGCGGTGGACACCCTGGTCGACCGGGTGGAGCGCGAGCTCGGCCCCATCGACATCCTGGTCAACGTCGCCGGAGTGCTCCATCCCGCTCGCGCGCAGGACACCGACGACGAGCGCTGGCGGCAGACGTTCGCGGTCAACGCCGACGGCGTCTTCCACACCTGCCGGGCCGTCGCCCGGCGCATGATCCCCCGGCGGCGGGGATCGATCGTCACCGTGGGCTCCAACGCCGCGACCATCCCCCGCGTCGGCATGGCCGCCTACGCCGCGTCCAAAGCGGCCGCGCGGGCTTTCACCCAATGCCTGGGACTGGAGCTGGCCGGGCACGGGATCCGCTGCAACATTGTCTCGCCCGGCTCCACCGACACGGCCATGCTGCGCGCGCTCCAAGGGGGCGATCCCGTCGCGGGGGACCTGGCCACCTTCCGCACCGGCATCCCCCTCGGCCGCGTGGCGGAACCGCGTGACGTCGCCGAGGCCGTGCTCTTCCTGGTCTCCGCGCGTTCACGGCACATCACCCTGCACGACCTTCTCGTCGACGGCGGCGCCACCCTGCGCGCCTGAGTGATTGGAACTCGATGGAAAGTCTGACCACCGCCGCGGACCCGCTTGCGGGATACGAGCGCACCCGGTCGGTGCTGTTCGCCTCCCCGCGGGGGACGCTGCTCACGCGGGGCAGATCCACGATCGCCGGCGGCGAGCTGGCCACCCTCGCCGACCGGCTGCCCGCGTTACTGGGCCGGTCCGGCGGGCTGGCCGCCGGGGCGATCTCCTTCGACGGGACCGCGCACCTGCTCGTCCCCTCCGAGTCGGCCTGGTCGGCGCCGCTGCCGGCCGCCGCCCCGCCGGTGCCCAGCGGGCGCTGGTGGAGAAGGCAGACCCCGGCGCCGGCCGCGTACATGCGGGCGGTACGGCTGGCCCTGGCCGAGCTGGAGGCGGGCAACCTCGACAAGGTCGTCCTGGCCCGCACCCTGGAACTGCGCTCCGACGAGCCGATCAGCCTGCGGCAGCTGCTGCGTCCCCTGCTCGGCCACGGCTACTCCTTCGCCACACCGCTGCCCGGCGGGAGCACCCTCGCCGGAGCCAGCCCCGAACTGCTCGTCGCCCGCCACGGCAGGCAGGTCATCAGCAACCCGCTGGCGGGCTCGGCCGAGCGCAGCGCCGACCCCGTGGAGGACTCCCGCCGGGCCGCCGCGCTGCTGGAGTCGGCGAAGGACCTGCACGAGCACCGCCTGGTCGTCGAGGCCGTCGCCGAACGGCTGAGCCGATACTGCGACAGCCTGGAGGTGCCGAAGACCCCGCGGCTCACCTCCACCGCGACGATGTGGCACCTGTCCACCAAGATCACCGGCACCCTGCGCGACCCGGCGACGTCGGTGCTGACGCTGGCCGCCGCGCTGCACCCGACCCCGGCCGTGTGCGGCACCCCGCAGGCCGCGGCCCGGCGGGTGATCGGCGAGCTGGAGGCGGTCGAGCGCGGCTTCTACAGCGGCCTGGCCGGATGGTGCGACGCCGCGGGCGACGGCGAGTGGGCGGTCGCCATCCGCTGCTGCGAGGTGCACGAGCACACGGTGCGGCTGTTCGCGGGAGCCGGCATCGTCGCCGGATCCGTCCCGGAACGGGAGCTGGCCGAGACCACGAGCAAGTTCCGCACGGTCCTGGACGCGCTGGGGGCGGGCAACGATGCACTGGACTGACGAGGAGGCGGCCCGCTACCGGGCCGCGGGCTACTGGAGCGGCATCAGCTTCGGCGACCTGCTGCGCGAGCTGGCCGGGCGCCACGGGGAGCGGACGGCGCTGGTCTCGCCGTCGGCCCGGTGGAGCTTTCGCGAGCTGGACGAGCGCGCCGACCGCCTGGCCGCCGGGCTGCGCGCGCGGGGCGTCGGGCCGGGCGACCGGGTCGTGGTGCAGCTGCCGAACGTGCCGCAGTTCCACCAGGTCTGCTTCGCCCTCTACCGGCTCGGGGCGTGGCCGGTCTTCGCGCTGCCCGGCCACCGGTCGGCGGAGATCTCCCATTTCTGCGGCTTCACCGAAGCCGTGGCCTACATCTGCCCGGACGAGGCGCACCGCGCGTACGCCCCGGGCACGCCGTCGATCACTCTGGACGAGCTTCCCGAGGCCGAGCCGGTGGAGCTTCCCGGCCGCGATCCGGGCGAGGTGGCGTTCCTGCAGTTGTCGGGCGGCAGCACGGGACTGCCCAAGCTGATCCCGCGCACCCACGACGACTACATCTACAGCTTCCGCGCCAGCGCGCGCCTCTGCGGGCTGAGCGGGGACAGCGTCTACCTGTGCGCGCTGCCCGCCGCGCACAACTTCCCGATGAGCTCGCCGGGCGTGTTCGGGGCGCTGAGCGCCGGCGCCGCGTCCGTCCTGGCGCCCGACCCCAGCCCGAGCACCTGCTTCCCGCTGATCGAACGCGAACGGGTCACGATCGCGGCGCTGGTGCCGCCGCTGGCGTTGCTGTGGCTGCGCGCCGCCGCCGGCGCCGCGTACGACCTGTCCAGCCTGGACGTCCTGCAAGTGGGCGGCGCCAAGTTCAGCGAGGAGGTGGCAAGGCGGGTGCGCCCGGAGCTCGGCTGCACCCTCCAGCAGGTCTTCGGCATGGCCGAGGGGCTGGTCAGTTACACGCGGCTCGACGACCCCGAGGACGTCATCGTCTCCACGCAGGGCCGCCCCCTGTCCCCCGCCGACGAGGTCGTGGTGGAGGACGACGGGCAACTGCTCACCCGCGGGCCGTACACGATTCGCGGCTATTGGCGCGCCGAGGAGCACAACAAGCACGCCTTCACCGCCGACGGCTTCTACCGCACGGGCGATCTGGTACGGCTCACGCCCACCGGCCACCTCGTGATCGAGGGCCGCGCCAAGGACCAGATCAACCGCGGCGGGGAGAAGATCGCCGCCGAGGAGGTGGAGAACCACCTGCTGGCCCATCCGTCGGTCCACGACGTGAGCGTGGTGGGCCTGCCCGACCCCTACCTCGGCGAACGCGCCTGCGCCTACGTCATCTGCGCCGGCCCGCCCCCGCCCAAGGCCGAGCTGCGCACGTTCCTGCGCGAGCGCGGCATCGCCACCTTCAAGATCCCCGACGTGTTCGAATACGTCGACGCCTTCCCCAGCACGGCCGTCGGCAAGGTGAGCAAGCGACATCTCCGCGAGAGGACCTGACGATCATGGCCATTCCCGAGATCGCCCCCTATCCGATGCCCAGTCAGGTACCCGCCAATCGCGTCGCCTGGCGCCCCGACCCGCGCAGGGCCGTCCTGCTCATCCACGACATGCAGAACTACTTCCTCGACGCCTTCACCCCCGGTCAGTCCCCGTTGATCGAACTGATGGCCAACGTCCTGGCACTGCGCGCCCGGTGCGCGGACCTGGGCGTGCCGATCATCTACTCGGCCCAGCCGGGGGCGCAGAGCACCGAGGACCGCGGCCTGCTGCGCGACTTCTGGGGTGAGGGCGTCGGCGCCGACCCCCGTGAGGCCGAGATCGTGGCCGGGCTCGCGCCGCGCGGCGACGGCCTGGTGATCACCAAGTGGAGGTACAGCGCCTACCAGCGCACCGACCTGGCCGGGCTGACGAAGGACAAGGGGCGCGACCAACTGATCATTTGCGGCGTCTACGCCCACATCGGCGTGCTCATGACGGCGTGCGAGGCGTTCATGCGGGATGTGCAGCCCTTCGTCGTGGCCGACGCGGTGGCCGACTTCTCCTTGGAACACCACGAGATGGCGCTGCGCTACGCCGCCGAGCGCTGCGCGGTCACCGCGACCACCGCGCAGATCAGCCGGGCCCTCAGCAGGGAGGTGGCCGGTGTCTGAGACGGCCCGGCGGCTGCGCGCGCAGGTCGCCGAACTGCTCTACGTCGAGCCGGAGGAGATCGGCCCCGACGACGACCTCCTCGCGGCGGGCATGGACTCCATCCGGCTGATGACCCTGGCCGAGCGGTGGCGGGCAGAGGGCGCGGAGGTGTCCTTCCCCGACCTGGTCGAGCGCCCGACGCTGACGGCCTGGGCGGAGCTGCTGGCATGACCATGCCCCTGACCGGGGCTCAGGCGGGTATCTGGTTCGCCCAGCGCCTGGACCCCGGCAACCCCCTCTACAACGCCGCCGACCGGCTCGACATCCACGGCCCGCTGGACGCCGCCCGCTTCGAGCGGGCACTGCGCCGGTGCCTGGCCGAGGCCGAGCCGCTGCGGCTGCGCTTCACCGAGGAACCGGCCCAGTACGTGCCCGACTGGGACTCCGTCAGCGGCCGCCTGGTCCTGCTCGACCTGCGCGGCGAGCCCGACCCGGAGGCGGCGGCCGAGGAGTGGATGCGCGCCGGCACCCGCTCCCCCGTCGACGTGGTCACCGGGACCCTGCACCACCACGCCCTGCTGCGCCTGTCCGACGAGCACACGGTCTGGTACCTGCGAGCCCACCACATCCTCATCGACGCCTACGCGCTCTCGCTCCTGGTCGGCCGGGTCGCGGAGATCTACTCGGCGCTCACCGACGCGCTCGCGCCGGGGCCCAGCCCGTTCGGCACCCTCGCGCCCGTGCTGGCCCAGGAACGGGACTACCGCCGGTCCCCGCAGTTCGCGGCCGACCGGGCCTACTGGCTGGGACGGCTCGCCGGCCGCCCGGACCCGGTGGGCCTCACCCGCGAGCCGCCGACCCCGGCCCACGAGGTCGTCCGCTGCCGCGCGTCCCTGCCGCCCGCGCGGCACTGGGACGCCCTGGCCCGGCAGGCCCGCGCGACCTGGGCAGACGTGGCCGCCGCCGGGGTCGCCTGCTACGTCGGCAGGGTCACCGGAACCACCGACGTGGTGATCGGGCTGCCGCTGATGAACCGCTCCGGCGCCGGGCTGCGGGTGCCCTGCCTGGCGGTCAACGTGCTGCCGCTGCGGCTGGACGTACGGCAGGGCCGTACCCTGGGCTCGCTCGTGGAGCAGGCGGCGCGGCGCATCGCCGAGGCGCGCGCTCACTGCCGCTACCGCAGCGAGGACCTGCGCCGGGACCTCGGGCTGGCCGGGACCCGGCACCCGCTGTCCGGCCCGATGCTCAACATCAAGCCGTTCCCCACCGAGGTGAAGTTCGCCGGATCCTCCGGCACCGTCACCAACCTCGCCGCCGGACCGGTGGACGACGTCGCCATCACGCTGAGCTTCGACGGCGACCAGCTGATCCTGGACCTCGACGGCAACGCCGCCCGCTACACCCCCGAGTCCCTGGCCGCGCACACCCGCCGCCTCGCCCGCTTCCTCGGCGCGCTCGCCGACGTGCCCGCCGGCACGCCCCTGGGCCGCCTGGACCTGCTGACCGACGAGGACCGCGCCGCCCTGCCCGCGCCGCGCCGCCCGCCCGTCGCGCCGCCGTCCGTCGTCGCCGCCTTCCAGGAGCGGGTACGGCTGGCGCCGGACGACCTCGCCCTCGTCAGCGGCGAGGAGAAGCTGACCTTCGCCGACCTCGGCGCCAGGGTGGACCACATGGCCGGCCAGCTCGTGCTCGAAGGGGCCGGACCCGGCCAGATCGTCGCGCTGGCCCTCCCCCGCTCGGCCGAACTGGTCGTGGCGCTGCTGGCCGTGCTGCGTTGCGGGGCCGCGTTCCTGCCGGTCGACCCCGCCTACCCCGCCGGACGGCGGCGCCTCATGCTCACCGACGCCGCCCCCTCGATCGTGATCACCCCCGGCTGGGCGCAGGCGGGCGAGGTCCCGCGCACCCGCATGGCGGAACCGCACCCCGATGACGCCGCCTACGTCATCTACACCTCCGGCTCCACGGGCAAGCCCAAAGGCGTCGTCGCCACCCACGGCGGCCTGGCCGCGCTCCTGGCCGGCCACCGCGAGCGCCTGGTCCCCCGCGGGGAACGGCTGCGCGTCGCGCACACCGCGTCGTTCTCCTTCGACGCCGCACTCGACCCGCTGCTGTGGATGGTGCTGGGTCACGAGCTCCACCTGATCGGCGAGGACGTCCAGGGCGACGGCGCCGCGCTGACCGCGTACGTGCGCGAGAACGCCATCGGCTGCCTCGACGTCACGCCGTCGCAGCTGAAGGAGCTGCCCGAACTGCTGGCCGGCCCGCCGCGCGTCACCGTGGTCGGCGGCGAGGCCGTGCCGGAGCCGATGTGGCGCGCCCTCCGCGAGCGCACGCGGGCGGTCAACCACTACGGGCCGACCGAGGCGACCGTCGACGCCTACACCTGGTTCGGCGACGGCGGGGAGGGGCCCACCGCGGGAACCGGCGTCCACATCCTCGACGGCGCCCTGCGGCCCGCGCCGCCCGGAGTCGTCGGCGAGCTGTACCTGTCCGGCGCCGGTCTGGCCCGCGGCTACCTCAACCGGCCGGCGCTCACCGCCGGACGGTTCGTGGCCGCGCCGGGAGGGGAACGCCTCTACCGCACCGGCGACCTGGCCCGCTGGGACGCCGAAGGCCGTCTGGAACTGCTCGGCCGCGGCGACGAGCAGATCAAGCTGCGCGGGCTGCGCATCGAGCCGGGCGAGATCGAGGCCGTGCTGGAAAGCCATCCGGACGTCGGCGCCGCCGCGGTGGCCGTGCACGGCGACCGGCTGATCGGCTACGTGACGTCCGCCGCCGACCCGCTGCTCGTGCGCGAGCACGCCGCGGAACACCTGCCCGCCGCGCTCACGCCCGCGGCGATCGTGCCGCTGGCCACGCTGCCCCGCACACCCGGAGGCAAGCTGGAGCGCGCCGCCCTCCCCCCACCCGTCGTCGTCGGCGGGCGTGACCCCGACGCCCGCACGGCCGCGGAACGCGCCCTGTGCGAGCTGTTCACCGAGGTGCTGGGCGTCGCGGCCGGGCCGCGCGACAGCTTCTTCGACCTGGGCGGCCACTCGCTGCTGGCGGGGCGGCTGGCCGGGCGCATCCGGGAGAGCTTCGGCGTGCGGCTGCCGGTCAGGGAGGTCTTCTCCGGCCCCACGCCCGCCGAACTGGCCGCCCGGCTGCCGGCCGACCGGGCCGCGCGGCCCCCGTTGCGGCGCAGGCCCAGGCCGCGGCCGATGCCGCTGTCCTCCGCGCAGTCCCGGCTCTGGTTCCTGCACCGCGCCGACGGGGGCGGGCCCGCCCACAACCTCCCCATCGCGGTACGGCTCAGCGGGCCGATGGACCGCGAGGCCCTGTCCACGGCGCTGGCCGACGTGGTGGCCAGGCACGAGATCCTGCGCACGGTCTTCCCCGACCGGGACGGCGTGCCGTACCAGGAGATCCGGCTGCCGGCGCCGGTGGCGCTGCCCATGTGGCAGCCGGACATGCCGGAGACGGCGATGCGCACCATCGCCCGCCGCGCCTTCGACCTGACCCGCGAGCCGCCCTTCCGCGCGCACCTGCTGCGGCTGGGCGCCCGCGAGCACATCCTCATGCTGGTCCTGCACCACATCGCGGGTGACGGCTGGTCGGTGGGCCCGCTGGTGCGCGACGTCCAGACCGCCTACGCCGCGCGCGCCGCCGGGCACAGTCCCGGGTTCGAGCCCCTGCCGGTGCAGTACGCCGACTACACGCTGTGGCAGCTCGACCTCGGCGAGCCGGGCCGCGAGCACTGGACCAAGGCACTGGCGGGCCTGCCCGAGCGGCTCGACCTGCCCACCGACCGGCCGCGGCCCGCCGTCCCCACCGGCGCGGGCGACACCGTGCCGGTGGCGATCGCGCCCGAGATCTGGACCGGCGCCCTGGACCTGGCCCGCCGCAGCCACGCCACTCCGTTCATGGTGCTGCACGCCGCGCTCGCCGCCCTGCTGACCAGGCTGGGGGCAGGCACCGACATCCCGACCGGCACACCGGTCGCCGGACGCCACGACAGCGCGCTGAGCGGGGCGGTCGGCTCGTTCGCCAACCTGCTCGTGCTGCGCGCGGACACCTCGGGCGACCCCACCTTCGCCGAACTGCTCCATCGGGTGCGCGAGGCCGACCTGGCCGCCTTCGACCACCCGGAGCTGCCCTTCGACCGGCTGGTCGAGGCGCTGAACCCGGTCCGCGCCCGCGACCGGCACCCGCTGTTCCAGGTGATGCTGGTGCTGCGGGAGGCCGCGGAGTCCCGCCTGGTGCACACCGGCACGGCCGCGTTCGACCTGACGCTGCGGCTGGACACCGACGGCAACGGCTTCCTGGAGTACAGCACCGACCTGTTCGACCGCGACGGCGCCCTGTCGCTGGCCGCCCGCTTCACCGGCCTGCTGGGTCAGGCGGTGACCGAGCCGGACCTGCCGATCGGCCGCCTCGACCTGCTCGACGCCGCCGAACGCGCCTGGCTGACCGGCGGCGCCGACCCGGACCCCGTCCTCGTCTGCGCCGCCGGGGACACGGTTCCCGACCGGTTCGAGGCGCTGGCGCGGCGTACCCCGCAGGCGAAGGCCGTCGGCGCGCTCACCTACCGCAGGCTCAACACCCGCGCCAACCAGCTCGCGCACAAGCTGATCGCGCACGGCGCGCGGCCCGAGGCGGTCGTCGCCGTGGACCTGCCGCGCGGGCCCGACCTGGTGGTGGCGATCCTCGCGGTGCTGAAGGCGGGGGCGGCGTGCCTGCCGCTCGACCCGTCCGACTCCCGCGAGCGCGTCGACGCCGTGCTCGCCGACGCCGGCCCGGTCTGCGTGGTGGACGAGAGCTGGCTGGAGGACCTGGGCGAATGGCTCGGCCACAACCCGGAACGTGCGCTGCGGCCCGAGCATCCCGCGTACGTGACGTACTCCTCCGGCCTGACCGGGCTGCTCGTCACCCACCGCAACGTGCTGCGGCTGCTGTCGGAGACCGGGGCCTCGCTCGGGTTCACCCGCCGCGACGTGTGGGCGTCCTTCGACCTTTCGCCCCGGGAGCTGTGGGGCGCGCTGCTGTCCGGAGGCCGCCTCGTCGTGGTGCCGCACCCGGTCGGCCGCTCTCCGCTCCAGTTGCTCGCCCTGCTGCGGCGGGAGAAGGTGACGGTGCTCAACCTGGCCCCTGCCGCCTTCGACCGGCTCATGGCCGACGACGACGGCCGCGAGCTGCCGCTCCGCTACGTGATCTTGAACGGTGCGGTCCTGGACGCCGCGCGTGTGCGCGACTGGCGACCGGACGGACCCCGGACGCTCACCGTGCGCGGCCTCACCGAGACGAGCGCGCACGTCACCGGCCGCCTACACACCACCGGAGGGCCGCACACCACCGGAGGGCCGCGCGACGACGGCCGCGACCCGCGCGTCTACGTGCTCGACGAGCGGCTGCAGCCGGTCCCGCCCGGGGTGACGGGCGAGGTGTACGCGGCGGGCCCCGCCCTGGCCCGCGGCTACCTGGGCAGGCCCGGCCTGACCGCCGAGCGGTTCGTCGCCGACCCGTTCGGCCCGCCCGGCTCGCGCATGTACCGCACCGGCGGCCTGGCCGTCTGGCGGCGCGACGGCACCCTCGCCCACACCGGGCGCCGGGAACCCGGCCGGGCCGGAACGACGGCGCGCGCACCACACGGCCCTGGCACGCCGATCGCGCTGACACGCGCGGCGTTCGATCCCGGCGCGGAGGCCGCGCCGGCGCGGGCGCCCCACGGGCCTCGGGCGGCGATGCTGTGTGAGCTGTTCGCCGAGGTGCTGGGGCTGCCGCGGGCCGGCGTCGACGACGGCTTCTTCGAGCTGGGCGGGCACTCGCTGGCCGCGGTGCGGCTGATCGACCGCATCGGCCAGGTGCTCGGGGCCACGCTCCCGGTCGGCGCGTTGTTCGCGGCGCAGACCCCGGCCGCCCTGCTGAGCCTGATCGACGGCGGCACCCGCGCGGACCCGCTCGGCGTGCTGCTGCCCCTACGCCAGGCGGGCTCACGGCCGCCGCTGTTCGCTGTTCACCCGGCCGGTGGGCTCGGCTGGTGTTACGGCGGGCTGATCAAGCACCTGCCCGGCCGCCCGATCTACGCCCTCCAGGCCCGCCGCCACCCGCTGCCCGCCTCGCTGACGGAGCTGGCCGCCGACTACGCCGCCCAGATCCGGTCGGTACAGCCCGACGGCCCCTACCATCTGCTCGGCTGGTCCACCGGGGGCGTCATCGCGCAGGAACTGGCCGTGCTGCTCGCCGACGTACGGCTGCTGGCGATCCTCGACGCCCGGCCCGCCGAGGCGCTGCGCGAGCTGCCGCCCCCCGACGAGGCGGAGGCGCTGGAGGCGCTGCTGGCCATGGACGGCCACGCCCCCGACGCCGCGCTCACGCTGGAGCGGGTCGCGGAGATCCTGCGCAGGGAGGGCAGTCCGCTGGCCGGACTGCCCGCGGGCGCCCTGGCCGAGCTCAGGGACGTCCACCTCAACACCGACCGGCTGGTACGCGGCCACGGCACGAGGGTGTACCAGGGCGACGCCCTGTACTTCCGGGCCACCGCCGGCACCCTTCACGACCGCCGGCCGGCCGGGGCGTGGCGCCCGCACATCACCGGCGTGATCGACGCGCACGACGTGGCCTGCGACCCCAAGGACCTGACCCGGCCGGGACCGCTCGCCGAGATCGGCGCGGTCCTCTCCGCGCGGCTCCACGACCGCGAGGGCGAACCCCTCGGGTGACCCGCTTGACGACCGCCCTAAGTTAGAGTGCGTAACTTTGACCGATCGGGGAGGCCGTGAACCACATCCAGGGCACGACGGAGTGGGTGCCGACCCGCGACGGCCGCCGCCTGCACGCCATGGTGCTGCCCGGCCCAGAGCCGGCAGCGGCACCCGTTCCAGAGGCGATGACGACGCCCGGCCCAGAGCCGACGACGGCGGCGGGGCCCATGCCGACGGTGGTGTTCGAGGCCGGGGCCGCGGTCGGCCGGTCGTCGTGGGCGCTCGTGCAGCCCGCCGTGGGCGCGTTCGCGCGCGCGATCGTCTATGACCGCGCCGGGCTCGGCCGCTCCCCCGCCGACCCCGTCTCGCGGACGCTGCGCCGGATGGCCGGCGATCTGGGCGATCTGCTTGACCACTTCGGCGCCGGGCCGTACGTGCTGGTGGGGCACAGCGCCGGCGGCCCGATCGTCAGGCTCGCCGCGGCGGCGCGCCCGGAGCGGGTCGCCGGGCTGGTGCTCGTCGACCCGGCCGACGAGGCCGCCGACGTGCTGTTCAGCCCGGCCTTCCGGCGGGTGGAGCGGGTGGTGGTCCGGGTCAACCTCCTGCTGGCCCACCTCGGCCTGCTCGGGTTCGCCTACCGGTCCACGATGCTGACGTTGCCTCGGGACGCGCGGCGGGACATGCGCCGGGAGGCGTTCACCGCGGCCGCCGTGCGCACCCATCGCGCCCAGGTACGCACGTTCCTCGACGAGCTCGCCACCTGGCGGATCGGCCCGCCCCACCTCGGCGGCCTGCCGGTCACGGTGGTCTCCGGCGGCCGGGCGGGGAACGGCATGCCCGCCTCCACCAGAGCCGCGGCCAACGCCGCCCACGCCCACCGGGCGTCCCGGTCACCGGCCGGACGCCATGTGATCGCTCCCCGCTCCGGCCACTACGTCCCGCTCACCGACCCCGAGGTCGTCGTGACCGAGGTCGCCCGCCTCCTCCGGCCCTGACGTCACCGGCACGCGCGCTCCTTCGACCCTGATGTCAGTGGCAGGCGCAGGCGGGCACCGCCGCCGCGCTGCCCTGCTCCTTGGCCGCCGCCTCCACCTCGGCCAGGATGTGGGCGCGTTCCCTCGGCCCGATGAGGCGGCCCCGGGTCATCACCGCGTGGATGCGGCGCGTGTTGCGGATGTCGGCCAGCGGGTCGGCGTCCAGGACCACCAGGTCGGCGGCCTTGCCGGGAGCGAGCGTCCCCATGGTGTCCTCCTGGCCGAGGAAGCGGGCCGCGTCGCGGGTCATGGCCCGCAGCGCGGCCATCGGCGCGAGCCCTGCGCGTACCAGCAGCGACAGCTCGTCGTGGGCGCTGAAGCCGGGGAAGACGTAGGGGTTGTAGCAGTCGGTGCCGCCGAGCACGCCGACGCCGGCCCGGTGCAGGCGTCCGACCAGGCTCAGGAGCCGGTTGAAGAAGTGGCGCTGCTGGGCGATCTGCTCGGGCGTGACCGGAGCGACGATCTTCAGGCTCTCGGCCCAGACGGCGCGGACGGCGGCCGGCATGTACTTCAGTCGCGGATCGTCGGCGTAGGTCTCGGCGGGCTGGGTGACGACGTTGAGCACCGACAGCGTGGGCGAGTGGCGGCTGCCGTCGCGGATGAGCAGCTTGTACAGTTCCCTGGCCTTGGCCGGGTCGTAGGTCTCGGCCGCCAGCCGTTCCATCTCGCGCACCATGGTGTACCAGGCGCGCGGGTCGGCCGGGTCGATCGGCGTGTCCTCCATCCGGCGGCGGAACTGGCGTTCGCGGCTGGAGGTGGCCAGGGTGAGGCCGAGCAGATGCTCGAAGCACCGCTGCCCGGCCCGGCTGGCCTCGGCCATGGGCACCAGGTAGGGGACGTGCCCGTCGACGCGCAGTCCCGCCGCGCGGGCCTCGTCCGCCAGGGCGTGGAAGGCGTCGCGGCCGAGGTAGGAGTAGATCTTGAGGAAGTCGGCCCCGGCGGCCTGTTCCGCGCGTACGGCCCGCCTGGCCTCGGCCGCGTTCGCGACCTTGGTGGGCAGGGGCCCCAGCAGCGAGACGGGGCCGTCGATGATGTTGCTGGCCACGACCATGCGCGGGCCGAGCAGGTCACCGCGTTCGATCCGGTCGCGCAGCGCGTGCAGCGGCGGGGAGCCCCACATCTCCCGGACGCCGAGGACTCCGTTGGCGATGTACAGCGGCGGGGCGATCTTCTCGTCGAGAGTCCCGTGGGTGTGCATGTCCCACAGCCCGGGGATGACGTACCGTCCGCGCAGATCGACCACGTTGGCCGACCGGTGTCCGGGTGCGCCGTGATCGTCGCCGATCCAGGCGATCCGGCCGCCGGTGACCACGATGGTGACGCCTCGCCGTACCGGCGCTCCCGTGCCGTCGATCAGGCTGGCCCGCCGCAGGACCGTGAGGTCCGGTGCGTGCGCGCGGGCGGGTGCCGGCGGCGAACCCGTCGCCAGTACGGCTCCCGCGCCGGCCAGCGAGAGGCCGCGTAAGACGTCGCGGCGGCCGGCGGGCTCACTCGGGATGCTGGGCATGAGTGCTTCCTTCCCCGTATGCAGTGATCCTTCCAGTGTGATCGACAGGCCTGGTCGCCGAAAGGACCGCTATCTCCCCCGCCGCCACCCCCACGCGTCACCGCCGGGGCCCAAGGGCGAGACGGTCTCGTTCGTCGCGCCGATGATCGGGGCGAGGGTCTCCAGCGACGGCGGGTGCTCGGCCACCATCACCGGCCCGTCGGCGAACTCCGCCGCCTTCTGGGGCCTGACCTGCGGGGCGGGCGGCACGACCGTCGTCAACAAGATGAGCCTGGAGGTCGTCGGCGTCACCGGGAAGACCGCGGTCATCCGCATCCGTCCGGCGTGAGGCCGGGCCGACCGGCGCACCACGTGTTGACCAGCGCGGCGAGCTCGTGCGGGCGGCTGAAGAAGGCGCTGTGGCCGCAGTCCAGGTACAGCCGATCGGCCGCCGGGTGGAGCCGGGCCGCGTAGAGCTCCTGGGCGCGGCGGGAGACGGCCCGGTCCCGGGTGGTGTGCACGTAGGCGAGGCGGACGCCGTCGGGGAGGCGGTGCCGTACCGGCGTGTTCAGGACGGAGACCGGCTCGGGCGTGAGGTTGCCCACCAGCGTGCGGGCGTCGTCCGGCGGCAGGTCGTGGCACAGCAGCAGGCGGGCCAGGGCCGCGGGCATCACGATGTCGCCGCGCCTGCCGACGCCGAGCAGCTCACGCAGGCGGTTCAGGGGCGCGGGGAGCGTGCCGAAGTAGGACTGACCGTCGCGCGGGACGACGGCGGCGACGAACATGGCCCCGTGGATCCGGTCCCCGGCGCGGGCCAGCGCTTCGAGCGCCACGATGCCCGCCAGCGAGTGGGCGACGACGACGGCCGCCCGCATGCCGGACGCGGCGCCGGCGACGGTGTCCGCCCACCCGTCCAGGCCGGCGTCGCGGGGCAGGTCGACGGCCACGGCGGGTAACTCCAGCCGGGGCAGCACCCGCGACCAGCACCACGACCCGTGCATGCCGCCGTGCACGAGGACCACGCCGTCCGCCGTCACCGATCCTCCGGTGACGCGTCCATGACCCACATCCGGTGGTCCCACCCGATGTCGCGGGCCGTCCGCACGCGCAGTCCCGCCCGCTCGGCGAGCTCCCCGATACGGCCGGCCGTACGCAGGCCGGAGCCGAAGGCGCACCGCAGCCGCAGGTCGTGCAGCACCACGTCGGGGTCGTCGGGACCCTCCGGCCTGAACTCCTCCACCATGACCAGCGTCCCGCCCGCGGGCAGCCTCTTCGCGGTCTCGGCGAGCACCAGTTCGGCGTCCTCGTCGGACAGCCAGGTCAGCGCGTGCGCCAGCAGGACGGTGTCGTCGCCGCCGGGCGGCACCAGCTCCGCGGCGGGGACCAGCTCCACCCGCGCCAGCACGTCGGCGTCGAGGATCCGCTCACGCAGCACGCCGAGCGCCGACGGCATCGCCGCGATCCGCACGCGCAGTCCCGGGTCGGCCTTGAGCAGGGCGTTGACGATGGTCGCCGCGCCGTTGCCGCCCGCCGTGAGCGACTTCACCGCGGCCCAGTCGTAGGCGCCGAGGACGCCGGGCGCGACCCAGCGGGCGCTCTCCTCGACGGCTTCGCGCGCCGAGCCGCCCAGGCGCGCGTCGGACGGCATCGCGGCCGCCAGCGGCTCGCCCGTCTCGGTCCGGTACCCGGCCCCGCCGGTGCGCAGCGTCCGCACCAGCCCGGACAGCGACAGGTCGAGCGCGGCCCGCGCGCCGCCGAGGTGGTACTCCTCGGCCGAGTGGTCGTCCTCGACGAGTTCCTCGCTGACGGGCGTGAGCCGGTACCGGCCGTCGGGCCCGGCGGCGAACACCTCGATCGAGACCAGGTAGTCCATCAGCGCGGTGAGCCCGGCGGGGTCCGTCGAGGTGCGCTCGGCCAGGGCGGCCAGCTCGCCCACGCCGGAGTGGACCAGGTCGACCAGGCCGAGCGTGACCGCCGCCCTGATGGCGAAGCCCGGCGCCAGGTCGGTGAGCTCGTGCAGCCGTTCGTGCGCGCCGTCGTCCTCCTCCGGTACGGCGTGCGGAGCCTCGCTCAGGCGCCAGTAGCCGGTGATGTGGGTCTGCTCGCGCGGCACCCGGCGCTCGGCGGCGAGGTGGCGGCGCAGTCCCTTGAGGGAGATCGCCTCGCCCGCCGCCCAGGCGAAGACGGTGCCCGGCAGCCAGTCCATCTGCCTGACCGCCCGCTCCAGCAGGTCCGTCGTGCCCGCCGGGGCGCCCTGGCGCGAGAGCCACGTGATGTCGGCGGCGGCCCGGGTCGGCAGGTCCTGGCGGTGCGTGTCGTCGCCGATCTCGATGAAGACCTTGGCCTTGACGCCTTCCGGCATCTCGGCCAGCCACCTGCCGATCGCGGGCAGCGCGGTCTCGTCTCCGGCGATCAGGATCCAGTCGGCGCCCTCGGGGTGGTGGTGGGACATCTTCGGCCCGGCGATCCAGGCGGTCTGTCCTGGCGTGGCCTGTTCGGCCCAGGATGCCGCGGGCCCGTCGCCGTGCCGGACGAAGTCGAAGTCGATCTCCCCGGCGTCGGGGTCGTAGCGGCGCGGGGTGTAGTCCTTGGCGATCGGGCGTTCGCCGGCCGGCCAGTCGAGGCTGCTGATGTTCTGGCGGGGCAGGACGGGACGGTCCCCGCCGTCGGCGGCGAAGAAGAACTTGACGTGGTCGTCGAAGCCCTCCGAGCGCAGCGGCGGCAGGTCGAACCCGTCACGGTGGAAGGCGCGCAGCTGCGCGCCGCCGAGCGTGACGCGCCGCATCCCCGGGGTGACATCCGTGACGCGCAGGACGGTCAGCTCCCTCAGCACGATGGGGAACGTGACGACCGTACGGGGGTTGCGGGTGGGCATCCGCACTGCTCCTTCCTCGGGGCGACCCCGCCAGGCTAGGGCGGGCGGCGGGGGCGCGATCCAACCAGGCGTCCAGCCCGTGCCACTGCCGCGCACGATCGGGCGGCGACTTCGACGGCGTGCGCTCTGCCTTGGAGCCGCGGGCGGGTGCGGTACCTACGGTTTCGGCCGTGACGAATCGGCGAGGACGGCGGCTGCTGCGGCAGTGCCTGGTGCGGGTGCGAGCGGACCTGCTGCGCGCGGTCGCGGCGGCGGTGGTCAGGCAGCTCGCGTTCCTGGCCCTGCCGTGGCTGCTCGGGCGGGCGGTCGATCTGGGGGTGCGGGCCGGTTCGGTGCCCGCCGCGGCCGGCTACGCCGGCGCCTTCGTCGTGGTGGCCGCCGCCGAGTACGCGGGCATGCGGGGCTGGCAGAAGTGGGCCACGCTGGCCGACGTCCGGGCGGGCGCGTGGCTGCGTACCCGGCTGCTGCGGGCGATCCTGGCGGTCGACACCGAGACGATGCGGCGCGACGCGGCCGGGTTCGGCGACCTGAGCACCCGGGCCACGCGTGACGTCGGCGCCGTCCAGGTCTGGGTGCACGGGCTCACCACGTGGGTGGTGATCGGCGCCACCGGGCTGGTGCTGGTCCCGGCGTTGGCGGGTCTCGACCCGCTGCTGCTCCTGATCGCAGCGCTGACCGTGCCGCTGCTGCTGGCGGTCAACCGGGTCTTCCCGCCGCTGTTCGACCGGCGCGCGGAAGAGCTGGCCGTGGCGCACAGCGGGCGCGGGACGGTGGCGGAGCACCTGCTGACGGCCTTGCTCCCCCTGCGCGGCGTGGGCGCCGACCGGCTCATGGTCGAGCGCCATCAGGGCCACAGCGCCGAGGTGAGCCGCCACACGATGCGCCTGGCCTCGGTCGGCTCCGCCTGGGAGGCGGCGGTCTTCGTGGTGCCCCGGCTGGCGGTCGTGGCCGGGCTGTTCGCGGGCGGGTACGCGGCGCTGGAGGGGCGCCTCACCGTGGGCGAACTGACCACGTTCGTGTTGTGGATGGGCACGGTGTCGCTGGCGGTCACCGTCATGACCGCCAGGCTCGGGGACCGGGCCGAGGCGCGTGTCGCGGCCGGGCGGATCGAGGAGATCCTGGCGTTGCCCGGCGTGCCGGAGGGCGGGAGCGCCCTGCCGCGCGCCGGGCTGCTGCGGGTCAGCGGGCTGAGCGTCGAACGGGAGGGCGGGCTCGTGCTCGGCCCGCTGGAGCTGAGCGCCGCGCCCGGCGAGTGGGTCGTGCTCACCGGTGCGACCGGGTCGGGCAAGAGCACGCTGCTGCGGGCCATCGCCCAGCTGGTGCCCTCGACGGGCGAGGCTTCGTTCGGCGGGGTCCCGCTGCGGGGCAGCGACCCCGGCGACCTCTACCGCACGCTCGGGTTCGTCCCGCAGGGGCCGCTGCTGCTGCACGGCACGATCGCGGAGAACCTGCGGCTGAGCGGCGACCACCCCGATCACGAGATCGAGCGGGCCGCGTTCGCGGCCGGGCTCGACCTCGTGCTGAGCGGGCTCGGCGACGGCTGGGACACGCAGGCGGGCGAACGCGGCGGCGCGTTGTCCGGCGGGCAGCGCCAGCTGATCGTGCTGGCCAGGGCGCTGCTGCGCGACTGTCCCGTGCTGCTGCTCGACGACGTCACCTCGGCCCTGGACGCCGGCACCGAGGCCCGCGTGCTGGACCGGCTGCGCCGCGCGACGGCGGGCAAGGCGGTCGTCTTCGCCGGCCACTCACCGGCCGTCCTCGCCCGCGCCGACCGGCGGGTCGCGCTCGCGGGCGGCACACTCACGCAGGAGCCCACCCGTGCCTGACCAGCCCGTCCTCGCCGACCTGCCGGACCAGCGGGCGGTCTTCCGCCGTGCGGCGGTGTTCCTGCGCGGGCACCGGCTCGCGCTCGCGGCCGTCGTGGCGCTCAACCTGACCGGCGCCGCCCTGGCGGTCGGCGTGACCGCCGCGATCGGCCGGGTGATCGACGCGGCCGGCGGCGGGCGGGCGGGCGCGCTGGCCCTGTGGTCGGGGGCGCTGCTCGTCCTGGTCGCGGCCGGGGGCGCGCTCGCGTGGTCGTCGCGGTACTGGCTGGTCAGGGTGGGTGAGCACGCGCTCGCCGGGCTGCGCGAGCGGGCCGTGTCCGCGCTCGGCACGGCACCGCTGCGCTTCGTCGAGGCCAACCGCAGGGGCGAACTGCTGCGCCGGGTGACCGGCGAGATCAACGGGCTGGGCTCGTTCGCCGGGGCCACGCTGCCCGACCTCGTCACCGGCGCCGCGGTCCTGGTGTTCACCGTGGTGATGCTGGCGGCGTACTCGTGGTTGCTGACCGTGGTGATGCTGGTGGCGTTCGTGCCGCCGGCCGTGCTGATCGTGCGCCGGTTCAAGGCTCGGGCCGGCGTGGCGTACGGCGCGGTCGCCGCCGCGGAGGCCACGGTCGCGGCGCGCTTCGCCGAGTCCCTTCCCGCCCAGGAACAGTTGCGCGTCAACGGCGCCGTGCCGCGCTGGCTGGCGCGCTTCGGCGCCGACAACGACCGGCTGCTCGACACGCAGGCGGCGCAGGTGCGCGCCGAGCTGGAGCTCAACCGGCTCGCGCTGCTCCAGGCGGCCTGCGTGGCGGTGGTGCTGGCCCTCAGCGCGTGGCTGGTCGGCCGGGACCTGCTCAGCGTCGGCGTGGCCGTCGTGTTCGTCCTGGCCACCCGGGACATCTTCCACCGCTTCGAGGATCTGGCCGCCTCGATCGGCGAGGCGCGGGAGGCTCACGTACGGCTGGCGCGCGTACTCGACCTGATCGAGGCGAGCGCGCCCACCGGCGGCGCGGACGACGGCGGCGACCTGCCCGCGCGGGGGGAGCTCACGCTGTCCGGCGTCGGCTTCTCCTACGGCGGCGCGCGCCCGGCCGTCGACGGCCTGTCGCTGACCGTCGCCGCCGGTGACCGCCTGGTGATCGCGGGACGGACCGGCTCGGGCAAGTCCACCGTGGGCAAGCTCATGGCCGGGCTGTACACGCCGGGCACCGGTGCCGTCCGCTTCGCCGGGCACGATCTGGCCGCCGTGGACCCCGCCCGGGTGCGGGCGCGCGTCGTGCTGGTCCCGCAGGACGTCCTGCTGGTGGACGGCACGCTCGCGGAGAACCTGGCCATGCTGCCCGTCCCCCCGGACCGCCGCCGCGTCGAGGCGGCGCTGCGCGAGCTCGGGCTGGCCGGATGGGTCGCGGCGCTGCCGGACGGCCTGGACACGAGGGTGGGCACGCACGGCTCCCGCCTGTCGGCCGGGGAGCGGCAGCTGGTGGCGATCGTCAGGGCGGCCCTCGCCGATCCCGCGGTGCTGATCCTGGACGAGGCGACCGCCGAGGTCGACCACGAGACGGCCGCCATGATCGAGGGGGCGCTGTCGGCCGCGGCCGGCGACCGGACGCTGATCGTGATCGCCCACCGGGCGGGCACGATCGCGCGCGGCCGCCGTCTGCTGTCCATGCCCGCGGGCCTGGTGACGGTCCCCGGGGAGGGCGTCAGCCTCCGGCGACCGCCTTGGCCAGGATCGGAGTGAGCTGCTCGACCACCCAGGAGGAACTGAGCGCGTCGGGGTAGGCGATCGCCGAGGAGAGCGTGTTCTCGGCGGGCACCACCGCGACGTGCTTGTTCTTGACCGCCTCAAGCGACTGGAAGAGCTTGTTGCCCGCCAGCTCCGACGCGCTGAGCAGGCCCTCGTCGCCGAACGGGTAGGTGACCAGGACGACGTCGGCGTCAAGCTGGTCGAGGTTCTCCAGGCTGACCCCGTTGTCCTTGGCGGTGTAGCCGGCGGCTTTGTCGGTCTTGCGCAGGCCGAGGTCCTCGAAGATGCCCGGGTCCTGGTCGGCGTAGGACATGAACGTGATCTGCTCGGGGTGGACGACGACGTAGGTGTAGGTCTTGCCGCGGAAGGCGGGGTTGGCGGCGGCGGCGTCCGCGATGGCCTTGCGGTTGGCGCCGATCACCGCCTCCGCCTCGGCGCTCTTGCCCAGCGCCTGGGCCGCGACCTTCAGCCGCTCCTGCCACGGCAGGGTGTCGGCGTCCTTCTTCTGGGCGTAGGTCACCACCGGCGCGATCGGCGCGAGCTTGGCGTAGTCGGTGTCCATCCCCCAGGTGTTGACGCCGAGGATGACGTCCGGCGCCTCGGCGGCGATGGCCTCGTAGTCGGTGCCGTCGGTGTCGTCGTAGGTCTTGAGGCTGGTGACGCCGAGCTTGTCCATGGCCCGCTTCTTGTACTCGGGGATCGCCCCGCCGTCCTCGGTGTCGGGAGTGATCACCGGCACCAGGCCGAGGGCCAGGGCGATGCTGGTGTCGCCGTCGGAGACGGTCGCCACGCGAAGCGGCTTCTTGTCGATGGTGTCCCCGCCCCAGGCGTTGGTGAGCGTCACGGGGTACACGCCCCCCGCCGTGCCTGGGGCGGCGGCCTTCTGCGCGGGCCGGTCCTGTGCCGAGCAGGCGGTGACCAGGGCCAGGCAGGCCGCGGCGGCCGCGACGAGCTTCTTCATCGGTTCCTCCTTGACAGTGGGAAGATCTGTGGCGTCCCGTCGACGGGGTGGGGCACGACCGCGCAGGTCAGGCCGAACACCTCCGCGACGGTCTCCTCGGTGAGCACGTGCTCGGGCGGGCCCTGGCGCACGATCCGGCCCGCGCGCATGGCGACGATGGTCGAGGCGTACAGGGCGGCCTGGTTGAGGTCGTGGGAGACGAGCACGATGGTCTTGCCGGTGCGCTCGTTGAGCTCGGCCAGCAGGTCCATCACCTCGATCTGGTGGGCGATGTCCAGGTAGGTGGTCGGTTCGTCCAGCAACAGCGTCGGCGTGTCCTGGGCCAGGGCGAGCGCGATCCAGACGCGCTGCCGCTGGCCGCCGGAGAGCTGGTCGACCGGCCTGTCGATCAGCTCGGCGGTGCCGGTGGCCAGCAGGGCGTCGGCGATGACCGCCTCGTCCGCGGCGGTACGGCGCCGCCCGAAGCGGCGGTGGGGGTGGCGGCCCCTCCAGACGAGGTCGCCGACGGTGATGCTCTCCGGCGCGACGGGCGACTGCGGCAGGACGCCGAGCCTGCGGGCCACCTCCTTGGTCGGGGTGGCGTGGATGTCGGCGCCGTCGAGCAGGACCGCGCCGGCGGCGAGCGGCAGCAGCCGGGCGATGGACTTGAGCAGAGTCGACTTGCCGCACGCGTTCGGTCCGACCAGGGCGGTGATGCGGCCGGCGGCGATGCCGGCGGACAGCTCCTTGATGATCAGCGACGTGCCGTAGCCGCTGCTGATCGCGCGAGCTTCGAGCTGGTAGGTCATGAGGTGGCTCCGGTTCCGCGGCGAAGGATCAGCCAGAAGAAGTAGGGCGCGCCGAGCAGCGCGGTGAGCACGCCGGTGGGCACGGGGCTGATGACGGGCGCGTGCTGGGCCGCCAGGTCGGCGCCGAGCACGATGACCGCGCCGACGAGCGGCGCCAGGACGAGCGTGTGCCGTCCGCCGGTCAGCCTGACCGCGATCGGGCCGCTGATCAGCGCCACGAAGCCGATCGGCCCGACCACGCCGGTGGCCAGCGCGGCGGCGCCCGCGCCCAGCAGGAGGGTGGCGACGCGGGTTCTGGGCACGGTCGTGCCGAGGCCGGTGGCCAGGTCGTCGCCCAGGACCATGCCGCTCAGCGGTCGGTCCAGCGCCGTGGCGCCCAGCGCGCACAGGACGAGCGCCACCGCCAGGGTGACGACGCCCTCCCAGCTCACGCCGTTGACGCTGCCGACCAGCCAGCGCATCGCGATGGCGATGCTGTGCTGGTCGGCAGCGGTGAGCAGGTAGTTGGTGTACGCGACGCAGACGGCGCTGAGCCCGATGCCGACCAGGACCAGCCGGTAGGTGTCCACGCCCTGGCGCCAGCTGATGGCGTGGATCGCGGCCACCAGCAGGAACGATCCGCACAGCGCCGCCAGCGGGATGCCGAGGGGCAGGGAGGGCGCCAGGACCAGGGCGGTGGTGGCGCCGGCGCCGCCGCCCGCCGAGATGCCCACGATGTCGGGTGTGGCCAGCGGGTTGCGGATGAGCCGCTGGTAGAGGGCGCCCGACAGGCCGAAGAGCGCGCCGGACAGCGAAGCGGCCAGCGCTCTCGGCAGCCGGTTCTGGAAGACCACGTAGTCGGCCAGGCCGGTGCGCAGGCCGAAGGCGGCGGGCAGGATGTCGGCGGGATCGACCCGGCGGGCTCCGCCGAGGAAGATCGCCGCGGTCAGCAGGGCCGCGAGCAGCGCGCAGCACAGGAGGACGAGAGCCGCCAGCCGCCTGACCTGGCCCCGCCGCGTACGCCTGATCGTGGCCAGCACGGCGGCACGGCCGGAAGCGCCCGCGCCCACGCGGGTGTCGAGCGGGTTCATCAGACGCGCACCAGGTTCCCGCGGCGGGCCAGCCACACGAAGAACGGCGTGCCGACGACCGCGGTCATCACCGCGACCTGGATCTCACCGTTGCGCAGGACGAGCCGTCCGGCGATGTCGGCGCCGAGCAGCACCACGGCCCCGCAGGCCATGGACAGCGGGAGCGACCAGCGGTGGTCGGCGCCGACGAGCATCCTGGCGCAGTGCGCGCCGACCAGGCCGACGAAGGCCACGGGGCCGACCGCCGCGGTGGCCGCGGCGCAGAGCAGCACCGCCACGGCCGCGCCGCCCAGCCGCGCCCTGCCGACCTTGACGCCGAGCGCGGCGGCCGCGTCGTCGCCCATGCTGAGCATGTTGAGGGTACGGCCCAGCGGCAACGCCAGCACGAGCCCGGCGAGGACGAACGGCGCGATCTCGTCGAGGATCTCGGCCCGGCCGGTGAGCTGGCCCACCGACCAGAACCGCAGGTGGGCGTAGACGGCTTCGTCGCGGACGACGAGCAGGGTGATGAGCGAGCTCATGACGGCGGCCACCGCGACCCCGGCCAGGACGAGCCCGATCGTGGTGCTGCCGGCGGCGCTGCGGGTTCCGACGGCGTACACGAGCGCGGCGGCCAGCCCCGCCCCGGCCAGCGCCGCCCAGAAGGAGCCGCCCACCCCGGTGATGTCGAAGAACAGGATGCCCAGCACCACGAACATGGCCGCGCCCTGCTCGACGCCGAGGATGCCGGGGTCGGCCAGCGGGTTGGCGGTGAGCGCCTGCATGATCAGGCCGGAGGCGCCGAGCGCGGCGCCGACCGCGAGTCCGAGCAGGGTGCGCGGGATGCGCTCGGTCCACAGGACGTGGCCGTTGTAGCTGTCGCCTCCCGGGTCGGCCAGGACGCGGACGACCTCCAGCGGCGAGATGTCGCGGGCGCCGAGCGCGATGCCCGCGACGGTCACGACGGCCAGGCAGAGGACGGCGAGCAGGGCGACCGCCACGCCACGGGTGAGCACCGGTCTCGGCTGCTGCGGGGTGTCAGTCATCGGTCATCCTGGGCTCCTAACCTGGCGAACGGCAGATTAGGTTACCCTTACCTTACTTGGGCGGGTCCAACGCGGCGGGCGGCCGCTCACACTCAGGGGCCACCCATCCACGAGGAGGTTGTGCGACCGTGACGGAGACAATGGCCGCGCCGGAGGTCCTGGCCGACGACGAGTTCATCGCGGACTGGGGCCATCCGACGCACGCGCACGACTTCCACCAGTTCCTGTACGTTCCGCTCGGGCGGATCACCGTCACCGCGCACGGGTGCGAGCATCGGTTGTCGCCGTCGGTCGGCGTGTGGATCCCGGCGGGGGTGCCGCACAGCGCCAGGTTCGGCCCCGACTCGCTGATCGTCGTGGAGACGTTCGAGACGGACCTGTACCGGCTGCCGCACACCGAGGTCACGACCGTGAACGTCACCGACCAGCAGCGCAGGCTGCTGCTCAGCCGGATGCGCAGATCGGCCCCCGCCGACGACGCGGACGTGTTCGCCGCCCTGTCGGCCGGCCATCGGGCCAGCCTGCCTCTCCCCCGGCCCAGCAGCCGCGTGGCCTCGGCCGTGGCCGAGCAGCTCAGCCGTACGCCCAGCGACCCGCGCACGGCCGCCGAGTGGGCGCGCAGCCTGCACAGCAGCTCGACGAGCCTGCGCAGGGCCTTCAGGGCCGAGACGGGCCTGGCCTTCTCCGAGTGGCGCACGCGGCTGCGTCTCAACCAGTCCCTGGAGTTGCTGGATCGCGGGCACCTGGTCAGCGCGGTGGCCGCCAGAGTCGGCTTCACCAGCGCGAACGGCTACATCCTGGCCTTCCGCCGGCACTTCGGCCAGACGCCGGGGGCGTACGTGAGAATGTCGGTGGCCCGCTCCGCCTGACCGCGCCTCCAGGGTCCAGGAGAAGGCGATGGAGAATCGGCAGAGTGTTTCACCTCGATTCCGGGGACATGGCGGCGTGCTGGTGGTCGGAGAGGTCGCGCAGGCGGCGTACGCGCGAGAAGAGCAGGATCAGCGGCACCGCGGCGGCCACCACCGCGAAGAGCAGCAGGGTGGCCCGGCCGCCGAGGACGCCGGCGACGCCTCCGGCGAGCAGTCCCCCGATCGGGATCGCGCCCCAGGAGACGAAGCGGACCGTCGCCATGACCCGCGGCAGCAGCTCGGGCGGGCTGGCGAGCTGCCGGTAGGTGCGGGTCACCACGCTGAGCACCACCACACCGGCCGCGAAGACGGCGCTGCCGGCGGCGAAGGCGACGAATCCCGGCACGCCCGCGCCCAGGGGCAGGACGAGCGCCCCGGCCACCGAGACGAACCCGGCGGCGATCAGGGCGCGGGCGCTGCCGAACCGGGCGGTGATCCGGGTGGTCAGCGCGGCGCCGATCAGCGTGCCGGCCCCGTCGGCGGCCAGCAGGATCCCGAGGAGGGCGGGTGAGGCGTGCAGCTCGCGCACCAGGTACAGGGCGAAGAGCGCGTGCTGGGCCCCGCAGACCGCGTTCGCCGCGGTGGCGGCCCACATGCAGGGGCCCATCACCGGGTGGTGCGCGACGAAGCGCCAGCCTTCGGCGATCATCGCGCGCATCGGCGGCCACTCGGCGGGGGCTTCGGCCCGCCGTTCCGGCAGTGTGCGCAGCAGCAGCGCGGAGACGAGATAGCTGACCGCGTCGACCAGCAGGGTCGGGACCGCTCCCAGCATCTGGACGACGAGGCCGCCCACGGACGGCCCGCCGAGCTGTGTGACGGCATGGGTGCCCGAGGTCAGGCTGTTGCGCGACTGCAGCTGCTCCTTGCTCACGATGGACGGCAGGAAGGTCGAGTTGGCGACGTCGAAGACGACGTTCGCGAAACTGATCACGAGCGCCACGGCCACCAACTGGGCGACCGTGAGGGCCTGCCACCACCAGGCCAGCGGGATGGAGACGACCGCCGCGGCGCGGGCCAGGTCGGCGGCGATCTGCACGCCGCGCATGGGCAGCCGCTGCACCAGCACCCCGGCGGGAAGGCCGATCACGATCCAGGCGACGTAGCCGGCGGCCACGATCAGGCCCATCTCGAACGCGGAGGCGTCGAGCACCGTCAGGGCGGTCAGCGGCAGCGCCACCCCGCCCACCGCCGAGCCGATCGCGCTGGTGGTGCCGGCGCTCCACCACCGCCAGAAGACGCTCGTCATCCCGGCTTCCTCCTCAGTAAGTTCCATTTTGAAACGCACTATAGTGGGAGCGTGAAGCGCGCTGATCTCCAGGACGCCGACTGCGGCATCGCCCAAGCTCTCGGCGTGATCGGCGACTGGTGGACGTTCCTGGTGGTGCGGGACGTCGCCGGTGGCACGACCCGCTTCGACGACCTGCAGCGCGAGCTCGGCGTCAGCCGGCGCGCGCTGGCCGAGCGCCTGGCAGGGCTCGTCGCGCACGGGGTGCTGGAGAAGCGGCCCTACTCCGAGCGCCCGCCGCGCCACGACTACGTGCTGACCCCGAAGGGCGAGGGCCTGCTGCCTGCGCTGATCGCGTTGCAGGACTGGGGCACCAGGCACGTGATGGGCGACGGCGCGCTGACCGCCGCCGGCGAGCACGGGTCGGCGGAGTCGCGCCGCGTGCACGATCTGGTCGGCCGCAAGCTGCCGGACGTCGTGCTGGAACGCCACGACGGCCGGCCCTTCGCGGTCGGCGCGCCAGGCGATGCCTGGAGCGTGTTCTACCTCTTCCCCGGCGCCTTCGCCCCCGGCGCCCACGCCTATCCGCCCGGCTGGGGCGACATACCGGGCGCGGCCGGTTGCACGCTGGAATCTCTCACGTACGCCGCGCGGCGGGCCGATTTCGCCGCGGCCGGAGCCGGGATCCGGGGCGTCAGCACCCAGCGGCCCGACCAGCTGGCCGCCTTCGCCGAGCACACCGAGCTGCCGTATCCCCTCCTGTCAGACCAGGACAGCAAGCTGGCGGCCGGGCTGCTGCTGCCGACGTTCCGCGCGGCCGGCGTCGACCGTTTCAAGCGGCTCAGCCTGCTCGCCGATCCCGGCGCGGTCATCCGGGCGGTCCAGTTCCCGATCACCGATCCGGCCGGTTCGGTGGCGGAGATGCTCACTCTCATCCATAACGTTCGCAAATAGGCCGATCGTATCGGCTACGATAGTTGCATGAGAGTTAGAACATGGATCGTGCTCTGCGTGCTCGTCCTGGTCGCGGGGACCGGTGTGTGGATCGTCGTGCAGAACGACTTCGCCGTGCGCGAGGTGGAGGTGAGCATCCCGGGACCGAAGCAGCCGTTGACGGCGGTGCTCGCGCTGCCGGAGGAGGGGAAGGGGCCGCACGGGCTGATCGTCTTCGCGCATGGGGACGGCGAGGCGGACGCGAGCCGGGACGGCTTCTACCGCCCGCTCTGGGAGGCGTTCGCGCGCGCCGGGTACGCGTCACTGTCCTGGAACAAGCCGGGCGTCGGCGGCGCGCCGGGCAACTGGCTCGACCAGAGCATGGACGATCGCAGCGCCGAGGTCGAGGCCGCGCTGGACTGGGCGAAGAAGCGGCCGGAGATCGACCCGGGGCGGCTCGGGCTCTGGGGCATCAGCCAGGGCGGCTGGGTGCTGCCCAAGGTCGCCGGTGACCGTGGCGACGTGCGCTTCATGATCCTCGTGGGTGCGGCGGTGAACTGGCTGCGGCAGGGCGAGTACAACCTGCGGGCCGAACTGCGCGGCCAGAGCACGCTCGACGCCGAGCTCAAGCGGCGCGCCGCCCAGATCCGCCTGCTGGAGGCGGGCGTGGGTTACGACCGCTACCTCGCCTCGGGGCTGGACGACCCGCCGATGAGCAAGGACCGCTGGCGGTTCGTGCTCCGCAACTTCCGCGCCGACGTGACCGATCAGCTACCCGGCATACGCGTCCCGACGTATCTCCTGCTCGGCGACCACGACCGCAACGTCGACGTCAAGGAGACCGAGGCCGCCTACCGCGCGGGCGTCCCCCGCGACCTGCTCACCGTCGAGGTCCTGCGCGGCGGCTCCCACAGCGCGGCCAAGCACGAACTGGACCATCCCGACAGCATCTGGGGTGCGGTCACGGCCGTCGCGGCGCCGCGGTCCCTGTACGTCCCCGGCTATCTCGACGCGCTCACGGCGTTCGTGAACAAGCATGGTCACTGACCACCGACACACGGAGGGACCACCATGATCTTCAGGACACTCGTGCCGGCGTTAGGCCTTCTCGTGGGCGGGCTGACCGTGCCCGCCTCGGCCCAGGCGCCGCTCACGACCGCGCTGGACAAGGCGTTCGCCAAGGCGGCGGCGAGCACCGGCGATCCCGGCGCCCAGGCGGTCGCGATGCGCGACGGGAAGGTGATCTGGTCGGCGAAGTCCGGCCGGGCGATCAACGAGCCGTCCGCTCCGGTCACCGGCTCGACGATGTTCAGCCTGGGCAGTTTCGGCAAGACGGTCCTGGCCGCGTACGCCCTGCGCCTGACCGAGAAGAAGGTCCTGGCGCTGGACACCCCGATCTCCGCCTATGTCGGGAAGAAGGTGGCGGGCTCGAACGTCGTCACGCTCCGGATGCTGCTCACGCACACCGCCGGCTATCCGGACATGTACGCCGATCCCGCGACCGCTCCCCTGTTCGCGGGCGGCAAGAAGTACGACCCGGACCGGCCCTACACCTTCGCCATGCTCGCGCCTGGCATCCGCAAACCGGTCAACCCCGGCAAACGGCACGCGTACTCCAACACCGGGTTCATCGTCCTGGCCCACGTGCTGAGCAAGGCCTCCGGCGGCGGCGCGGCCCTCGAACGCGACCTGCGCCGTTTCCTGCGCGGGGCGGGCACGGGCGGCGGCTCCCTCACCGCCGAGCGCTCGGGGCGGGCCCTCTCCCGCTTCGCCCACGGCTACATCGCCGGCGACGGCGGCGCGCTGACCGACTTCTTCACCGCCTACGGCGCCAAGGGCATCCCCACCGACCTGTACGGCCTGCCGTTCGGCGACGGGATGTTCGCCGGCACCGCGACCGGCGGCGCCCGCTTCCTCGACGCCCTGTTCGCCGGCGACCGGCTGCTGCGCCCGGCCACGGTCAAGACGATGACCACGCCGTCACCCCAGTCGCAGGCCGCCGACGGCACGTACGGCATGGCCACGGAACGTACGAAGGTCGGCAGGCGCACCTGGCAGGGGCACGCGGGCGCGTACGGCGGATTCACCTCGATGGGCGCCACCGACCGCACCCGCGGCGTGACGCTGATGGTGGTGACCAACCGGATGGCCGCCTCGGACGTGGCCGGCACGATCTGGACGAAGCTCGCCCAGGCCTACGCCTCCGCCACCCCCTGACGCCACCGGCTGTGGCGCCTGGCAGCATCGGCGGGGTGACGTCCGGGGACGGAGCGGCGCCGTACTTCGCCGTCCACGAGGGGTACGCGCTGTACCGGGGCCCGGTGTCCGACAGCGTCGCGCATCGCCACGCCGCCTTCCAGATCGCCATCGCCGTGGAGGGCGAGGTGTGCATGCTGGACGCCGGCCGGACCCGGCACGGCGCCGCGGCGCTGGTCGTGCCGCCGATGGTGGGGCACCGGATCCTCGCGGTGGAGAAGCTGCTCACGTTCTTCGTCGAACCGCACTGCGCGTTCGCCGACCGGCTGCGGGCGCGCTGCGGCGCCGGGATCACCGCCGCCGCCGACCTGCGCGGCCTGCGCGAGCAGGACGTACGCGGCGGCGGCGCGCACCCGTCCGGCGAGCTCGACCCCCGCCTGGTGGCGGCGATGCGCGCCCTGGCCGGCCGGGATGCGACCTCCGCTCCGGGCGCGGTACTCGCCGCGGCCGGCCGGGACGGATGGCCGCGGGTCGTCGGTTCCATGCCCACGCTGGCCGCCGAGGTCGGGCTGTCGCCGCAGCGGCTGCGGGCGCTCGCGCGGCGGCAGCTGGGCATGCCGCTGTCACGCTGGCGGATCTGGGTGCGCCTGCGCAGGGCGGCCGAGGCGATGCGGGCCGGGCAGTCGCCGGCCGGCGCGGCGATCTCGGGCGGCTTCGCCGACCAGGCGCACTTCACCCGGCGGCTGCGCGAGATGATGGGGCTCACCCCTGCCGTCGTGGCGCCCCTGCTGCGCCGCTCAGCCGCGGCGGGCGACGTACACCGAGATGGAGCCCGTGATCGTTGAGACCACCTCGGCCTCGCGCACATCGCCGAACCCGGCATCGGCCATGAGCGCGGGCAGGATGCCGTCGGCGTTGGGCTGGGTGTCGGCTCTGCCGTCGGCGAGCTGGACGACACGGAAGGCCGTGCGCATCAGGGCCGAGCGCTGCAGCCCGTAGTCGGCGAGCACCAGCCGCCCGCCCGGCCTCAGCACCGCGAACATCGACGCGAGTACGGCCCGCTTCATCGCGACCGGGCACTGGTGCAGCACGAGGCTGGAGACGGCCGTGCTCGCCGAGCCCGCCTCGACGATCTCGGTGAGCGCGTCGCCCATGCCGGCGCGCCACTCCAGCTCGGCGCCCGCGGCGGCGGCCTTGCGGCGGGCCAGCGCCAGCACGTCCGGGTCGGGGTCGACGCCGATGAGGCGGGCGCGCGGCTCGACCCGGTGCAGCAGCAGCGCCAGTGAGCCGGTGCCGCAGCCCACGTCGACGATCACGTCGCCGGGCCGCGGCGCGGCGTGCATCGCGAGCAGGCCGCGCCACAGGCGTTCCCGTGTCAGCGCGGCCACGGCGTCGTACAGGCGGGTGGGGGCGAAGCGGCCCAGGGCGGGAGTGAAGGCTCGTCCGGTCATGCCGGGCAGTCTTCATCCCGCGTCAGGCCCCGGTCTTGAACGAACCGCTCACCTGCCGGCGAAGGCCAGCAGCGCCTGGTTGACCTCGTCGGCGTGCGTCCACAGCAGGCCGTGCGGGGCGCCCTCGACCTCGACGTACTCCGCCTCGGGGAACGCCTGGTGGAAGGGGCGTCCGGTGGCGTCGATCGGCAGGATGTTGTCCTTGGTCCCGTGCAGGATCAGCGACGGCTTGCCGGCCGCGCGTACCGCCTCGACGTCCTCGCGGAAGTCCTCGATCCACGCCGGGACCACCGCGTAGGCGGCGACCGGGGCGGAGGTGGTGGCGGTGTTCCAGTTCGCGGTGACGACCTCCTGGCTGATCCTCGTGCCGAGGTTCTCGTCGAGGTTGTAGAAGTCCTTGTAGAACTGGGTGAACCAGGCGTAGCGGTCGGCTCGGGCCGCGGCGGCGATGCCGTCGAAGACCTTCTGGGGCACGCCGGTGGGGTTGTCGTCGGCCGCCACGAGGAACGGCTCCAGCGAGGCCAGGAACGCGAGCTTGGCGACGCGCTCGTGGCCGTGGTTCTTGACGTAGCGGGCGAGTTCGCCGGTGCCCATGGAGAAGCCGACGAGGATGACCTCGCGCAGGTCGAGGGTCTCCAGCAGCGTGTTGAGGTCGGCGGCGAAGGTGTCGTAGTCGTAGCCGCCGCCCACCTTGCTGGACTGGCCGAAGCCGCGGCGGTCGTAGGTGATGACCCGGTAGCCGGCGGCGAGGAGTTCGCGGGTCTGGAGCTCCCAGCTGTGGCCGTCGAGCGGGTAGCCGTGGATGAGCACGACCGGCCGGCCCGCTCCCTGGTCCTCGTAGTAGAGCTCGACGGCGGTGCTGTTTTCCGTTCCGACCTTGATGTGGCCCATGAGATCTTTCCTCTCTTTTGCCGGAGAACGATCGTTCTCCGCCTATGTGGTCTACAGTAGAGAACGTACGTTCTCCGCGCAACCCGGGAGCTCTCATGAACAACGAGGAAGCGGCGCGCGCCCGCGTCGTGTCCACCGCCGACCGGCTGTTCTACGCCCAGGGAGTCCAGGCCGTCGGCATGGACGCGGTCCGCACCGCGTCGGGCGTGTCGCTGAAGCGCATCTACGCGCTGTACCCCTCCAAGGACGACCTGGTCCTGGCCGTGCTCCGGCACCGGACGGAGCAGTGGAACACCGGCATCGCCAAGGCCGTCGCCGCGGCCGCGACGCCGCGCGACAAGGTGCTGGCCGTCTTCGACTTCCTGGCCGAGTGGTTTCGCGAGGACGACTTCCGCGGCTGCGCCTTCATCAACTTCTTCGGCGAACTGGGCGGCGGCAACACCAAGGTCGCCGCGGCCGTACGCGAGCAGAAGACGTCCTTCCAGCGCCACGTCGCCGGCCTGGTCCGCGACGCGGGCGGCCCCGACCACCTCGCCCCGCAGCTGGCCCTGCTCGCCGAGGGCGCCCAGGCCACGGCCGCGATCACCCGCGACCCCGGCACGGCGGCGCACGCCCGCGCCGCGGCCGAGACCCTCATCCGGTGCGCCCTCGGGTAGGGACTACGCCGCCCGGAACGCCGGGAGCAACGCCTCCGCCACCGACTCCACCGGCGGCAGCAGGCCGGCGGCCAGATCGCCCAGCAGGTAACGGTGCAACGCCCGCTGATGCCCGGCCCCGATCAGCAGCAGCGCGCCGGCCGCCGGGTCCAGTGACGCCCGCATCCGCCCGGCCCGCTGTTCGGACCGCAGCAGCTCGGCCACCGGTTTCAGCGCCAGATGCGGGCCCACCTCGGCCTCGCGTTCGACCAGCAGCTCGCGGAGCCGGCGGTCGGACTGCAGGGCGCCGAGAATCGGCATGATCCGCAGGTAGAACCGCTCCAGGCCGCCGATGACCGCGGCCAGATCCACCTTCAGGTCGCCGCCGCGGCCGGGGCGGCCGAGCACCACCGTGGCGTCGGCGAAGACCGGCAGGTGCAGGTTGATGACGGCCTGCAGCAGGCCGAGGCGGTTGCCGAAGTGGTAGAAGATGCTCGACTCCACGACACCCGCCCGGCGGGCGATCTCCTTGGTCGACAGCGCCAGGCCCGCCTCGCCGAGGACCTGCTCGGTCGCCTTCAGCACCGCCTCGCGCACGCCGGTGGACGGGCGGCCGCGCCTGGGTTCCGTCATCGCTCCACTCCCGATTTATTGAGTAATCGCTCAGGAAAGAGTAGCTTTATTGAGTAATCACTCAGAAATTCCGACAGGAGACCTCGTGAGCATCGAAGCGCGCAAGGACACCGTCAGGCGTCTCTACAAGGCCCTTGAGCTCGGCGACGTCGACATCGCCGACGAACTGTTCACCTCCGACTTCATCACCACCGAAGGCGAGCACCAGCACATCGTCGGGCCCCAGGGCTTCAAGGAGGCCATCCGCGAGGTGCACGCCACGCACGCCGCGCCCAGATTCGAGATCCTCGACATCCTCGGCGAGGGCGACCAGGTCGCCGTGCGCTGGCGCATGACCGCGACCCACAGCGGCGAACTGCTCGGCGTCCCCCCGACCGGCCGGGAGGTGTCCATGGAGGCGTTCGCGCTGTTCCGCTTCGCCGGCGAGCGCATCAGCGAACGCCACGCCGTCATCGACCGGCTCGGGCTGCTCAACCAGTTGCGCGCCGCCTGAGACCGAACCTGTCCGGCGGGAGCCGCGTATCCGGTCATGAGTGCTCCTGAAGGGATCGACCATGACAGGCTCCTGCAAAGCGCGAACCGCGATCGTCGCCCTGTGCCTGGCCGTCCTGGCCTGCGGCTGCGGCCGGGCAGCCGGGGCGCCCATCGCCTCCGGCGCCGGATACAACACCGCCGACCTGGCCTTCTCCCAGCAGATGATCCCCCACCACCTGCAGACCATCCAGGTGGCTCAGCTGGCCGAGAAGAAGTCCGGCGACGCCGGCGTCCGGCGCGTCGCACGTGAGCTGATCAAGAAGGAGCGCGCCGACATCGAGCTCATGTCCTCCTGGCTGCGCTCCTGGGGTACGGCGGTGCCCTCCACCCCGCCGGCCGCCGGTCACGCCATGCCCGGCATGCTCTCCCCCGTCCAGATCACCGAGCTGAAGCGCCGCAGCGGCGCCGAGTTCGACACGTTGTGGGCGTCGTTGCTGGCCACGCACCTGGGCAGCGGGGTGCGGATGGCCGAGACCGTCACCGCGCGGGGCGAGCACGTGCCCACGACCGCGCTGGCCCGCTCCCTGATCCCCGACCAGCGCGCCCTGATCGCCGAACTCGGGGAGCGCGCCGGCAGGGGCTGATCAGCTCCCCGGCGGTGCGCCCGGGGCGGCAGCCGCGCGCCCCGGCGTCATCCCGGTGTGGCAGTGCCCGGGGCGGCCGTCTCTGCCGCCGGGTGTAGCCTCGCGCGCATCGTGCGGCCGATGCGCCGCCTCACGCCGCCGGGGACAGTGGTCGTATGACTCTTGACGTGGCGCTCCTGGGTCCGATGGAGGTACGGCTGGGCCCCGCGCCGATCCGGCTGACCACCGGCCGGCTGCGGACGCTGCTGGCCACGCTGGCGGTGTCGGCCGGTGACACGGTCACCTTCGAACGCCTGGCCCTGGCGTTGTGGGGTGAGGAACTGCCGGCCAACGCGCGGCGCAGCGTGCAGACCTACGTCGCCAGGCTGCGCCGCGTCGTCGGCCGGGCGGCGATCCGCACGATGCCCGACGGCTACCGGCTGGTGGCCGATCCCGAGCGGGTCGACGTGCTGCGCTTTCGCCGGCTGCTGTCCGAGGCGGCACGTGCGCGTGGCACGGCGGCCGAGCCGGCGCTGGTGGAGGAGGCGAACCGGCTGTGGCGGGGCCCGCCGTTCGAGGGCATCGACTCCGACTGGCTGGGCGCGAGCCTGACCCCGTACCTGCAGGAGCTGTATCTGAGCGCGGTGGAGCGGCGGATCGACCTGCGCCTGGCCGGGGGGCGGCACGGCGAGCTGGTCGCGGAGCTGCTCGACCTGGCCTCGCGGCATCCGCTGCGGGAGTCTCTGTGGGAGCGGCTGCTGGTCGTGCTCGACCGGTGCGGACGGCAGGCGGAGGCGCTGGCCCAGTACGAACGGCTGAGGCGGCGGCTGGCCGAGGAACTGGGCACCGATCCGGGCGCCGAGCTGCGCCGCCTCCACGCCCGCCTGCTGCGCGACGACCCGCCCGGGCCCGCGCGCGGACCGCGGGCGCTGGGGGTGTTCGCCGGCCGTACCACGACCCTGGACAGGACCGGCCGGCTGGTGGAGGACGAGGACGGGCAGGTGGCGGGGGTTTTAGTCCTGTCGGGGGCGGACGGCGGGGGCCGGACGTTCCTGGCTCTGGTCTGGTCGCCCGCCTGAGGGCGCGGCCAGCAGGCGCAGCGCCGTCGCGAACAGCTCCGGCGGGCAGTGCCCGGGGGCCAGGAGCGTGAGCAGCCGCATCCCGATGTCGAGAGATTTCAGGACGGCGTCCGCCTGCTCGTACGGCAGGTCGCCCAGCGCGCCGCCCTCGGGCGCCAGCGGATGGCGGCCCTGACCGCCGGGCGGGAACAGCAGGGCGACGAGCTCCTCGCGCACCTCCGGATGACGCGTGGCGTGGATCATGAGCTCGACGGTCACCTGCGCGAACGTGTCCTGCTCGCCCCCGCGCGCCCGCTCGGCCCAGTACCGGCCGTACTCCTCCCCCAGCTCGCCGGCGTCGCGCCCGGAGTGGAGCAGGTGGTCGGCCTGCGCCCGCGCCTCCTGTCCCAGGCGGTGGCGCATGACCGCGAGCAGCAGGTCCTCCTTGCCGTCGAAGTTGGAGTAGACGGCGCCCTTGGTCAGGCCGGCCGCGGCGGCGACCTCGTCGAGGGAACCGCCCTGGATGCCGCGTTCCGCGAACACCTTCTCCGCGGCCTCCAGCAGCCTGAGCCGGTTGCGCTCGCGCTGCTCCTGCCGGGTGAGCCGATCTGCCACCGCACCGATCCCTTCCCCGCTGTTGACATTCTCCAGAGTATACGAATACTGATCGGTATCCAGATACTCATCGGTATTTTAAGGATCGGTCATGACCACTCGCCGTACCCTCCTGAAGTCCGCCGTCGTCGCCGGCCTGGCGGCGGCCACGTCACCGAAAACCCTCGACAGGGCGGACGAGCTGTTCGCCTCCGGCGAGTTCGCCGCCGCCGGCGCGCTCTACCGCAAGGTCCTCGGCGGCGATCCCGACCACGTGCACGCGCTCGCCCGGCACGCCTGCATCACGCTCATGACCGGCCGCCTGCCACTGGCGAAACGCCTGCTCAAGCAGGTGCTGCGCCTCGACCCGGGAAACACGCGCGCGCTGGGCAACCTGGCCGACGCGCTGTGGCGCGCCGACCAGTTCGCGGAGCTGGCCGCGCTGCTGCCCTCGGTGAAGAAGGACGGCCCCACCGCCACGGCGGCGCAGCTGCGGAGCTTCGCCGGGCTACGGCCGTACACGATCTCCGGTCCCGCGACGGCCAGGGTGCCGTTCGCGGCGGCCGACCCGCTGCCCATGATCGAGGCGTCGCTGAACGGCGCCCCGCCCGAACTGTTCTTCCTCGACACCGGCGCCCTGTTCGCCCTCAACCAGGACTACGCCGACCGGCTCGCCATCCCCACCTACGGCCACACCACCGGCCGGACCATGTACGGCGAGCACCAGGCCCACCAGGGCCGCGTCGACACCCTCGGCCTGCCCGGCGGCCTCACCATCGGCAACGTCCCCGTGCACACGATCCCCGACGCCATCCGCCTGACCGCGCCCGACGGCCGGATCACCCAGGGCGCGATCGGCACGAGCGTCCTGGCGCGGTTCCTGCCCACCCTCGACTACCCGGGCCGGGCGCTCGTCCTGCGCCGGGACCGCCGCGCGGCCGTGCGCGCCCGGCACAGCGCGCCCCTGTGGTGGGTGGGCGACCACTACCTGCTCTCCCGCGGCACCGTGAACGACCTGGACCCGATGGTGTTCTTCGTCGACACCGGCGGCGGCGACATCGGGTTCACCGCGCCCCCCTCCACCTTCACCGCCGCCGGGATCGAGATCCCTCCCGGCGCGGGATTCCATCCGGTGACCGTGCGCGAGGTGACGCTCGGCTCGGCCGCGGGCCGCGACGTGTCCGGCCTGACCGGCGCGTTCCCCCCGTGGTTCGAGCACGGCTTCGGCTTCCGCATCGGCGGGCTGCCCACGCACCGGTTCTTCAAGCCGTACGCGATCACCTTCGACTTCCCGCGCGGGCGCATTCTCATGGAACCGGCTGTCCCCCCGGCGCCGGGCCGTTCGTCGTCAGAGGTACGGTGAACCGATCTGGAGGTCGCGATGCAATACGCCCTGGTGATCTATGCCGAGCCCGGCCTGGAGGAGACGGTGTCGGAGGCCGAGCGCGAGGCCATGTACGCCGAGTACTTCGCGCTGGGCGATGATCCGCGCTGCGTCGGCGGCGCCCAGCTGCAGCCGGTCGAGACGGCCACGACCGTACGCGTGTCGGAGGGCAGGACCCTGATGACCGACGGCCCGTTCGCCGACACCAAGGAGGTGCTCGGCGGCTTCTGCCTCGTCGAGGCGGCCAACCTGGACGAGGCGGTCGAGATGGCGGCGCGGATTCCGGCCGCCAGGCTCGGCGGTGTGGTCGAGGTCAGGCCGGTGGTGCGGCGCTGACCGCGCTGGAGGACGTCTTCCGTGACGAGTGGGGCCGGGTGCTGGCCTCGCTGGTCGGCTACCTCGGTGACTTCGACCGGGCCGAGGACGCCGCCCAGGAGGCGTTCGCGATCGCCGCGCGGCGCTGGCCCACGTCGGGCGTACCGGCGAATCCGGGTGCGTGGCTGGTGACGACGGCGCGCAACCGGGCGATCGACCGGATCCGCAGGGACCGCACGCTGGCCGGGAAGATCCACATGCTGCCGGTGCCGGAGGTCGTCATCGACGAGCTTGACGAAACGGTGATCAAGGACGAACGCCTGGAGCTGATCTTCACCTGCTGCCACCCGGCGCTGCCGCCGGAAGCTCAGGTGGCGCTCACGCTGCGCACGCTCGGCGGACTGCGGACGGGCGAGATCGCGCGCGCCTTCCTCGTGCCCGAGGAGACCATGAAGCGGCGGCTGTCGCGCGCCAAGGCCAAGATCAAGGCGACCGGCATCCCGTTCGCCGTGCCCGGCGCGGACCTGCTGGGCGAGCGGCTCGGCGCGGTGCTGGCCGTCCTCTACCTGATCTTCAACGAGGGCTACAGCGGCCGCGTCGACCTGGGCGCCGAGGCGATCCGGCTGGGGCGGGTGCTGGCCGTACTCATGCCGGAGGAGCCGGAGGCGCACGGCCTGCTGGCGCTGATGATGATCCACCACGCGCGGCGGCGCGCCCGCTTCTCCGGCGAGGACCTCGTACTGCTCGACGACCAGGACCGCTCGCTGTGGGACACGGGCCAGATCGCGGCCGGGCGCACGGTACTCGACCGGGCGCTCATGCTGGGCGGGCGCGGACCGTACGTGGTCCAGGCCGTGATCGCCTCGCTGCAGACGCACCGGCGCATCGACTGGGCGCAGGTCGCCGGCCTGTACGGGCGGCTGGCCGAGCTCACCGGCTCGCCGGTCGTCGAGCTCAACCGCGCCGTGGCGCTCGCCCAGGCCGGCGACCCCGCCGAGGCGCTGCACGCCGTCGAGCGCCTGAACCTGGACGACTACCTCTACTTCCACTCCACCCGCGGCGAGCTGCTGCGGCGTCTCGGCCGAGACGCCGAGGCCAGGCAGGCGTACGGCCGCGCCCTCGGCCTGGCCACCTCGACCGCCGAGCGGCGCTTCCTGACGGGGCGGCTCGAACAGCTCTGAGCCGGTGCGTCCCCCCGGCACCGGCCCGTTCGTCGCCCGGGTGTGAACGACCACAACCCGAGGAGAAACCACATGGCCGACACCGCCATCTTCGAGCGCATGTACGACGCCGTCCACAGCCGCGACGTGGAGGTCATCGCCAGGACCGCCGGCGAGGTCGTCCATCCGCAGGCGCGCTTCCACACGCCCGTCCCGACCGACGCGAACGCGGTCCAGGTGATCACGAACGCGTGGACGATGCTGCTGCGCGCGTTCCCCGACATCCGGGTCACCGTCGAGGACGTGGTCGCCGACGGCGACAAGGTCGTCTACCGGAACACGGTCACCGGGACCCACCTGGGCGAGTACCGGGGCATCGCGCCCACCGGCAACGCGATCACCTACGAGGAGATCTTCATCATCCGCTTCGCCGACGGCCTGATCGCCGAGATCTGGGGGGTCGCCGACGTCCACGCGCAGTTGCGGCAGCTCGGCGCCATCCCCGCCATCCCCGGCTGAGCCGCGACACCCGCCGCCGCGGGCCGGCCCGGCCGCCTGGGCAGGAGCCCGGTCGGCGCAGTGCGGAGGGCGGCCCTGCTCACTCCCTGTGCGCGGGCTCCTGGGTGGCCGGTCCGGCGGCCTTCGCGACGACGGCGAGGGTGATCGCGCCGAAGGCGATGAACATGATCGACATCACCTGGCTCCTGGCGTCGAACAGCAGCTCGAAGTCGGACCGCAGGCCGAGGTCAGGCCTCGCGGCGCGCATCGCCCGGCGCGCGGCGGCCTCGCCGTCGAAGGGGATCGGCAGGAAGGATCCCAGCAGGTGCACGGCCCCGGTGGTGATCGCGGACCATGCCCCCACGGCTGTGGCGCGGGACGGGACGCGGCCGGGCGCGGTGTTCATCCGGTGCTCCCGGAGAGATCGGCGCTCCTCGCCGGGCGCCATCCGCGCGCGATGGAGCGGATCATCAGCGGGTAGACCACCTGGTGGCGGATCGGGGCGATGCCCGCCATGTACGCCCGTCCGAGCAGGCCGTGGGGTTTGACCAGGGTGGCCCACCGGCCCCGGTAGGCGCCGGAGCCGTCGGCAACCCAGCCCAGGTGGGCGATCGCGTCCACGCCGCTGGTGGTGGCGTGGGCGGCCCATTCGGTGTCGGTGCGGTACAGGCAGGCGAACGGGCCGAAGTCCGGCCCCGGCCGGCCGCGCAGGTCGCCGGGGATCGGCTCGCCGCGCCAGGGCGCCCGGGCGCCGGCGGCGGGCGGGTTGAGGCCGAGCGGCGCGCCGAGGCGCAGGCGGATCGCCAGCAGGGCGCGCACGATCGGGTTGCCGGGGCCGGCGGTGAACTGTTCCACCAGCCGGGGGAAGTCGTCCGCGCCGCCGGGGGTCGGCAGCGACCACACGTCCTCCACCCGGTAGTCCGGCGCGATCGTGTGGATGCGCCACGGGCGCGAGGTGTGCTCGATGACGGGGAGCCTGCTGGACATGGCCCTGTCTCCTCCGAGTAGGTTATACAGTTGTGTATAAGTCGAAGCTAGACCGGTTATACAGTCCTGCACAACCGATGCGGGCGGTGAGGTGGGCCATATGATGGGCACGTTGCGCACGCCCCGGGAGAAATGGGTCGAGCAGGGCCTGCGGGCGCTGGCCTCAGGCGGCGTGGACGCCGTGCGGGTGGACGTCCTGGCCAAAGAGCTGGGAGTGACCAGAGGCGGGTTCTACGGGTACTTCGCCGGCCGCGGCGCCCTGCTGACGGAGATGCTGGACGCCTGGGAGCGGGAGGCCACCGACGACGTCCTCGACCGGATCGAACAGGAGGGCGGCGACGTCGCGGACAAGGCCCGGCTGGCCGGGCGGCTCACCTTCTCCGACCGCCTGCTCCCCATCGACCTGGCCGTGCGCGACTGGGCCCGCCGCGACGACGATGTCGCCCAGCGCCTGCGCCGCGTGGACAACAAACGCATGCAACTCCTGCGCGAGGCCATCGGCACCGTCTGCGCCGACCCCCACGAAGTCGAGGCTCGCGCCCTGCTGGCCTTCTGCGGAGCCATCGGCAGCCACTTCCTGGCCGCCGACCATCCCGGCCAGACACGCGCCGAGGTCATCGCCCGCGCCGGCGACATCATCCTCAACCGCCCACCGGCCTGAAACCGCTCCAGGAGCTCACCCCGTGATCACGGACGGCGCATCGCGGGCCCCTACGACTTCACGCTGCCGGCGACCGCCGCCACGATCGCCGTCAGGGCGCAGAATATGGTCGCCAGCCCTGCGGCGATGCCGTTGACCTTGTCGAAACCGAACAGGAACGCGAACTGAGCACCGAACGGCGTGCCATGCAGAAGCGGCGCCAGCACGAGGTTCGCCACGACGTAAAGCCCGCACAGCCCGCACAGCGTCCACACGCCGGGAATCCTGCGGGCGAACGTGAACGCCGCCGCGACCACCAGCGCCCCGGCGCCGATGACGCCGGCGATCACGTTCTGCAACACCAGGCTGGACCAGTCATCATGCCTGATGGCGTAGAGGGCGTCGTTGAGCGCGAACCAGACGAGCATCGCGGTGGCGACCAGCGCCAGGATGCCGGCGATCACCGCCGCCGCGGCATTCGCCCTCGGCCTGGGCGGCGCCGCCCACGGGCTCGGCCCGCCACCCCACGGCGCGGGCCCGCCCTGACCATACTGAGAAAACCCTGGCTGCGATGGATCCGGCTGCATCCGCACTCCTCGCGCGTTCCGGCGACACGAACCTGCCGCCCATCATGGTCCGCGATCATCGTAGCGAAGGGCGGGCCGCACCCCGGCGGCCCACAAGTCAGATCCAGCCCGCCCCGCGCAGGACGTCCTCGGCGATGTCGGCCACGGAGCGGTCGTCAGTCGCGACCACGAAGTCGGCGGCGTCGCTCCTGGCCAGGGTCTCGGCGAGTTCGACCGCCCGGCGCGACAACGCCTCCCGCGCGGCCCCGGCCTCCCGCCGCGCCACCCTGCCGCGCAACGTCGGCGCGCCGGCCGCCAGCCGGCACACCACGATCTCGGCATCCGGTACGGCGGCGCGGTAGCCCTCCAGTTCGGCGCGCGACTCCACCACCCGGGCCACGACCAGTCGCTCGACCCCGGCCGCCGCGTAGTTCCGCCAGACAGAGGCCAGGTTGCGCAGGGCCATCCGGTCGTTGAACGGGTCGCCATCGCCGAACGGCCAGCACAAACCGAGGTTGTCCAGGTCGACGACCGCGTGCGAGACGTCCCGGGCGAGCAGCTGATCGAAGATCTCCCCCGCCACCGACGTCTTGCCCACACCCACCGGGCCACTGATGATCAACATGGGAACGGTCATCCAACGATCATGCCGCGCGAAGCCGCGTCCCGGCGACCAGGCGGACAGCGCCGCCTCACGCCAGCAGGTCGCGACGGGCGAACCCGGCCCCGCCCGCGACCACGAGCACCACCGCGGCCAGGGCGAACGCGGCCGGCGCCACGAATCCGGACGAGACGGACGGGTGGACGTAGCCGAACGGGGTGAGCAGGAACGCCGTGTCCCCGATCGTCCCCGCCTCCCACAACGCCACACCACCACCCGACACCACCACCGCCGCCCAGCCGACGGGGACGGCGGCGCGCGGGCGCAACCCGTAGGCGGCGATCGTGACACCCGCGATCGCCCAGGCGGCGGGCACGAAGAGCAGGGCGGCGCCCACCTGGGCCAGGACCGGCGCGAAGCCGCCCGTGCCCAGCGCGTTGCCGGCGCCCGTGCCGAGGCCCACGGCCAGCAGCATGGCGACCGGCGCGGCCAGGGACAGCGCCGTGTGCCCGCCCAGCCAGCGCGTCCGGGTGGTCGGCGTGGCCAGCAGCGGCGCGGCACGGCCCCGGATCTCCTCCGTGTACGGCCGAAGCGTCCCGGCCACCGTCAGGCACGCCACCACCATGCAGAAGACATACGTGAAGATCGCCAGCAGGGTGTGCCCGGTCAACGTGGCCAGCTCGAACGAGGCCGACACCCAGCCCACGCCGGCGCCGGCCGTACCCAGAGCGAACGTCCAGCCGGCCACCTGCCCGCCACGCAGCCGCCACACCAGCGCGAGCGGGCTGCCCAGCCGCCCCCGCGCGGGACCGTCGCCGCCCGCGCGATCGGGAAGCACCCCGGCGCCCAGATCCCGGCGGGCCGACAGCCCGTAGGCGGCCAGAGTGAACACGGCCGCGAACGCCAGCGGCACCAGCGGCACCCACCACCGCTCCGCGCCGTACGCGCGGGCCAGGCGCGGCCACCCCGCCGGGAAGATCCCGATCCAGCTCTCCGGCACCACCACACCCGGCACGAGCCCCGCCACCAGCGCACCCACGGCAGCGCCGCGCGCGGCCGGCGCGCTGCGGCAGACCTGCGCCGCGAGCAGCCCGCAGGCGGCGAACGCCATGCCGCCCGTCCCCACCGTCAGCGCGAACAGCAGCGTGCCACCGGGCGGATAGCCGAACCCGAGCATCAGCGCGACGGCCAGCAGCGCCGCGACGACGAGGTTGACGACGGCGACCAGGACCGTGACGGCGGTGACGACGGCGTGCCTGCCCACCGGACGGGCGGCCACCAGCTCCCCGCGACCCGAATCCTCCTCGGCCCGCGTGTGCCGGACCGCGAACAGCAGCCCGCCCAGCCCGGTGATGAGCAGGCTCTGCACACCCGACCGCCAGGCGACCAGAGACTCGATGGAGGTGCCGTGAACGGGCCCCAGCAAAGCCCTGGTGATCGGATTACCGGCGCTCATCCCGGCGAAGGCCCACCTGGTCTCCTCGGTGGGCAGCAGCGCAGCCAGCGAGTAGGCGTTGAACAGCGGCAGCGCGACGGCCACCCCGATCCACAACGCGATCAGGCCACGGTCGCGCCGGGCGGCGAACCGCACCAGAACCCAGGCCCCGGCCCTCACCGCGCCGCCGCCTCGGGCAGTTGCCGGTAGTGCCGCAGGAACAGCTCCTCCAGCGTCGCGGGCCGCGCCGTCACGTCCACCAGCCCGAACGCGGCCAGGCGCACCAGCACCTCGCCCGCCTGCCCGCCGTCCACGCGGAAGCGCACCAGCGTGCCCCCGTCGATCTCCAGGTCGTGGACACCTTCCAGCCGCTCCAGGGGCCGCTCCAGCCGGGCGGTGACCGACGTCCACGTGAAGTGGCGCAACTCGGCCAGGGTGCCCGACTCGACCAGGCGTCCCCGCCTGACGATGCTCACCCGGTCGCACAGCGCCTCGACCTCGGCCAGGACGTGGCTGGACAGCAAGATCGTGGTGCCCTCCTCGCGCCGCCGCTCCAGGCACCGGCGGAACTCGGCCTCCATCAGCGGGTCGAGCCCTGAGGTGGGCTCATCCAGCACGAGCAGCTCGACGCGCGCCGCCAGCGCGGCGATCAGCGCGACCTTCTGCCGGTTGCCCTTGGAGTAGCCGCGGACCTTCTTGCCCGGATCCAGCGCGAACCGCTCGACCAGCTCGGCCCGGCGGCCCTCGTCGAGGCGGCCGTGCAGCCGTCCCAGCAGGTCGATCGTCTCGCCGCCGGTCAGCTCCTCCCACAGGACGACGTCGCCGGGCACGTACGCCAGGCGCCGGTGCAGGCGTACGGCGTCGCGCCACGGATGCCCGTCCAGCAGCCTGACCTGTCCGGCGTCGGCCCGCAGCATGCCCAGAAGCACCCGCAGCGTGGTCGTCTTCCCCGCCCCGTTGGGACCGAGGAAGCCGTGGATCTCCCCCGCCTCCACCCGCAGGTCGAGCCCGTCCAGCGCCCTGACCCGCCCGTACGACTTGACGAGCCCCGAGACCGAGATCGCAGCGTCCATGCCCGGCACGCTACGGCAAAACTTGCAGACCTGTAAATATGCAGTCGATGTAATATCCTGTCGCCATGGCCTCCTTGCGCGAACGAAAGAAGCTGCAGACCCGGCAGGCCCTCATGGACGCCGCCGCCCGGTTGTTCGACGAGCGCGGATACGAGGCCACGACCGTCGACCAGATCGCCGCGGCCGCCGGGGTCTCCACCCGCACGTTCTTCTCCTACTTCCGGCACAAGGCCGACGTCCTGTACGCCAACAGCGCCGACTGCCTGGAGGCCGGCGTGATCGCGCTCGGCACCCGGCGGCCCGGCGAGCCGCCGGCCGACCTGCTCGCCCGAGCCTTCGACGCGATGCTCGCCGAGAGCTGGGAGATGGGCCTGGTCGCCGGGCTCGTCGGCGAGGCGGTCAAACTGCCCGTCTTCTCCCCGCAGGCCGCCATCGACCGCTCGAACAACCGCGTGGAACGCCTAGCCACCGCACTCGCCGCCGCCTGCGGGCTCGACCGCGTGACCGCGTACGCGATGGTGGGCGCCGCACTCGGCGCCGTCAGCACGACGGCCGCGGCCGCCATGTCCGAAGGCAGAACCGACGACGAAACCATGATCGAGACGGCCCGCGCCTGCCGCCGGGCGCTTGTCGGCTTCGTCCGGGAGTAGTGAAGCCCGCCCGGCGCCTTTACAAAGTAGATTTCTAGGTTTTCGACAAATGTCGTATCGTGGGCGTCCGCCGCCATAGGTTCGTCAGTGGATCCAGCCGGGTCCTGCGGGCAGGCTGACGGCATGAACGCGGACGTGGTGGTCATCGGCGCCGGTGTGATCGGGGCGTCGATCGCGCACGAGCTGGCGGGCTCCGGCCTGAACGTGCTGGTCATCGACAAGGGCGGCGGCGCGGGCCAGGGCTCGACCGGGGCCTCCAGCGCGGTGGTCAGGTTCACCTTCTCCACCTGGGAAGGCGTCGCGCTGGCCTGGGAGGCCAAGCACTGCTGGGAGTCCTGGCGCGACCACCTCGGCGCGCCGCCGGACGAGCCCCTCTCCCGCTACCACCGCACGGGCCTGGTCATGCTGGACGTGCGGGCCGCTCCCCGCGCGCGGATCCTGCCGTTGTTCGACCGGGCCGGCGTGCCGTACGAGGAGTGGGATCCCGACACGCTCGCCGCCCGCGTCCCCGGCATCGACACCGGCCGGCACTGGCCGCCCGCGCGGCTCGACGACGAGCGCTTCTGGAGCGAGCCCGACGGCCGGCTCGGCGCGGTGTTCACCCCGGACGCGGGCTACGTCGACGACCCGCAGCTCGCCGCCGCCGGCCTGGCCGCCGCCGCGAGCCGCCGCGGCGCCTCCTTCCGCTACCGGCAGCAGGTGGTGGAGGTCACCCGCTCACGCGGGCGGGTCTCCGGTGTACGGCTGGCCGACGGAACCCTGCTCGCCGCCCCGATCGTGGTCAACGCGGCCGGTCCCTGGTCGGCGGCGCTCAACCGGCTGGCCGGTGTGACATCCGTGCGGACGCGTCCCCTGCGCCAGGAGGTCCACCACGTGGCCGCCGCTCCCCCGGGCTTCGGGCCCATAGTCGCCGACCTGGACCTCGGCGTCTATCTGCGCGGCGAGCCGGGCGGCGGGCTGCTCGTCGGCGGCACCGAACCGGCCTGCGACCCGCTCGACTGGCTGGACGACCCGGATCAGGCGGCCATGGCGCCGACGGCGTCGTCGTTCGAGACGCAGGTCACCAGGGCCGCGCGCCGCTTTCCCGCACTCACCGTGCCCGCCCGGGCCAAGGGAGTGGTCGGCGTCTACGACGTGACCGACGACTGGACGCCCGTCTACGACAGGACCGAGCTGCCCGGGTTCTACGTGGCGATGGGCACCAGCGGCAACCAGTTCAAGAACGCCCCGGTCGTCGGCCGGATCATGACCGCCCTGATCGAGGCGGTCGAAGGCGGCAGGGACCACGACCGCGAGCCCCTGGACTATCTCGCCCCGCACACCGGGCACCGCATCGCCCTGGCGGCCTTCTCCAGGAAACGGCCCGTCAACACCGTCGGCACCGGCACCGTCATGGGCTAGCCCGGTTCACGCACCACCGACAGACAGGAGTTCTTCGTGACACCCATCGACGTGCGCGGCAGCGCCACCTGGAACCTGGTCGAGGAGCACTTCCGCAGGCTGAACGACCCGGTGCTGGGACGGCCGCACCAGGTGCTGGAGCCGTCCTGCTCCGCCGACGGGTCGCGGATCGCCGTGACCGGCCTGGTGTACGACGAGCTGGCGGGCCTCCCCCGGCAGGCCTGCTACCTGGTCGACGGTACGGAACTGCGGCCGCTGACCGGTTCGTCCGGCTCCTCCAGGCAGCCGTGCTTCTCCCCCGGCGGCGCGACGGTGGCGTTCCTGTCGGACCGCGCGGAGGCGGGCAGGTTCCAGCTGTACCTGTTGCGCGAGGGCCACCTGGGTGAGGCGGAGGCGACCCCGGCCGTGCCCGGGACGGTCGAGTACTGCTCCTGGTCGCCCGACGGCACCCGGGTGCTGCTCGGGGTGGCCGGGCTCGGCGCCGATCTGGCCGGCGGCCAGGGGAGCGGCACGACGTACAAGCCGAAGGAGGAGCTGCCGGACTGGCACCCGCACGTCGAGGTCGGCGCGACGGAGGAGGCGTGGCGCTCGCTGTGGGTCCACGACCTCGCGGCGGGCACGACCACCCGGCTGTCGCCGGACGGCGTCAACGTCTGGGAGGCGGTCTGGTCAGGACCGGACGCCGTCCTCGCGGTCACCAGCGCCGCTCCGGACGAGAGCGCCTGGTACACGGCCGTGCTCTCCCGCCTGGGCCTGGACGGCACGGTCACCGAACGTGCCCGCTCCGGCGTGCAGTTCGGCTGGCCCGCCGCCTCGCCCTCCGGGGAACGGCTGGCGGTGGTCGAGGCGGTGTGCAGCGACCGCTGGGTCGTCGCGGGCGACCTGCTGGTGGGCTCAGGTGACGCGGCCCTGGAGCGGGTCGACGCCGGCGGGGTGGGCGTCACCGCGACCCAGTGGTTCGACGCCGATCGTCTGGGATTCGTGGGGGTACGCGGCCTGGAGACCGTGGCCGCCATGTACGACGCGGTGGCCGGGAAGACGACCGAGCTGTGGTCGAGCACGGACACCAGCTGCGGCACGCGCTACCCGGAGGCGGCCTGGACCGCCGACGGCCGCGCGGTGATCGTCGAGGAGGGCTACGCGCTTCCGCAACGCGTCGTGGTGCTGGGCGAGGACCGGGCCGAGCCGGCCGCGATCTCGCACTCCGGCACCGACCACCAGCTGTCGATCGCGGGCAGGGCCGAGACGGTCACCTGGTCGGCGCCGGACGGTCTCACGCTGGAGGGGATCCTGTGCGTCCCCGGCGGCGAGGGGCCCTTCCCGCTGGTGGTGAACATCCACGGCGGCCCGGTGTGGGGCTTCCGCAACCTGTGGTCGATGCTCTACCCCTGGACTCCGCTGCTGGTATCCCAGGGGTACGCCGTCCTCAATCCCAACCCGCGGGGCAGCTCGGGCCGTGGCCAGGACTTCGCCCGGCTGGTGTTCGGGGAGATGGGCGGCGACGACACGGCGGACTTCACCTCGGCGGTCGACGCGCTGGTCGAGCGCGGGATCGCCGACCCGGCCAGAGTCGGCGTCATCGGCGGCTCGTACGGCGGCTACATGTCCTCCTGGCTGGTCACCCAGGACCGGCGCTGGGCCGCCGCCGTGCCGTTCGCACCCGTGACGAACTGGTACAGCCAGCACTTCACCAGCAACATCCCCTTCTTCGACGCGCTGTTCCTCGACGGGAATCCGGAGGTGCCCGGGGACAAGTTCCACACCAGGAGCCCGGTCGCGCATGCCAGCAAGGTGCGCACCCCCTGCCTGAACGTGGCCGGCGCCCTGGACCGGTGCACTCCCCCGACGCAGGCCAGGGAGTTTCACCAGGCGTTGCTGGAGCACGGGGTCGAGTCGCAGCTCGCGATCTACCCGGGCGAGGGGCACGGTGTCCGCGCCTTCCCCGCGGTGATCGACTTCTGCACGCGGGTCGTGGACTGGTTCCAGAGGCACATGCCGGCCACCCGCGGCTGATCAGGGCGCGGCGTGCGGGTTCGGGCTGACCAGCGCGTCCGGCACCCGCTCGCGGGCCACGGCGGCGTGCACGCGGCAGGCCAGCTCGGACCCTCCCATGCCGGGCAGCTCGACCAGCATCTGGTGCAGGCCGCCGGGGTCGCAGGGCCGGCCGGCGTCGAGCTCGTCGGCCCACTTCTCGGTGGCGCCGCCCCGCAGCAGCTCGCACACCGTGCTGAAGCGGGTGGCGTGGTCGGCGGAGGACCGGGCGTCGCGCAGCGCGTCGCCCAGGCTGTCCAGGTGCCGGCGGGCGGCCGGGTGGAGCAGGCGGTCCTTGTCGGCCGCCAGGTCGGCGACCTCGCGCCGCAGCTCCGCCACCGCCTCCAGCAGCTCCATCAGGTACAGGCCCGCCTCGCCCTCGCGCTCGATGAGCTCGTAGGCGTCCGCGCGGCGCTGGCAAGGATCGGCCGCGCGGGCGACGGGCCCGATCTCGCCTGGGGTGGCGAGCTTGCGCGACTGCAGCATCAGCACCGGCGTGAACAGCAGCGGCTCCTGCCCCTCGGCGTCCGGTTCGCCGGTGGCGATGCGGTCGCCGGGGCCCGCGAGCTCGCCCGCCTCGTTGAGCGGCAGGTGGTCGATCCTGGCCACCACGGCCCAGTCGCGGGGTTCGCGCGGGTCGTGACCGGGCTCGATCTCGTCCACGTCGAGCATGACCGGCGTGCCGTCCGAGCAACCGTCGGCGATGGCGGCCAGTTCGCCGGTGGTGGCGATGATGCGGCGCCGGCCGTACTCCATGCGGACTCTCCTCTTTCCCGGCGAGGCGGGCTGGTCGGACGACGGCCAGCGTAGCGTGGGAAGGCCCCTCACCAGGTGTCTGTCACGCTCAACGGCGCAGGTGCCGGAACGCGGCCCTGAGTTCGGAGACCAGGAGGCCGGGCTGTTCCAGGCCGGGGAAGTGGCCGCCGCGGTCCAGTTCGTTCCAGGACCGCAGGTCGTGGTAGCGGCGCTCGGCCCAGCGGCGGGCGGTCGGCCACGGCTCGGCCGGGAACAGTGAGCAGGCGGTGGGCACCGTCACCGGCTGGGCGTTCTCCGCCTCGGCGCTGCGGGGCACCCATCGCATCGTCTCCCAGTACCAGCGGGAGCTGGAGGCGCCGGTCCCGGTCAGCCAGTACAGGGCGATGGTGTCCGCCTGCTGCGACAGGCTGACGCCGCCGCCGTGCTCCGGGCGGGGGTCGGAGTAGGCGGCGAACTTCTCGCCGAGCCACGCGGCCAGGCCGGCGGGCGAGTCCAGCAGGGAGTAGCCGAGGGTCTGGGGGCGGCTGGCCATGATCATCGCGAAGCCGTAGCCGTCGGCCAGATGCGTGTCGCGGCGTTCCAGCATGCGCCGCTCTGCCGGGTCCGGGGCGATCCGGTCCTCCGGCAGGGGCGAGGCGAGGGGCATGGTCAGGTGCAGGCCGGTGACGCGTTCGGGGGCCAGGCGCGCGAGTTCGGTGCTGACGAACGCGCCCCAGTCTCCGCCGTGCGCGCCGAACCGCTGGTAGCCGAGCGCGCTCATCAGGTCGGCCCACGCCCGCGCGGTACGCCCGGGGTGCCAGCCGGGTTCGCGGGGGCGGTCGCTGAACCCGAACCCCGGCAGCGCCGGGACGACCACGTGGAAGGCGTCGCTCGCCGAGCCGCCGTGGGCGACGGGGTCGCTGAGCGGGCCCAGGACGTTCTCGAACTCCAGGGCCGAGCCCGGCCAGCCGTGGGTCAGCAGCAGGGGGACCGCGCCGGGCTCGGGTGAACGCACGTGCCAGAACGCGATGCGCAGGCCGTCGAGGCGTACGCGGTAGTGCGGGATCGCGTTCCACCGGTCCTCCACCGCCCGCCAGTCGTGCCGGCGCCAGGTGCCGAGCAGCGTTCTCAGCCGGTCGAGCTCAAGGCCCTGCGTGGCGTCCGGCACGGTTTCCGGCTCGGGCAGCCGTACCTCGTCGAGGCGGGTGCGCAGGCTCGCCAGGTCGCGGTCGGGGACGCGGATGGGGTAGGGCTCGATGTCAGGCATGAACGAAACCCTAGGAACGGCCCACCCCGGGTGACCATGCCGGAGATTGCCGGAAAAACCATCAGGAATTGCGATACGCGGACGGCCGCGTGCCCGTATGCCGCAGGAAGGCCGCCGACAGGGCGCCGGGGCCGGAGAAACCGCACAACGGCGCGATCTCGGCGACCGTGAGACCGCTCTCCCGCAGCAGGTGCCGCGCCTTCTCGATCCGCAGGCGGGCGAGGTAGCGGTGCGGCGTCTCCCCCGTCGCCGCGCGGAACACGCGGACCAGGTGGAAGACGCTGAGGTACACCTCGTCCGCGATGTCGGCCAGCGTGAGGGGCTCGGCCAGCCGGTCGCGCATGAGGGCGATCGCCGCGCGGACGCGGGTGTCCTCCCGGGCCGGGGACCTCTCGGGCGCCCGGGAGTGGCGGGTGAGCAGGTGGACGGCGAGGAAGGCGGCCGCGGACTCGGCGTACAGGTCGCCGATCTCGCCGGCGGCGCCGACGGCGCGTACGGCCTCCTCGATCAGCGGATCCCCCGCGGCCACGGAGGCCGCCATGCTCGGGTAGTCCGGCGGGCGGCCGCCCAGCTGCTCGGCGGTGCGTTCGACGGTGCCGCGCGGGATGTGGACCTGCACGCTGCGCAGCGGCCCGTCCCCTCGGTAGCGGCGGCGGAGGGGCTGGTCCGGTACGCCCAGCTCGAGCCGCCCAGGCGTCCAGGTGCGGCGGCTCCAGCGCCCGCCGGTCCGCGTCTCCATGGCGGCCCGGCCGCCCACGGGCAGGATCAGGTGCAGGTCGGCGGCGGCCGGCAACTCCATGTCCTCGACCACGGGGACGTGCTCGAACCTCTGCACGAGCAGCGAGCGCCAGCCGGCGTTCTCCCAGCTGCAATGGGTCCGCCGAACATAGTGATCCATCTCGAATCCGGCATAGGGCTGGAGGTCGAAGTGATCGGAGTTGAACACCATACGGCCGAGGCTAGCCGGGCTTGCGCATCCATCGCCCGCATGCGTACAGTGTTCGCATCAAGGAACGCGGTACGCACCTGCGGAGGATGAACCATGGATCTCGCACATTGGCAGACCCGGCTCGACGAGCTGCGCGCCCGCCACCACGTGCCTGGCGCGAGCCTGGCCGTGGTGACCGGCGGGGAGGTTCACGAGCTGGCCTCGGGGGTGCTGCACCGGGGCACCGGGGTCGAGGTCACGACCGACTCGGTGTTCCAGCTGGGATCGGTCGCCAAGATCTACACGGCCACGCTGGTGATGCACCTGGTCGACTCCGGCGAGCTCGGCCTCGACGCCCGGGTCGCCGACGTGCTGCCCGGATTCGCCGTCGCCGACGCGGAGGCCACCAAGACGATCACCGTCAGGCAGCTGCTCACCCACACCAGCGGGCTCAGTGGCGACTTCCACCTCGACACCGGCCGCGGCGACGACTGCGTCGCCCGCTACGTCGAGGCCTGCAAGGACCTGAGCCTGGACTGCCCCACCGGCACCGCGCTGTCCTACAGCGGCAGCGGCTACATCATCCTGGGCCGCATCGTCGAGGTGATCACCGGCCAGACCTGGGACCAGGCGCTGAAGGACCGCGTCCTGACCCCGCTCGGCCTCGATCAGACGATGACGCTGCCCGAGGAGGCGCTGCGCTTCCGCGTGGCCATGAGCCACCTCGGCGGCGCCGGCGCCTACCCCGAGCCCGCCCCTGTGTGGGACTTCCAGTCCCGCGCCGCCGCCCCGGCCGCCCGCGTTCTGGCCACCGCGGGCGATCTCGCCCGGTTCGCCCAGGCGCACCTGAACGGCGGCGCCGGCGTCATCTCCCCCGAGACGGCGGCGGCGATGCGGCGCCGCGAGGCCGGCAGCCCGGACAAGTGGACGCTCAGCGCCGACGCCTGGGGCCTCGGCTGGACGCTGTACGACTGGAACGGCGTCCCCGGCTACGGCCACGACGGCTCGGCCGTGGGCCAGTTCGCCTACCTGCGCATTGTGCCGGGAGCGGGCGTGGCGATCGCGCTGCTGACCAACGGCGGCGCCACCCGCCAGTTGTACGCCGACCTGTTCGGCGAACTGCTGTCCGAGCTGGCCGGTGTGCGCATGCCCGAGCCGTTCGGCCCGGCCGCCGAGCCGCCCGCGGTCGACTGGGCCTCGCTGACCGGCACCTACCGCCGCGAGGGCGCGGCCCTGACCGTGACCGAGGGACGGCTGCTGTATGAGTTCGTCGACGGCATGGAGGGCATCTCCCCGCCCCTGGACGTCGAGCTCGCACCCGTCACCCCGACCGTGTTCGCGGGCGCCGGCGCCGGTCCCTCGTTCAACGACGCCTACATGCCCGTCGTGTTCTCCACGCTGACCGACGGCACCCCCTGCGTGTTCGTCGGGATGCGCGCCACCCCCAAGATCGCCTGATCAGGGCCGCTCGTAGACGACGCGTCCCCCGGTCATGGTCAGCGCGACCGGGGACTCGGCCAGTTCGTCCGCGGGCGCGGTGACCGGGTCGAGCGCGAGCGCGGTGAGGTCGGCCAGGAACCCGGGGGCGATCCGGCCGGAGACCGACTCGGTCGAGGAGGCCAGCGCCGCGTGCGAGGTGCAGCCCTCCAGCGCCATCAGGCCGCTCAGCCCATGGCCGGTGGCCGCGCCGCGCGGCTCCAGCGCGGCGGCCAGGATCTGGCGGGCGTCGTAGGGGGCGATCGGCCAGTCGGAGCCCAGCGCGAGGGTGGCGCCGGCCTCGCGCAGGTCGCGGCAGCGCCAGGCGCGCGCGGCCCGCTCGTCACCCAGGCGCTTGGACCACTCGTCGGTGTGGTCGGCGCGCGTGTAGGCGGTGTGCGGGGGCTGCATCGAGGCCGCCACGCCCAGCCTGGCGAACCGGCCGACCTGGTCGTCGGCCAGCGTCTCGATGTGCTCGACGCGGTGGCGCGGGCCGCCCGCCCCCAGCCCTTCGATCGTGTCGAGGACATGGCGCACGGCCGCGTCGCCGATCGCGTGCGTCGCGGTGGGCACACCCACCTGATGCAGCGTCCGTACGGCATGCCGGTAGTCGGCCGGATCGAGCCAGAACGCCTCGGTGCCCTCACCGTGGCAGTCGGCGTGTTCGAGCCAGGCGGTGCCACCCTCGACGGTGCCGTCCATGAACAGCTTCACCCCGCCGACCCGCCAGGTGCGGCCGTGCTTCTGCTGCACGCCGATCAGGCCGGCGAACTCGTCGGGGCCGTCGCCGGGCATGCACCACGGGGCCAGGCGGAGCCGTACCGGGAGGTCGTGTCTGTCCTCGACGGCGGCGAGCAGGTCGAGGTCGTCGGCGCCCACGTCCATGACGTGGGCGCCGGTCAGGCCGGTCGCGGCCATGCCGGACAGGAGTTCGAGCAGGCGTTCCGCCCGTACGGCCGGCGGCGTGGCGGGCAGCAGCGGCTTCATCAGATCCATCGCGGCGTGTTCCACGAGGTGGCCGGTCGGGCGGCCGCCGGAGTCGCAGACGACGGCGGCGCGCTGGGCGAACGCGCGCGGCCCTTCGATGCCCGCCAGCTCCAGCGCGGCCCTGCTGGCCAGGACGGAGTGCGCGTCGTAGAGCCGCAGGTGCGCGGGCGCGCCGGACACCGCCTCCTCGATCAGGTCGTGGTGGAGCGCCCGGCCGCCGAACACGTTGTGGTCGAGCCCGTAGGCGAGCACCCACCCGTCCACCCGCGGCGCGGCGCGGAGGGCGGCGCGCAGGCCGCCGAGGTCGGTGACCGCGGACAGGTCGGTGCCGGTGGCCAGGTCCAGGCCCCACAGCGGGTGGGCGTGCGCGTCGGTCAGGCCGGGCACGAGGGTCGCTCCCGCCAGGTCCACGACGCGGGTGCCGTTCCCCTGCCAGTCACGCGCGTCGGTGTCGTCGCCGACGGCGGCGATCAGGCCGCCCTTGACGGCGAGCGCGGTGGCGCGCGGCCTGGCCGGGTCGAGGGTACGGACGCGGGCGCCGATCAGGACGAGGTCGGCTGTGGGCACGGTTCACTCCCGAAGTTCTGGTAGACCTCCGCGCGGTGCCTTCTGAGCCAGAGCGCCAGCCCTGTTCCGATGGCGAAGACCGCGGGGATGAGGGTGAGGATGACCGTGTTCACCGCGACGGCGCCGCCGGTGAACAGGGAGATCTTGGTGACGATCAGGCCGAGCGCCCCTGCGAGCAGCACCGCGGCGGCGACGGGCGCGACGAGCGTGCGCACGACACCCTCCCCCCGCCGGTCCCTGCCGAAGTAGAACGGCACGGCGATGGCCGCCAGCAGCATCAACGCCACCAGGCTCATCATGCCGAGCGTGTTCACCCAGAGCAGCAGATGCGTGTACGGGTCGGCGCCGGCCAGCCAGAAGGCGAGCACGACGACCAGGCCGAGCGCGGTCTGCGCGATGCCCGCGACGTACGGGGACTGGTGGCGGGGGTGGATCCGGCCGAGCGAGGACGGGAGCACCCGCTCCTCGGCCAGCGACAGCGTGTAGCGATTGATCGCGTTGTGGAAGGCCAGCAGCGAGGCGAAGATGCTGGTCACGATCAGGATGTGCATGAGGTCGGCGGCCCAGCCGCCCACGTACGCGGTGATCGCGCCGAAGAAGAGCCCGGCGGGGTCGTCCGCGGCGGCCTTCACGATGGCGGCGCCGCCGAAGGCCTGGATCACGATCCAGACGATGAACGCGTAGAAGACGCCGAGGAAGGCCAGCGCGACATAGGTGGCGCGCGGGATGGTGCGGCCGGGGTGGCGGGCCTCGCGCCGGTAGATCACGGTCGACTCGAACCCGGTGAACGCGCCGAACGCGAACGCCAGGACGGCGATCATGCCCGGCGCCGTCACGTTGACCGGGGCGAAGGAGTCCAGGCTCAGCGTGCCCTTCAGCAGCACCCCGCCGGCCAGGAGCAGCAGGATCGCGGTCTCGGCGACGAGCAGGACGCCCAGGACCTTGGCGCCGAAGGTGATCGAGCGGTAGCCGCCGTAGTAGGTGATCAGCAGCCCGGCCACGGCGATGACGACCCAGGGCACGTCGATGCCCAGCAGGCTCTTCAGCGTGCCGGCGGTGGCACTGCCGAGCAGGCCGTACACGCCGATCTCCATGGCGTTGTAGCCGACCATGGCCACCAGCGCGCCGCCGGCTCCGGCCGGGCGGCCCAGGCCGCGGGTGATGAACGCGTAGAAGGCGCCGCCGCCGCGTACGTGCCTGCTCATCGTGGTGAAGCCGATCGCGAAGATCGCCAGGACGAGACCCGCGACCAGGTAGCCGGCGGGGGCCCCGACGCCGCCGAGCATGATCGCGATGGGCGAGACGCCCGCCATCACGGTGAGCGGCGCGGCGGCGGAGATGACGAAGAAGGAGATGTCGACGCTGCCGAGCGAGTCGGATCTGAGAGGCATGGCGGTTACGCCCTTCCAGGCACCAGAAACCTAAAGCCTTTTGATTTTGGCAATGTAGCCTCTGAGGGCACGCTTGAGAAGACGTCACCGGGAGAACGACACATGGGCCGGCCTCGGACGCCACTCCTTGACCGCGAACGCATCACCACCGCCGCGCTGTCCCTGGTCGACGAGCAGGGCGAGGTCAGCCTGCCGCAGATCGCCCGGCGGCTCGGCGTGCAGACCGGCTCGCTCTACCACCACGTCGACGGGCGCGAGGGCGTCATCGAGCTGATTCGCGAGCACGTCTCCTACCGGATCGACTCCTCCATGCTCGACGTCCCGCCCTGGGACGAGGCGCTGGCCGGCTGGGCCCGCTCCTACCGCGCCGCCTTCGCCGCGCACCCGCGCGCCATCCCGCTGCTGCTGGCGACGCCGGTGCGCACGCCCCGGGTGCTGGGGCAGTACGAGCAGGCCGTACGGATGCTGAACGAGGCCGGGTTCGCCCTCCGGGACGTGCTGACCATGATCACCGCAGTGGAGAACCTGATCTTCGGCTCGGCCCTCGACCTGGCCGCGCCGGACCCGATCTGGGACCTGTCCGACCAGAGCGGCACCCCGGCCCTGTCCCAGGCGATGGCCGCCGCCCCGCCGTCGCGCGCCGACGACGCCTTCGAACTGGCCCTGGCCGCCTGCCTGACCCACTTCAGGACCCTGGTGATCCGCTGACATCTCCTTCGACCGACCCCACGCCCTCCGGCCCGCCCTCACGCCCTTCGGCCCGCCCTCACGCCCTTCGGCCCGCCCCCACGCCGAGGAGGTCCTCGATCCCATGGACGCCGAGACCGCTCAGTACGGTCCCGCCGCCCCACACGGCCCTGCCACTCCGCGCGGTCCTGCCGGGGCGGCCGCGGAGTGCGTGGGGCCGGAAGCCGGGGTCATGCCCTCACGGGTGCGGCAGGAAGTCCCGGTGGGGCGTTCCGGGTGCGAGTGAGCGTGCCGCCAGCCAGGCCGCGGCGTCCTCGCCCCGCCCGGCGACCACCGGCGCGCAGTCCGGCAGCAGGTCTCGTACGGCCCGCCGTACCGGGCCCTCGCTGGTCAGCACGCTGCCGGCCAGCACCGCGGGCGTGCCGGGCGCGTGCACCTCCCGGAAGGTCCGCGCCAGCAACCCGGCCGCACGCTCGACGATCTGCACCGCCGCCGGATCGCCCTCGCCGGCCGCCCGGCTGACCAGGGGCGCCAGCTCGGCCAGCGCCAGCGGCGCGGCCGCCTGTACGGCCACCGCCACCCTCTCCGGCTCGCGGACGCCCAGTCGCTTGAGCACATACGCGGTGAGCGTGCCGGGTGTCCCGCGCACGGCCGAACGGGCCGCCTGCCGCCCGATCCAGAACCCGGAGCCTTCGTCCCCGAGCTGCCAGCCGTGCCCGTCGGCCGCCACCGCGATCTCGTGGTCAATAATTTTCGCCGCGATCGCTCCCGTTCCGGAGATCAGCACGGTTCCGGAGGCCGCCGGGGTGCCCGCGGCGAAGGCCACGACCACGTCCCCGACCACCCGGGGCGGTACCGGGAAGTGCGCGGTGAGCCCCTCGGACAGTCCCTCGACGCCCGCGAGCCCGATCACCGCCGCCCTGACATCGCCCGGCCCGGACGCCGTCAACGCCTCTGCAATGGCCTTGCCCACCTGGTGAAAGGCCTCTCTTGGCGGGCAGGCGGCCGGGTTGCCGCACCCGGCCCGCCCTCGCCCCAGCACCTGTCCGCCGAGGGTGGCGACGACCGCGCGCGACGACGTCCCTCCGGCGTCCACGCCGAGAACTAGCATCATGTCAGGAATTATCGGCTCAAACCCTTGACGACGCCAGATGGTGAGCATAATTTTCACCATTAAGAAGGAGGACGACGTGGAACTACTGCCCCGGATCCGGGCCGAGCAGGGCGAGATGCCCGAAGCGCTGCGCAAGGTCGCGGAGGTGATCCTGGACGACCCGGCGGAGACGGCCAGGATGACCATCGTCGACCTGGCCGAGCGCAGCGGCACGTCCACGGCCACGATCACCCGGTTCTGCCGGGCGCTGGGCTTCAGCGGCTACGCCGAACTCCGGGTCACGATCGCCAGCCAGACCGGCCGGGCCGCCCAGCAGCACTGGGACACCGACATAGGGCAGGAGATCCTGCCCGCCGACGGCCTGGACAAGGTGCTGGGCGTGGTCTCCAACAGCGACATCCGGCTGATCCAGGAGACCGCCGCCCAGCTCGACCTGGCCACGGTGGAGAAGGTGGCGAACGTCATCAAGAACGCCGGCCGGGTGCTGCTGTTCGGCGTGGCCAGCAGCGCGGCGGTCGCCGGTGAGATGGAGTACCGCCTCCAGCGCATCCGCGTCCCCACCTGGAGCAGGTCGGACGCGCACAGCGCGCTGACCGACGCCGCGCTGCTGACCGGCGGCGACGTGGCGATCGGCATCTCGCACAGCGGCAGGACCAGGGAGGTCATCGAGGTGCTCGCCGAGGCGGCGAGCCACGGTGCGATCACCGTGGCGGTGACCTCGCATCCGAGCTCGCCGCTGGCCGAGGTGGCCGAACTGGTCCTGACGACCGCGGCGCGGGAGACGACCTTCCGCAGCGACGGATTCGCCGCGATCCACTCCCAGCTGCTCGTCCTCGACGTGGTCTACGTCGCGGTCGCGCAGCGCACCTACGAACGCACCAAGGAGGCGTTCGACCTGACGGTACGCGCCGTCACCGGACACCGCCTGGACGGAGGGCGATGAATCCCGACACCTACGCGACACACGTGGCCGATCTGGTCAGGACCATTCCACGGACCCACGCCGGCGAGATCGGGCAGGCCGCCCGGCTCATCGGCACATGTCTCGACAACGGGGGCGTGATCCAGGCCTTCGGCTCCGGCCACTCAGAAGCGGTCGCCATGGAGATCGCCGGCCGCGCCGGCGGCCTCGTGCCCACCAACCGGCTCGCCCTGCGCGACATCGTCCTGTACGGCGGAGCCGACCGGGCCGAACTCACCCGCTACGACCTCGAACGCGACCCCACGGTCGCCCACCGCATCTTGGCCGCCGCCCCGATCGGCGAGCCGGACCTGTTCGTGATCATCTCCAACTCCGGCGTCAACGGTGTCGTGGTGGAGCTGGCCCAGGCGGTCAAGGAACGCGGTCACGACCTGATCGCCATCACCTCCCTGGCCCACAGCACCGCCGTCGCCTCCCGCCACCCCTCGGGCGCCAGGTTGTGCGACCTGGCCGACGTGGTGCTCGACAACATGGCGCCGTACGGCGACGCCGTACTCCCCCTTCCGGACGGCGGCGCGGTCGGCGCGGTCTCCACGATCACCTCGGCCCTGCTCGCCCAGCTCGTCGTCACGCGGGTCGTCCGTGACCAGGTGGCGGCGGGCAAGGTCCCGCCGATCTACCTGTCGGCCAACGTGCCGGAGGGCGACGAGCACAACCTGCGCCTCGAAGCGCTCTACGCGGGCCGGATCCGCCGCGGCTCCTGAACTCCCTCGTCGCCCGGGTACGAGGGCCCGACCTCACCGAATCCTTTCGCCAGGTGTTCTTAGCCGAAAGCTGTCTTCGTCATGCCTGAAAACACCCCCACCCGCCGGGGATTCCTCGGCCTGCTCGCCCTCACCCCGGTCGTCGCCGCCTGCGCCACCGGCGGCGGCGCGCCCGTGGCCTCCGCCCCGGCCGCCGCCGGGCCCACCAGCGCCGCCAACCCACTCGGCGTGGCCGCCAAGGACCCGCTGGACGTCGTCATCTTCAAGGGCGGCTTCGGCGACGACTGGGCGAGGTTCGCCGAGTCGCTCTACGCCGAGCGCCATCCCGGAGCGAAGATCACGCACGCCGGCATCCAGGGCGTCGGCCAGGCCATGCAGCCGCGCATGGTGGCCGGCGACCCGCCCGACGTGATCGACAACTCCGGCGCCGGCGCGCTGGACGTCGCCTCGCTCGTCGCCGACAAGCAGCTGCTGTCGCTGGAGAAGTTACTCGACGCGCCCTCGGCCGACGATCCGGCCGTCAAGGTGCGCGACACCCTGGTTCCCGGCATCGTCGAGGCGGGCAGCTTCGGCGGCGTGCCGTACGTGCTCAATTACGCCTACACCGTCTGGGGCCTGTGGTACAGCTCCTCGCTGTTCGCCAAGCACGGCTGGACCTACCCGGCGACCTGGGCCGAGATGCTGGCGCTCGGCGACGAGATCAAGAAGGCGGGCCTGGCCCCCTGGACCTACCAGGGCAAATACCCCGAGTACATGAACGACCCGCTGCTCACCATGGTCGCCAAGGCCGGCGGCATGGAGCAGGTCGCCGCCATCGACAACCTGCAGCCCGGCGCGTGGCGGGCCGGCAGCGTCAAGGACGTCGCCGAGGCCTTCGCCGAACTGGCCGGGCGCGGGCACATCATGAAGGGCTCCGAGGCGCTCTCCCACACCGAGGCGCAGACCGCCTGGTGCCAGGGCAAGGCCGTCTTCATCCCCTGCGGTTCCTGGCTGGAGGCCGAACAGGCCAAGGTCACCCCCGCCGGCTTCGACATGGCCGTCGGGCCCACGCCCCGGCTCTCGGACGGCGACAGGCTGCCCGGCACCGCCATCCAGGCCGCGGGCAGCGAGCCGTTCATCGTCCCGGCGCAGGGCAGGAACACCGCGGGCGGGCTGGAGTTCCTGCGCCTCATGCTGGCGAAGGAGAGCGCGGCCAACTTCGCCACGACCGCCAGCGCCATGCCGGTGCGCAAGGACGCGCTGGAGGGGCTCCAGCTGTCCAGCGGGCTGAGGTCGGCGGGCCAACTGGTCGCGGCGGCGGGCAAGGACGCGCTGTCCTACCGCTTTCCCGGCTGGTACGCGCCGCTGGCGAAAGCCGTACACGACTCGACGGGAGAGCTGCTCAACGGCCGGGTGAGCGCCGCGCAGTGGACGGAGCGCGTGCAGAAGGCCGCCGACCAGGTGGCCGCGGACGCCTCGATCACCAAGTACAAGCGATGAGGCACCGCCGGCTGCCGTTCATCGCGGGGTTCCTCGTCCTGCCGCTGACGCTGTACGCGGTGCTCGTGCTCTCGCCCTACGCGCAGGCCTTCTACCTGGCGCTGACCGACTGGCGCGGGGTCTCGGCGCGGGCGGAGTTCGTCGGGGCCGAAAACTTCGCCCGGCTGCTGGACGATCCGCAGGTGCTGGCGGCGCTGAAGAACAACGCGCTCATGCTGCTGGTGGTGCCGATCGCCACCGTGGTGCTCGCGCTGTTCCTGGCCGCGGCGCTCAGCCTCGGCCGCCGGCGGGGCGCGGGGGTCTACCGCGTCGTCTACTTCTTCCCGCAACTGCTGTCGGTCGCCGTGGTCGGAGTCCTGTTCCAGTTCGTCTACACGCCGAACTCCGGGCTGCTCAACGGGGTCCTGAACCTGCTGGGCATCGAGGGACGCTCCTGGCTCGGCGACCCGTCGCTCGCGCTGTGGGCGGTCATGGCGGTGGTCGTGTGGAGCGCGGCCGGCTTCTACGTGGTGCTGTTCTGCGCCGCGATGGAGTCGATCCCCCGGGAGATCCTGGAGGCCGCCGCCATCGACGGCGCCTCCGCGCTCACCCGCCTGACCCGCGTCGTACTGCCGCTGGTCTGGGAGAACGTGCAGGTCGCCTTCATCTACCTGGGCATGGCCGCCCTCGACGGCGTCGCCATCGTGCAGATCATGACCGTCGGTCCCGGCGGCCCCGACAACGCCACCGAGGTGCTCGGCCTCACCCTCTACCGCAACGCCTTCACCTACGGGAAGTTCGGCTACGCCTCCGCGCTCGGGGTGACGCTGTTCTTCCTCACGCTGGCGCTCGCCGTGCTCGTGCTGCGGGGTTCGCGCCGCGAACGGGTGGAGATGGCATGACCCTCTCTCATCGGGTACGGCGGCCGCGTCCTTGGAGCTCGTTGCTGCACCTGGCGCTCGTCGGCTGGGGCGTCATCGTCACGCTGCCGCTGGTGTGGGCGGTGATGAGCTCGTTCAAGGCCGACCGGGACATCCTGACCAGCCCGTGGAGCCTCCCGGACCGGCTGCATGGGGAGAACTGGGCCCGAGCATGGACAGAAGCCTCCATTGGCCGATATTTCCTGAACTCAGCGGTTGTGGTGGGGAGCGCGGTGGTTCTCACCATGTTGTTCGGGGCGATGGTGGCCTATGTCCTGGCACGTTACCGCTTCCCCGGTTCGCGGCTCCTCTACTACCTGTTCATCGCCGGGATGGCCTTCCCCCTCTTCCTCGCCCTCGTCCCGCTCTTCTTCGTCGTGCGCTCCCTGGGCCTGCTCGGCACCCCGCTCGGGCTGATCCTCGTCTACACCGCGTACGCGCTGCCGTTCACCGTCTTCTTCCTGACCTCCTTCTTCCGCACGCTGCCCACCTCCGTCGCCGAAGCCGCCTTCCTCGACGGCTGCTCCCATTCCGGCGTGTTCTTCCGGGTCATGCTGCCCATGGCCAAGCCCGGCCTCATCAGCGTCGGCATCTTCAACTTCCTCGGCCTCTGGAACCAGTACCTGCTGCCGCTCGCGCTCAATCCGGAGGAATCCGAGTTCGTCCTGGCGCAGGGGCTGGCGGTGCTGGCCGTACGGCAGGGCTATGCCGGCGACTGGAGCGGGCTGTTCGCCGGGCTCACGATCTCGATGCTGCCGGTCCTGGCCGCGTACGTGGTCTTCCAGCGCCGTATCACCTCCGGCCTCACCGCCGGAGCCGTCCGCTAGCACCAACAGGTGAGGAGAACCCCCCATGATGAAGCACTTACTCGTGGCCATGGCCGTGCTGGGCGCGCCGGCCGTGCCCGCACACGCCACGGCCGCTCCGGCGGTGCGCCTGCAGTACTACACGACCGCGCCGCAGCCCACCGCGCCCCAGGCGGAGCCGCTGTTCAACCTCGTCAACACCGGCACGACGCCGCTCCGGCTGCGCGAACTGAAGATCCGCTACTACTTCACCGGCTCGGGACCCCACGTCTTCGCCTGCTCGTGGGCGCGGGTGGGATGCTCGCAGGTCACCGGGACGTTCGGCGACGGCTACCTGGAGCTAGGCTTCCGCGGCGGGACGCTGGGCGCGGGCGCCCAGACCCAGCTGGAGGTGCGCTTCCACCGGGCCGACTGGCAGTCGTTCGGCCAGAGCGACGACTACTCCTTCGGCGCCGTGTCCACGTACACCGACTGGCCGAAGGCCACCGTCCACCAGGCCGGCGCGCTGCTGTGGGGTAACCCGCCGCCCACGTCCGGGCCCGCGGGCGTGCTGTTCGACGACTTCGTGTACACCAGCGCCGACGACCCGCTCATCGCCGCGCGCGACTGGACGGTCCGCACCAACCCCGGCGGGCCGGGCGTGCCGGGAGCCACCTGGCCGAAGGGGAACGTGACCTTCCCGACGGCCGACGGCGCCAAGGTGATGCAGCTGAAGGCGACCAACGACGGCGTGAACGTCACCCAGTCGGAGATGCTGCACCAGCGCAAGTTCTTCGAGGGCACCTACGCCGCCCGGGTGAAGTTCAGCGACGCCCCCACCACGGGCGCCGACGGGGACGAGACGGTGCAGACGTTCTTCACCATCACGCCGCTGGACGCGCCGATGGATCCGGACTACGGCGAACTGGACTTCGAGTACCTGCCCAACGGCGGGTGGGGCCTGACCGGCCCGCTGATGTACATGACGAGCTGGGAGACCTACCAGCCCGACCCGTGGCTGGCCGACAACACCTCGACGTTCGTCAACTCCAGCCACGCCGGCTGGCACGACCTGGTCGTCCAGGTCGCCGGCGGCACGATCCGCTACTACGTCGACGGCCGGCTCGCCGCCGAGCACGGCGGCAAGTACTACCCCGAGACCCCGATGTCGATCAACTTCAACCAGTGGTTCATCACGGCCGGCCAGACCGGGCCGATGCGCACCTGGATCCAGCAGGTCGACTGGGTCTACCACGCCAAGAACGAGGTCGTCTCCCCCGCCGAGGTGAGCGGCCGGGTCGCCGGCTACCGCGCGGGCGACGTCACCTGGCAGGACACCATCTGACCTGAACCGGCTCGGCCTCCCGGGGCCGAGCCGGCCTTGCCGGTGCCCGTTCCGGTGGAAGATCGTAGTGTGAGGCCCCTTCCGCCCACACCAAGGAACTCCCCCATGACGATGACATTGACCGAGGCGGGACTGACCCTCGCCGACCCCTCGGCGTACGCCGACGAGGCCCGGCTGCACCGCGCGCTCAGCCTGCTGCGCCGCGAGGACCCGGTGCACTGGGTGGAGGCGGAGGGATACCACCCGTTCTGGGCCGTGACCCGCCACGCCGACATCATGGAGATCGAACGCAACCATCCCGTCTTCCGCAACGCGCCCCGGCCCGTGCTGGCCAAGGCCGAGACGGACGCGCGGATGGCGCGGAGCCGGGCCGAGGGCACCGCCCTGCGGACGCTGATCCACATGGACGACCCGCAGCACCGGGTGACCCGCGCGATCGGCGCCGACTGGTTCAAGCCCAGGGCCATGCGCGCGATGGAGCAGCGGGTGCGGGAGCTGGCCAGGCAGTACGTGGACCGGATGAGCGAGTACGGCGGCGCCTGCGACTTCGCCACCCAGGTCGCCACGCACTACCCGTTGTACGTGATCCTCTCGCTGCTCGGCCTGCCGGAGTCGGACTTCTCCCGGATGCTCACGCTCACCCAGCAGTTGTTCGGCGGCACCGACAAGGAGTTCCAGCGGGGCGCCACCACCGAGGACATCATGGCGACCCTGCTCGACTTCTTCACCTATTTCCACGGCCTGACCGCCGCGCGCAGGGACGCCCCCACCGACGACCTCGCCTCGGCCATCGCCAACGCCCGCGTCGACGGCGAGCTCCTGTCCGACTACGACGCCGCCTCCTACTACGTCATCATCGCCACCGCAGGTCACGACACCACCAGCTCCACGATCAGCGGCGGCCTGCACGCGCTCATCGAGCACCCCGCCGAACTGGCCCGGCTGCGCGACGATCCCGCCCTGCTGCCGACCGCGGTCGAGGAGATGATCCGCTGGGTCACGCCGGTCAAGGAGTTCATGCGCACGGCCGCCGCCGACACCCAGGTGAACGGCGTGGCCGTCAAGGCGGGCGAGTCGGTGCTCCTGTCCTACCCCTCGGCCAACCGCGACGAGGACGTCTTCACCGACCCGTTCCGCTTCGACGCGGGCCGCGACCCCAACAAGCACCTCGCCTTCGGGTTCGGCGTCCACTACTGCCTCGGCGCGGCTTTGGCCCGCATGGAGACCCGGGCCCTGTTCGCCGAGCTCCTCCCCCGCCTCGACTCGATCGAACTCGCCGGAACGCCCGAGTGGATGTCGACCACCTTCGTGGGCGGCCTGAAGCACCTGCCGATCCGCTACCGCCTGAAAGGCTGATCGCTGCGGCGCAGGGCCTGAACGGCTTCCTCCGGCACCTCGATCACAATGGAGTGGTAGCTCTCGATCCGCGAGATGATCTCCTCCCGGGGACCCTTCAGCCAGGCGTCACTGCCGTAGAACTCCTCCTCCTGCTCGCGATGCGCCTCAAGCGAGGCGAAGGCCCGGATGAGGTAGGCCTCCTCATGGCCGTCCTCATCCACCAGCGACGCCCCGCTGTCCACGACGTCGATGCCGTACTGGCGCAGCAGCGGTACGGCCAGCGTCGCCATCGCGTGGACGAAGTCGGCACGGGTGCCGGGCTTGAGGCGGTAGGTCCGGAATTCGAGAACCAACATGATGCTCCTTGTCACGGTACGACCTAGGAACATCATGTCGCGCCCGGATCACACCGGTGCAGTAATCAAATTTGTCTAGTAGAGTGCTCCGCATGACCGGTGAGAAGACCGTGCCGCTGCTGCCCTGCCGTTCCATCGACGAGATCACCGAGTTCTACGAGATGCTGGGCTTCACCAGGACCTACCGTCAGACCCGCCCGAACCCGTACGTGTCGCTGAAGCGCGACGACCTCGAACTCGGATTCTTCGGCATGCCGGGCTTCAACCCGGAAGACTCCTACGGGAGCTGCGTCGTAGTGGTGCCCGACACCGGGGAACTGTTCGGCGCGTTCGCCGAGGGGATGCGGGCGGCGTACGGCAAGCTGCTGGTCTCCGGCATCCCCAGGATGACCCGCCCGCGCAAACGGAAGAACGCCGACGACCACTCCGGATTCACGGTGATCGACCCCGGCGGCAACTGGATCAGATTCATGGCCGCCAAAGCCGACGCCGCGGACACGGAACCGCCGCTGACCAAGCTGGCCTCGTCCCTGCGCAACGCCGTGGTCATGGGCGACTCCCACGGCAGTCACGACCAGGCCGCCCGCATCCTGGACACCGCCCTGCGCCGGGACCAGGACACCGCGGCCCCGAAGGACCTCCTGGAAGCCCTGGCCTACCGCGCGGAGCTGGCCGCCCGGGCCGACGACCACCCCGCCGCCCGCCGGTTCCTCACGAAGGCCCGGCAGATCCCCCTCACCGAGGCCGACCAGGACGCACTGGCCGAAACCTTGACCAGCCTCAACGACCTCGCCGCCGTCCTGCGAACCTGACGGTCCATCTACCGGAAGCCGAGGCCTGAAGGAGCGACCCGGCCGGGGAGCCGTGGCCATGGCCCGCATGCAACGCCATGATCCGGATACCACCGTCATACCCGGATGTAACGCCATGCCCGGATATTTCGCGCTACCCGCCGAGGGGGACGCGTCGCGCGATCACCTTCCTGTGACTGATCCGCCAGCCCCGGCCCAGCCGCAGGATGGTGTCCTCGTAGGTGACGCTCCCGCTGGTGCCGTCGGCGTTGACCCCGATGCCCTTGGAACGAGCGCGCACCCGCCCATCGGACTCCTCGTTCAGGACGACGTTCGGCGAGTAGCAGGCACCTGCGTGTGGCTGGCTTCGCGAGCACCCCGGGGCGTGGCGGTCACCGGGTCAGGCGCTCCCGGGCGGGCGGCCAGTGCGGCATGTCGGTCGTCTCCTCCGCGTCCTCCTCGTACCAGCCCGCCTCCGCCAGCCACGTCTCCAGCCAGCCGGTCAGGTCGTCGGCATCGACGTACCAGGCCAGATGCCCGTCATCGTCGCTGCTCAGCCCGTTCGGTTCGTACAGCAGCACGGTGGCGCGCGCGTGCTCGCAGTCGATCGCCGCGTACATCCCGCACCCCCAGTCCAGCACCGGCAGAACGCCCGCGGGCCATCGCTCCTCCTCACGGGCCGCGACCGCCTCGCACAGGGAGAGCAGCTGGTAGTCGGGCCCGAACCCGCCGTCGGCCACCTCCAGGTAGAGCCGCCGCAGGAGAGGTGGCAGCGGGAAGCCCAGCTCACGCTCGGCCTGCCCGAGCTCGTCGGCGGTCGCCGTGGGCGGAAGGGCTTCCTCGGACGCCTTGGCGATCACCCGCCGGAGCAGCTCGTCGGTCATGCCGGTCATCCTGGCACCCGCCACCGACGGTTTCGGCCGCCGAGCCACCGAGCCACCGAGCCGCCGAGCCATCGAGCCGTCGGCCGTCGCCGCGCGCGAGCTCGCCACATCGAAGCGGGCTTCGGGACGGCTCGGCGAGGAGCGCGGGGTTCCCCGCGCAGCGAGGTCCCGGATGGCCCTGACCCTGCTCGCCGGCACCCGGAGGAGACGGCACCGCGGACTCACCCTCCGAAGCCACGGCATAGGGTCGACTCCATGCGCAGTACGATCACGATCCGCGAGGCGGGGCCCAGCGACGGTGATGTCCTCGGTGAGATTCACGCCGTCTCCTGGGGCGTCTCGCACGGCCCGTTGTGCACGCCGAAGGTCGCCGCCGCCGGGATCGAGGAGCGGCGCGCCAAGTGGCACGACATCGTCACCGAGGACGGGGATCCGATCCTGCTGGCGCTCCTGGACGAGCGGGCGGGAGCCTTTTCCCGCTTCGGGGCCTCCTCCAGCCCCGGGCTGGCGGAGATCCACACCTTCTTCGCCCACCCGGACGTCTGGGGCAGCGGCCTGGCGGCGGCCCTGCTGACCGCCACCCTGGAACGGCTGCGGGAGGCCGGCTACGACCGCGTGCATCTGTGGACGCTCCGGGATTCAGCTCAGGCGCGCCGCTTCTACGGCAAGCACGGCTTCGCCGAGACCGGCAGGCGGCACGACCACGACTTCGGCGAGGGCCCGCCGGTCGCCCTGATGGAGTTCGATCGAACCGTCCCCGCCCTCTGACGAGCCGGTCACGGGGTGCGGTGCAGGGCGGGACGGCGGGCCCAGGTGGCCCATCGCCAGAGCCATTCGAGCGGCCCCTGCCGGAAGCGGCGCAGCCACCACGTGGACACCAGCCACTGGGGCACGAGTACGCCCGCCGCGATCAGCACGACCATCCCCGATGACCACCCATCCGGCGACCCCCCGAGCACGAGGGTGGCCAGCAGCACGAGCACGGTGGCGGTCAGGTAGTTGGTCAGTGCCATCCGGCCCAGCGGCGCGAACCCCTTCCGCAGCACCGGCCCCAGCGGCGTACGGAGCAGGAGCAGCAGGCCGCTCACGTAGGCGCCCGCGGTCAGCAGCCCGGCCAGGGAGAACCAGAGGTTGGAGCCGGTCCCGACCTGCAGCCACACGGCGGGCATCGCCCCCACCGCGAAGAGCACGAACAGAACGGCCGGACCGCGCACGGCGTGCTCCATCCGGTCGACCACGCCGTAGCGCGTCAGCGCCGAGCCCAGCAGGAACAGCCCGGGAACCAGCGGCACGCCGTTGCCGCCGAGGATCAGCGGCGTCGCGATGAGGACGGCCGCCAGCCCGGCGACGGCCCAGCGCGGCAGCCACGTCGAGGGCAGCAGCACCACGAGGCCGACGACGGCGTAGATGGTCAGGATGTCGCCGCGCCACAGCAGGAACATGTGCGCCAGGCCCATGGCGACCAGGACCAGGAGCCGCCGCAGCAGCAGCACGCGCGGGTGTGGGACCTGCCGGCGCGCCGACTCCAGCAGCAGCGAGAACCCGACGCCGAACAGCAGCGAGAAGATCGGGAAGAAGCGCTGGTCGACGAGCAGCCCCAGCAGTGAGGGCCCACCGTCCGGGGCGGCCGGCGCGGTGCCGCCCATGTGGGCGATCGGCTTGACGTTGGCGAGCAGGATGCCGCACAGGGCGAACCCGCGCAGCACGTCGAGCGCGGCGACCCTCGGCCGGTGGAAGGAGGTCGCGACAGGTGTTTCTTGTGACATGAGGCTTCATCCTGCGAGCCGCGACCGGCCCCCACATCGGCGGAAAGCAGGGAAGGGGACAGTACCTTTGGCCGGTACAGGCCGGCGGGGTTCCTCTTCTAGCCTGGGTGCCGTGCATGTTCTCGAACACCTGAAGGCGGCCGGGCTCGGCGCCGGGCTCGCCGCGGCCGTGGCCTTCCAGGCGTACCAGGTCGCCGGCAGCTGGGGCGCCGGTCACGGGGTGTTCGGGGCGGCGGTGGCGGTCGTGGTGTGCGTGCTCGCTCTCGTGCGCGGGCTCAGCCCGCTGTGGACGGCGCTCGGGGGCCTGGCCGTCGCCGCGCTCGCCGTTCTCGCCACCCGCTTCGTTCCCCTGCCCGCCGAGCCCAGCCCGGCCACCTCGCTCGCGCTGGCGGTGCTCGTCGCCGCCGCGGTCAGGACGCTGCCCGTCCGCGTGGCCGGCGCCGTGGCCGCCGCCGGGCTGGCCGTGGTGGCGGGCGGCTTCCTCGCCGCCCCCGGCTCGGCGGTGCCGCCGCTGAGCGCGCTGGCCTGGCTGGCCGCCGTCCTGCTCGGGCTCGCCCCCCGGCTGCTCGCCGCCCGCCGCCACACCGCGGCCGAGCGGGTACGGCAGGCCGAACGCCTGGAGCTGGCCAGAGAGCTGCACGACGTCGTCGCCCACCACATCACCAGCATCGTGCTCCAGGCCCAGGCCGCCCAGCTCGTCACCGCCAAGCATCCGGACAGGACTCCCGGTTCCCTGGCCGGCATCGAGTCGGCGGGCACGGCGGCGCTGGCCGCCACCCGGCGCGTGGTCGGCCTTCTGCGCGAGGCCGCCCCGGCCGGCGAGGGGCATGAACGGCTCGGCGAGCTGATCGAGGGCTTCGGGGCCCAGGGCCGCCGGGCGTACCTGCGGATGGACGCGGAACCGTCCGGCTGGCCGCCGGAGGTGAGCAGCACCGTGTACCGGATCGTGCGGGAGGCGCTGACGAACGTCGCCCGGCACGCGCCGCACGCGCGCGCGGTCACCGTCGGCATCAGCGAGGACGAGCGGGCGGTGACCGTCGCGGTCGAGGACGACGCGCCGCAGACGCCCGCCCGCCGCTACCGGCGTCCCGGGTACGGGCTCATCGGGATGCGTGAACGCCTCGAAGCGCTCGGCGGCACGCTGGCGGCCGGGCCCCGGCCCGGCTCCGGCTGGTCCGTCCACGCGGTCATCCCGACCGGCGGGCACCGATGACGCCGCCCATCCGGGTGCTGCTGGCCGACGACCAGGAGATGATCAGGGCCAGCCTGCGGATCATCCTGGAGGACCAGCCCGACATCACCGTGGTCGCCGAGGCCGCCGACGGCGTGGAGGCGATCGAGCAGGCGCACCGGACGCGGCCGGACGTGTGCCTGGTGGACATCCAGATGCCCCGCCTGGACGGGATCGGGGTGGCCCGCGCCCTGGCCGGCGGGCAGGCGCGGGTGGTCATGGTGACCACGTTCGACCTGGACGAGTACGTCTACGGGGCGTTGCGGCTGGGGGCCGCCGGGTTCGTGCTGAAGGACGCGGGTCCCAAGCTGCTCGTGGAGGCGGTGCGGGCGGCGTACACGGGGGACGCGCTCATCTCGCCGTCGATCACGCTGCGGTTGCTGCGCCATCTGGCCGAACGCGGGACGCGGGCCGGGGCGCGGGTGCCGGCGCAGCCGCTGACCGTGCGGGAGGCCGAGATCGTCCGGGCGATCGCCAAGGGGCGTACCAACCAGGAGATCGCCGATGAGCTGTTCCTGTCGCTCAGCACGGTCAAGGGGTATGTGTCGGGCATCCTCGACAAGCTCGGAGTCCGGGGGCGGGTCGAGATCGTCGCCTGGGCCTGGGAGAGCCGCCTCATGGACGGCTCCTAGTCGGTGGGCTCGGCGTCGGGCTCCACGTCCTGGCCGTCCTGTTCGGCGGCCTCGCGCCGCTCCTCGCGCACCTTCCGCTCGGGATCGGGCGGAGGGTCGATCGGCTCGGCCGGTATCGGGCGCCGCGTCTCGCGGACCTCGACGCCGGCGCGCTCGGCGCGGATGTCGCTCTCGCCGTTGACCCGCCCGACGGCTTCGGGAAGGTCTTCGGGCTCTCGTTCGTCCATGCCGTCCATCTGCCCGGACGGCTTGTGCCAAACCTCCGGCCGGCAGGGGCGGGTGCGGCCGCCCCCCGGCCGGCGGTCAGGTGCCGCAGCTGTCCTGGGCGCCGGTGTTATGGCTGCGGATCTGCCACGAGTTCCCGACCCCGGTATAGGTCTGGTTGTTGAACTTGACGGCCTTGCGCGGCGCGCCCCGGTTCCCCCAATCCGCGGTCGACCCGTAGGAGGCCGCCTGCTCGTAGTGCAGGTGGTACACGCCGTTGGCGGTCGGCCCGCTGCGGCCGACCTCACCGATCTTCTTGCCCATCGGCACTGTCTGTCCCTTCTTCACGTCGCGCTTCTTCAGATGAAGGTAGGTCGTGAACCAGTCCTTTCCGGTCTTGAACGTATGCCTGATCTGTACGACGTGCCCCGCCTGGTTGTCCTCGTAGGAAAGGACGACCTTGCCCGAGGCGGACGCGCGTACCCACTGCCCCTTGGTCGAGGGCTTGTTGGTGTTGTGGTCGCCCATCCAGAAGTCGAGCGCCGGGTTGTGATCGCTGGTCGACGCCTCCGCATACCATTTCTGGTTGCAGGTGAAAGGCATCTGGAACTTGGGCCGCTTGACCGTCTTGCGCAGGTCGGCCGACTGCTCGGCCACCTGCGGGGCAGCGGTCTCGGTCCGCTGCTCAGAGGCCTGCGCGGGGGCCGCCACTGCCAGGACGGCCGCCACGCCGACGGCGAATTTCAGAAACATGGAAGCTCCTTCGAAACCGGGGAAATCCAGCTGATTTCCCGTTGGTGAAGGACACTATGAATAAGCGCTTTGGATTCCCTGTCGATGCGTTATATCCGGGGACCCTGAAAGCTTCCGGGTTTACAGAATATTCGCGGAAGGTCAGAGGTGGGACAGGACGGCGCGCAGGGCGGGGTCGAAGCCGCCGGGGTCGTCGGCGAAGCCGGTGTGGTCGCCGGGGAACACGACCGGCTCGATCCCCAGGGCGGCCCCCAGGGCGCGGGAGGCACGGTCGCACAGCTGCCCGGCCGACTCCTCGCCGATGCCGATCACGAGGCGCGGGACCGCGCGCAGCCGGTCCAGGTCGGGCACCCAGTGGGTGGTGCCGTGCAGTTCGTGGGCGAACCAGCGGCGCTCGTCGATCACGTGCTGCGGGTCGCGCTCGCCGCCGAACATCATCTCCAGCGCGCCGTCCGGCACTGCGATGTTGGCCTGCGCCATGAACTTCGCCCACGCGCCGACCGTGTCGCCGCCGAGGTAGGTGGCGATGAGCTCGTCGGTCTGGGTGTGGAGCTTGTCGCGGTCGTCAAGGAGTTCGACGAGCGGGGGCTCGTGGGCGATGACCGCGCGCAGCTGCTCCGGGTGGGTCTGGGCGAGGGCGAGGGCGGTCATCGCGCCGCCGCTGGACCCGAAGACCACGGCGGGACCGGCGTCCACGCGCGCCAGCAGGCGCGACAGGTCGGCGGCGCGCAGCTCCGGCGTGGAGTCCTGGGCGGGGTCGTCGAGCAGGCTGCGCTTGATGCCGCGCGGGTCGGTGGTGAGCACGGTGTGGTCGGTGGCCAGCAGGTCGGCCAGCGGGGCGAAGGAGTCGGCGTCCATGGGCGCGCCGACGAGGGCGATGAGCGGGCCCTGGCCGCGTACCTCGAAGTGCAGGCGGGCGCCCGGGATGTCGAGGGTGGCGACGGTCATGATGTCCTCCTGGATGCGGTGGCCCCGACGGGCCGGTGGTGGGTCGCTGACACGGAGACCGCGTTCAGCAGGTGAGGTGCGGCGGTGGCCACGAGCAGCGCGAGCGCCGCCGGGATCACCAGGGCGAGGGGCAGCGTCGCCGTCGTGGCGACATAGCCGATGAGGGCGGGTCCGACGAGGCCCCCGCCGTAGCTGATGGTGGTGACCGCCGACAGGCGGCGGGCCGCCCCGTCGGCGGCGCCGAGCAGGCTGGCCACGATCGGCCAGACCACGGCCATGCCGGCCCCGGCCAGCGCCCAGCCGGCCAGGGCGCAGCCCACCCGTGCCGCCGTGCCGAAGGGCAGGACGCCGGCGAGCAGGACGAGGCCGTAACCGGCGGTGGCGGTCACGCCGCACAGCCGGATCGTGGTGCGGACGCCGAGCCGGGTCCGCACCGCGTCACCGGCGAAGCGGACGAGCGTCATCGCGACGAAGAAGACGGTGTACACGAGCGAGCCGGTGGCGGGGTCGGCGCCCAGGACGCGGGTGGCGTGCACCCCGGCCCAGTCGGTGGCGGCGCCCTCGGTGATGAAGGCCGCCGCGCCGACCACGCCCAGCATCACCATGACCCCGGGCCGCGGCGGAGCCGGCCGCGCCTGCCCGGCGGGCCGGGGGACGAGACGCACGGGAGGCTCCGGGATGCCTTTGACCCCCAGCAGCGCCACGGCCAGGATGATCGCGCCCGTGCCCATCAGCACCCGCACGTCCACCCCGGCCCGCAGGGCCGCGGTGACGACCGCGCCGCCCGCCACGGCCCCGAGCGTCCAGGTCCCGTGCACCGTGCTCATGACCGGCCGGGCGAGGGAACGCTCCACGGCCGCCGCCTGCAGGCTCAGGGCCACGTTGAGCAGCCCGAACAACATGCCGAGCACGACCGCCGAGATCATCAGCGTCTCAGCGGTCGCGGCCAGCGCCGGGCCGGCCAGCCCGAGCGCCGCCGCGGGTGCGCAGATCCGGAGCAGGCGCCGCCCGGTCCACCGCTCGGCCAGCCGTCCGGCCACCGGCATGGCCACGAGGGCGCCGACGGCCAGCGCCATGAGCAGCCCGCCGAGCCGTCCCGGCCCGAGTTCCAGGCGGGCGTCGGTGGCCGGGAGCGTGGCGCCCCACAGCGCGTTCATCACACCGGTCAGCCCATAGGCCATCATGATCGTTCCTCGTCCCGCCATGCCTCGATCCTGGCGGCGGCTCTCGCCTGGGGTCCAACACCTGTTCGAAGGTGATTCACGCGCCAGATGCGTTAATCGGGTAGGAAGGAGGGGTGCCTGACGACGTGGAGATCCGGCTGTTGCGCCACTACGTGGCCGTGGCCGAGGAGTTGCACTTCAGCCGAGCCGCCCAGCGTTTGTTCGTGGCGCAGCAGGCGCTCAGCCGCGACGTCAGGCGGCTGGAGGACCGGGTGGGACGCCGGCTGCTGGAGCGCACGACCCGCAAGGTCACGCTCACGGCGGAGGGCCGGCTGCTGCTGACGCGGGCGCGGGAGATCCTGGGGCTGTTCGACGCGACCATGATCGAACTGCGCGGCCAGCCCCGGTCGCTGACCGTCGACGTGGTCGGCTCCGGCCTCACCCCCGCGCTGGTGCTGGCCGCCGCGCGCGGGCGGGCGCCGGGAGTGGAGTTCTTCGCCCGCTTCCACAGCGGCGCGGAGGCCGCGGTGCCGCTGCTGCTGGACGGGCGGCTGGACGTCACGTTCGGCCGCAGTCCCGGCCTGCTGGACGGGGTACGGCAGCGCCCGGTCCGCCATGAGCGCATCGCGGTGCTGGTGCCCGAGCGGCATCCGCTGGCCGAGCTGCCGGCCGTACCCCTGGAGTCGTTGCGCGGCACCAACCCGTGCATCCGCGCGGGCGACCACGCGACGCCCGGGTGGGAGCACGCGCTCCTGCAGTTGCTGGCGCCCTTCGGCGTGGACCCCGCGCTCGCCCACCCGCACGTGCGGGGCGGCGACGAGCTCGCGCAGCACATCCGCGACCGCGACGCGCCCATCCTCACGCTGACCACGCAACCTGACATTCCGGGCGCGGTCCTGCGGCCGCTCGTGGATCCGGTCGCGGTGTTCCCCTGGATGATGATCTGGCGTTCCGACGGCGACCATCCCGGCCTGCGCGCCCTGCGCGAGGCCGTGGACGAGCTGGCCACGGCCCATGAGTGGCTGGCCCCGCCCGGCGCCGCCTGGCTGCCGGAACCGGAGGCGAGCCTGCCCGCCCAACCCTCGCGCGACCCGCTCTGAGTACGGGGTTACTCATGTTTCCGGACGTGACGCCCCCGACAGTCGCAGAGAGGACATTCCCCTGTGAATCTCTCTGGAGCGGTACATCATGGCACTCTTACCACGCGGCAGATCCGTCGCCCTGATCGGCGTCCTGGTCGCGGCCCTGATGGTGGCGCTGACCGGCAGCGCGTCGGCGGCCACCCAGGTCACGGTCACCGTCAGGATCGACTACCTCAAACAGATCGACAACCCCGACGACGCCTCCGGCGACGGCGACTACTACCCGGTGGCCACGATCGACGGCGAGCGCTTCCCCCGCGGCCCGCGCATCGAGGACGACGAGTTCGAGCCCCTGGGCCTGCCCGAGGCTCCCAACGGATGGGTGTTCAGCAAGGTGGTGAACCTGCCGGGCAACGACACGACGGTGGGCCTGGCCATCGAGATCTGGGACTACGACGACGGCACCAACTTCGGCGACGACCAGATGGACCTCAGCAAGAACGAGCGCGACCTCACGCTCGACCTCGAGTTCGACATCGTCAACGCCACCTTCTCCGGCGACAACCTCGCGGTCGGCACCCCCTGCCTGCGTGACGGCGTGCCGAAAGGCCACACCTGCGCCGAGGGCAACGGCGACTTCGACTATCCCGAGGAGAACGACGGCGCCAAGACGAGGATCGGCTTCACGATCTCCTCGACCGTCGGCTCCAGCACCGACAGCGACGGCGACGGCCTGACCGACCTGGCCGAGATCCACGGCATCCGCAACCCCGACGGCTCGATGGCGCTGGACCTGAAGCGGTTCGGCGCGAACCCGCTGCGCAAGGACGTCTTCCTGGAGCTCGACTACACCGCCGGGGAGGCGCCCACCCGCGTCGACATCCAGGCGATGAAGAACGCCATGAAGTCCGCGCCGATCCCCAATCCGGACGGCTCACGCGGCATCAACCTGTGGGTGGACACCGGCAACCTGGTCGACCTGACGGTACGCCGCCAGCAACAGCCCGGCACGTGCTTCGACGACCAGGACAACGGCCTGGACGGGCAGCGCGACGGCGCCGACCCCGACTGCCTGTTCATCGACGCCAGCGCCGAGGACCCCTCCCCCGGCGGCCGGTGCACCAACGCCGACGTGGCCAACCCGGCCTGCCTGGTCGGCGACGACCTCGGCGGCGGCGGCATGGTCGGCGCGCTGAACAACTGCGGCATCGACGCCGCCTTCAACGCCGCCGCCGGCAACACCGGCAACTTCGCGGCGGTACGGCGCGGCGTCTTCCGTTACGCGATCAGCACCGCCGAGGCGGCCACCTGCACGAGCGGCGGCCAGGCCAGCACGAACAACCGGTTCTTCGTCGACTACAACCACGACGGCGGCACGCTGCTGCACGAGCTCGGCCACACTCTGGGGCTGGAGCACGGCGGCGACGTCGACGTCAACTGCAAGCCGAACTACGTCAGCGCCATGAACTACGACCTGCAGTTCGGCATCCCGCGCGTGGGCGGCGGCCGGATCGTGGACTTCTCGCCGCCCCGCCTGGCGCTGGACGGCACCTCGCGCGGCAAGGTGCTGCGCCCGCTGACCGAGAACTCGCTCGACGAGCTGCTCCTGGACGCCGACGACAACGAGAACAGGTTCATCTTCGTCAACGGCCGCGACCAGCGCCCGGGAATCCCCGGCGTCCAGGGCGCGAAGGTCACCGAGGATGTCAACGTCGACCCGGACTGGAATGACGACGGCGACGAGGACGACAACCCGGTCAACCCCGCCGTCAACATCAACACCGCCGGCCCGCCGGACCCGGTCACCGGCGCCAGGGATCCGGCCGACTGCGCCACCAACACCAGCAGCACCGACACGCTGACCGGCTTCGACGACTGGGCCAGGGTGGCGACCTCGATCGCGTTCCCCGGCTTCGCGGGCGGACTGCGCCGTGGAGCCGACCTGCCCGTCGTGGCCGAACCGGTCCCGGAGCAACTGCCCACCCTCGAGCAGCTGAAGGACAACTGGGAGGCGGTCAACACGACCGACGTCGGCGTCACCATCACCGGCGCCCCCGACCCGGTACGCGGCGGCGAGACCCTGACCTGGACGGTGAAGGCCACCAACGAGGGCCCCAACCCGGCCAGCTCGGTCGTGGTCACCACCACGCTGCCCGCCGAGGTCGCCTTCCTCGACAGCACCGGCCCGTGCGTGCGTGACGCCGCCAAGGTCACCTGCCATCTCGGCGAGCTGACCAGAGGCGCCTCGCGGCAGATCACGATCCGCGCGAAGGTTCAGGACGACGTCGTGCACAGCGGCGAGGAGTGCACGATCACCGCGACCGCGGTGATCGACAACCTCGCCGGTCCCGACCCGAACGCGGCCAACGACACCGCCAAGGCCGAGACCCACGTGCTGGTCAAGACGGGCCTGAAGGTGAACGGCCCGGCCAACGTCGCCAACGACGCCCCGGCCACGCTGAAGGCCACGCTCACCGACGCCGCGGACCGTCCGGTCGGGGACCGGCTCGTGACGCTGACCCTCGGCACGGGCCCGTCGGCGCAGTCGTGCCAGGCGCGCACGGACGCCGCGGGCGTGGCGAGCTGCGTGATCGCCGGCGTCGCCCAGCCGGCCGCCGCGACGAGCGTCGCGATCAGGGCGAGCTTCACCGGCGACGCGTGCTACCTGCCGTCGGACGCCTCGGGCACGGCCAAGCTGCTGTACTACACCGGCCGTTCCCACGCGCTGTCGGTCAAGCCGGTCCTGCTGCCGCAGACCGTCGTGGCCGACACGGGCGAGGTGTCCACCTCGGCCAGGTCCACGACCGAGAAGACGACCGCCGCGATCTCGCTCGCGCTGGTCAACGCCAAGGCGCTCAAGGCCGGGGTGGTCACCGGCCTGGGCGGCTCCACCGGGCAGGCGACGGCCGACGAGGTGTCCATCGGGCTGCCCGGCCTGCCCGTGATCAAGGTCGCCGGGGTGCGGGCCACCTCGACGAGCACGTGCGCGCTCGGGACGTACACCGCGAGCGCGAGCGGCACGACGACGCTCGGCTCGCTGACCATCGGCGGGGTGTCGTACCCGGCCGGCTCGATCGCGCCCAACACGGTCATCCGGGCGGGCGTGGCGACGATCACGCTGAACGAGCAGCGGCCGGTGGCGGGCACGTCCGCCGGGATGCTGGTCAACGCCGTCCATGTGAGCGCTCCGGCGCTGGCTGACGTGGTGGTCTCCTCCGCCAGGAGCGGCGTGCACAACTGTCCGTGACCCTCTGACCGAGGCCGCTCACGCCTGGCGCGGGCGGCCTCCTCCCGTCCCGAGGCGGTTCAGCACCTCGGCGGTGAACTCCTTGGTCGTGGCGCCGCCGCCCAGGTCGGGGGTGCGTACCGGGGTCTCGGCGAGGACCGCGCGGAAGGCGGCGCGCACCTCGTCACCGGCCTCGGCGTGGCCCAGGTGGTCGAGCATCATGGCCGCCGACCAGAGGGCGCCGACGGGGTTCGCGACGCCGGTCCCCGCGATGTCGGGGGCCGAGCCGTGCACCGGCTCGAACATCGACGGGAAGTCGCGCTCCGGGTTGAGGTTGGCGGCCGGGGCCAGGCCGATGCCGCCGGCGACGGCCGCGGCCAGGTCGCTCAGGATGTCGCCGAACAGGTTGGAGGCCACGATCACGTCGAACTCCCCCGGCCTCAGGACGATCTTCGCGGCGAGCGCGTCGATGTGCTCCTGGTTCCAGGACACCTCGGGCCGCGCGCGTTCCCTGACGAGCTCGTCCCAGAAGGGCATGGTGTGGATGATGCCGTTGGACTTGGTGGCGGAGGTCAGGACGCCGCGGCGGTGGGCGGCCAGGTCGAAGGCGTAGTCCACCACCCGGATGACGCCCGCCCTGGTGAACACGGACTCCTGGACCGCCATCTCCTCGGGGAAGCCGCGGTTGAGCCGGCCGCCGATCTCGGAGTACTCACCTTCGACGTTCTCGCGCACCACGACGAGGTCCACGTCCTCCGCGGCGCGCAGCGGTCCCGCCACGCCGTCCAGGGTCGTGATGGGCCGCAGGTTGACGTACTGGCGGAAGGCCCGGCGGATCGGGATCAGCAGTCCCCACAAGGACACGTGGTCCGGCACGCCCGGCCGCCCGACGGCGCCGAGCAGGATGGCGTCGTGGTGGCGGATGCGGTCCAGGCCGTCGGCCGGCATCATCGCGCCCTCGCGCTCGTGGCGTTCGCACGACCAGTCGAAGGTGTCGTAGCCCAGCGTGAAGCCGTGCCTGCGGCCGACGGCATCGAGGACGGCGGTCGCGGCGGGCAGCACCTCGATGCCGATCCCGTCGCCGGGAATGAGGGCGATGCGGTGGGAGGTCATGGCGCCATTGAGCCGGAACCGGCGGGCCGGGGTCCAAGACGAGGATCGTGGCCGTCGTATAGGCGTTCGCTATATCGCCCCTTATGTCGCCCCCTACATCGCCCGCTGTATCGCCGCGACGAAGGCGCGGGCCAGGGCGCTGACCGGCTCGGTGCGGTGCACCAGCGAGACGTGCAGCACCTCCTCCAGCGCCAGGTCGCGCACGACCAGCCCCATCGGCTCGGCCAGCCGCCGCCACGAGGCCGCGACCACGGCGATGCCGACCCCGGCCAGGACGAGCGGCAGCAGCGCCTCGCGATGCTCCATCTCGACGGCGATCGCGGCCCCTGGCGCGGCGGCCAGGATCTGGTCGGCGGCCCTGCGCATCCCGGTTCCGGGCTGGCCGACGATGAGCCGGGCGCCGCTCAGCAGCGCGGGCGCGACGGGCTCGTCGCCCTCGGGCAGGTCGGCTGCGTCCTGCGCGACCAGGACGAACGGCTGCTCGTCCACCGGGTGCACGACCAGCTCGGGATCGGGGCCGGGGCGTCCGAGCGTGGCGATGAGGCCGAGTTCCGCGGTTCCGGTCCGCAGGGCGGCGGCGACGTCGGCCGGGCGGTCGGCGGCCCGTACGGAGACCTGCACGCCCGGGTGCAGGCGGCGGAAGGCGGCGACCAGTTCGGTCAGCGGGCTGACCGCCTGGCTGGGCATGGCGGCGATGGTCAGCTTGCCGGCCAGCAGGCGTTCCACCGCGGCCACGCTCTCGTCCGCCGCCGCCAGCCAGCGGGTGACCTGGCGGGCCGGGGTGACCAGGGCCTCGCCCGCGGGGGTGAGCACGAGGCGCCGGCCGTACCGGCGAAACAGCGGGGTGCCCAGGCCGCGCTCCAGTTTCTTGATCGCCTGGGAGACCGAGGGCTGGGCCACCCACAGCTCCTCGGCCGCGCGCTGCACGCCGCCGTGGTCGACGACGGCGAGGAAATAGGCCAGTTGGCGAGCGTCCACGTCCGTCTCCGCACCCCGGTTCCATAGGCGCTGCCTATGGAAGAACGACAAAGTTCATCGTGGACAGTATGCCGGGTGGCCTGCCTGACTGGGGATTGCCCCGTCACCCCCCGAGGAGGGCCACTGTGAGCAACGCTCTGCTCCTGACGATGACCGGCGTCGCCATCCTGGGCGTCATCGTCACCATCACCGCCTGGAAGATCCCGCCCGTCATCGCGCTGCTCCTGGGCACGATCTTCCTCGGGCTGACCACCGGCGTCGGGGCCGAAGGCACCACCAAGGCGATCACCGCCGGGTTCGGGGAGGTGATGGCCGACATCGGGCTGCTGGTCACATTCGGCGTGCTGATGGGCTCGCTGCTGACGCTGACCGACGCGCTGCGCCGGCTGATCGAGCTGATGCTGCGGATCTTCGGCGAACGGAGCATCCCGTACGTGTTCGCGGTGTCGCTCAGCTCGCTGTTCACCTCGATCTACTCCGACGTGCTGCTCGTGCTGACCGCGCCGCTGGCCCGCCGCCTCGGCCCGCGCCTGGGACGCGACGGCAAGGCGTTGATGGGCGGGGCGCTGACCGCCGGGATCGAGGTCGGGCTGGTGTTCGTAGTGCCGGGCGTGGCGGCGCTGGCCGTGGCCGGGCTGCTGGACGTGCCGCTCGGCCAGATGTTCTGGTACGGGCTGATCGTCGGCCTGCCGACCGCGGTGCTCACCATGCTGGTCTTCGCCCTGCTCACCCCGCGCGCCCTGCGCTGGGACCCGGCCCTGGACGAGATCCCCGACGAGGAGCCGGCCGGTGACGGCGGCTCGGCCGCCGGATCCGTGCTGGTCAGGCAGGAGACCAAGGCTGGGCTGGGAGTGTCGCTGCTGCCCGTCGTCGCCACCCTGACGCTCATCGCGCTCGGCGCGCTGGCCGGCAACCTCGGCTGGACCTCGCCGGTGCTCGGCTTCGTGACCGATCCGGTGGTCGCCATGTTCGCCGGGGCGACCGCGTCGTACCTGCTGACGCTCCGCACGCACTCCCGCGCGGAGATCCACGCCGCCATGGGACAGGGGTTGTCCTCGTGCGGGCCGATCCTCGTGCTGTCGGGCATCAGCGGCTCGCTCGGGGCGGTCATCGAGGGTTCCGGGCTGGCCAAGGTGCTCGGCGGCGCGTTCGGCTCGAACTTCCTGCCGCCGCTGATCCTGGTCTGGCTGGTGGCCGCGGTGCTGCACATCGCGCTCGGCTCGATCTCGGTCGCCGCGATCACCGCGGCCGGGATCCTGGCGCCGCTGGCCGGTTCGCTGGACACGCCGCTGGTGTTCGTGGCGCTGGCCGCCGGTTCCGGCGCGTTGTTCCTGCCGCACGTGAGCAGCAACTTCTTCTGGATGTTCCAGACCATGCTGGGGCTGTCGACGCGCGGCACGTTCAAGACCCACTCGCTGGCGATGTCGCTGTCGTCGGTCATCTCGCTGCCGCTCATCCTGCTGCTGGCGGCCCTGTGATCACGAAGGGCTTCGGGAGTACGCTCGGGGCTTGATCTCGCGAGAAGGGCACCCGGCCATGACAGCGTGGGAAGAGGCGTGGGCGGTGCTGGCGCCGGTGACGGACCTGGTCACCCCGATGGCGGTGCGGGTCGCGGCCACACTGCGGCTGAGCGACCTGATGGGCGACGAGCCGGTGTCCGTGCACGAGCTGGCCCGCCGTTCGGGCGCCGACCCCGATGCTCTGGTACGCCTGCTGCGTCACCTGGTCGGCAGGGGTGTCTTCGCCGAGCCGGAGCCGGGCAGGTTCGCCGTCAACGGGCCCGCCGCGCTGCTGGCCTCCGGCCATCCGTCCGGGATGCGGGCACGGCTCGACCTGGACGGGTTCGGCGGGCAGATGGACGTGGCGTTCACCGGCCTGCTGCACACGGTCCGCACCGGGCTGCCGGCGTGGGAGACGGTCTTCGGCGCGGACATCTGGTCCTATCTGGCGGCTCATCCGCGGATGAGCGCGACGTTCGACGCGATGATGGCGGACGGGGCCGAGTACCTCGCCGACGCGGCCGGGGGCTACGACTGGTCCGGCGCGCGGCATGTGGTCGATGTCGGCGGCGGGAGCGGGATGTTGCTGGCCGAGGTGCTGGGCGCCTTCCCGGATCTGCGGGGCACGCTCGTGGACCTGCCCGACACCGTGGAACGCGGCCGGCGGCACCTCGCCGGACTGGGCCTGGAGTCGCGGTGCTCGTTCGCGGGCCAGAGCTTCTTCGACCCGCTGCCGGCCGACGGCGACGCGTACGTGCTCAGGCGGGTCATCCACGACTGGAGCGACGACGACGCCCGGCGGATCCTGCGGCGGTGCGCCGACGCGGCCGGGCCGGACGGACGGGTGGTCGTCATCGAGCAGCGCGCCGATCCGGCCATGTTCGCCGAGATGGACCTGCGCATGCTCGTTCTCAGCGGCGGGCGCGAGCGGACCGTCGAGGACTACACCACCCTCGCCGCGGGGGCCGGGCTCCAGATCGCCGGCCTCCACGACACCCCGCTCGGCCACCTCGTCCTGGTGCTCTACCGTTGAGCGGCCCGCCCACCGCCCCGACGTGCGCACCGAGATCCGCCCGCGGCTCGACAGGATCACCGTGGACATGCTGAAGGCGATCAAGGCCGCGGAACGGGCTCGCGCGCGTCCCTCGTGCGAACGGAGGCTGGCCTGGGCCGCGTTCCGGATCTCCGCACGGCGCGACCTGCACCGGCCGCACCGCGCCGGACTCCACCGCGCGCTCGGCTCCTTCTGCGGCACTCAGGTTCAGTTGGTGTCGTGGTAGACCATGGGGCCGGCCGCCTCCAGCGCCGCCTTCGACGCGTCGGTGAGCCACGGCTTGGTGCTGCTGCCGTCGGCGAGGTTCTCGTACAGGGCCAGGGTCGCGATGACGTAGCGGTGGTTGTGCTGAGTCCAGCCCCAGATGTACGCCGAGGACCAGCTACCGCGGCCGTTCGCGCACAGGCCGGACCCCGGGCCCTTCAGCGGGCACATGAAGCCCCAGTCCCGGGAACCGGCCGGTAGCTTGTTGAACGTGCGCTTGGCGGTGCTCGAGTCCTTGAACGGGATGACCCGGATCACGACCATGATCCGGTTGTTCTTCGTCGAGTTCGCGCTGGCGTAGACGCCCGAGATCATCTCCTTGCAGCGCGCGCTGCGCAGCAAGGTCCGCACCCGCCCTTCCTGGAACCAGGCGGGACAGTCGTCCGACCGGGTCCCCTTGAGGTTGTAGCGCACGCCCTTGCGGGTGGTGAAGGTGTCGGCGAGCAGCGCGCCGGTCGTGATCGGGGTCTGGTCGGTGTCCTCGTCGTCGAGCGAGCCCGCGTCGAACGGCTCCTCGGTCGGGGTCGGCTCGGTCGTCGGCGTGTACGTCTCCGAGGGCTGCGGAGTGGCCGAGGCCGTGTCGGACGGCGTGGGCGTGGGCGTCTCCTGCGCGGCGGTGATCCCCTCGCGGACACCCGTCTTGACCAGGCGTTTGACAACGACGATCCCGCCGGCCACCAGGGCGATGACCAGGAAGCTCACGACCCCGCCGACCACCCAGCCCAGCCGGGAACCCGAGGCGGGGGCCCCTCCCTTGAGCTCCTCGACGAGTGTGAACAGGACCAGGAAGTTCGGGAGGTCGCGGACATGGGTGGTGGTGAGGGGCCGCCACTGCTGCCGTACCTTGATCGAGGCGACGCCGTTCTCGACGCCGATCTCGCTGATCTCCGCCCACGGCACCACGCCGGTCGGGGTGAGCAACGCCTGCTGGGTCGCCGCGATCTCCCCGAAGGCCACGGTGTTGCCCGCCTGCAGCGCCGCCCGCGCCTGCGGCATGTGCGCCCGCAGGACCGCCCCGTGAATGGCGGGCCCCCACTGCTCCGGCCGTTCGAACCCGTCGATCACCACGGGCGCCGAGCCGCCGTCGGTCAGCGAGTACACACTCCGGAACGGATCGATGACGTCCTTCAGCACCGTCACCGACTCCCACCGGAGCCCCTGAACCCGCCCGTCCGGCAACCGGACGACCAGCCCGTGCTCGAAGAGGTGCAACTCCCAATCCCAGGGAGTTCCCCCATCCGCGGGCCCATAGACCGCCTCAGGCCTACCAAGTCCATTTCGGGCGGCTATGTCCCTGATCTGATCATTCACGAGTCTATGATCTAACATTTCCAGTCAAATCGGGCCACAGACCAGAACTCCCCCTGTGATCTCCCTCCCGCCCCGGCCCAGGCGGCGCACCCGGCCGGGTGTGATGTACGTCTCGTGTGCCTGGCGGGTGAAGTGGTATTTGTGCGCTGACCGCGATGTGGCCCCGGCTGTGTACTGGTGCCGCCTTGAGCCGATCGGTCTCAAGGGACATCACCAGGGGGTTCCTTTCTCATGTCCGCATCACACAACCTGCGCCGCTCCGTCGCGCTGACGCTCACCGCGGTGAGCCTGTCGGGGATCGGCGCGCTCGTCGCCTCTCCGGCGCACGCCGAGGTGTTCAAGGAGCTGGAGTATCGGGGGGACAACGCCAGGACGGTGCTCACGGCCTCCGCCAGTTTCAACGGGGCGGACGTCGTGCTGAGGAGCGACACGAACAGCGGCTTCGGCCAGTGGGCGCAGACGGCCACCGTCTCGTCCGGGGGCGGGCAGAGTGCGTTCATCTACACCCTGCGGGCCAGCATCGGCAGCGGCGCTCCGCTGTGCCTGACCGCCAAGGACGCGGTGAACGTCACCGTGGCGACCTGTGACAACAGCGACCGCCAGAAGTGGTTCCACCCGACCGCCGTGGTCGGCCCGGGTGGCACGCTGCCGACGAAGAACGTCCAGACGCTCCGGCACCTCGGCCAGAGCCAGTCGTCCAGTGCCGTTCCGGTGTCGCAGTTCGCGCAGATCGGGGGCCACTTCTGGGCCAAGCGCACCGTCTGATCAACGATCGATCAGGGTGGCGAAGCCGTCGAGGTGGCGGGCCAGGCCGTACTCGAACAGGCCGTCGGCGTCCGCCACCTCGTCGTCGGCCAGCGTGGCCAGCAGCGGGAACCGTCCGGAACGCAGGAGGTCGTCGGCCCTTTTGCGCTGGGTGAGCCACCACCGGTCGAGGGTCACGCCGGTCTCCTGCTCGGCCTCGATCTCCTCGGCCATGGACAGCGCGACGGTGAGGACCAGCGTGTGCAGCGTCAGGGCCTCGCGAATCCGGATCGTCATGGGCAGTCCGAGCCCGTCCAGCGCGCGCAGGGTCCATTCGGTGTACGCCATCACGTTGGGCACCAGCAAGGGACGGGTGAAGGAGACGGCCCGGGGCAGCCAGAGGTGTCGCCGGCACAGTTCCCACTGCAGGCGGGAGATCAGTTCGAGCTTGGCCCGCCAGCCGTCCGGCCCCGGGTCGGGGAGCTCCTGTTCGCCGAAGACCTCGTCGGTCATCTGCGTCACCAGTTCGTCCTTGCTCGACACGTGCCGGTAGAGCGACATCGGGCCGACGCCGAGTTCGGCCGCGAGCCGTCGCATGGACACGGCGTCGAGACCCTCCGCGTCGGCGATCGCGATGGCGGCGCGGAGGGTCCGCTTGCCGTCCAGCGCCTGCCGTGGTCCCGGCTGCCGCGTCAGGCCCGTGCGGCCGCTGACCACCGTGCCGGCGCCGACCTTCGTCTCGACCAGCCCTTCGTCGCGCAGGGTGGCCATCACCCTGGTCGCGGTGGCGACCGCGACGCCCCATCGCCGGGCGATCTCCCGGATCGACGGCACCCGTTCGCCGGGCCGCAGGCGGCCGTCGACGATCCGGGCGCGGATCTCCGCCGCGATGTGCCGGTAGGGCGGTTCCGGCCGCTGGGTCGACATGACGCTGGAGTGTACTAGTTCAATCGCCCCTGACGCTAGTGCACTTTCACCCGCCACATTCTGGAAATATGCGCACGTTGACGGCGGGCGAATACGCTTCAGTCATGACAATTGATACACCGTACGCAGCCGTGCGGCGGGCACAGGAGGCGGACCGGCAGGCGGTGCTGGACGTCCTCACCGAGGCGTTCACGGACGACCCCCTCGTCCGCTGGCTCGGCCCGCCTGGGCCCGTCCAGGCGCACTACTACCGCCACCTGCTCACCCGCCCCACCGCCGAGGCGTACCTGGCCGGTGGCGGCGCGGGCGCCGCGATCTGGCTGACCCTGCCCGCCGGCCACACACCCGGGGAGGAGCCTGGCGGCGGCGAGCGGCTTCGGGCCCTCGGCCAAGCGCTGGCCCCACGCCACCCCAAAGGCCGGCGGCACCTCTACCTCCCCTGCATGGGAGTGGTCACCGGGTGGCAGGGCGCCGGGCTCGGCTCGGCGATGCTCCGGCACCGGCTCGAACGAGCGGACGCCGACGCGCTGCCCGCCTACCTGGAGGCGAGTTCGGCCCGCAGCCGCGCCCTCTACCGGCGCCACGGCTTCGAGGATCTCGGCGAGCCGGTTCACGTGGCCGGCAGCCCGCCGCTGTGGCCGATGTGGCGCGAACCCAACCCCAGCCAAGGGAGAGAACGACCATGACCACCCTCGTGTTCATCCACGGCACCAACTCCTCCTCCGCCTGGGCCACGGGCCTGACCACCGAGCTCACCCTGCGCGGGCACCGGTGCGTGGCCGTCGACCTGCCGGGACACGGCCAGGAGGCCTTCTACCCCCGCTCCTACCAGGCCCCACAGGACCTGCGGGCGCTGGCCACCGAACCGTCCCCCCTCGCCGAGATCACCATCGACGACTACGTCGAGCGCGTCGCGGACGTCGTACGCCGCGCCCGCCGCCACGGGCCGGTGATCCTGGCCGGCATGAGCCAGGGCGGCGTCACCGTCAGCCGGGTCGGCAACGCCATCCCCGACCTGCTCGACCGGGTCGTCTACGTCGCCGCCTACTGCTGCGTGGACCTGCCGAACCTGGCCGCCTACCTCGACACGCCGGAGAACAGGGACAGCCTGGTCCACCTGCTGAGCGCCGCCGTGGTCGCCGACCCCGCGGTCCTCGGGGTGACCAGGATCAACTGGCGCTCGGCCGACCCGGCGCTGTTCCAGGCCGTCAAGCAGGCCCTGGCAGCGGACTTCACCGACGAAGGCGTGAGCCGGCTGCTCAACGCCCTCGAACCGGACGAGAGCGCGAGCATTCCGCCGGCCGAGGCGCGAGGTGAAGCGCACACCTGGGGCCGCATCCCCCGGACCTACGTACGCCTCACCCTCGACCGGCTGATTCCGCTCGCGCTGCAGGACCGGTTCATCGCCGAGGCCGACCGCCTCACCCCGGGCAACCCGACCGACGTGCGCAGTGTCGCGGCGCCGCATGTCGGCCCGTTCGACCGGCCGGAGCTGGTGGAGATCTTCTCCGAGCTCGCCGGCCGCTGAGTTCAGAGGTCGCGGCGGCGGAAGGAGAGGGCGGCCAGGCCCAGGACGAGGACGACCCAGACGGCGGTCCACGCCAGGTACGCCGGAGTCAGCGGGGCGTTGCTCAGGAACGGGAAACCGCCCTCCAGAGCCGGTCCGCCGAAGCGGGCCAGCACGATCGGGTCCTGGAAGGCGTTCATGGCTCCGCGCCACAGCCCGTCCGTCGGCAGCAGGATCTGGGAGACGACGCCGATCCTGGCCACCCCCTCGTTGCCGAGGGCCAGCCCGACGCCGCCGACCACGCCCGCGATCCAGGTGGCGCCGAACAGGCCGACGGCCACGATGCCCGAGGCCATCGGCGAGACGGCCGTGGACAGCAGCAGGCCGAGGGTGAGCAGCACCGTCGTCTGGGCCGCGAGCAGCGCGAGGCCGGTCACCGGCTGCGGCGGCCAGTAGCCCACGATGAACCGGACGATGAGGAACTGGGCCAGCCCCGCCACGACCACGAAGCCGCTGCCGAACACGACCAGGCCCAGCCACTTGCCCAGCAGCACCGCCCAGCGGTGCACCGGGCGGGCCAGCACCGCCAGCGCGATGCCCGACTCGATCTCGCCGGCCAGAGTGGGGCCGGCGAGGAAGGCGGTGCCCAGCGCGGCGATCAGGCTGATGCCGAACATCACCAGGTTGAGCATCTGGGAGGCCACCAGCTTGGCCTCCCCGGTGGTCATCACGCCGCCGTCGAACTCGACCGTGATCATCAGGGAGAATCCCCACGCGCTGAGCCCCAGCAGCACGACGGTCAGCAGGGCCAGCGCGCGCAGCACCTTGCGGCGGGACGACTCCTTGATGGTGAGGGCGGCGAGGGTGAGCACGATCGTGGTGTTCATCGGCTTTCCTCCGCCTGGTCGGCGCGGACGATGTCGAGGAGGCGTTCTTCGAGGGTGACCCGGCCGGGTTCGACCGCGTGCACGCGCACCCCGAGGGCGACCAGGTCGGCGACGAGGTCCGGCACGGTGGCGGGGTCCTGTTCCGCGGGCAGCTCGACGGTGTACGCCTCCCCGGCGCGGTGCACGCGGCCGGCGGCGGCCAGCCGTACCTCCGCTTCCTGACTCACCCCGCCGAGACGCAGCCGCAGCTCGCGGCCGCCGAGCAGCTCGGTGAGGGTGCCCGAGGCGGCGACCCGGCCCTTGTCGAGGATGACGGCCCGGTCGCACACGCGCTCGACCTCGCCGATGAGGTGGGAGTTGAGCAGGACGGCGACCTGGCGGGCCTTCAGGGACAGCAGGAGATCGCGGACGTCGGCGCGGCCGATGGGGTCGAGTGCGCTGGTCGGCTCGTCGAGCACGATGAGCTCGGGGCGGGCCACCAGCGCGACGGCCAGGCCGAGGCGCTGCTGCATGCCCTTGGAGAAGCCGCCCACCCGATCCGCGGCGCGGTCGGCGAGCCCGACGGCCGCCAGGCACTCACGCCGATCCCGGTCGGGGACGATGACGCCGGCCAGCCGCACATGCAGGTCCAGCACCTCGGCGGCGGTGAGCCATGGCTGGTAGCGGAACAGCTCCGGCAGGTAGCCGACGCGGGTGCGGGCCCGCGGGTCGTGGGCCGGCCGGCCGAGCAGGAGCACCTCTCCCGCGTCCGGCCGGACCAGGCCGAGCAGCATCTTGATCACGGTGGTCTTGCCCGCTCCGTTCGGGCCGAGCAGGCCCACCACCTCGCCGCGGCCGACGCTGAGGGAGACGCCGTCGACGGCTGTCCGGCGCCGGTAGCGCTTGCGCAGGCCGGAACCCCACGCGGCGGCGGCGGGCGGCAGCTCGGTGAGCAGCCGGGCAGCGGTGTCGTCGATCATCGTTCCACCTTCAGCTCGCGGGCCACCGACAACACCTCGCCGGCGCTCAGGGAGCCGGCCACCACGGTGAGGACGCCGCGGTCCATCCAGATGACGGCCGCCATCGTGCCGTCGCGCGGGACGAGCAGGGTCGCCGGTACGCCGCCGACGTCGGTGGCCGAGCTCGTCGTCTTCTCGATGATCGTGAACAGGGGCAGCGTCGTGCCGTCGCCGGAGAAGGCGCGCAGTTGCGCGGCCACGTTCTCCGGCAGGACGCCCAGCGACAGCAGGTAGTCGCGGGCCGTCCGGAACGGCACGCCGGAGGACTCCGCCGTGGGCGGCACCGCGCGCGCCACGACCAGGGCGGGCATCGGCCGGCCCGCCGACCAGGCCGCGGCCACGGCGGGCCCGGCGGACAGGCGGAACCGGCTGCCGTCCAGGCCGGGAAGCGTGGGCGGCAGCGTACGGCCGCCCGAGGCCACGGTGCGGGCCGTCTTCTCGGCCGAGAACGTGAGCGTCGCGCCCACCCGGCCGACGACGTGGAAGGTGGGTTGCCCGGTGACGCCGCGCGGCAGCGTGGTCACCCGCGGGACGGACAGGCCGGTGGCCGTCTTCGCGGCGGCGGCGTCGGCGACCTGCCGGATGTCGATCCTCTCGGTGATCTCCATGTCGCCGAGGTCGGACAGGTCGGGCATCCGCACCAGGTCGGCGCGCGGGGCGACGACCGGGGTGATCTGCTCGGCGCGGAAGATCGGCAGCCACTCCGCGGCGGCCGCGGCGGTGACCCCGCTCACCAGGACGGCGGCGCCGGCGACGGCGGCCACCGGGCTGCGCAGCGCCTTCCACCTCCGCCGGTGCGGCGGAGCCGGGGCCGTGACCTGCCCGGCCCCGGCGGCGAGAGCGCCGGACAGGCGGCGCCAGGCCGCGTCCACGTCCACGCCGGGCGCGGCGCCCGGCGCCATGTCCACGCCGGGCGTGCTGCCCAGGGCCGCGCCCGCGTCAGGCGTGGCGCTCAGCGCCGCGCCCACGAGCGCCGCGTCCCGCTGGACGACGGCCAGTCCTGACCGGCAGATCGGGCAGCCGGCGACGTGCTCGCGGTCGGCGTCGGCGACCGCGGCGGGCTCGTCGAGGAGCCGGCGCAGCGTGCCGTCACTCGGATGGCGCATGACGGTTCAACTCCTTGCGCAGAGCGGACTCGGCGCGGCGCACCGTGGTGCCCACGCTGCCCGGGGACAGGTCGAGAACGGCGGCGACCTCGGCGTAGCTGAGGCCGCTGTGGCGCAGGACGAGCGCGACGGCCTGCCTGCGGGGCAGCCGCGCCAGCGCCTCGCGCACGCGGCGGCGCTCCTCGCGGGTGACGACCGCGTCGGCGACGTCCGGGCTCACGACCTCACCGGCGGCCTCTTCGCGCGAACCGGCCGCACGGGAGGCGGCCTCCTCGCGCGAGACGCGGCGGCGGCCGGTCCGCAGGTGGTTCAGCGCGGTGTGCGCCGCTGCCACCGACAACCAGCCCAGCGCCTCCCCCGCGGGCACCGTGGAGCGCCCGAACGTCAGGAACACCTCCTGGGCCACGTCCTCCGCCTCGTCCCGGGAGCCGAGCACCCTGGCGGCGACCGCGACGACGCGCGGATAGGCCGTGCGGAACACCTGCTCGAGGTCGGCCCGGACGCCCGGGGGACTCGACACCACCGCGCCGCCCTTCCACTCGGCCCGCCTGGCCACCGCGGCCGATGCGCTCCTACGATGCCTCACAACGTTCACATCTGTAGAGCACCGCCGGGGCCTCGCGTGTGACACCGGGCGTTGCCGCGATCGTTGGAGTGGGTAGGGGCGCTACGTGGCCAACGTGTGGGATGTGCTCGTCGTCGGTGGCGGACCCGCGGGCGCGGCGGCCGCGTTGCGCGCCAAACAGCTACGGCCCGAGGCGAGCGTCCTGCTCGTGGACCGCGACGACTTCCCGCGCGACAAGGCCTGCGGCGACGGCATCGCCGCGCACGGCCGCGACGAACTGGACCTGCTCGGACTGCCCGGCCTGCTCGACGACTACCGCCCGACCCGGCGCCTGTCCGTGGTCTCCCCCGGCGGCGTACGCGTCTCGGCGACGGTCGCCCGGCCCAACCACGTCGTGCCGCGCATGGTGTTCGACGCGCGCCTGGTCGAGGCGGCCCGCGAGCGCGGCGTCGAGGTGCGGCGCCACCGGGTGCGCGCGCTGAGCGCCTCGGACGGCCTGCTGACCGTGGACGACACGCTGACCGCCCGCGCCGTCGTCGCGGCCGACGGCGCCTACTCCGCGGTACGCCGCCTGCTGGGCGCCAGGCAGACGCCCGAGCGGCACATCGCGATCGCCGTACGCGGTTACGCCGACCTCCCGGACGACGACGACGCCCAGCTCATCGCCATGCAGCGGGCCGGGTGGCCCGCCTACGCCTGGGCGTTCCCCATCGGCGACGGCACCGCGAACGTCGGCTTCGGCATGCTGCTCCCCCACCTGCGCGCCACCGGCCTGCCCGGCCGCCAGGTCCTGCACGGCAGGCTCGCCGAACTGCTGCCCCACCTGCCCGCCCGCGACCTGCGCGCCCATCACCTGCCGCTGTCGCCCGGCCGCCCGCGCGCGGGCGCCGGCCGCGTGCTGTTCGCCGGCGACGCCGCCAGCCTCATCAACCCGCTCACCGGCGAGGGCATCTACTACGCTCTGCTGTCGGGCCGCCTGGCCGGCGAGGCCGCCGTCACCGCGAGCGCCGACCCGCTGCCCGTCTACCGGCGCGGGCTGCGCGCCGCGCTCGGGCGGCACCTGCGCACGACCGACGTGCTGGCGCGCGCGGCGCAGTCACCCGGCTTCATCGACGCGGCCATCGCCACCGCCGCCCGCCGGCCGGAGGTCTTCGACCTCCTCGTGGAGGTCGGCCTCGGCGCCGGTACGGTCCCCGTCCCGCTGGCCGCCGCCGTGGTGAGCCGCTGGGCCAGGACCGGGCTGGGCGCGGCGTTCAGCCGGTGAGCCTGAAGCCGGGGACCGGGCCGAGCATGGCGCTCAGCCGGTGAGCCGGGAGCCGTTGATCACCAGCAGCACCACGTCGATCCCCGCCACCACGATCGCCGCGAGGAAGGGGGCCCTGCCGCCGCGCCACAGCCCGGCCACGGTCACCGACGCCGCCACCGCGAGGGCCGGCCAGGAGGCGGCGCCGTACACGCCGAAGGAGATCAGCGCGGTCGCGGCCAGCAGGGGCAGCGGGACGAGCGCGGCGACGCGGGCGGGGCCGAGCCGCTGCGGCCAGCCGCGTACGCCGGTGGCCAGGTCGTCCTTGATGTCGGGCAGGACATTGGCCAGGTGCGCGCCCAGCCCGAGCAGTGCGGCGCCGAGGACGGCCCACCACGCCGGCCACGGCCGGCCGGGCAGGCCGAGCGTGACGAACGCGGGCAGCACACCGAAACCGATCATGTACGGCAGCCACGACAGCATGGTCGCCTTCAGCCCGAGGTCGTAGGCCCACGCGGCGCCGACGCCGAGCAGGTGTGCGAGGCCCGCCTGCGGGCCGGAGGCCAGAGACAGCGGCACGCAGAGCGCCAGGGCGGCGAACGCGGCCGCGCGTACGGTGCCCGCGGCCACCATGCCCGCCACGATCGGCTTGCCGGCGCGCGCGGAGGCGGCGTCGCGGGCGGCGTCGGCGGCGTCGTTGCACCACCCGATGGACAGTTGCCCGGTCAGGATCGCGGCCGCGACCAGGACGGTTCCGGCGAGGTCGCGTCCGCTGGCCGCGGTCACCGCGGTGACGAAGACGGTGACGGCGAGCGTGGGCCCGGGATGACATGCGCGCGCCAGCCCTGCCACCGTTCGCACGAGCACCTCGATCCATGACGCTTTATGGGCATAGTAACCATGCGTGCGGGGCAATCTCCGGCTATGACCTGGATCGCAGCCGTGCACGGCGCGGTACCCCCGTATCGGTACGCGCAGCCCGAAATCACCGAACTGGCGGCGCGGTCCTTCCTGCCGGAGGGCGCCGACCGGCGTCTGCTGCACCGGCTGCACGACAGCGCCCGGGTCGATCATCGCAACCTGGTCCTTCCGCTGGAGGAGTACGGCAAGCTCGACGGGTTCGGCGCGGCCAACGACGTGTTCGTCGAGGCCGCCGTCGATCTGGGCGCCGAGGCGGTGTCCGGCGCGCTGGAGCAGGCCGGGCTCACCCCCGCCGACGTCGACCTGATCATGTTCACCACGGTCACGGGCATCGCGGCGCCCTCGATCGAGGCCAGGGTGGGCCTGCGGCTGGGCATGCGCCCGGACGTCAAGCGCGTCCCGATCTTCGGCCTGGGCTGCGTGGCGGGGGCGGCGGGCATCGCCCGCCTGCACGACTACCTGCGCGGCTGGCCGGACCACGTGGCCGTGCTGCTGTCGGTCGAGTTGTGCTCGCTCACCCTGCAGCGCGGCGACGGCTCGGTCGCGAGCCTGGTGGCCAGCGCGTTGTTCGGCGACGGCGCCGCGGCCGTCGTGGTCCGCGGCTCCGGCACACCTGCTGGATCCGAGGGCACTCCTGCTGGACCCGAGGGCGGTCCGGCGGGGCCCGAGGTGGTGGCCACCCGCAGCCACCTGTACCCGGACACCGAGCACGTCATGGGCTGGGAGGTGCGCGACAGCGGCTTCGGCGTCATCCTCGACGCCGGCGTGCCCGGAGTCGTCCGCGCGCACCTGGCCGGCGACGTCGACGCCCTGCTGGCCGAACATGGCCTGACCAGGAACGACGTGACCACCTGGGTGTGCCATCCGGGCGGGCCGAAGGTGCTCGAAGCCGTCGCGGAGACGCTCGGCCTGCCGCGCGAGGCGCTGGAGCTGACCTGGCGCTCGCTGGCCGATAACGGCAACCTGTCGTCGGCGTCGGTGCTGCATGTCCTTCGTGACACTTTGCGTAGCCGTACCCCACCGCCGGGAAGCTATGGTCTGATGATGGCCATGGGCCCTGGATTCTGCTCCGAACTCGTCCTGCTGCGCTGGTAGCCGCCGATGTTCTGGTACCCCCTCCTCATCGTGCTCGTCGGCCTGGAACGCCTGGCCGAACTCGTCGTCGCCCGCCGCAACGCCCGCTGGAGCATGGAACGCGGCGGGATCGTCAGCGGGCAGGGCCACTATCCCTGGATGGTGCTGCTGCACACCGGCCTGCTGGCCGGGTGCCTGGCCGAGGTGTTCCTGGCCGGGCGGCCGTTCGTCCCGGCGCTCGGCTGGACGATGCTCGCGCTCGTCGTCGCCGCGCAGGGGTTGCGCTGGTGGTGCATCACCGCGCTGGGACCGCGCTGGAACACGCAGGTGATCGTGGTTCCCGGGCTGCCGCTGGTGCGTAGCGGGCCGTACCGGTTCGGGTGGCTGCGCCACCCCAACTACGTGGCGGTCGCCGTCGAGGGTCTCGCGCTCCCGCTCGTGCACACCGCCTGGGTGACCGCGCTGACCTTCACCGTGCTCAACGCCGTGCTCATGGTGGTCCGCATCCGCTGCGAGAACCGGGCGCTGGCCCAGCTGGACGAGGTCGCGTGATCGACGTCGTCGTGGCCGGCGGCGGTCCCGCCGGGCTGGCCACGGCGATCCACGCCACGCTCGCGGGACTGCGCGCCGTGGTCGTGGAGCCGCGCAGCTCGCCCGTCGACAAGGCGTGCGGCGAGGGCCTGATGCCCGGCGGCGTGACGGCGCTGCGGGCGATGGGCGTGGAACTGTCCGGCCACCCGCTGCTCGGCATCGACTACCTCGACGCCGGAACGCACGCGCGCGCCGACTTCGGCGACACGCCCGGTCTGGGGGTACGGCGGACCGTGCTGCACGCGGCGCTGTCCGCGCGGGCCGCCGAACTCGGCGTGGAGATCGTGACCGGCAAGGTCGTGCGGCCCCGCCACGACCGGGACGGCGTCGAGGCCGCGGGGCTGCGGGCCCGCTGGCTGGTCGCCGCCGACGGCCTGCACTCGCCGCTGCGCTCCTGGCTGCGCCTCGGGCTGCCCGACCGCGCGCCCGCCCGGTACGGCCTGCGCCGCCACTACCGGGTCGCCCCGTGGTCGGACCACGTCGAGGTGCACTGGTCGGCGGCCGGGGAGGCGTACGTGACGCCGGTGGCCGACGACCTGGTGGGCGTGGCGATCCTCAGCCGGGAGCGGGGCGGCTTCGACGAGCGCCTGCCGTCCTTCCCCGGCCTGCTCGCCCGGCTGGACGGCCCCGCGGCCACCCCGGTGCGCGGGGCGGGGCCGTTGCGCCAGCGCGTACGCGGCCGGGTGGCCGGGCGCGTCCTGCTGGTGGGGGACGCGGCGGGCTACACCGACGCCCTCACCGGCGAGGGACTGTGCCTGGCGGTCCTGACGGCGCGGGCCCTGGTCCGCTGCCTGGTCGAGGAGCGGCCGCAGGACTACGAGCGGGCCTGGCGGCTGCTGACGCGCAAACACCGGGTGCTCACCGCCGCGCTCCTGGCCGCGGCGCGGCGGCGGGCGTCGGCGAGGCTGATCGTCCCGGCGGCGGCCCGGCTGCCGTCGGTCTTCACCGGGGTGGTCCGCGCCCTTTCCGGCTGAGAGTTTCCTGTACGCGCCGCCGCGGTCGCGGGCCGGGCCTTCGCCGGTTCTCAGAGTTCTCCCAGAAGCTCTCAGAGCCCGCCCAGCCAGGCCCGCCAGGATCTCCCGCATGACCACGATCGACGTAAGAGGACTGACCAAGAAATACGGGCCCGAGACCGTGGTGGACGACCTGTCGTTCTCCGTCGAGCCCGGCCAGGTGACCGGGTTTCTCGGGCCGAACGGCGCCGGCAAGTCCACCACCATGAGAATGATCATGGGGTTGGCCGCTCCGACCCGGGGCTCGGCGACCATCGGCGGCCGCCGCTACGCCGACCTGCCCGTGCCGCTGACCGAGGTGGGCGCGCTGCTGGATGCCGGGGCGGTGCACGGCGCCCGCAGGGCGTACGACCATCTGCTGGCGCTGGCGGTGAGCAACGGCCTGCCCCGGCGGCGGGTCTGCGAGGTGCTGGCCACGACCGGTCTGGAGGGCGTGGCGGGCAGGCGGGCGGGAGGTTTCTCGCTCGGCATGCGCCAGCGGCTCGGCATCGCGGCGGCGCTGCTCGGCGACCCGCGCGTGCTGATCTTCGACGAGCCGGTGAACGGCCTCGACCCCGAGGGCATCCGCTGGATCAGGGACTTCATGCGCTCGCTCGCCCGGGAGGGACGGGCGGTGCTGGTCTCCAGCCACCTCATGAGCGAGATGGCGCAGACCGCCGACCACCTGGTCGTGGTCGGCCGGGGGCGGCTCATCGCCGACACCGGCATCAGCGAGCTGATGCGGGCGAACGGCGCGGGCACCGTGCTGGTGCGCACCTCCGACCCAGGATCGCTGGCGCGGCGGCTCACCGCCGCCGGAGCGACCGTGCGCGACGGCCTGGAGTCCTCGCTGGTCGTCTCGGGCATGACGGGCGAGGAGATCGGCAAGCTCGCCGCCTACCACGGCGTCGCGCTCAGCGAGCTCACCCCGCAGCTGGCCTCTCTGGAGGACGCCTTCATGGAGCTGACCAGGGACAGCGTCGAGTACCAGGGGGCGGCGTGACCTTCACCCGGACACTGCACGCGGAATGGATCAAGTTCCGCAGCCTGCGCTCCACCTGGTACACGCTGGCCACCCTGCTCGTGGTCGGCCTCGGCATCACCGCCCTGTCGATGGGCGCGGCCGGGGCGGACCAGGCCGAGGCTCCGCAGGACTGGGATCCGACCGGCCGCAGCCTGACGACGTACATCGTGGCCCAGCTGATCATCGGCGTGCTGGGCATCCTGGTCGTCACCTCCGAGTACGCGACCGGGCTGATGTCGGCGACGCTCAGCGCCACGCCGCGCCGGCGTCGGCTGCTGGCGGCCAAGGTCGTGGTGGCCACGGCGGTCGCCCTGGTGGCCGGTCAGGTGCTGATGTTCGCCGCGTTCTTCCTCGGGCAGGCCGTGCTCATCACGCAGGAGGTGCCGAACGCGCAGCTCGGCGACCCCGGTGTGCTGTCGGCCGTGACGGGCGGCGGGATCTACCTGTCGGCGATCGCGCTGCTCGCGGTCGGGCTCGGCACGATCATGCGGGCCACGGCGGGAGCCCTGGCGACGCTGGTGGGGATCGTGTTCCTGGTTCCGGCCCTCCAGGGCCTGTTCCCTCCGTGGATGCAGGGGTTGTTCGCCTTCTGGCCCACCAAGGGGGCGGCCGCGATCTTCGCCACGGTCCCGGACCCGGCCTATCCGGAGCCCTGGCTGAACCTGGGCGGGATGTGCCTCGGGGTCGCCGTCGTGCTGGCCGCCGCGTTCGCGGTCTTCCAGCGCCGCGACGTGTGAACCGGGCCTCCGTATCCTGGCCCTCGTGCGAGGATCAGGACAGGCCATGACACCGGCGGAGGGCGGCGAGCGGCTGCTGGTGGTGGACGACGAGGCCACCGTCCGCGAACTGCTGGCCGCCACGCTGCGGTTCGCCGGGTTCCGGGTGAGCTCGGCGGCGACCGGCGCCGAGGCGGTCGCCGCCGCCAGGGCGGAGCCGCCCGACCTGGTGCTGCTCGACGTCATGCTGCCGGACATGGACGGCTTCGAGGTGGTGGGGCGGCTGCGTGAGCTGCGTCCGGAGGGAGGCGGCGGACCGGTGCCGGTCCTGTTCCTGACGGCCCGCGACCGCCAGGCCGACAAGGTCACCGGGCTCTCGCTCGGCGCCGACGACTACGTGACCAAGCCGTTCGACCTGCAGGAGCTGATCGCCCGCATCCGCGCGATCCTGCGCCGCACCACGGGCCACCAGCCCGGCGTGCTGAACGTGGGCCCGCTCACGCTCGACCCCGAGGGACACCTGGTGACGCGGGCGGGCCGGCCCGTCCGCGTCTCCCCCACCGAGTTCCGGCTGCTGCACTACCTGATGGAGAACGCCGGGCGCGTCGTGTCCAAGACGCAGATCCTCGACCGGGTCTGGCGCTACGACTTCGGCGGCGACGCCAGCATCGTCGACACCTACATCTCCTACCTGCGGCGTAAGGTCGACACCGGCGAGCCCAAGCTCATCCACACCGTGCACGGCACCGGCTACGTGCTCCGCGAGCCCCGGCCGTGAACCGCTTCTCGCTGCGGGCCAGGCTGCTGCTGCTCACCACGGGCCTGCTGCTGGCCGGACTGACCCTCATCAGCGCCGTCGTCACCGACCGCCTGGAGCGCTACCAGCTCAACCGGCTGGACCACCAGCTCAGCACGCTCACCTCGATCATCTCCCGGGTCTCCGGGGACGGCCCGCCCGACCTCGCGCAGGCCGGGGCCCGCCCGGACCTTCTCGCCCCGGCCCTCGACCTGTTCGGCACGCCGTACCTGGTGTATCTGGACGCGAACGGCGCGGTGTCGGGCCGCGTGCACTCCCCCGGGCTGAGGGAGGCCGGCCTGCCCGCCCGCGAGAAACTGCGGGCGATCCCGGCCGACGGCAGGGCCGTGGACCTGCCGTCCGCCGACGGCTCGGGACGCTGGCGGGCCGTCGCCCGGCCGACCGTCGGCTGGGGCGGGACGGTCATCGCGGTCGCGCCGCTCACCGAGGCCGACGCCACCATCGCCCAGCTGCGGGCCAGCAGCCTGGTCAGCGGCGTGGTGCTGCTCGTGCTGCTGACGGGGGTGGGCTGGTTCGCCCTCGGGCGGGGGCTGCGGCCGCTGCGCCGGATCGAGCACACGGCCGCCGCGATCGCCGGCGGCGACCTCACCCACCGCGTGCCGGGCCTCGCGCCGCCCGGCACGGAGATCGGGCATCTCGGGGCCTCGCTCAACACCATGCTCGGCCAGCTCGAACGGGCCTTCGCCGACCGGGCCGCCTCCGAGAACCGGATGCGGACGTTCGTCTCGGATGTCAGCCACGAGCTGCGCACGCCGTTGTTCGTCATCAAGGGCTCGACCGAGCTCTACCGGATGGGCGCGCTGCCCGGACCGGACGAGGTGGACGCCGCGATGGCCCGCATCGACCGCGAGGCCACCCGGCTGACGGCCCTCACCGAGGACCTGATGCTGCTCGCCCAGCTCGACGACGCGCCCGAGAGCCAGCTCGAACCGGCCCCGATGGACCTGCGCACCCTCGCCAACGACGCCCGCCACGACCTGCGCGCCCTCGACCCGTCGCGCCGGGTCGAGCTCACCGGCCCCGGCGGCGGCGGGCCGCCGGGCCCGGCCCCGGTCCGCGCCGACGAGGACCGGCTGCGGCAGGTCGTGGCCAACCTCGTGGGCAACGCCGCCGCGCACACCCCGCCGGGCACGCCCGTGCGGATCGGCGTCGGCACGGCGGGCGGGCGGGCCGTCCTCGAGGTGGCGGACACCGGGCCGGGGATGACGGCCGAGCAGGCGGGCCGCGTCTTCGACCGCTTCTACCGCACCGACCGCTCGCGCAACCGCTCGGCCGGGACCAGCGCGGGCCTGGGCCTGGCGATCGCGCGCTCCCTGGCCCGCGCGCACGGCGGCGACGTCGAGCTGGAGACCGCCCTCGGCGAGGGCGCGCGCTTCCGGCTGACCCTGCCGCTACTGGACTGAGGGGCTCACAGGTCCTCCGACAGCAGGGTCACCAGCTCCACCAGCTCTTCGCGGCTGAGGTTGCGGCGCAGCGCCTTGGCCGCGTTCTCCGGGCGCGAGACCGGCACGCTGATCGTGCGGGGGCGGAAGCCCGCCTGCACCATGGCCGCGTTCGTGCTCAGCTCGCCCGCCACGACCTTGCTGTGCAGCGCGGGCGCGTCCTCCCGCAGCCGCCGCAGCGCGGGCGTCTCCGGCGCCGGGACGTGGGCCGCCTCGGGCGTTTCCCCCTCCTCGGACTGGGGCGGCGGCGCGGGGGTGGCCGCGAGCAACGCCTGGTCCAGTTGCGCGGCCACGTCGAGGTCGTCGGCCACCAGCGCCCGCACCAGCCCCGGCGTCACGCCGAGCCCGCGGGGCGGATCGGCCGTGATGAACTCCACGAGGTCGCCGTGCTCCACGAGCTCGCCGCCCGGCCCGGTGAACTCCCGCCACGCCTCGGCGTCCAGCAGGGCGCGTACTCCGGTGGCCGCGCGCGCCAGTGTGGGACGCGCCTCCCCGATGACCGCCGACACCTCGGCCACGATCCGCCCGTGCTCCGTCACGACTTCCCCCGCCCCCTGATCGACCGGGCACCAGGGTACCGAGCCACCAGGGCTAACGCCGCACGCTCCTGGGTGCTAGCCGAAGGTGTTCCGCAGGTGCGCGGTGACGGCCCCGAGATCCATCGGCCGGGCGCGGAAGCCCACGTACCCGTCCGGGCGGATGAGGTACGCGGCGCTCGGCCCGGCCGCGTACCGGTCGCGGAAGGCGCCCGTGGCGTCCCGGAACACCTGCACCCCCGGCTCAGGCGGCGGCCCGCCGGGAGCCAGCACGACATAGACGCGGAGCAGACCGGCCGGGGTCTCGGCGTCGTCCAGCCCGGTCGCCGCGTCCGCGTAAAGGATCAGGGTGTGGCCTGGCCCCTGGAGCAGGTCGAACAGGCGTACCGGGAAGCCGAGCCCCTCCTGCGTCAGCCCCTGAACGTCCGGCGCCCGCTCACCCGGCCGGGGACCGCCGCCGGGCGGGTCCTGCGCCTCGCCGGACAGCGGGCTGCCGGGGTAGGCGACCAGGAGCTGGCCCTCGCGGGCGAGGTGGGTCGCGTCGGCGTCGCCGAGTGACTGGGTGCGGGCGTAGCGGACCGTCCGGCCCACCACCTCCTCCCCCACCGGTCGCCGTTCGGTGTCGTACGTGCTCAGCAGCCCGGGAGCGGCCACGCCCCGCAGGGCCAGAGCCAGCTTCCAGGCCAGGTTGTACGCGTCCTGCATGCCGGTGTTCGCGCCCTGGGCGCCGGTCGGCGGATGGATGTGGGCGGCGTCGCCGCAGACGAAGACCCGGCCCGCGCCGTAGCGGTCGGCGAGGCGGTGGCTGATGCCGAACAGCGACGACCAGCGCAGATGGCCCACCGCCGGTTTCCCGGGTACGAGCCGGTCGACGACCTCCTGGATCCGGGCGAGGCCGGGGCCGGGGCGGTCGGTGACGATCCCGTGCCCGGGACCGTCGTCCCGGCGCAGGTCCGCCGGTGCGCGCATCGACAGCCGGTAGCGGTTGTGGCCGGGCAGCGGGACGCAGACCAGCAGGTCCCGCCCGCCGTCCGGTGCGTCGGCGAGGAAGCGCAGCGCGTAGCCGGCGGGCATGGACCAGTCCACTTCGACGTCGCCGAGCATGTACTCCTCGGGGAAGCGGTCGCCCTCGAAGCTCAGGTCCAGGCCGTGCCGTACCGTGCTGTGGGCGCCGTCGCAGCCGACCAGGTAGCCGGCGCGGACGGTCCGCGCCGACCCGTCGGGCAGCGCGAGGGTGGCGCTCACTCCGCCGGCGTCCTGGGTGAAGCTCCGCAGTTCGACGCCCCGCTCGACCTCGGTGCCCAGGCGGGCCAGGTGCTCGGTCAGGATGCGCTCGACCTCGTACTGCGGCAGGGCCAGGAAGCCGTAGGTGCCGTCGGGCACCCGGAGCTCGTAGGGATCCCCGGCCACGCCGTCGGTGAACTGCAGCTGCCCGCGCAGCCACACCCCCGCCGCGATCGCCTCGCGGACGACGCCCATCTGTTCCCAGATCTCAAGCGTACGCGGCTGGATCCCGACGGCCTTCGCCCAGCCCGTGGGCCGGGGCAGGCTGTCGATGACGCGGCAGGCCGCGCCGTGGCGGCGCAGCTCGGCCGCCAGGGTCAGCCCCACCGGGCCCGCGCCCACCACCAGGGCGCACGTCGTCGTTTCCATGTCGTCCCCCCTCTCCATTGAACGCCCCGCCGCCGGCCGGGCCGGGGAGGGACCCCCGGGCGGCCGGTCAGCCGGACTCGGCGAGCAGGTGCACGATCCCGGCCGGGTTCTTGATCCAGTGGGTCCTCGTGTCAAGGTTCTCCAGCGGTTCCACCTCGTCGCACGGGTGGACGCCGGCCTCGGCCAGTTCGGCCGTCGCGGCGTCCAGGTCGTCGGTGTGGAGCTGCAGCCACAGGTCGGGCCGGCTGTAGTTGTCGACGCGGTCCAGCCACAGCGTGTTGGGGCCGAACTTCACCGAATGGGTCGCGGCGACGGTCGGGGCGTAGCCGACGTCCTCCTCCTTGACCTCGAAGCCCAGGGTGTCGCGGTAGAAGGCCACGGTGGCCTCGTACTGCGCCTTGGGGATCTTCATCGCGATGTTCAGTCCAGCGGTGTACACGGTCATGATTCCTCCATGTCGAGTGCGTCTTCCAGTGCGGACAGCCGGTCGTCCCACCGGTGGGCGAGCGTGGCCAGCCACACCTGGGCGGCGCGGATCGGTGCGGGTTCCAGGCGGTAGGGGTGGCGGCGGCCGGTGGGTTCCGCGGCGCTGATCAGGCCCGCCTCGGCGAGCAGGCCGAGGTGCTTGGCCACGGCCTGGCGGCTGATCGGCAGCCGCCGGGCCAGATCGGTGACGGTCGCCGGACCCGCGCGGGCCAGTTCCTCCAGAAGCGCCCGCCGCGTCGGATCGGTCAGCGCCGCGAACACCGCCACGGCCTGGGCCTCGGCCTCAGGCGGCGGCATCGAGGTAACTTTCCAGGTCGGCCAGTTCGGCGTCCCAGCCCTGGCTGTTGGCCTGGTGGGCGGAGCGGGCCACGCCGGCGGCGGCCCGCGCGAACCCGCTCTCCACCAGCCGCAGCCGGGTGCCGCCCGGCACCTCCTCCAGGGTGAACTCCACCGTGGTCACCAGCGCGTCCACCCCCTCGATCGCCCAGGTGAAGGCGAACCGGTGCGGCGCTTCGACGACCGTGACCGTGGCGGGCGACTCCTGGCCGAGGTCGTCCCAGCGGAAGTACGCGCGACCACCGGGCCGCAGGTCGATCTCGGCCACCGAGCCGAACCACCGGGACAGGCCTTCCGCGGTGGTCAGCGCGGCCCAGACCCGGTCGACGGGGTGCCGCAGCACCACCTCACGTTCGATCGTGTTCGTCACCATGCATGGCAACCTACAGGTTGCGATAGCCTTGCACAAGGCGGTGAATAGGTGAAAACCACCGACGCGACGACATACGCCGCACTGCGACCGTGAGGTCATGCACGGCACCGGACACCCGCGAACCGCCACCTGGGCGCCCCTGGCCGCACTGGCCACCGCCCAGTTCCTCGTGGTTCTCAGCACCTCGATCGTGAACGTCGCCCTCCCGCAGATCCGCACCGGCCTCAGCATGTCGCCGGCCGGCCTGACCTGGGTGATCAACGCGTACGTGCTGGTCTTCGGCGCGATCCTGCTGCCAGGCGGCCGGCTCGGCGACGTGTACGGGCTGCGCCGCGTCTTCCTCACCGGCGCCACCCTGTTCGCCCTGGCCGGCCTGGCCGCCGCCCTGGCCGCGGGACCCGCGATGCTGATCGCCGCCCGGGTCGTGCAGGGCCTCGGCGCCGCGCTCCTGGCGCCGGCCGCGCTCGCCCTGGTGCTGCGCCTGTTCCCGGACGGGAAGGGCCGCGGGACGGCGCTCGGGGTGTGGGGCGCGGTCTCCGGCGCGGGCGGCGCGGCGGGCGTGCTGCTGAGCGGCCTGCTCACCGATCTGTACGGCTGGCGCGCCGTCTTCGCCGTCCTGGTCCCCTTCGCCCTGGCGGTCATCGCGGCCACCTGGCGGCTGGTACCCGCCGACACCCCGCGAGGCGGCACCCTCGACCTGCCGGGCACGACGACGCTCGCCGCCGCCCTGATCCTGCTCACCTACGGCCTGAGCGGCCCGTGGCCCGCGGCGCCGGCCGGTCTGGCGCTGCTGGTGGTGTTCGTGGTGATCCAGCGCCGCTCGCCCCACCCGCTGCTGCCCGCGCGGATGGCCGTGGTCGCCCGGCCCAACCTGCTGATGGCGCTGCTCGGCGCGGTCTGGCTGGGCCTGTTCTATTTCCTGCCCCTCTACCAGCAGCGGGACCTGGGCTACACGCCGCTGGAGGCCGGGCTCTCCCAGCTCCCCCTGGCCCTGATGATCACCATCGCGTCCTGGGCAGCCGGGCGGATCCGCGGCCGCGCGGTCCTGCCGATCGGCCTGCTGCTGCTCGCCGCAGGCCTGGCGTGGCTCGGGCTCACCGGCGCGCTGATCGCGCCGTCGCTGCTCATCGGCACCGGGCTCGGCGTGGCCTTCGTCCGCCTGACCGCGCTGTCCTCGGCCGGGGTCCCGGCCGAGGACAGCGGCCTGGCCGGCGGGCTGGTCAACGCCACCCGCCAGGTCGGCGGAGCCGTCGGCCTGTCCGCGCTGACCCTCCTTCCCTCCTACGGCGGGGCCTTCCTCGCCTGCGCCGCCCTGACCCTGCTCATCACGATCGTCTCGATTGGAAAGGCACCCCGATGAACGACCTCGCCAAGCCGTACCTGAGCGGGCACTACACGCCGGTCGCCGACGAGATCACCGCCCACGAGCTGACCGTGCGCGGCACGCTGCCGCCCGAGCTCAGCGGCCGCTACTTCCGCAACGGCCACAACCCGAAGCCCGGGGTGACGCCTACCCACTGGTTCAAGGGCGCGGGAATGATCCACGGCATCCGGCTGGCCGGCGGCAGGGCCGAGTGGTACCGCAACCGGTGGGTGCGCACGCCGTACCTGGAAGGAGTGCCCTTCCACGGCACGGAGCTGGAGGTCTCCGCGGCGGCCACCAGCATCATCTTCCACGGCGGGCGCTACCTGGCCCTGCAGGAGGCCAACCTGCCCTGGGAGGTGACCGCCGAGCTCGACACCGTCGGCGTGTACGACTTCGGCGGGAAGCTCACCAGCGCCATGACCGCCCACCCGAAGGAGGACCCCGTCACCGGGGAGCTGCACTTCTTCAGCTACAGCCCCTTCCCGCCGTACCTGACCTACCATGTCGCCGACGCCTCGGGGCAGATCGTGCGGTCCCAGGTGATCGAGGGAGCCGGGCCGTCGCTGATGCACGACTTCGCGATCACCGCGCGGCACGCGGTGTTCCTGTGCTCGCCGGTCGTCTTCGACCCCGCCGAGGGGTCGGGCATCCCCTATCGCTGGCACGACGACGTGCCGTTCCGGGTCGGCGTCATGCCGCGCGAGTCGGACCGGGTGACCTGGTTCGAGGTCGAGCAGAGCACGCTGCTGCACGTCGGCAACTCCTACGTGGACGCCCACGGGCGCGTGGTGCTCGAAGGGCCGCGCTTCGACCGCGCCGGGTGGGAGTCGTCGTGGAAGTGGTGGGTGGGCGCGCCCGCCTACGGCCCCAGCCCGCTGTCCGGTGCGACCCTGCACCGCTGGATCCTCGACCCGGCCACCGGCAAGGCCACCGAGGAGCCCCTGGACAGCCTGAACGTCGAGTTCCCCGCCATCAACGACGCCCACACCGGCATCGCCAACCGCTACAGCTACGCCATCGCCTTCCCCGGCGCGGGCCTGTCCGGCTACCACACCGTCAAGTTCGACACCGCGACCGGCCGGCGGCGGTTGTTCTCCCACGGCGAGCACCGCATGCCCGGCGAGGCCGTCTTCGTGCCCGCCGCCGGCAGCAACAACGAGGACGACGGCTACCTGCTCACCGTCGTCAGCGACCTCAAGGCCGACGCGTCCGAGCTGCTCGTGCTGGACGCCGCCGAGCTGACGACGGTCGCCACCGTAGAGCTCCCCCGCCGGGTGCCCTCGGGCATCCACGGACACTGGATCGAGGACACCAAGTGATCACCTCCATCGACTCCGATGCCGCCGTCGTCGTCCGCCTCGGCACCGTGATCGAGGCCCCGCTGGAGCGTGTCTGGCTCCTGCACACCGACGTGAACGGCTGGCCCGCCTGGCAGAGCGACATCACCAGCGCCTCCGCCCTCAGCCCGCTGGTGCCCGGCGCGGTCTTCCACTGGAGCACATTCGGCCTCGACATCACCTCCACCGTGCACCAGGCGGAGCCGCGGGCCCGCATCCTGTGGGGCGGGCCCGCCCACGGCATCGACGGCCTGCACCTGTGGACCTTCCGTGAGGAGGGCGGGGCCGTACACGTGCGCACCGAGGAGTCGTGGGACGGCGCGGCGATCCGCGCCGACGTGGAGGGCATGCGGGCCGCGCTCGAAGGGTCGCTGACCGCCTGGCTGCGCCACCTGAAGGAGGCGGCGGAAAAGGCCCCCTAAAGTGTCTGCCCATGGACATGTTGCTCGGCCGCCACGCCGAGATGGCGCGGCTCACCGCTCTGCTCGATGCCGCACGGCAGGGGCGGGGCTGTGCCCTCGTCGTCAAGGGGGAGCCGGGCATCGGCAAGAGCGTGCTGCTGCGGCAGGCCGAGCAGGCCGCGGACGGCTTCCTGGTCATCCGGGCCACGGGCGCGCAGTTCGAGATGGAGCTGCCGTTCGCCGTGCTGCATCAGCTGTGCGCGCCGCTCCTGGACCGCCTCGGCGACCTGGCCCCGCCGCAGCGCACGGCCCTTGAGGGGGCGTTCGGGCTGGACTCCGGCACGCCGGAGCCCCTGATGGTCGGCCTGGCCGCCCTGGGACTGCTGCTGGCGGCGCTGCGCGAGCGGCCGGTGCTGTGCGTCGTGGACGACGCCCAGTGGCTCGACCACGCCTCCGCCCACACGCTGGCCTTCCTGGCCCGCCGGATCGGGACCGAACGCGTCGCCATGGTCTTCGGCGCCCGCGAGCCGGGACCGGCCGCGCTGGCGGACCTGCCCGAGCTGGGGCTGCGCGGCCTGAGCGAGGCCGAGGCGCGCGCCCTGCTGGCGCAGGCCGTCCACGCGCCGCTGGACGAGCGGGTCCGCGACCGCATTCTGTCCGAATCCCGGGGCAACCCGCTCGCGCTGCTCGAACTGCCGAGGACCGCGGGGCTGGCCGGCATGGCGGGCGGCTTCGACGTCCCGGCCGTGATCGAACAGAGCTACCTGACCCGCCTGCGGGCCCTGCCGGAACCGGCCAGAACCCTGCTCACCGTGGCGGCGGCCGAGCCGGTGGGCGACGCGGGACTGCTGTGGCGGGCCGCCGGGCGGCTGGGCATCGCCGCCGACACCGCCGCGCGGACCGGCGGGCTGGCCGAGTTCGGCACCCGGATCCGCTTCAGCCACCCGCTGGCCCGCTCCGCCGTCTACGGCGCCGCCACCGCCGGGGAACGCCGCCGGGCGCACGCGGCCCTGGCAGAAGCCACCGACCCGGCGGCCGAACCCGACCGGCGCGCCTGGCACCGCGCCCAGGCCGCCCTCGGCCCGGATGAGGAGATCGCCGCCGAACTCGACGCCTCCGCCGCCCGCGCCCAGGCCCGTGGCGGCATCGCCGCGGCGGCGGCCTTCCTGGAACGCTCGGCCGCGCTGACCACCGACCCCGCGGCGCGCGCCGAACGTGTGCTGGCCGCCGCCCGCGCCAAGCTCGCGGTCGGCGCGTTCGAGGTCGCCGCCGACCTGCTCAGCAGCGTGGAGAGCGACGACCCGCGCTTCGACGTGCTGCGCGGCCGCCTGTCCTTCGCCCGTTACCGAGGCGGCGGCGACCCGGCCGCCTACCTCCTGCGGGCCGCCCGCGCCCTGGCGGAGGCCGACCCGGCCCGCTCGCGGGCCTGCTACCTGGACGCGATGGAGATGGGTGTGTTCACCGGCGAGCTGGCCGCCATCGTGGACGCCGCCGGGTCCGCGCCGCCGGGCACCGGGACCGGCACCGACATCGTGCTCGACGGCCTGGTCACGCTGGTCACCCGGGGCCACGCCGCGGCCGCCGGGCCGCTGCGGCCGATCGTGCGGCGGCTCGACGACGAGGTCTGGGCGAGCCGTCCCTCCCTCGGCTACATGGTCGCCGCCGAGCTGTGGGACATCGAGGTGATGCGCGGTACGGCCGAGCGGGTCGTGGCCGCGGGACGCGAGTCCGGCGCCTTCCACCTCGTGCCGATCGGCCTGGCGATGCTGGCCACCGTCCGGGCGCACGAGGGCGCGTTCGGCCCCGCCGCCGAGATGATCTCCGAGGAGGAGGCCATCGCCTCGGCGACCGGGGCCGCTCCCCTGGTCTACCCGCGCCTGCACCTGGCCGCCCTGCGCGGACGCCGCGAGGAGGCCATGGCGCTGTTCGCGGACGTGCCGCCGAGGATGAGCCTCAGCGCGCAGTGGGCCGCGGCCGTCCTGCACAACGGCCTGGCCGACTACCCCGCCGCGCTGGAAGCCGCCCAGGCCGCCACCGCGAGCGGCCACCTCGGCGTGTCCGCTCTGGCCCTGCCGGAGCTGATCGAGGCCGCGGTGCGCTCCGGCCGCCCCGAGCCGGCCGCCGGCGCCCTGCGCGAGCTGACCGTCCGCGCCCGCGCCGCCGGTTCCGCCTGGGCCTTGGGCGTCGAAGCGTACTGCCGCGCCCTGGTCACCGGGGAAGAGGACGGCTACCGGGAGGCCGTCGAACGCCTCCGGATCAGCCCGATGGCCGTCCACCGGGGGCGCGCCCACCTGCTCTACGGGGAGTGGCTACGCCGGGAGGGGCGGCGCCGCGACGCGCGGGCACAGCTCAGGCAGGCCCATGAGCAGCTGTCCGGGCTGGGCGCGGAGGCCTTCGCCAGGCGGGCGGCCGGCGAGCTGCGCGGCACCGGCGAGCAGGCGCGCAGCCGCAGCGCGGCGGAGGGCGAGCAGCTCACCCTGCAGGAGGTGCACATCGCGCGGCTCGTGGCCGAGGGCGCGACCTCCAAGGACGTCGCCGCCACGCTCTTCCTCAGCCCGCGCACCATCGACGCCCACCTGCGCAACATCTTCCGCAAGCTCGGGCTCACCTCGCGCAGGCAGCTGCGGGATCTGCCCGAGATCCGCTAGCCGCTCCGGGCGATGGACGCGTACGGCGGTGCGTGCCTAACGTCGGTGGCATGGTTCCCGAATCAGCCCGCCACCTCATCCGCTACAGCGGCCAGGCCGCGTTCACCCCGGAGCTCATCGCCCGCGCGCACGGCACGTCGGTGTTCACCGAGAGCGGCCACGAGCTGCTCGACTTCACCTCCGGCCAGATGAGCGCGATCCTCGGGCACTCCCACCCGGCGATCGTCGCGACGGTGCGCGAGCAGATCGGCCGGCTCGACCACCTGCACAGCGGCATGCTCAGCCGTCCCGTCGTCGATCTCGCCCGCCGGCTCGCGGAGTCCCTGCCCGATCCGCTGGAGAAGGCGCTGCTGCTGACCACCGGGGCCGAGGCCAACGAGGCCGCGGTGCGGATGGCGAAGCTCGTCACGGGCCGGCATGAGATCGTGTCGTTCGCCCGGTCCTGGCACGGGATGACGATGGCCGCCGCGAACGCCACCTACAGCGCCGGGCGCAGGGGTTACGGGCCCGCCGCGCCGGGCAACTTCGCGCTGCCCGTTCCCGACCGCTTCCGTCCCGGCGTCGTCGACGCCGGCGGCGCGCTCGACTGGCGCCGCCAGCTCGACCTGGGCTTCGACCTGATCGACGCCCAGTCGGTCGGCAGCCTGGCCGCGTGCCTGGTCGAGCCGATCCTCAGCTCGGGCGGCGTCATCGAGCCGCCGCCCGGCTACCTCGCCGCGCTGGCGGACAAGTGCCGGGAACGCGGCATGCTGCTGATCCTGGACGAGGCGCAGACGGGGCTGTGCCGTACCGGGGACTGGTATGCCTTTCAGCACGACGGCGTGGTGCCCGACATCCTCACGCTGTCCAAGACGCTCGGCGCAGGGCTGCCGCTGGCGGCCGTGCTGACCAGCGCGGAGATCGAGCGGCGGGCGCACGAGCGGGGGTATCTGTTCTTCACCACCCACGTCAGCGACCCGCTGCCCGCCGCGGTCGGCAACACCGTCCTGGACGTCCTGGAGCGCGACCACCTCGACAAGCGGGCGGGTGAGCTCGGCGCGCTGCTGCGCGGCCGGCTCGACGAGATCGCCGCCCGTCACGACGTGGTCGGGGACGTGCGCGGGCGCGGGTTGCTCCTGGGCGTGGAGCTTGCCGGTGACGAGGTCCTGGGCGCCGGCGGCGCCGACCGGCTGGGCGCGGCCGTCACCCGGCGCTGCTTCGAGCTCGGGCTGCACATGAACATCGTGCAGTTGCCCGGAATGGGCGGCATCTTCAGGATCGCGCCGCCGCTGACCGCGAGCGACGAGGAGATCACCCGCGGCGCCGCCATCCTCGACCAGGCCCTCGCCGACGCCCGCCTATGACGGGCGGCTGACGGACATGCGCATGCGACCGTAGTCGAAGGTGACGGCGTACGGCTTGAAGAACTCGTGGGTGAAGTTCGCGATCATGTCGAAGCCGAACTGCGCCGACTGGCCGGGGCCGGGCAGGCCGGGGAAGACCTTCTCGGCGGCGTTGCCGCGCACGTCGCGCCTGACCGCGCCGCCCAGGCCGGCCCGCTCCGCGGTGACCGGGTAGGTCTTGATGCCGAACCGCTCCCTCGGGTTGTCGTAGTCCACGGTGAGGCCGTACTGCTCCGCGATCGCCACCGTGGTGTCCAGGGCGCTGCCGATGCCGCCGGTGTCGATGCTGACCATCCTGGGCGGGTGATCGCCGAGGCTGCCCAGCGAGCACGGGAAGTGGTCCCCCGCCAGCCACAGCGGCAGGCGGGCGATCTCGTCGCGCGGGGCGCCGGGCGTGCGCCGCAGCACCAGGGCCTTGCCCGCGTAGTCCATGGTGGTCAGGAAGTGGTAGAAGATCGTGGTGCCGAACGCGCCCGCCGCCTGTGAGCCGTCGGGCAGGGGCGGCCGTTGCGCGTCGTTCCACTGCACGGGGATATTGCGGATCTCGATGTCCCCGACCCTGAAGGAGTCGAGGACGCCGAAGTGGAGCACGACGGGATGGTTGTCCACGACCCCGCCCTCGACGGTGGCCAGCGCGCGCAGCCCGGCACGCTCCGCCTCCTCCATCGACAGGTCCAGCGTCGCGTAGGTGTCGAGGTAGAACTTCCGCGGCTCGCCGCCGTTGACGCTCGCCTCGACCGAGGGGACGGGATCGAGGGTGTGGAAGGGCACGCGGGTGCTCCGGGCGCCCGAGATCGTCCAGGGCGTGCCCTTGATGGCGGAGTAGACCGTGGCGGACGCCGCGTCACGCGGGCGGCCGGTACGGCGCAGCAGCGGGATCGCGCGGGCCAGGTGGTCCTGGCGGACGAAGCACTCGGCCAGGCGCTGGGTGGAGGCGATGTCGCCCGGAGCCAGCGCGATGGCCTTGCCCAGGTGCGCCTGCGCGGTGCCGAACCGGTTGGACAGCAGCGCGATGTAGCCGATCCGGGCGTGGGCGTGCGCGGCGCGCGGGTCCTCGCGCAACTGGCGGCGGTAGCCGCGTTCGGCGTCGGCGAACCTGCCCTGCTTGAACAGCTGGTCGGGATCCTCGGTTCCGGCCTCGGCCGCGAAGGGCAGCGCCGTACTCGCTCCGGCGGCGGCCAGGGCCTTCAGGAAGGTGCGCCGGCCGGCATGGTGGAGGGTCATGTGTCCTGCCTCGTGTCGTGTGCGGATCGATCAAGGCCACACAACAGAGGCGGCGGTTAAACACGGATAAGCGCGTCCCACCAGGCGAGCACCCGCGTACCGGACAGCGTCAGCCACTTCGACGGCTCCCCCACCGGCGCGTCCACCTCGAACCACACCCGCCCCGGATACCGCCACGCCTGCCGCCAGGTGCCGTCCGGGCGCCGGGCGGCCCGGATGAGCTCGATCGCCTCCGCCATCCGCGGGTCCGGCTTCGTGCCGTCGAACAGCGCGGCCTCGCGGAAGTACTCGGCCGCGTTGAGCACGGTGTACTGCCACCGGACGGGGTACGCGAACCGCCCCGCCCACGGCCCGACCGGCTCGCCGGTGGACAGGCGGCGGAAGAGGCCGCGCCGCAGCAGGTACTCCTCGCCGGAGCGCCGGGCGGCGCGGGTCTCGTCCGTGCCGCCGGTCGCCACGTCGTAGGCGAGCAGCCCCTTGAGCGAGTTGAGCGTCGAGTGGAACGACGAGCGCGTCGAGCCGTTGGCCCACTCGCAGTTCCAGCCGCCGTCGGGCAGCCGGTGCTCAAGGAACCACTCGACGATGCCGGTGACGTCGGCGCCGAGCCACACGCCGTTCCCAGCCGTCCAGGCGTTGATGCAGCAGTCCACCTCGCCGCCCCAGTAGGGCAGGCCGTCGTACTCCCACCGGCAGTTCTCGGCGAGCAGTTCGGCGGTACGGCGTTCGCGCAGGACGGCCGGATCCATCCCCCATTCCCGCAACGCGGTGAGCGTCCAGGTCGTCGCCGTCCAGGGCTGCCCGTCTCCCTCCTCGGGTTCCTTCGGGAAGAACGCGCCGCCCGCCCACTGGCCGTCCGGGTCCTGGAGGGCGAGGAGCCGGGCGCCGAAGCCCTCGGCCGCGATCCTCGCCCGCGTCGCCTCCCACACCCGCGGCGGCTCGCCGTCCAGGTCGCGCTCGACCTGCCAGCGCAGCGCCGGATCGGAGTCACGCAGCCATGCGGTCAGATCCATGGAGCCGACCCTATCCGGGCGCGCGCCCAGGTCAGAGGGTGGTGCTGAGGAACATGGGGAACTGGAAGCAGTTCGGCCCGATGAGCCGCTGGACCGAGGAGATCGTGTCGCCGAACTGCCACCACCGGTGGTGCAGGTCGCTGATGCTCTGGCCGGGCAGCACGCAGTAGGCGCGGCCGCCGTTGTTGTCGTGCTGGTAGACGACCCAGGCCGAGTTGCCGGTGACCCGCAGGGAGCTGGCCCGGTCGTCGCTGCCGGTCGGCGAGAGGTTGCCGTTGGTCTCGCTGAAGGTCCAGTTCAGCCCGCCCAGGGACTGGTTCTGGCCGAGGATGAGGGTCCCGACCGATGCCTGCGCGGGCACGGAGCCCGTCAGCGCGGCCACGGTCACCACGGCCGCCAGGATCGCCAGCAGGTGCTTGCGCATGAGATGCCTCCTCTGAGAGTGAATGTCATCAGAGGGGCGTGACATCCCGTTCCACCGTGGAACACCGCCGTCAGTCCCCGTCCTCCGGATACTGGAAGACGTCGTCGAGCGTGACGCCCAGCGCGCGGGCGATCTTGAAGGCCATCTCCAGTGAGGGCGAGTAGCGGCCCTGCTCGATGGCGATCACGGTCTGCCTGGTCACGCCGACGCGCTCGGCCAGGTCAGCCTGCGTCATCTCCCCTTTGGCGAAGCGCAGCGCGCGGATCGAGTTCGTCACCCTGGTGGGTTTGACCATGTTCAGAAACCCCTGCGGTAGGCGATGATCCGGGCGCTCGCCGAGGCGAGGGCCGACAGCACGAACGCCAGGTAGAGGGCGTTGGCGATCCAGAAGTGCGCGGCGCCGGCCAGGGTCAGCGCGAACACGCCGACGACGCCGACGGCCAGCACGTGGTACTCGGCACGCTGGCCGTACCGGCGGATGGAGGCGTCGCGCTCGTCCTTCAGGCCCGCCTCCCTCGGCGCGGCGATCGCGGTGGCGATCGACGCCACGATGTTCGCGAGTACGGCGACGCCGATGGCGGTGAGCAGGGCCGGGACGTAGGTGATCCGGGTGACGTCCGCGCCGGGCAGCTGCCGGAGGACGACGGTGAAGTAGACGACGGGGATCGCGAGCGCGACCGCCGCGTACACCCACACCCGTTTTTCCTCGGTGGACACGACACTCCTCCATGTAAAGAAAAGCCGACATCGCCAAGGTAAAGCACCTTGGACATGGTGTCAAAGATTCTTAACATGGATCAGCTGGGCCACCCGCGTTCGGTGAAGATCTCGATGAGGTGGCGGACCGCGATGCCGGACTCGGTGGGGTAGCGGAAGTGCCGGTCGGGGTTGAGCGTGTAGATGTTGCGGCGGCCGACTCGTTCGCGGGCGAGGTACCCGGCGTCGTGCAGGTCGTTGACGATGCCCTGGACGGTGCGCTCGGTGATGCCGATGGTGGCGGCGATGTCGCGCAGCCGGGCCTCGGGATCGCGGGCGATCTCCAGCAGGACCCGGGCGTGGTGGGTGAGGAAGGTCCAGCCGGGCGGGCTTTCGCCTGGAAGTTCGGGCACGGCGTTCACTCTCTCGTCCCCCGCGTGACGACTGTTATAGGAACATCGTATACTGAAATGTCTTTCCTGTATTGTCATTCACTCATAGAGTAGAGTAACGCCGTTCGAGTGGGCCTTCTGTCCGGGAGATCGCCGAGGTCGTGATGACGCCGCTGTCCTTGATGACCGTCAGCATGCTGCGTGGCACGCTGATCACCGTCACCGGTGAGCTGGACGCCAGCAACGTCGCACAGCTGGCGGACCACGTCGCCGAACGCCACACCGAGCCGGGGCTGCCGCTGGTCCTCGACCTGAGCGGGCTGAGTTTCATGGACAGCACCGGCCTGAGCCTGCTCCTGCATCTGAGAGCCGGCGCCGGCGAGCACGGCGGCAGTCTCCACCTGGCCACCGTACAGCCCCGGCCCGCCCGCATCCTGGAGGTCACCGGCGCCTACCGCCAGTTCAACATCCACCCCACCCTCGAAACCGCGCTCCAGGCCTCCGGCCTGACCTCCGCCGACCCCTCATCGGCCGACATCGCCTGACACGCGGCACGCGCCGGTAGCCGCGGACCACCATCGGCCGGCATTCAGGGACCTCACGCGCTCGTTCGCCCGTGAGGAACCGCGCGTTGCCGGCCCCGCGCGAAATCCTGACGTGCGGCCGCTGGAGCCCCGTCATCCGCGCCCCTGGAAGCGCGGGCCCCGTCATCGGCCGGCATCGGGGGACGTGTGCCTTTTGAGCAGCGGCTCGCCGCGGTCCCACGGCTCAAGCCGTCCCCGCCGCTCCGCGCGCTGTCTGGCCAGGCCGGACAGCGCCTCCAGCACGACGCGGCTGCCGAGCATCGCCGTCACGTCGGCGTGATCGTGGGCGGGGGCGACCTCGACCACCTCGACGCCGACGATCGGCAGCTCGTAGGACAGGCGCCGCACCGCGTCCAGCAGTTCGCGGGAGGTCAGGCCGCCCGGCTCCGGCGTGCCCGTTCCCGGCGCCATGCCCGGATCGACGACGTCGATGTCCACCGACAGGTACACCCCGTCGCACTCGTCCAGCGCGATCTCGGCCGCCTCGCTCAGGCACTCGGCCAGGCCGCGCTCGACGATCTCCGTCATCTCGTACGAGCGCATCCCCTGCTCGGCCATCCAGCGCAACGTCTCCGGTCCCGGCCAGTAGCCGCGCAGCCCGATCTGCAGGAACCGGTCGCCCCTGGCCGCGCCCGACTCGATCAGCCGGCGCATCGGCTGGCCGTGCCCGATGAGCGTGCCGTACGAGCTGTCGCCGGTGTCGGCGTGCGCGTCGAAGTGCAGGACCGACACCCTGCCCCACCCGGCCGCGCGGGCGACGCCGGTGATGTTGGGCAGCGCGATCGAATGGTCGCCGCCGAGCACGAGCGGGACCTTGCCGGCCGCCGCTACCGTGTGCACCGCCCGCTCCAGGGCGGCGTGCGCGGCGTAGGCGTCACCACTGAGCATCATGACGTCGCCGGCGTCCTTCACCCGCAGGTCCAGCAGGCCGTCCACGCCGAGGGCGAGCGACGGGCGGGCACCGTCGTGTTCGAGGTAGCAGGCCTGCCGGATGGCGCCGGGGCCGAAGCGGGCGCCCGCGCGGTAGGAGGTGCCTCCGTCGTACGGCGCGCCCAGGATGACCACCTCGGCCTCGTTCCAGGAGGCCGGATCGTCCAGGTCGCAGGCGGGGACGCCGAGGAAGGTGAGATCGGGACCGTACATAGCGCCGAATCGGGTCATGGCCGCATCCTCACAGCGACCGTTCATGATCCGGAACGCCCCGCTTTTCTGCACCACCTCCATACGCTCTATGCAGCTCGGTCCAGACCCGGTCCACGACGGCGGGGCGTGGCCCGGCGGGGATCACGAACTGGATCCCGCGTGCGCCCACGTCCTGGAGCACCGGGCGAGCGACCACGTCGTACCCCTGCTCGAAGGCGAGTTCGGGCACCAGCGCCACCGCGCCCCCGGCGCCGACGAAGCCGTGGATCACGCTGTAGTTGTCGGCACGCAGCGCGATGCGGGGACGGAAGCCGAGGGACTGGCAGGTCGCGTACAGGGTCTGGTCGCTCGGGTCGTAGGAGCCGCTGGAGATGATCCACCCCTCGCCGGCCAGCAGCCCGAGATCGACGGGCCCTTCGCCTGCGGCCAGGGCATGGCTTCCGGGCAGGAGCAGCCGGTAGGGGTCGTCCATCAACGTCCGCACCCGCAGATCCGCCCCATAACGCCCCCGCACCCCCGCCCCGGCCTTCGCCCCCGAGCCACCACCCGACCTCACCTCCGAACCGAGCCCAGGCTCCACCCCCGAGCCATGACCGGGATCCGCCCCCGAGCCGAGGCCGGGCTTTTCGGCCGCGACGCGGACGGACTTGGTCGCCGCGACGTCGTAGATCAGGGCGCAGTGCAGTGACCTGGCCCGTAGCCGGGTGAGGAGGTCGAGAGGCTCGGCCTCGGTGAGTTCGATCCGGACGTCGCTGCCCTCGGTGGCGCGCCGCAGCGGGCCGGGCAGCAGCTTGGTCGCCGCCGTCGTGAACGCGCCGACCCGCAGCGTGGACACACCGTGGGCCAGGCGCGCCGCCACGTCCGACTCCACGGTCTCGATCCGCTCCAGCACGACCGCCGCGTGCTCCAGCACCATCGCCCCGATGTCGGTCAGGACGGCGCCCGTGGGACCGCGTTCGACCAGCCGGGCGCCGAGGTGGGCCTCCAATGCGTCGAGGTGGTAGCTGATCGTGGGCTGGCCGTAGTGGAGCCGGCGGGCCGCCCCTGCCAGCGAGCCGCTGACCGCGATCGCCCTCAGCACGTGGAACTGGCGTAGATCCATCATCCATACATGCTATGGAGGGAAGATGGTCAGCTCGCCGTACGCGGACAGGGTCTTGACCAGATCGCCCCCCTTGCCGCGCAGCGTGGCGTCCAGGAACGCGGTGGTGACCGCCGAAGTGAGCCGCGGGCCGGCGGCGCGCCCGGCGGAGCCGATCAGCGAGGGCAGCGGCGGCAGGTACAAGGGCGCGTCGGTGAAGGTCAGGTGGGCCGAGCCGGGGACGGTGAGCCGATAGCTCACCGCCTTGCTGAGGTCGAGCACCCGGGTGAGGCGGGAGAGGTAGTCCCGCTCCTCCCCCGGCGCGATGTCGTGCGTCAGCGCGAGCACGGGCTGACGGAACGGCCGGGCGACAGGGTCGCGCGGATAGCCGTCCAGCACGATGACCGCGGCGAACCGCGCGTCCTGCCGGGCGGCCTGCAACGCGGCGGCCCCGCCGAGGGAGTGACCGGTCGCCGCGGCCCGTTCCAGGTCGAGGCGCCCGGCCAGCGGACCCTGGATCTCGCCGCTGTGCATCCGGCCGAGCTGCGTGAGCACGAAGCTGAGGTCGCCCGCGCGGACCGCCGTCCATCCGGCCGCCCGCCGCTCGTCCTCCGCGTCGTCACCGGTCGCCACCAGCCGCGTACGTACGGCCCTGCCGTCGTCGAGCACGACCACGGCCGAGTCGTAGGGATGGTCGATCCCCGCCACCACGTACCCGCGGCTGGCCAGGTCTTCGGCCCAGGCCGTGTTCTGGGTGCGCACCCCGCCCAGCCCGGGTGAGAAGAGCACCACGGGGAACCGCTCGCTCCCGCCGGCCACCGGAGCCTCCGGCGCCGAACGCGCGTGGGCACGCGCCACCTCGTCGAGCATGAACCCGGGCACCCCGAGATAGTCCGCGGAGCCCCCGGCCACGATCCTCGCCTCCTCAGCGGTACGCCCGAGGTAGCGGCTCCGCCGGGCGCCCGTGGCGTCACCGGAGGGGTACCAGAGCTGGACCACGACCGTCCGCTCGTCGCCCGCCTTGGCGGTGGCGGCTTCCTCCCGGTCGGCGTCCGTCCACTGCACCACGGTGGTCCCGACCGCGTACGCCCCCGGCGGCTGGGGAAACACCGGCAGCGGCAGCGCCCACGACGCCCCCGTGCCCGCCACGACCAGGCCGAGCCCGGCCACCGCCCCTGGCAGCGCCGCCCACCATCGCGCCCTGCGCACCGGCCGCCCCGTCCGCCCTCTCATCAGCACGAACACCGCGAAGGCCAGCGCCACTCCCCCGGCGGCGAGCACCGGGATGAGCTGCCAGCGCACGCCGGACACGGCCAGCACCACCGCGCACACCGCGAAGACGGCCCCGGCCGCCATCGCGACCGGCCGCCGCGCGGGAGGCGGGAGCCAGCGGGCCAGCACCAGCGCCAGGGTGGCCGGTACGGCAAGGATCTCCAGGGGAGACAGCCCGAGAATCGTCACCCGCCCATTCTTCGGATCCCCGCCGCGCCCGGCATCAGCTCTACGTCCAGACCTGCTTGCTCCCCTGGTATGACCTCGCACGCCGATGTCCCACCAAGGTCTGATGCCAACTAGTTGGAAAAGTGGGTACTATACGACTAGTTGGCATAGGAGGGGCGTATGGCCGGAAAGATGATCGAAGGGCCGGACGGCCGGTACATCGTGGGCACGGTGAAGATCGGGGAGAAGGGGCAGATCGTCATCCCGAAAGACGCGCGGGACCTGCTCGACCTCCAGCCGGGCGACACCCTGCTCGTGCTCGTGGACCGCAAGCAGGGCATCGCGCTGGTCGACAACGAGAGATTCCGCAACTTCGCCGGCGGAGTCCTCGCCGCACAGGAAGCCGCGCAGGAAGAGGAGCCGACGTGATGACCGGCTACCGCAACCCCTTCGAAGGGTGGCGCGAGCCGTTGCCGCCCGAGCTGGCGCGGGCCGGGTTCCGGCAGGAGTTCGCCACGTTCGACGGCACGGTCCTCAGCTATGTCCGCGGGCCGGAGGCCGGTGTGCCGCTTCTGCTCGTGCCCGGCCAGATGAGCCTGTGGAGCAGCTACCGCCGCGTCATGCCGGAGCTCGCGCGGCGGTTCACGGTCTTCGCCGTCGATGTCCGGGGCCATGGGAACTCCTCCTGGACACCCGGCGACTACTCCTGGGACTCCGCCGGCGGCGACCTTGCCCGCCTGCTGCGCGAGGTCATCGGCCGGCCGGCGGTCGTCAGCGGGAACTCCTCCGGCGGCGTCCTGGCTCTGTGGTGCGCGAGCCGTACCCCGGAGGAGGTCGCCGCGATCGTGCTGGAGGACCCGCCGATCTTCTCGGCCGAGATGCCGCGCTTCCGTGACCGCGACCGGTGGGTCTACGGCAGCCTCGCGCACGCCGTCAGCGTGCTCGGCGACCTCGACCCGCGGCGGGTCGCCGGCATCTACCGCCAGGAGATCCCCGTCTCGGAGACCAGGTCCGTCCGGATGCCGGAGCGGCTCGTCGGCCTGTTCGACCGGCTGGTGGCCCGGCACGGGCGGAGGCACCCCGGACGCCCGGCGAGCCTGGGCGTCCGGTGGCTGCCACGGTCGCTGGAGGAGATGGTCCGGGCGGCGTCGATGTTCGATCCCGACTTCGCCCAGGCCTTCCTCGACGGCCGCTTCTACGGCGACTTCTCCCACGAGGCCGCTCTCCGCGCGACGACCTGCCCCGTCCTGCTGCTGCACGCCAACTGGAACCGCTACGAGAACCACGGGCTGGTCGGCGCGATGGACGACGACGACGCGCGGAGGGTACGCGAGCTCGCGCCGCAGACCGTCTACCGGCGGATCGACGCCAGGCACGTGATCCACGGCGACAAGCCGCACGCGTTCACCGCCGCGCTGACCGATTTCGCGGCGAGGCTTCCCAGCAGAAGCGGCTAAACGCCCCGGGCGATCACGGCGGCGGCGACGAGACCCGCGATCGCCAGCACGCTGCTCGTGACGAACGGGTCGGCGAGGGCGGGAGCGGCCGCGAGGCCGACGTACACCGTGACGCCGGCCGAGCACGTCGCCGAGGCGGCCGCCGAACATCAGCAGGCCGCCGCCGGTGATCGTGTATCCGACGACCACCCACGTCAGCCGGCGGGCGTCCGCCTGGAACTCGGCGCCGATGGACGGCAGCGCGATGTTGACCACGGTCACGTCGACCGCGATGAGGAACTGCAGCATGGACAGGCAGCCGAGAACCAGCCACGGCCGCACGGAAGAACGAAGAGGGAATGACACAAGAACGCTCCGGTGCGCGAGAGAGACTCGGGCGACACGAAGCGACGGATCGTTCAGCGGAAAATGAAGGAGGAACGCCCCGCCGCTGGCGGAGCGTCCTGGTCACGGCGGCGGAAGCGCCAGACATGCCGTGCACGCTACCGGGGGTCCCCCGGTACGGCCCGCCCCGCGAGCCCATGCGAAGCTCAGGAGAGCCGTCCCCACGGAGAGGAACTCGCGCATGGACATGCCACTGGCCACCGACCGCCTGCTCATCAGGGACTGGTCGGCCGACGACGCCGAGGCGGCGCTGGCGATCTACGGCTCCGTCGACGTCACCCGGTGGCTCACCCCGGCCATGCACCGCGTCGAGGACGTGGCGGGCATGCGTTCCGTCCTGCAGGCCTGGCAGGAGGCGCAGCCCAACCTGCTCAAGCCGCGCGGCCGGTGGGCGGTCCAGCTCCGTGAGGGGGGCGAGGTCGTGGGCGGGCTGAGCATCCGGCTGCTCCCGCCGTACGAGGAGGACCTGGAGGTGAGCTGGCAGCTGGACCGCAAGGCGTGGGGCCACGGCTACGCCACCGAGGCCGCCCGCGCCCTCATCGCGTGGGCGTTCACCCAGGACGTGGACGAGTTGTTCGCCGTCGCCCGCCCGGCCAACCGGCGCGCCATCGCCACCGCCGAACGCCTGGGCATGCAGTGGGTCGGCGAGACGTCCAAGTACTACGACCTCACCCTGCAGGCCTACCGGATCCGCCAGGGCGACCTGCCCGTGGGCTAGAGCCCGGTCATGGACCTGATGTTGAGGTGGTAGATCCGGTCGCGGGCCTGCGGTGAGAGGCCGAGCGAGCCGATCGCCTTGATCGTCTCCCTGATGTACATGGGCCCGCCTTCCGGGTCGAACGGGCAGTCGGTGGCGAACAGGACGTGCTCGGGACCGAAGAACTCGAGGCCGCACCGCATGCCGATCGCGGAACCGGACAACGCCGTGTCGGCGTAGAAGCGGCGGAAGTACTCCAGCAGCCCCTTGGGCAACGTCTCGTCCAGCATCTCTCCCTCGGTGCGGCTGCCGAGCTGGTCGCTCCACCCCAGTCCGATCCTGCCCTCCAGGTAGGGGATCATCGCGCCCATGTGATGCGTGATGATCTTGAGGTCCGGATGGCGTTCGAACAGGCCGGAGAAGACCAGCCGGGACATGGCGACACTCGTCTCGTACGGCCAGCCCAGCGCCCACCAGATCTCATAGCGGGAGGCGTCCTCGGTGGCGTAGTCGGCGAAGGCGGCCCCGCGGGCCGGGTGCATCCAGATGGGCAGGTCACGCCGGGCCATCTCGTCGAAGACGGGGCGGAACGCCGGATCGTCCAGCGGCCGGCCGCTCACGTTGGTGAACACCTGCACGCCCCGGGCGCCGAGGTCGTCGATGGCGTACGCGAGTTCGGCCATGGCCGCGTCCGGGTTGTTCATCGGCAGGGAGGCGACGAAGGCGGGGAAGCGCTCCGGGTACGCGCGGCACAACTCCAGCATCGACTCGTTGGCCAGCCTGGCCAGCTCGGGCGAGTCGTCCGGCCCGGCGAGCAGTTCGATCGGCGGCGAGGACAGCGTGAGGATCTGCTGGTAGTCGTCGCCGAACTCCTCCATCATCCGCAGCCGCGCCTCGACGTCGTGCAGCGCGGTCAGTTCCAGCCAGCGCTTGAGCGCGCCGGGGTCGACGGCGAGTTCGCGCATGCGCTCGAAGTAGGGCGCGGGCAGGATGTGGCTGTAGGCGTCGATCTTCATTGACTTCCTCTCGAGGTTTGCGGAACCCAGCCGGTCAGCCTGCGGTCCACGGCCTGGACCAGCCAGACCGCGCCCAGGGCGACGGCGATGATGACCAGCAGCACGGCCAGCACGCTCGCGCTGTCGAAACGCCCTCCGGCCTCGGTGACGATGTGGCCGAGGCCGACCACGGCGATGAACATCTCTCCGTTGATCATGCCGGTCACGGCTCTGCCGACGCCGAGCCGTACCCCTGCCATGATCATTGGCGTCGCGGCGGGGAGCAGGACCCGCAGCAGGATCTGGCGTTCGCTCGCGCCGTAGGAGCGAGCCATCTCCACCAGGTCGGCGGGCACCGTCTGGATGGCCGACGCGGTGTTGATGATGATGACGAACAACGCGTACATGACCACCACGGCGATGATCGAGGCGCGCCCGTCTCCCAGCAGGGAGAAGAAGATCGGCGCGAAGACCAGCGCGGGGGCGGTGAGCAGGGCGTAGACGTAGACGCCGAGGGCGGCCTCCACCTTGCGGTAACGGCCCATCGCGACGCCCACGAGCAGTCCGGCGACCAGCGAGATCGCGAAGCCGATCAGCAGGTTGACCAGGCTGTCGGCGACGCTCTGGAAGATCTCGCCGTCCACGGCCATCTCCGCCAGGCGGGCCGCCACGGTGCTCAGCGGCGGGAAGAACGGCACGCCCGACAGCCGGCCGATCAGTTCCCAGGCGACGGCCCCGGCCGCCAGGCTGACGAGGGCGGCGGGAACGCGTGTTCTCATCGTGCCACCCGGTGCTCTTCGTGCATGTCGCGCAGCCGGTCCCAGAGGTAGGCGGTGATCTCGACGTACTCGCCGGAGCGTTCGAGCGCGCCGACGTCACTGGAACGCGGTCGCCGCAGCGGCACCGGCACGATCTCGGCGATCTGTCCCGGGCGGGCGCTCATCAGCACCACCCGGTCGCCGAGCAGCACCGCCTCCTCCATGCTGTGGGTGATGAACACGACGGTCAGCCGGCTCTCCTCCCAGATCGACAGGAGCTCCTCCTGCAGCAGCCGCCTGGTCTGCTCGTCGACGGCGCCGAACGGCTCGTCCATCAACAGCACCCTCGGCTGTACGGCCAGCGCCCGCGCGATGCCCACCCGCTGCTGCATGCCCCCGGACAGCTCGGCCGGACGCTTGGTCTCGAAGCCGGCCAGCCCCACCATGGCGATCAGCGCACGGGCACGCTCCTCGCGCTCGGCCTTGCCGACGCCGCGCAACTCCAGGCCGAAGGCGACGTTGTCCAGCACGGTCGCCCATGGCAGGAGGGCGAAGTTCTGGAAGACCATGCTGCGATCGGGGCCGGGACCCCGCACCGGCGCGCCGTCGACGCGGATCTCGCCGGAGTCCGCGGGGACGAGCCCCGCGACCGCCTTCAGCAGCGTCGTCTTCCCGCAGCCGCTGGGGCCCAGCACGGTCAGGAACTCGTTCTCCGCCACGTCGAGATCGACGTCGCTCAACGCCTGTACCCTGCCGCCGTCCTGGCCGACGAAGCTCTTGCTCAGTCCACGGATCTCTATCATCAGACGCTCCTTCCGGTGAGCTTGCGTTCACCCCAGCGGGCCACGGAGATCAGCAGGAGCGCCTCCGCCAGGATGATCACGATGGTCGCGTAGAGCTGTGGCGCCTTGAGCAGGCCGCGGTACTCGAGCATCAGCCCGCCGAGTGCCGTGGAGACCATGAGCAGCTCGACGAGCACCATCCCGGTGACCGCGCGGCCGATGCCGAGCCGGATGCCGGTCATGATCGCCGGCAGCGCGCCGGGCAGGAGCACGCGGGTCCAGATCTGCCGCTCGCTCGCGCCGAAGCTGCGCGCCATCTCGATCAGCGACGGGTCGACCTGCCTGACGCCCGCGCGGCTGTTCACCACCACCATCACGATCGCGAAGATCGCGACGAGGATGACCCGTGCGGCCAGGCCGTACCCCACCGACATCCCGAGCAGGGGGATGATCGCGGCCATCGGCGTGACCAGCAGGATGTTGAGGTAGACGTCGGCGAACCGTTCGAGCGACCGGAAGCGGCCGAGCACGATGCCCAGCGGCACGCCGATGCCGACAGCGACGGCGAAGCCGAGCACGAGCGCCTGGTTGCTGGCGTACAGCGCCTGCCACAGCTCGGCGCCGCCCAGCAGCTTCACGCTCGCCCCGACGGTTTCCGTGAAGGTGGGGATGAGCAGGCCGCCGCGCACCCGGGCGTAGATCTCCCAGCTCACCGCGAAGATCACGAACGTCAGCAGCTGGTACGGCAGCAGCCCCCGCCTGGTCACGCCGCCGCCTTGATGAAGGACAGATCGGCGGCGTCCTTCGCCTTCATCCCCGGCTCGATCACGCCGGCGCGGACGAAGAAGTCGATGGTGACCTGCATGTTGCGCTCCGTCAGGCCGGCCGCGTCGAACAGGCCCGCCTTGACCGAACGCTCGGCGATCTCGGCCACGTCGTCGATCTCCTCCTCCGGCAGGTAGGTCCGCACGAGGTTCACCAGGTGCCGCGGATCGGCGTTGATCTTGGCGTGCTCGCGCACCAGCGCCGAGACGAACAGCTGCGCCACGTCCCTGTGCTCGGCGAGGAACGCGGTGTTGGCGTAGACCGTCTGCGGACGCAGGTCGGGCAGGGTCCTGCCGAAGTCGACGACCTGGGTGAAGGCCGAGTCGCCGGAGCGCTCCAGGGCCACCACGTCGGCCAGTTCCAGCGCCGTGGCGTCGATCTCGCCCGCGACCAGGGCCTGGGCGCGCACGTCCGATCCGCCGATGGTCAGGTACTCCGGCTTGCGGTCCCCGGTGCACTGCGTGCGTACCCACTCCTCGGTCATCGCGGTGGCGACCGCGCCCCGGCTGAAGATCCCGAACGGCTTTCCGTCCAGGTCGTCGCAGGTGACCCGGGACTTTCCGTAGATCGCCCACTGGTTGCCGATCGCGTCGGCGATGATCCGGATGGGCGCCTCCTGCTCGATGGCGCTCAGCGCGGGGCTGGTCGCCTCGGCGGAGATCGCGTACGCGCCCTCGGCCAGGCCGCCGATGGCCAGTTCCGGCTCCGCGAGCTCCACCACCTCGACCTTGTGGCCGGCCTGCCTGACCACGTCGACGGCGGCGAGAATCGGCACGGTGGTGATGTCCGGCTCCGTGACGGCGATCGAGAACGAGAGGGTCCCGTCCGGGTTGGTCTCGGTCCCCCGAACGCCGCACGCGGCCAGTGCGGACATCACCGCCAGCGCCGCGAGCCTCTTCAGATGCATAATGCTCCTTGTCAACGGCTAGGCAAACGTATGCCTAACGGCAGCATAGAGAGAAGGATCGGGCCGCCGTCAAGGGCGTTCTTCGCGGAAGATGTCAGATCTGCCCGCTGACCTCGAATGACACAGGCAAACGTTTTCCTCGCTATGCTGAGTGCCGTGAGCTCATTGGTGGAAGTCGCACGAGCGGCCGGCGTCTCCGTGTCGACAGCGTCACGGGTGCTGACCGGCTCCAGTCACCCGATCTCGGCCAAGACCCGTGCCAAGGTCATCGCGACCGCGGAGAAGCTCGGCTACTCGCCCAGCGCTCTCGCGCGGGCGCTGGTGTCGCGCAGCAGCAGGCTCATCGGCGTCCTCGTCAGCGACATCGTCAACCCCTACTTCTCCGTCATCGCCCGCGGAATCGACGACGTCGCCAGCCGCGCCGGCTACGTCACCATGTTGTCCAACGTCGACCGGCGTACCAGCACGGAGATCAGCAGGCTGCGGACGATGCGCGACTACCGCGCCGCCGGGGTGATCATCGCCGGTAGCGGCTTCGAGGCCGACCCGCTCGCACCGGACCTGGCCGAGGCCGTACGGCAGGCCAAGGAGCAGGGCATCCAGGCCGTGTCCCTGACCGCCCGCGACCTCGGCTGCCCGGTCATCACCGCCGACAACGAGGGCGCCGCCCGCGACGTCACCGACCACCTCGTCTCGCTCGGCCACCGCCGGATCGCCTTCATCGACGGCCCCCCGGGCATGACCACCAGCAAGCAGCGCCGCGACGGCTTCCTGGCCTGCATGAACGACGCGAACCTGGGCGACGTGGCACGGTGCGTGCCCGGCGGGTTCGACTTCGAGGCCGGCCACCTGGCCGCCATGCGGCTCATCGCCCGCCCGCCGCTGCCCGACGCCATCCTCGCGGCCAACGACGAGGCCGCCGTCGGCGCGCTCAACGCGCTGCGGCAGGCCGGCATCGACGTGCCGGGCGAGATCTCCGTCGCCGGTATCAACGACCTGAGGGTCGCCCGGTTCGTCGGCCTCACCACGGTGAGCCTGCCGCTGTACGAGATGGGCGCCATGGCCGCCCAGCACCTGATCGACGCCCAGCCCGGCGACGCGACGACCACCCTCCTGAGCCACCGCGTCATCCCCCGGCAGACCACCGCCCGGCGGCCGACCGGCTAGGCGTCGGCGTTCCTGCCGGAGGGTCGAGTATCTTGTGCTCGCGCTCGCAGTTCACGGGAGGAACACGGATGTCGTCTGAAGGACGCCGGGTCCGGCTTCAGGATGTCGCCGACCACGCCGGCGTCTCCCTGGCCACCGCCTCGCGCATGCTGAGCGACTCCGACTACAAGGGCAGGGCCGCCCTGCGCGACAAGGTCGTCGCCTCCGCCGCCGAGCTCGGCTACCGGCCGAACCTGCACGCGCGCGCCCTGGCCAGCTCGACCTCGACCAGTGTCGGGCTGGTCGTGCACGACGTGCGGGACGCGTACTTCGCCATGATCGCCGGAGGGGTGATCAAGGCGGCCGAGGCGCACCGGCTGCTGGTGACCATGGTGTGCACGTACCGGGATCCGCAGCAGGAGCTCAACTACGTCAGCCTGCTGAGCACGCAGCGCCCCCGCGCGATCATCCTGGCGGGCAGTTCCTTCGCCGACCGGGCCCACACGGCCGCGATGACCGCGCAGCTGTCGGCGTACCAGGCCGACGGCGGCGCGGTCGTCTCGGTGACCCGTGGGCGCAGGATCGGTCATCTCGTCGAGGTGGGCAACGTCGAGGCCACCCGCCGGCTCGCGCACCTGCTCGCCGACCTGGGCCACACCTCCTTCGGTGTGATCTCCGGCCCCGCCAAGCTCATCGCGGTGCGCGACCGCATGCACGGTTTCCGGCTCGGCCTGCAGGACCGGGGTATCGAGCTGGCGCCCGACGCGATCGTGCACGCCGACATGTCCCGTGACGGCGGCGCGCGGGCCGCCCGCCGCCTGCTCGACCGCCCCGACCGGCCGACCTGCCTGTGGGGGGTGGCCGACGTGGTGGCGGTGGGCGCGATGGCCTGGGCCAGGAGCAACGGGCTGCGCATCCCCGAGGACGTCTCCGTCGCGGGCTTCGGCGGCACCCCCCTGGCCTCCGACGCCGTGCCGGCCCTGACCACCGTGGAACTCCCGCTCGAGCGCATCGGCAGGACCGCGCTGGACCTCGCGCTGCTGCCCCTGGACGAGCCGCGGCACACCGTGGAGATCGGCGGGACCGTGCTCATGCGCGACAGCACCGCGCCCGCCGTCAGGGCCTCATGACGCCGGTGCCGTGAGCTCCGGGACGTCGATCCAGCGGCGCTCGCGCCACGAGCGCAGCGCGAGCTCGGCGAGCTGGACGCCCTTGGCCCCTTCCAGCAGGTCCCAGGGGAACGCGGCGTCCTCGGCGACGTGGCGCAGGAACATCTCCCACTGCGCGCGGAAGGCGTTGCCGTACTCCTCGTTGTCGGGGACCGGGGACCAGCCGCCGCGGAAGTCGATCGGGTTGGGGATGTCCGGGTTCCACACGGGCATCGGGGTGGTGGCGCGCGACTGGATCCGGCACTCGCGCAGCCCGGCGACGGCGCTGCCCAGCGTGCCGTCGAGCTGCCACTCGCCGATCTCATCACGGTACGGGCGGGTCGCCCACGACGTGGTGAACTGCGCCAGGACGCCCTGGTCGAACTGGAACAGGCCGTAGGCGGCGTCCTCGGCCGTCGCCACGTACGCGTCGCCGTCCTCGTCCCAGCGGTTCGGGATGTGGATCTCGCCGTGGCACAGCACCGACCTGACCGGGCCGACGATGTCGTCGAGGACGTAGCGCCAGTGCGGGTACATGTCCAGGATGAGGCCGCCGCCGTCCTGCCTGCGGTAGTTCCATGAGGGCCTGTTGATCGGCTGCCAGTCGCCTTCGAACACCCAGTAGCCGAAGTTGAGGCGGAAGCTGAGCAGGTCGCCGAAGAATCCGCCGTCGACCAGCCGCTTCAGCTTGCGGATTCCCGGCAGGAACAGCTTGTCCTGCACGACGCCGTGCTTGACACCCGCCGCGTCGGCGAGCCTCACGAGGTCGAGGGCGTCGGCCAGGTCGCCGGCGGTCGGCTTCTCGCAGTAGATGTGCTTGCCCGCCGCGATCGCCTTCCTGACCGCCTCGGCGCGCAGGTTGGTGACCTGGGCGTCGAAGTAGATCGTGTCGTCCGGGTCGCCGAGGGCCGCGTCGAGGTCGGTGGTCCAGCGGTCGATCCCGTACCGGCGGGCGAGCGCCTCGACCTTGGCGGCGTTGCGGCCGACGAGGATCGGGTCGACCGTGAGCGTCCGCCCGTCGGCGAGGGTCAGCCCGCCCTGGTCCCTGATCGCGATGATCGACCGGTCGAGGTGTTGCCGGGTTCCCATGCGCCCGGTGACGCCGTTCATGATGATGCCGACTCGGACCTGATCCATGAGCACTCCTTAGAGTTGAATTGCAAGCGCTTTCTATCTATCGATGCAGCTAGTGTCAAGGCCAGCCTCACTCTTGCGTCTGTTCAATTTTCATGAGAACGTGCAGAAAATTGAAAGCGCTTCCCGATGAAAGGTGCTGGTCTGATGCCATCGACACCCCTCCTCGACCGGGTCGTCCTGGTCACGGGAGCCGGCCGGGGAATAGGAAGATCCATCGCCCTGGCCGCCGCCCGCGACGGCGCGCACGTCGCCGTCGCCTACCACTCGAGCCGGGACGGAGCCCACGAGGTCGCCGAGAAGGTCCGGGCGATGGGCCGCGACGCCGACGTCCGGCCGTGCGACGTGGCGGTGCGCGAGGACGTGTTCGCGCTGGCCGCCTGGGCCGAGGAGCGCTTCGGGCGCGTCGACGGCCTGGTCAACAACGCCGGGATCCTCATGGAGTCCGACTTCCTCGACATCACTCCCGAGCAGTGGGATCTGGTCCTCAGGACAGATCTGTCCGGCATGTTCCACGCGAGCCAGGCCGTACTCCCCGGCATGCTCGAACGCGGCTCCGGCTCCATCGTCAACATCGCCTCCCGGCTCGGCCAGATGGGCTGGGCCGGAGCCGCCCACTACGCCAGCGCGAAGGCGGGGGCGATCGCGCTGGCCAAGTCGATCTCGCGGGAGTTCGGATCGCGCGGCATCAGGGCCAACGCCGTGTCGCCCGGCGTCACCAACACCGCGATGGGACGCACCGTGATGGAGGGAGAAGTCGGGCGCAAGCGCATGGCAGAGCTTCCGCTCGGCCGCTTCGCCGAGCCGGAGGAAGTGGCCGAATGCGTGACCTTCCTGCTGTCCGACGGCGCCCGCCTCATGCTCGGCCAGACGCTCAGCCCCAACAGCGGCGGGCTGATGCCATGAGCGCCAAACTCCTCACCGTCGCGCGGGCCGTGGCCCTGGTGCCGGACGGCGCCGCCCTGTGGATCGGCGGGTCCGGCGCCGGTCACGGCGTGCCGCAGGCGTTCATCGACGAACTCGCCGCGACCTTCACCCGCACCGCCGCCCCCCGCGACCTGACCACGGTCCGCGTCGTCGGCATCGGCGACTTCGCGCAGCACGGCCTGTCCCAGCTCGCGCTGCCCGGACTGACCCGGCGCACCATCGGCAGCAACATCGGCAACGAACCCGGCCTCGGCGCGATGGTCGCCGAGGGCGCGATCGAGGCGTACTCCTTCCCCCAGGGCGTGCTGTCGGCCCTGTGCCGCGACATCGCCGCCGGCCGTCCCGGTCATCTCACCCATGTGGGCCTGGGCACGTACGTGGACCCGCGCCAGACCGGCGGACGGCAGAACGCGCGCACCACCGAGGACCTGGTCCAGATCGTCGAGCTGGCCGGGCGGGAATGGCTCTTCTACCCCGCGCTGCCCGTCGACGTCGCGGTGATCCGCGCGAGCACCGCCGACGAGGACGGCAACCTCACCTTCGAGCACGAGCCGATCCTCGGCGACTCCCTCGCGCTGGCGATGGCCGCGCACAACAGCGGCGGCGTCGTCATCGCCCAGGTCGCGCACCTGACGACGCGCGGCTCGCTCCCGCCGAACCAGGTGCGCATCCCCGGCGCGCTGGTCGACCACGTCTACGTCGACGCCGAACAGCGGCAGACCTACCGCACCGGCTACTCGCCGTACTTCTCGGGTGAGCTGCGCAGGCCGTACGGCACCGCCGCCCCCACCCCCCTGGACGTGCGCAAGGTGATCGCGCGCCGCGCCCTGCTCGAGTTCCGCCGGGGCGACATCTGCAACCTGGGCTTCGGCATCTCCCAGCAGATCGGCGCGGTGGCCGCCGAGGAAGGCGTGGCGGAACGGCTGACACTCACCGTCGAGCAGGGCATCTTCGGCGGCGTACCCGCGCACGGCCCGGACGGCGGCGCCGGGGTGAACTACCAGGCGCGCCTGGAACAGCCCTCCATGTTCGACTTCTACGACGGCGGCGGCCTCGATGTGGCGAGCCTCTCCTTCGCCCAGGTCGACCGGCACGGCAACGTCAACGTGCACGCCTTCGACGACCGGATGCGCGGCCCCGGCGGCTTCGTCAACATCAGCGCGCGGACCGGGCGGCTCTGCTTCGTCGGCACGTTCACGACGGGCGGCCTGCGCGTCGAGCTGTCCGGCGGCCTGCCCCGCGTCGAACGTGAAGGCGCCCGGCGCAAGTTCGTCGACGACGTCGGGGAGATCAGCTTCAACGGCCCCATGGCGCTGGGCAAAGGGCAGAGCGTCCGCTACATCACCGAACGCGCCGTCTTCGCCCTGACCGCCGATGGCCTGGAGCTGATCGAGGTCGCCGACGGGATGGACGTGGCGACGGACGTGTTCGCCCACATGGACTTCCGCCCGAAGGTCAGCGAGCGCCTGCGCCCCATGGACGCCCGCCTGTTCCGCGCCGCCCGCATGGGGCTCACCTTCGGAGAAGAGGACTGACATGGCGACGCTGGTCAACGTGACGCGCGGAACCTGCGCGGAGATCGAGCTGGACAACCCGCCGATGAACGTGGTCTCCCGCGAGCTGACCGGGCAGCTCCGGGCGGCGCTGCGCGCGGTCGGCGACGACGAGGACACCCGGGTCGTGATCCTGCACGGCGCGGGGACGCGGGCCTTCTGCGCGGGCTCGGACATCGCCGAGTTCGACGAGCTGCACGAGCACGTCGCCGAGCGCAAACTGCTGCTGGAGAAGCTCGTCTACCGGCAGCTCGCCAGGCTCCGGGTGCCGTCCATCGCGGCCGTCGAGGGGTACGCGCTCGGCGGCGGCCTCGAACTCGCGCTCTGCTGCGACCTGCGGATCGCGGGCGACCAGGCCAGGCTCGGCCTGCCGGAGCTCAAGCTGGGCGTCCTGCCGGGCAGCGGCGGCACCCAGCGGCTGCCGCGCATCGTCGGGCCGGCCCGCGCCAAGGAGATCATCCTCCTGGGCGAGCCGCTCGACGCCGCCACCGCGCTCTCGATCGGCCTGGTCAACCGCGTGGTCCGGGCGGGCACGGCGCTGGCCGCCGCCCGGGAGATGGCCGCGACGATCGCCGCGCGCGGGCCGCTGGCCGTACAGGCCGCGAAATCATTGATCGACCAGGCCGCGGAGCGGCCGCTGGACGACGGGCTCGCGCTGGAGCTCGACGCGTCGGAACACATCTTCTCCACCCAGGACGCACGCGAAGGCGCCCGCGCCTTCCTGGCCAAGCGTCCGCCGGCCTTCAGGAGGTCGTGATGCGCACAGTCGCCCTGTTCGGCAACCCGCTGCGGCGTACCCACTCGGCCGTCATGCACAACGCCGCCTTCGCGGCGTTCGGCATCGACGCCCGCTACGAGCTGCGGGAGGTGCGCGAGTCCGACCTGGCCGAGCAGGTACGGCAGGCCAGGGACGAGCGCTGGCTCGGCTTCCAGATCACCGCGCCGCACAAACAGGCGATCATGCCGTTCCTCGACGAGATCGAGCCCGACGCCCTGCGGATCGGCGCGGTCAACAGCGTGGAAGCCGCCGCCGACGGGCGCCTGGTCGGCTTCAACACCGACGTGAGCGGCTTCACGACCGCGCTGCGCGAGCACGTGGGCACGGACCTGAGCGGCGCCGAGGTCGTCGTGGCGGGCTCGGGCGGCGTCAGCCACGCCGTGTCGTACGGCCTGGCCAAGGACGGAGCCGGCCACCTCACCGTCCTCGACCTCGACGCCGCGGACGCGCGCCGGCTCGCGGCCAGGTTCGGCGATCTGGCGGCGATCGAGCCGATGGCCTTCGCCGATCCGCGCGTACGGGATCGCCTGTCCGGGGCGGACCTGTTCGTCAACGCCACGTCGGTCGGCATGCTCACCCCGGGCCCCGTGGTGGACGTCGGCCTGCTCTCGCCGCGCGCGGCCGTGTTCGACGTGGTCTACCTCCCGCGGCTGACCGAACTCGTGCGGCAGGCCCGCGCGCGGGGCATGCGCGCGGCAGGGGGCGCCGGCATGCTGGTGGCCCAGGCTGCCGCGGCCTTCACCCGCTGGACGGGCGCGGGTGACGCCACCGCGGTCATGCGGGCGGCCGTCGAACCACTGCTGCACCGCGACGACCTCACCCCCTGAGCCGCGTTACGGCCGGCGTACCCGGTAGAGCAGGTGGAGCACGCGGTCGCCCTGGATGACGACATGCGGGTCTTCGAGCAGGTGCTGGGCGTCGACCGAGCCGAAGTAGCGTTTGCCCGAGCCGAACACCACCGGCACCACGTCCATCGCCACCTCGTCCACCAGCCCGAGGGCGAGCGCCTGGCCGCCCACGTCGCCGGCCGCGACGGCGACCGTCCGCTCCTCCCCCGCCAGTTCCTTGGCCTTGGCGAGCGCCTCGGCCACGGCGCCGGCGAAATGGTAGGAGGCCTCGGGGTGCCAGCCCTCCGGTTTGGGCCGGTGGGAGACCACGACCACGTGCTCACCGGCCGGCGGCCTGCCCTCCCAGCCGTTGGTCATGTCGAACAGGTGCCGCCCGATCACCATCGACCCGATGCCGTCCCACATCGGCCGCACGTACGCGGCCGAGACCCGCGACGCCTTCAGCCCGCTGCCCTCGGCGAGTTCGGTGTCGCCGTTGGTGTACCAGTCGAACAGCGGCCCGATCTGGTCGTCGGCGTCGGCGATGAAGCCGTCCACCGACACGACGTTGTGCATGACCACTCTGCCCATCGGACCTCCCCGGTACCGCGACCATTGTGGGCGCGCCCGCCCGCGCCCGCAATCACCCGGCGGGCAGCCGGTCGGTCCATTCGGCGTCGATCGTCACCCCGCCCTCGGTCGAGGCGACCCCTCCGAGGAGGGGAACCCAGACCGGCGTGTTGCGCACCCTGGCCGTCTCAGGATCCACGACCACGATCTGGCGGCCGGACGCGAGCGGAATCTCCAGCCTCCGCCCGCCGTCGCCCTCGCCGAGGTCGGTGACGTCCGGCAGCGCGGCCAGCGCCCGGTACGCGGCGGCGCGCACCGGGGACGAGACGGGAGCCTCGCTGATCAGCGAGACCAGCGCCTCGGCGGTGAAGCCGCCCAGCTCGGCGGGGCCCGGCGTGCCCGCGCTCGTGCGGATGCCGGCGCGTCCCACCTCGTCCCGGAGTCGGCCGGTCAGCGCCGTCTCCTCCTCCGGCAGGCCGCGCAGTTGCTCGAAGGTCATGCTCAGCGGCCCGATCCGGAACGGCTGCGGCTCGCCCGGCCATTTGAGGAGCTCGCCCTCCCCCTTCAGTCCCTCGCCCTTGAGCCAGAACTGCCCGTCGCGCCGGTACCAGTACTCCTGTGGCGGCCCGGCGGGCTTCGTGACGGTCACGTGCCAGTACGTCCCGGAGCCCTCGGGCGTGCGCTCGGCGGCGGTGGCCGCCACGAGCAGGACCTCGCGCGCCGAGGACGGCTCGGACGGCACGATCACGAACGCGGCCGCCGCGGCCACGGCGGCGACCGCCGGGAGCAGCACCCAGCGCGCCCGCCGCCCGCGTGGCCCGCGGCGCATGCGGGAGGTCACCTGCAGGCGCCGCCTGGCGACCACCTCCGGGGACGGGCCGGGCTTGGCGAGCACCGTGCGGATCACGTCGAGATCATCCATGGTCGTCCTCCGCCATCGCTTGGTGGATCTTCTTTCTGGCACGGTTGAGCCGGGACCCGACGGTCCCGTAGGAGATGCCGAGGGCGTCGGCCACCTCCTGGTGGGTGAGCTGGGCCAGGTAGATCAGCGTCACCACGTCGCGTTCGCCCTGGTTGAGCGTGGCCAGGGCCCTGGCCACGCGCGGCCCCATGCGCTGCGCCGTGACCGCGTCGACCACGCGGTCCTCGTGGCTGCCCGCCGCAGGCTCCTCGCCGGTGCGGGCCAGGGCCCGGTAGTGGCGCGCCTCCTTGCGGCGGTGGCGGGCGATCAGGTTGGTGGCGATGCCGAACAGCCACGGCCGCAGCCCGCCGCGCGCCGGGTCGAAACGTTTTCGGTCACGAAAGGCCAGGCAGAACGTCTCCGCCGCGAGATCCTCGCCGATCTGTACGTCCAGACGCCCGGCCACATAGAGGTACACCTCGCGGAAGTAGCGGTCGTAGACGGCCGTGAACTCCTCCGCGTCCTGCCGGAAGCGGCCGACGAGTTCGTCGTCGTCCACCCTTCCGGGCGACTCGGTCCTCACACTCTCCCCTTCCCGCCAACGGTTCTTCCTCCTTCCTTCGCCGCAACCGGGCAGAGCTTTCCCGGCTTTCGCCGACGTATCTGGTATAGACCGGATACGGTGGCCCGTGGAATTCGGCGAAGCCCGTAAAGGCCACCGGGAGTGTCTCTATGCGTAGCGTTCTTTCCATCGGGGCGGCGGCGGTTCTCGCCTTCACCCTCGCACCCGCCCAACCGGCGACCGCCGCGGCGTTGCCGGGGGGCAAGTCCACGTATGTCGTGTCGCAAGGTCATCTCAAGGCGTCCTCCCGGGAGAACTGGGTGCGCCTGGGCAGTTACCGCTTCGCCGCGAACGGCACCGTGACCTCGTCGCTGTACCTGTGGTGGCAGCGCCATCCCGAGGCCAGGCAGGGCACCGGCATGACCCCGGACGCGGGCTGCAGCACCAAGGCGGGCGGCAAGGGCACGCGGGTGCGTACCTGCCAGGTGCTCACCGCGGGCGGCTTCACCGGCGCGCCCGACGAGACCCGCACCGGGACGTACACCGTGTCGGGGAACGTCGTGAGCATCCGGTGGAAGATCGCCCAGACGTGGACGGAGCAGTGGTTCGTGCGCCCCTCCCCCGACGGGAAGCTGGCGCGGCTGGACCTCAAGTCCAGTTCGCTCGCCACCCACGGCTACGCCTACGGCAGCAACGCCGCGCTCGGCACCCGGCGCGCGATGAGCTCGGTGAAGGCCCACCCCGGCGCGCTCCGGCAGGATCTGACGAGCTGGGCGGGCGGCAGGCTCGTGCCCTCCAACAACCAGCCGTTCGGCCACAAGGCCTTCCGCGCCTGCACGACCACGACGAGTTGCCTGACCTATCTGCAGCCCTCCTCCAACGGCGCCTGCCAGAAGGCCGGCGGCTGTCCCAAGTACGGCGGCGGCACCCGTGCGAACGTCAGCTCGATCCAGTACTACCTCACGAAGATCTCCAACTCCGACCGCCGCGACTCGATGTGGCACTGGTGCACGTGCCTGGCGATGGAGCGCGGCCAGTTCTGCTACACCGGCAACTCCCACGTCAAACCGCTCATGCAGATCATCGACGACAAGGGCGCCTTCCGCGGATGGGTCGGGGCGGAAGCCTCGTTCTCCACCGGCGCGCGAGGGGCGGACATGCTGGCGGTCTTCCGCATCAGCGACTTCCGCTGATGGCCCGCACGCCGCATGACAGCTTCCACGATCTCGCGCTGCCGCCGGACCTCGACCCCGGCCGCAACAAGGGCGACCAGATCAAGGAGATTCTGGAGCTCATGGTGCGCGCCCTGCCGCCGGGCACGCTGCTGCCCTCGGAACGCTCGATCGCCGAGCGCTACCAGGTGGCCAGGGGAACGGTCCGGCAGAAGATCCAGGAACTCGTCATGCTGGGCGTGATCCGGCGCTCCAGCGGTTCCGGCACCTACGTCGCCGAGCCGAAACTGCAGCAGGGCACCACGATGGCCTCCTTCAGCGAGGAGATGCGGGCCCGGGGCAGGATCCCGGCCGCCCGCATCCTGTCGGCCCGCACCCGCCGGGCCGGCGCCGCCCTCGCCGAACGGCTCGGCGTCGACCCAGGCGAACGCGTCGTCGACCTGCGCAGACTCCGCTCCGCCGACGGCACTCCCATCGCCATCGAGCACACCCATCTGTCCGCGCGCCGCTTCCCCGGCCTGCAGCGCGTCCTGCGCGATGACATGTCCCTGTACGCCACGCTCGGCGAGCGCTGGGACGTGCGGGTGGAGCGGGCCGTGCACCGGGTCTCCGCGATCGCGCTGGGCGAGCAGGAGGCGGCCCTGCTCGGCGCGGCCCCCGCGTCGCCCTCCTTTCTGGTGGAACGGCAGGCCTGGGACCGGCACGGCGCCGTGGTCGAATGGGGACGCTCCACCTACCGCGGCGACTTCTACGACATCGTCTTCGAAGTAGGCACCTGACACGTGCGGTGTCGCGTCAGAGACCGCGTCAGGGCGGCGACGGCCCGGTATCAGAGCGGTCGACGAGAGTGAACGACATGAACGGGGCACCGTTCACCAGAGACTTCACTCCAAGGAGCAGAACATCATGTTCGTCACCCTCACCGACCAGGACAAGCTGACCCTCCGCCTCGCCGCCTGGGGCGCCGTTTCCCTGATGTCCGCCGCCGGAGCCGCCGGTTCCGCCCACAAGGCCGCCACCCACGGCTCCATCGCCCTGACCTCCGCGACCGGCCAGGTCGGGCACGTGATCACCAAAGCGCCCAAGGGTGTGAAGTACGGCAAGACCGTCGCCGAACTCGCCGACCGGGTGCTCCCCGCCTTGACCGCCGCCATGAACCTGCTCAGGCAGCAGGATCCGGCCGAGGCCGACAACTTCCGGCGTACCGTCATCGTCGCCGCAGAAGCGGCCACGCGGGCCCAGAAGGGCCCCAGCCCCACCATGGCCGAGATGACCCGCAAGATCACCGAGGCCCTGGACGCCGCCTGACGGTCCCCGTGACTCAACCGGCGGCGACCCCGCTCATGACCACCCCGGCCAGCCGGACGGCGGCGGCCTCGGAGGGCAGGCCCGCGGCGGCCGACAGCGCGTGGAGGCAGTAGCGAGCGAGTTCGGCGGCGGGCACGTCCGCCCTGAACTCCCCGGTCCCCGCCCCCTCCTCCAGCAGAGCGCGGACGAGGTCGGCGAGATGTCGCTGGGCGTGCGCCGGGTGCCCGTCGCGGTGCAGGAGCGCGCCCAGGTCGGGGCCGTGTTCCCCGCGCCGCCGGAGGATGCTCGCGTACGCGGCCAGCACCGCCTCCAGCCGGCGGCCCGCCTCGCCCGGCCGGCCGGCGATCTCGGTGAGCTGCTGGAGATGGGCGGCGACCTGCCGCTCGTGCCAGGCGGACAGGATCGATTCCACGTCGGCGAAGTACTTGTAGACCGTGGCCCGGCCGATGGCCGCCCGCTCGGCGATCTGCGCCATCGTGACGGACATCAGCCCGCGCTCGACGACCAGCGCCCAGGCCGCGTCCAGAATCGCGTCCCGCACGGCGGCCCGGTGCGCCTCGATGGTCTCGTTCCACAGTTTGGGCACCGCTCAAGCATACGGGACGACAAGGTCGTGACAGATGTCTCCTATAGCGACATACTGTCTCGCAAAAAGGAGAACGACATGTCTTCCCAGACCCCGCCACCGGCGCCGAAGTGGGTGAAGATCTCCGGGATCGTCGCGGCCATCCTGCTCCTGGCGTTCCTCATCGCCCAGGTCCTCGGCGTCGGCGGCGAACACGGCCCCGGCCGCCACGCCTCCCCCGCACACGCGGCGACCCTCGCGGAGCTCCGCCCGTGATGCCGCCCCGCCTGCGCAAACTCATCCTGACCACGCACATCGCCTCCTCCGTCGGATGGCTCGGCGCGGTCCTCGCCTACCTGGCCCTCGACGTCACGGCCGCGTTCGGCACGGACATCCCGGCGGTGCGCGGCGCCTACGCGGGCATGGACGTGCTCGTCAGGTTCGCGATCGTGCCCCTGGCCGGTGCCTCCGTCGTGATCGGGCTGGTCAACGCCCTGGGGACACCGTGGGGGTTGTTGCGCCACTACTGGGTCCTGGTGAAGCTCATCCTCACCGTCGCGGCCACGGTCGTCCTGCTGATCGAAAGCCGGACGGTGCGCGCCCTCACCGCATCGGCGCTGAGCGACGCCGACCCGCGCCTCCTGCCCGCGACGCTGCCCCATTCGATCGGGGGCGCGACGGTGCTGGTCATCGCGACGATCCTGTCCGTCTACAAGCCGCGCGGCCTGACACGGTACGGCTGGCGGCGCCGTACCCACCCCCAACGCCTGCGACCGCGGCCCGGATCCTGAGGGCCGGTCGGAAGTTCAGCACCACACACACCTGAACCGTTTCCGCGACTTGCCTGAGCCGCGCGCCGCGCACCGTTCCGAGGGGTTCCGGTGCGGCAACGCACCGGGGCCACCGGCGAACAGCGCACCCGGGCACCCGACGCACCCGGGCACCCGGCACCCTGCGAGCAGCCCGCCCGGAGCACCCGGCGAGCAGTGCACCGGGGCCACCCGGCGAGCGGCGCAACTCCGTGGTGTGGAGGAGCCGCGCCTGGCCTGGGTGGTTACGGGGCGCTTGCGGCGCGCTGGCGCTGCCTGTCGCGGTAGCGGCGGGCTTTCACGATGCTGCCGCAGCCGCGCATGCTGCACCAGCGGGCCGTGCGGTTGCGCGACTGGTCGTAGAACAGCCATCGGCACTCCGGGTTGTCGCACGACTTCAGCCGCGTCCACGTCTGCGTGAGCACGGCCTCGTGCACGGCGGCCGCGAGCGCCGCGATGACGCCTCCGGCGCCGTCCTCGCGTGGCCGGACGGAGGCGACCATGGAGCCCTGCCACACGTCGAGGCGGACCGAGGCGGCGTGCGGCGCGGTGAGATCGTTGAACGCGTCGACGACCGCGGGAGGCGGCTGCTCGCCCGTGGTGTTGGCCGCGGCCATCTCGCGCAGGGCATCGCGCAGCTTTCGGAGCGCCGACAGGTCGCGTACGGTCATCGGCCGGCCCTTGCCCAGCAAACCCTCGCCGGCCAGCCACGCCGTCGCGGCTTCCACGTCGCCCAGGGCGTCATGGCCGTTGTAGACGTCGTGGGTGTCGACGAACCTGCGCACCACTTCCAGCACGCCGGGCGCCGCGCCACTGGGGTCATTGCTCACGTCGAAGCCTCCTCGGTCGCACACCCGTCATCACCATCGTACGTGACTTGACGGTGACGGCCCTCTTGTTTGTCGTCACCATCGTATGCGACTTGACGGTGACGGCCCCCTTGTTTGTCGTCACCATCGTAGCTATGTTGAAGGTGACGACAGACGGGAATCGGCCGCGGAAGTCTTCGACGAGCCGGAACAGAGGCAACCTGGTGGCCGGCATGCCCACCCGTCACGAACCCGGGTTGCCGGTGATCCGTGCCTCGACGCTCGTGCCGTATCACCGACCCGCATGGGCTTAAGCGTCTTGAGAATCTTCAGCCCTGAAGCCGCGGACGCCGCGGACATCCTGGGCGGCCTGCCGCCGGCGGGCGCTCGAGGAAACGGCACGGTCGCGCGTCGGCGTATGCCTGCGCCTTCCCCTTGATGTGAGTTTCGGAAGCGACGACCGGCAAGGAAGGAGCACCCGCATGACGGATTTCACGACGGCACCGCTCACACCCGCGACGTGGAAGGACTTCGAGCAGGTCATGGGCTCGAACGGGGGCGCGCGCGGATGCTGGTGCATGCACTGGCGGCTCTCGTTCAAGGAATGGGAAGCCGGCGCGGGAGACGGCAACCGGAACGCGCTGCGTGAACGCGCGAAACGACAGCCGCCACCCGGCCTGGTGTGTTACCTGGGCGACGAGCCCGTGGGCTGGGTCGGGATCGGCGAACGCCCGGAGTACCCGCGCCTGCGGCGTTCACCGGTCACCAAAGCCCTCGACGCCACGCCGACATGGGTGATCACCTGCTTGTTCGTCCGGCGCGACCACCGCCACCAGCGGCTTCAGGTGAAGATGATCGCCGCCGCGTGCGACTTCGCCGCCGAGAACGGCCGGCACACCGTCGAGGGCTTCCCCGTCGACCCCGTGCCAGGACAGGTCGCGGGCGCGGACAACGCCATGACCGGCATCGCGTCGGCCTTCCGGGAAGCCGGGTTCACCGAAGTGGCCCGCCGCAAGAAGGACCGCCCGGCGATGCGCCGCACCGTCGACGGCACCTGACAGCCACCGCCCGGGGAACATCTCGGTCACGGAATCGGAGAGGTACGGTCGCAGCCCCAGCCCCCGGCGCACACCTAGCGTCGAGCACCGGAAACGACTCCATGGGAGGACCGGATGCGGGACGCGAAACGGCGCTGGGCGTGGCTGGCAGCGGGAGGATTGCTCTGGCTCCTGGCCGTGCACGGCCGCTACGACATAGCGGTGGCGGCGTGGCTGGCCCCGGTCTTCCTCCTGCGGTTCGTACGGCTGAGCCCGGCTTTCACCGGGCTGCTCCTGGTCTGGGTGGCCTCGGCCGCGGCTGGACTGTTCTGGATGGCCGAGACCGTGGTCCCCATGACCCCGATCACCGTGCTGGGCGTGATCGCGCTGGGCACGCTGACGGTCCTGCCGTACGTCGTGGACCGGCTGCTCGCGCCCGCACCCACGTGGGTGTTCCCGGCGGCCGTGGCGGCCTGCGGGTTCCTGATGACGCTCCTCAGCCCGTTCGGCACCGCCTTCGGGGTGCCCGCCGCCACCCAGCACGGCAATCTGGCCCTGCTTCAGGTCGTCACGCTGACCGGGCCGTACGGGGTGAGCTTCCTGATCGGCTGGTTCGCGAGCGTCGCCAACCAGGTCTGGGAGCGGCCTTCGTGGCGGGCGCCCGCGGTCTACGCGAGCGTGATGCTGGTCATTCTGATGCTCGGCGGGGCCAGGCTCGCGTTCCTGCCGCCCGGCGGGACGACCGTGCGGGTGGCGGGCATCAGCCCGGACACCTCCAGCACGCGGGAACTGCGTGGCGTCATCGGCGAGAACCCCTCCCCGGCCGAGCAGGCCCAGATGGATCCGGCCATGCTGCGGGCCGCGTACTCCAAGATCAACACGAACCTGCTGCGGAGGACGCGGGAGGCCGCGCGCGAGGGGGCGAAGATCGTCGTCTGGTCCGAGCAGGCGGCGAACGTGCTGGCCGGCGACGAACGGGCCTTCCTCGCCGGCGTGGCCGCCACCGCGCGGGAGAACGGGATCTACCTGCAGGCCGCGGTGTCGGTCGGCCGGCCCACGGCCAATCGTGTGTATCTGTTCGACCCCTCGGGCCGGCAGGTCTGGGTGTACGACAAGGCGCATCCCATCCCCGGCCTGGAGAACTACCCGGCGGGTGACGGAGTGGTGCCGGTGACGGCGACGCCGTACGGGCGGCTGGCCACGGTGATCTGCTTCGACGCGGACTTCCCCGAGCTCATGCGGGTGGAGGCGGACATCATGATCGTGCCGGCCCGCGACTGGGCGGAGATCGGCCCGGTCCACAGCCAGAAGGCGCGGCTCCGGGCGATCGAGAACGGTTACTCCATGCTCCGGCAGGCGGAGTTCGGCGTGTCAGGGGCCTTCGACGCGCAGGGGCGGACGCTGGCCGCGCACGACTACGCGGGCGCCGATCGGCACGTGGTGTTCTCCGACGTGCCGACGCGGGGTTCGGCCACGCCGTACCGGGTGATCGGGGATGTCTTCGCCTGGTTGTGCCTGGCCGGTACGGCGCTGCCGATCGTCGTCAGGTTGTGGCGGTACTCGCCGGGCGGGCGCCCGAACCAGCGGGTGAACGCGCGGCGGAACGCGCTGGGCTCGGAGAACCCGAGCCGGTAGGAGAGCGCGTCGATGGTCTCGCCGCCCCGGCGCAGGCTGTCCAGGGCGAGGTCGCGCAGCAGTTCCTCCCGGATCCGGTTGAAGGACGTGCCTTCCTGCCGCAGGAGCCTGCGCATGTGCTGGACGCTGACCGACAGCCGGGCGGCCACGTCCTCGGCGCGGGCCCAGTTGGTCATGTCACCGCGTTCGATGACATTGCGCACCCGGTCGGCGGTCGTGGTGCCGTAGTCGCGGTGCAGGAGCAGGTCGGCCGGGGAACGGCGGATGTAGCTCAGCAGTTCGCGCTCGTCGCGCACGATCGGGGCGCTCAGCCGGCGGGCGTCGAAGCTGAGGGCGGCCGCGGGGGCGTCGAAGTCCGGCGTGCGGCCGAAGATCGGGGTGTACTCGGAGCTGTAGTCCGGTTCGGGGAAGGGCAGTTCCAGGCCGGTGAGCGCGATGCGATGCGCGATGAGCCAGGCGGGGAAGCGGTGCACGAGGCTGAGCATGATCTCGGCGGCCAGTGGCGGGGTCCGGGTCTCGGCGGTGATCTCGATCCGGGCCGTCGAGCCGTCCACGACGAACCTGCTGCGGGTGTAGCCGGTGGTGATCGCCGCGAACTCGACCAGTCGCTCCAGGGCGGCGCGCAGGTCGGGCGCGTGGATCAGGGCGAGGGCGATCATCCGGAACGTGCCGGGCAGCACCGGTCTGGGGCCGAGGCGCAGCAGTTCGTCGCCGGTGACGTGCCAGAGGTTCCGCATCACGTTCACCGCCTGGTCGCAGTCCACGTGCGTGGCGCTCGCCTGCCGCACCTCGACGCCGGCGGCGGCAGCGGCCGTACGCAGAAAGTGGCCCGGAACCCCATATGTCGACATAAGCCCCCCTGAGCTGGACCGTAGCATGCGCGTCGCGGGCGATTACCGCTGCTTGAACCGCTCTCCACGCGGGTGGTCTGCGACGGGTGAGGACAGAACCCTCAGGCTTTGTTCTTCGCAGACCTCCAACGGCGACCTGCCGGGAGAGATCTTTTTCACCGATCATCCGCCTTGGTGATCCAGTCTCATGACGCGAGAGAATCCGGCCTGACGGCATCGCGGCAACTCCCGTCGGCCACAGGCCTTGATCATCGCCGCATTTCCTGGTCATCGCAGAAACCAGCGCGCCGGCAGGATTTTCGCTGATATTCCCTGCGCGATTCAGCGGCTCACCGGATAGACTCCGCCATGAAGGCAACAATCACATTGGCTTCATTCGCCGAGAAAGGCCCTTCCTGGCTCGCCGGGTGGGGTCTTTCTCATGCGCGCCGGCCTTCGGACGCTCATACCGCTAACGCTCAGGCGCCCTCATTCACCGCCGTATACCTTGAGCCGGCCTGATCACGGCGTATGCGCGACGAGAAGGCCCCGCGTCATCGAATTGCCCGGCAGATCTCGCCGAGCGTGTTTCGCAGCACGTGGCAGACATGGTCGACGGCCCTGGAATCGAGCTCTTTCATCACGCACAGGCGCACCGCCCGCTCGCCCGTCGCAAGGGCGTTGGCCGAGACCCGCAAACCGGTCGCGGCGGCGTCGGCCCGGATCCGGTCCAGGTCCAGATCCCGCGCCGCGCGTTCGGTGACGGGGGCAGCTCGATCGCGTCCAGAGCGGCGATGTGGTGGCGGACCAGGACGTCCTCCCCGGCTTCCTCCGGCAACCCAGGGAAGAGGCCCCGGATGAGTACGTTCATCCAGAGCCCCGGACGGCACCCACCTCTTGGCAAGCCCAACTGCCCGGCGCCGACGCGTCGGCGCTCCGGCAGACCTCCTCGAGGCCCTCGGTGAACCCGGCCTTGGTCACGGTCGTTGTCCTGGCCGAGCCGGTCGAACCGCTTCCGGCTGCCGGCTGCCGGCCACGCCGTTTCCTTCCCCGGCCTGTAGCTCTCGTCCACGTGCCGACGAGAAACCGGCCGGCCTGGGGGTGCGTCAGACGCGCTGGGCTTCCTGCTCGCGGGCCGGGTCGAGGCCCTTCGCGATCAACCAGATGGCCAGGACCAGGCTTTGAAGCGCCAGTGGCGCGTTGATGGCCAGGTAGACCGGTGTGACGACGTCGGTCAGGCCTACCAGCACCAGGAAGCTGGCCAGCATGGCCGATCCGGCCCCGAGAAGACCCCAGGCGGACAACCAGCGAGGAACAAGCCTCGATCGATACAGAATCCCGAACAGCAGGAGGTCCCCGAGACCCAGCGAGATGATCAGCGCGACGTGGTTGACGAAGTCACGCGCGGTCCGCAGCAGGTCGCCCATGGTCTCCAGGTGAGCCGCGCCGCCCTGGGCGAATTCCTGGCCGAGCACCAGGAACAGGGGCAGGAGAATCACGCCGATGAAATGGAACGTCGCGGCGATCAGCCTGAATCCGAGGAATCCCAGGCTGAGGGCTTCATTCACCTTTCTCAAGGTGGGGTACAGGTAGAGGGCGAACCCGACATAGGCCGGGATCATGATGAACTGGGAAACGGCGCCGACGATGATCTGGTTCTTGTGCGCCGGGATGAGAGCCAGATAGTTCGATTCCTCGATGACGGGAACGACACTCAGCATTCCCGCGATCATGCCCACGATGACCAGCGCGCCGGCCATGGCGGCCGCGCGCCTGTTTACCTTCATAGCACTCTTCTCGTAGACGTCGAAGCGGACTGAACTCACCCCTCACTTACACCGTAAGGGCAAGTGAGGCCGACCTTACCCTTACAGGGTAAGGTTCGCAAGCCGACGGCCTCAGATCGGGCGGCGGGTGGCGGAGGGCAGCTCGCCGTACTTCTGAAAGTAGTGGGCGGCGAAGCGGCTCAGGTGGGGGAAGCCCCACCGCAGCGCCACGTCCGTGACGCTCGTCGACGCGCCGGTTTCGGCGATCGCCCGCAGGTCGGCGTGCGCCTTGGCCAGGCGGACCTCACGCAGGTACGCCATCGGGGTCGTCTGCATGTGCGCACGGAAACTCGCCTGCAGGGTGCGTACGCTGACCCGGGCCGCGGCGGCGATGTCACGCGGCGACACGAGCTCCCCCGCGTGGTCTTCGCAGTAACGGCGAGCTCGCCGGAGCGCCGCCTGACCGGCGAGCGGGGCGGGTTCGGCCACGACGGCGGCGAAGTTCCCGGCGTGCGAGGCGACCATCGTGTGCAGGAGGAACTGCTCCATGTGGTGGGCGGCCAGCGGCGAGGCCGTGAACGACAGCACGCCCTCGGCCAGTCCGCGCAACGCGCCGCCGAACGGGCCGTCGCGGGCGATCTCCGGCTCGAAGACGGGCACGCGCGGGGACGGGCCGCTGAGGTAGTCCGCCAGCGTCCGCTCGACCTGCGCCTGCGGGACCTGGACGATGAGGATCTCGTGGTTGACGCTCCAGTTCATGACGGGCCGCTGCCCCGGGCCGATGACGGTGATCGGGCTGCAGAGCTCGCGCCGGTCCACGCTCAGCCGCCCGTGGCCACGCAGCGGCACGTGGATGTAGAAGTCCCGCAGGTCGCGCACGCTCACGCTGATCTCCGCCCCGTAGGCGAGCGTCTGCATCGTGAGCGTCCCCCGGTGCAGCGGCCGGTAGCGCGCGCCGTCCGGGCTGAGTTCGCGCACCTTCAGCCGATGCGGCGCGAAATGCCGCGTGACCAGGTCATGCATCTCATCGACCAGCACGTGGCCCCCCTTATGCCGATGGCGCATATCCTGCCGTTTTCGGAACACGGGTGGAAGCCAGTTGTCTATCCGTAATGCGCGATTACGGACGCGGTTGGCGGATACCGTGCCATGTCGCGCTCGGGCATGGTGGTTCAGGCGGGGAAGCGGGGGCTCCCGCGCACCGACCACCACGGAGAAAGCCATGAGCGCGCACATTCAGACCTTCCACCTGGATATCCCGGACGCCGCCGTCGATGACCTGATCGAACGGCTCGGCCGTACCCGATGGCCTGACGCGATGCCGGGACTGGGGCACGGCATCGCCCAGGAGCGGGTCAGGGAACTGGCCGAATACTGGCGCGCCGGCTACGACTGGCGGGCCGCCGAGGCGCGGCTGAACCGGCTGCCGCAGTTCGTCACGGAGATCGACGGGCAGCGCATCCACTACGCGCACGTGCGCTCCAGCCGCGACGACGCGCTGCCACTGTTGATCACCCACGGCTATCCGAGTTCGTTCGCCGAGTTCGAGAAGCTCGTCCCCCTCCTGCTGGAGCGCGGCTTCGACCTGGTCATCCCGTCGTTACCCGGGTTCGGCTTCTCGGCTCCGGTGCGCGAGCCGGGCTGGGCGATGGGCCGCACCGCGCGGGCGTGGGCGTCGCTGATGGCCGCGCTCGGCCATTACCGGTACGGCGTGCACGGTGGTGACGTGGGCGCGGGGATCTCCGGAGCCCTCGGCGCGCTGGACGGCGAGCACGTGGCCGGCATCCATCTCGTCACCGACCCGTACACCGCCGCGGCCACCGCGACGTTCCTGCCGTGGGTCTCCCAGAGGCTGAATCCGGACGACGAGGTCGACAAGCTGGCTCTGAGCCGCATGGAGGAGTTCAGGAAGGAAGACTCCGGCTATCTGGCCATCCAGAACACGCGCCCGCTGACGCTGGGCTTCGGGCTGACCGACTCGCCGGTGCTCCAGCTCGCGTGGATCGCCGAGAGCTTCGACGCCTGGACCGACCTGCCGATCGACATCGATCAGCTGATCACCAACGTCAGCATCTACTGGTTCACCGGCACGGGCCCGTCGGCCGCCCGGTTCCTGTACGAGCAGTACCACGCCTCGGACTGGGGCGCGCCGCCCACCGTGCCCCAGGGATACTCGGTCTTCGGCGCCGACCCGACCGTACGCCGCCTGCTGGAGCCCGCCGAGGACGTGCACTGGGTCGAGCACGAGCGCGGGCGCCACTTCCCGGCCATGGAGGCGCCCGAGCAGCTCGCCGCGGACCTGTCGGGCTTCTTCGACCGGCTCAGATGACGCCCGCCCCCCGGTCCGTGATCGTGACCTCGTGCTCCCATGCCGAGCGCGGCTGGAGATGCAGGCGCCAGTAGTGCTCGGCGATGTCCGCGGGGTCGAACGCGGTCCCGGCGGCGACCACGCCGCCCACCGTGATGCTCGCCACGTGCACGCCCGCCGGGCCGTACTCCTCGTCGAGTGCGGCCACGAGCGTGCGGATCCCGGCCTTGCCCAGTGACAGGCTGAGGTACCCGGCCTTGGGCTCCGGCATCCCGCCGGTGATCAGGAACGTGCCGCCGCCGGACCGTCCCATATCGGGCAGCACGCGCGCGGCCGTGACCAGTGCGCCGCCCACGTTCACCGCCCACCTGCCCAGATGGCCGTCGAGCGACAGCTCCCCAGGCCGGTCGGGCCGGATCACCGCCGCGTTGTAGACCACCACCTCCGGCACGCCCCGCTCGGCCAAGATCGTGTCCAGGGCCGCGCGCAGGCGGTTCTCGTCGCCCGCGTCGGCCGTGGCGGTCAGCACCTCCGCCTCGCCGCCCACCGCCGCGGCGACCGCCCGTACCGTCTGCTCGCCGCGCGCGACCAGCGCCACGGACCGGCCCTCGCGGGCGAACCTGCGCGCCACCGCCTGCCCGATCCCCGGACCTGCGCCGACAATCACCACTCCGGACATAAGACACTCCTCCTTCGCGTTGGCACGGACACTAAGGCGTCACACCCATGTGAAGGTCAACGGAGGAGCCCGTGCGCATCAGCGACCTGTCCGAGCGATCCGGCGTCAGCCGGCGGCTGCTGCGCTACTACGAGGAGCAAGGCCTCCTCCATCCGGTACGGCAGGCCAACGGCTACCGCGACTACGACGAATCCGACGTCGTGGCCGTCCGGCACATCCGCCTGCTCCTGGAGGCCGGGCTGCCGACCGTGGTGATCGGCCGGCTGCTGCGGTGCGTGCACGACGACGGCGGCAAGGCCGTACCGGCGCCGTGCCCCGGCATGGTGAACCAGCTCCGCCGCGAACGCGCCAGGATCGCCGAGACGATCGACAAACTGCGGACCTCCCAGCGGGCCTTGGACGGACTCCTGGCCGACACCCTGGGCGCCTTCGCCCGTCCAGGGATCTAGCGCGAACGAACCGTGGAGCCCTGCCGGAGGTGGCACGGCACGGTGGCCCCTCAGGAACCGGGCAGGTCCAGGGAGGCGAGCCTGGCCGGGTCGGTCACGATCGTGATGGCCGTGATCCGGCCCTCGGCGACGGTGAACGCCATGACCGAGAGCGGGGCGCCGTCCTCCCGCCACGAGACGATGCCGGGCCGGCCGTTGACGAGCACGTCACGTCCCCGCGCCGCCGCGGTGGCCGACAGCCGTGCTCCGGCGGCGACCTTGGTGGCGCCGAGGACGACGACCACGCCGTCGGCGGTGTCGACGGTCAGCTTCACCTCGGGGTCGAGCACGCGCAGCAACCCCTCGAAGTCGCCGTGCCGGGTCGCCGCCAGGAAGGCCCGGACCACCTCCCGCTGTTCGCGTCTGGCTTCGGGCGGCCGACCGGTCGCCTGTACCTTCCTGCGGGCGCGGCTGGCGAGCATCTTGGTGGCGTCGGCGGACTTGCCGAGGATCTGGCCGATCTCCTCGAACGGCACCGCGAACAGGTCGTGCAGCACGAACGCCAGCCGCTCCCCCGGCTTGAGCGAGTCCAGGACGACGAGCAGCGCCAGCCCGACCGAGTCGGCGAGCGCCGCGTCGTCGTCCGGCGCGGGGCCGTCGTCGGCCGTCACGACGAGGTCGGGCAGCCGGTCGTCGTAGGCCGCCTCGGGGCGGGTCTGGCGTGCTCGCAGGACGTCGAGGCTGATCCGGCCGACCACCGTGGTGAGCCAGCCGGCCAGGTTGCCGATGGCCGCCGTGTCCTGGCGGGCGAGCCGTAGCCAGGCCTCCTGAACCGCGTCCTCGGCGTCGGCGTGCGAGCCGAGGACCCGGTAGGCGAGCGCGCGCAGCCGGCCGCGCTGGGCTTCGAACACGTCGGCCACCAGGCTGGAGTCGGTCACCTCGGCACCTTTCCCGGATCAGCGGCGCTGCTGGCGGAGGGAGATCCGGTTGCCGTCCGGGTCCACCGCCTCGATGCGAACGCCGAAAGGGTAGTCCACCGGCTCGGGCGCGTCGAAGCTCACGCCTCGCCGGCGGAAGACCTCGAAGTCCTTCCTCAGGTCGTCCGACTCGAGGATGAGCGGGCCGGGCGCGACTCCCGGCTCGGCCGGTTGTCCCGAGGCGGGCGCGTGCTTCCAAAGAATGATCTTGACGGGGTTTCCGGGGACGCCCACGGTGAGGAAACGTCCGTCAGGGCCCGGATAGTCGGCGTGCTTCTCCAGTCCGAGCCCTTCGGTGTAGAACGTCAGCGCGCGGTCCTGGTCGGTGACGTAGACCGTCACGTACATGATGGTGGTCAGCATCCTGTTCTCAGCTCCCTTGAAGGTCGACGAGTCGTCGGCTGTATGACGGGAGCGGGCGGGAGGAGGTAACAGATCAGCCGCGCCACCACTTCTGGTTCGCGCCGCCGTGGCACTCGTACTGGATCGGCGCCGCCCCACTGCCGCCCCGGTCCTTGACGTCCACGCACTTGCGGTGGACGAGCGCGCCGCCGCCGTAGTCGACGGCGAGCCGTCCTTGGGCGGCGTCGAACCAGGCGCCGGCGAAACGCTCGCCGAGCCGGGGTGGCGGACTCGGCGTGAGAGCGCTCTCTCGCTGTGAGCTTCACAGCCACGTCACTCGAAGTCAATGCGGCGGGACACGCTCAGCGGGCGGCGAGATTGATGTAGACGCCCTTGACCTCCGTGTAGACCTCCAGCGCGTACGCCCCCATCTCCCGGCCGAAACCGCTGCTCTTGAAGCCGCCCCACGGCGCCGCCGGGTCGGGGGTGTGGAGCATGTTGACGAAGACCGTTCCGGCTCGGATGTCGGCCGCCAGCCGGTGGGCCGTGGTCAGGTCGTCGGTCCAGATGGAGGCGGCCAGGCCGTAGGAGCTGTCGTTGGCGCGCTCGGCGAGTTCGGCCGGGTCGTCGTAGGTGAGGACGGACATCACCGGGCCGAAGATCTCCTCCCTGGCGATGCTCATGTCGTCGGCGACCCCGGCGAAGACGGTGGGCCGGTAGAAGTAGCCGGGACCGTCCACCCGGGCGCCGCCGGTCAGCAGGGAGGCGCCCGCGGCCACGCCCTCGCGTACGCGGCGGTCGACCTGGTCCAGGTGTTCCGCACTGATCAGGGGACCGAAGGCGACCTGCCCGGCCAGGTCGGCGGCTCGTTCCGTGAACTCGGCGGCCCGGCGGGCGTCGACGTAGAAGCGCGAGTACGCCGCGCACACCTGGCCGCTGTTGAACATCGCGCCCTGGACGCACCCGGTCACCGCCCGTTCCATGTCGGCGTCGGCCGCGACGATCACCGGGGTCTTGCCGCCGAGTTCGAGGGTGACGCGGGCCAGGTTGCCCGCCGAGGCCCGCAGGATGCTGCGGCCGGTCTCGGTGGAGCCGGTGAACGACACCTTGTCCACGCCGGGGTGGGCGGCCAGGGCCGCGCCGGTATCGGGGCCGCCGGTCAGGAGGTTGACGACTCCGGCGGGGAATCCGGCCTGCTCGCACAGTTCCATCAGCTTCAGCGCGGTCAGCGGCGTCTGCTCGGCCGGTTTGATCACGACCGTGTTGCCGCAGGCGAGCGCCGGTGCGAGCTTCCAGGCGAGGATCATGAGCGGGAAGTTCCAGGGCGTGATGAGCGCGCAGACGCCCACCGGTTCGCGGCGGGTGTAGTGCAGGACGTCGGGCAGCGACACCGGGATCGTCGCGCCCTCGATCTTGGTGGCCCAGCCGGCGAAGTAGCGGAAGTGCTCGGCGGTGCCCCGGACGGAGATCTCCCGCGCGACGCCGGGCGGCTGGCCCTGGTCGTGGCTCTCCAGGCGGGCCAGTTCGTCGTCGTGGGCCTCGATCAGGTCGGCCAGGTGCCACAGCAGGCGGCCGCGCGCCGACGGGGACATGCGCGCCCAGGCGGGGTCGTGCAGCGCCGTCCGGGCCGCGGCCACGGCGTCGCCGACGTCGGCCGCACCGGCGGCGGCGACCGTGCCCAGTTCGGCCCCGGTCGCCGGGTCGAGGGTGGCGAACTCGCGGCCGTCGGCCGCCGGGCGCCACGTGCCGCCGATGAACAGCCGGCCCGGGGTGCGCAGCCGGGGCGGAGAGGAGCCCTCCAGTGTGATCGTCATGACCTGAGCATGAACGCGAGGCGCCGATCGCGCCTTGTCCGGGAGGGTCCATTCGTTGCCTGTTCATGTACGGTTTCCTATATGAGGCTCCGGACGAGCGACGTCCCGGCGCAGGATCGCGAAGAGCTCTGGCGGCACACGGTCGCGCGCTCCTTCGTCCCGCTCGACTTCGCGTTCCGGCGGGGCTGCTCCGGCGAGATCACCGGCCGCAGGATCGGCCACGTCCTCGTCACCGAGGTGAGCGCCGGGCCGCACCGCGCCGAACGCACCGACCGGCACATCAGGAGCTCGGCCGGCCCCGGTTTCTACAAGCTGAGCCTGCCGGTCAGCGGCCGGGTGCGGATCCGGCAGGACGGCCGCGACACTCCCCTGCTGCCCGGCGACCTCACGATCTACGACACGAGCCGGCCGTACCAGGTCGTCTTCGACGGGACGTGCAGGGTGATCGTGGTGATGTTCCCGCACGGCGAGCTGCGCCTGCCGCAGCGGGCGATGCGCGAGGTCACCGCGCGGCGGATCGCGGGCGGGCGAGGGCTGGGCGGCGTGGTCTGCCCGCTGCTGGTGAACCTGGCCGGTCACCTGGACGAGATCGGCGGCGCGCCCGCGGCGCGGCTGGCCGACAACGTCGTCGACCTCGTCGCCACGCTGTACGCGTCCCGCCTGGGCGAACACGCCACCGCTCCGGCGCCGCTGCTGCGCGAGCGGGTCAAGGCGGTCATCGCGGCACGCCTCGGCGACCCCGGGCTCCGGCCGGAGACGATCGCCGCGGCCTGCCACATCTCCCCCGGATACCTGCACAAGCTGTTTCGCGCCGAGGGCGTCACGGTGTCGAGGTACATCCGCGACCTGCGCCTGGAGCGCTGCCGCCGCGACCTGCTCGACCCCGGCTCAGGCGAGGTGGCGGTGCGCGCCATCGGCGCGCGCTGGGGGTTCACGGACGCCGCGCACTTCAGCCGCGTGTTCAAGGCGGGGTACGGGCTGGCGCCCCACGAGTACCGGCTCAGCCGCCACGCGGGCGAATGGTGAAGTCGAAGGCCAGCGTGCCCGGGTCGAGCAGGGTGGTGCCACCGTCGACGGTCAGCACCGCCCCGTTGACGTAGGAGGCAGCGCCGCTCAGCAGCCACACCACGGCGGCGGCCGCCTCCTCAGGAGCGGCGGGCCGGCGCTGGGGCACCAGCCTGGTGATCTCGGCGTAGGCCTCCTCGCGGTCGAGCCCCAGCGGCTGCCCGAACTCGCGCATCTCCTCGTCGGCCATCTCGGTGCGCACCCAGCCGGGACAGACGACGTTCGCCCGCACGCCCTGGGGGCCGAAGTCGGCGGCGATCGTCTGGGTGAGCATCGTGAGCCCGGCCTTGGAGGCGGCGTAGGCCGAAGCGCCCGCGGGCGCCCGCAGCGCCGCGATGGAGCTCACCGCGACGAACGCCCCCGACGCGGCGATGAGGTGCGGCAGCGCCGCCCGCGCCAGCAGGTAGCCGGAGGTGAGGTTCGTGCGCAGGCTGGTCTCCCAGTCCTCGGGCGTCAGCGTGAGCACGGTGCCCGAGCGCATCACCCCGGCGTTGGCCACCACGCCGTCCAGCCGCCCGAAGGTCGCGACCACCTCGGCGACGAGCGCGCCGACGTCCTGCTCGGAGGTGACGTCGGCGACGATCGGCAGCGCGCCGGTCTCCGCCGCGACCCGGTCCAGGGCCGACCTGCGCCGCCCGCAGATCACGACCCGCGTTCCGGCGTCCGCCGCTCTGGCCACGGCCGCGCCGATGCCGCTCCCGCCGCCCGTGACGATCACCACGTGTGACACGGCCCCGAGATTATCGCAAATCCTATACGAGCACTACTTACACGGACTTAACATCCATTAGCCTAAAGTGCTAGGAGACTAGATAAATGGGAGAACCGGTGATCGAGTTCCACCTGGACGGCCGCTCGGGCGTCTCGCCGTACCTGCAGATCGTCCAGCAGGTACGGCAGGCGCTCCGGCTGGGCCTGCTACGCGAAGGCGACCAGCTCCCCACCGTGAAGGACGTGGTCGCGAACCTGGCGATCAACCCCAACACGGTGCTCAAGGCCTACCGGGAGCTTGAGCACGAGGGTCTGGTGGCGGCCCGGCCGGGCGTCGGCACCTTCGTCACCAGGACGCTGACCGACGCCTCGCTGGCCGCCCACGCGCCGCTGCGCAGGGAGCTGCGGATCTGGCTGGCCAAGGCCCGCCTGGCCGGTCTCGACGACGAGAGCATCGAGGCCCTGTTCATGAACACCTTTCGGACCGCCGCTCAGGAGGACATAGCATGACCGCTGTCCTGCAGGCCCAGGAGCTGGGCAGGAGGTACGGCCGGCGATGGGCCCTCAGAGACTGCACCATCGACATCCCGGCCGGGCACGTCGTCGGGCTGGTGGGCCCCAACGGCGCCGGCAAGACGACACTGCTGAAGATGGCCGCGGGCCAGCTGGCACCGACGTCGGGCGGCATCACAGTCCTCGGGGGCCTGCCCGCCGCCGGTCCGGCCCAGCTGGCCAAGGTGGGATTCGTCGCCCAGGACACCCCCGTCTACGCCGGGCTGAGCGTCGCCGACCATCTCCGGCTGGGCGCCCGGCTCAACCCCGGCTGGGACGCCGGACTGGCCCGCGACCGGATCGCCGCGCTCGGCCTCGACCCCGCCCACAAGGCGGGCCGGCTGTCGGGGGGCCAGCGCGCCCAGCTCGCCCTCACGCTGGGCCTGGCCAAGCGCCCCCAGCTGCTGATCCTGGACGAGCCCGTCGCCTCGCTCGACCCGCTGGCCCGCCGCGAGTTTCTGCAGGGCCTGATGGAGGCGGTCGTCGAGCACGAACTCAGTGTTCTGCTCTCCTCCCACCTGGTCGCCGACCTGGAACGTACGTGTGACTACCTGATCGTGCTGGTCGACTCGCGGGTGAGGGTGGCGGGCGAGGCCGAGCGGCTCCTGGCCACCCACCACCGGCTCACCGGCCCCCGCCGCAACCCCGACCGGCTGCCCGCCGACCAGGAGATCGTCAGCGCGAGACATACCGACCGGCAGAGCACCTTCATCGTGCGCACCGAGTCCCCGATCCACGACCCCGCCTGGACGGTCAGCCGGCTCAGCCTGGAGGACCTCGTCCTGGCCTACATGGAGAAGCCCGCCGAGCCCCGGCGCGCGGCACTGGAGGTCCAGCGATGATCTGGCTGACCTGGCGGCAGTTCCGCGGCGCCGCCGCCATGATGGGCGCGGCCCTGCTCGCCCTGGCCGCCGTCCTGGCCGTGACCGGCCCCGGACTGGCCGCGGAGTACTCCGCCGGCATCGCCGCCTGCACCGGCGAGCGCGGCGGCTGCGCCCGCTTCTTCGACCGGTTCTTCGAGGAGTACCAGACCCCCTTCGTCCTGGTCACCGCCGTCGGCGTCGTCCTGCCGGCCCTGGCCGGCCTGTTCTGGGGCGCGCCGCTGATCACCCGCGAACTGGAGGCCGGCACGCACCTGCTGGTGTGGAACCAGAGCATCACCCGCGCCCGCTGGCTGGCCGTCAAGCTCACCGTCATCGGCCTCGCCGCCGTGGCCGCCGCCGGTTTGGGCAGCCTCGCGGTGACGTGGTGGTCCGGCCCGCTGGACAAGTCCGCCGCGCCGGGGTTCGCGCTGATGGACCCGCTGGTGTTCGGCGCGCGCGGCATCGTCCCCATGGGGTACGCCGCTTTCGCCTTCGTCCTCGGCGTGACCGCCGGGATGCTCCTGCGCCGCACCCTCACCGCGATGGCCGTCACCCTGGCCGTCTTCGCCGCGCTCCAGTTCGTCGTGCCGCTGCTGGCCAGGCCCCACCTGCAGCCGCCGGTCACCTCGGCCTTCCCGCTCAGCCAGGAGAACGTGGACGTCTTCGGCCTGCCCCGCGACGGAACGAGTCCCCGGGTCGCCCTCGACAACGCCATCCCCGGCCACACCGGCGCCTGGGTCCTGTCCAGCCGGCTCGTCGACCCCTCCGGCCGCCCGATGATCAGCGACGACGCGGGCACCGTCATTCCGGTCTCCGTGACCTCGGGGCCGTGCGCGCCGCCCTCGATGGCGGCGCCGGGAGAAGGCGGGATGGAGGGCTGCCTGGCCGAGGTCAACCGGCTGGGCTACCGGCAGCAGGCCACCTACCACCCCTTCGCCCGGTTCTGGACCTTCCAGGCCATCGAGACCGGCGCCTACGCCCTGCTCACGCTGGGCCTGGCGGGCTTCTGCTTCTGGTGGATCAGGAGGCGCCTGTCATGAGCGCGAAGACCGTGGCCGCAGGGCTCGTCCTGCTGCTGACGGCGGCCTGCGCGGGCCAGACGCCGCCGCGCGCCGTGCCCGGCGTGGTGAGCGCCACCGGCTCGCCGGCGTGCGCCGAGCCGCCACGCGGCGCACCGCCCGCCGCCGAGACGCCCACCACCGTCGACGTCATCGAGCAGGCCTACCTCTGCATCCTGTCCACCTACTACAGCGGCGCCACGCTGGACCACCGCACGCTGCTGAACGCCGGATTCGTCGCCTTCACCCAGGAACTCAACCGCGACGGGCACGACCTGGCGGAGGCCACCCTGCCGGCGATGAGCGGTGACCGGACGGCCGACTGGGCGGCGTTCGAGAAGCTGTTCCGGCGCCTCACCGACCTGCTGCCGCAGGACGCGAAGCTGCGCGAGCGGCTGGCCGCCGCCACCCTGGAGGCCATCGTCGCCGCCCTGGACGACAACCACGCCCGCTGGGCGCACGGCACGCGGCGCGCGCCCAGCTCCTACGACGACGAGCAGTACGGCCTGGGGTTCAGGCCGAACCTCGGCCCTCAGACAGCCGGCAACCCCGGCATCGCCCTGCCCCCGCTGTTCGTCGCGTCCGTGCTGGGCGGCGCCGCCAGGAGCGCCGGGCTGCGGCCCGGCGACATCATCGAGTCGGTGAACGGCTCCGCCCCCTTCGTCGGCACGGACGTCACCCCCGCCGCGATCACCGCCCTGTACCCGCGCTATCCGCAGGCCGGCCCGGTCCGGCTGCGGGTGCTGCGCCAGGACACCGGCCGCCGCCGGGAGGTGACGCTGAAGCCCGGCCTGTTCCGGCCCGACCCCGCCGCCCTGCAGACCGTCACCGCCGAACGGCTCGGCGGCGACATCGCCCACGTACGGCTGCGCGGCTTCGGCCCCGACTCCGCCGACCGGGTGCTCAAGGCGATCTCCAGGCTGAACACCGGCCGCGGGCTCGCCGGTCTGGTCCTGGACCTGCGCGGCAACGGCGGCGGCAGCCCCGACGAGGTGAACCGGCTGCTGGGCGCGTTCGCGCACGGCAAGGTCACCGCCTACCAGTGCGCGCCCGACGGCGCCTGCGAGACCATGCGCACCGATGACGGCGTCGCTCTGCTCGGCCTGCCGTTCGTGGTGCTCACCGACCGCGCCTGCGCCTCGGCGTGCGAGCACTTCAGCGCCGCGGTCAAGGACCTCGGGCTCGGCAAGCTGGTCGGGACGCGGAGCGCGGGCGCGGTGTCGGGGCCGGCGCAGGGGTACCTGCTGAGCAACAACACGATGTTGTCGTTGCCGTCGAAGCACCACCTGGCGCCCAACCGCGAGGTGATCGACCGGGTGGGCGTCGCGCCCGACCACCATGTGCCGCAGACTCCGGAGGACGTCGCGGCGGGGCGCGACGCCGCCCTGGCCAAAGCCCTGACCCTGCTGCCGGGAGGACGTGCGTGATGAGCCTGAAGCCGCTGCTGCGAGGTGGGCTCGCCGCCGGGCTCGTGGTGCTGGCCGTCTCGGCCTGCTCGGCGCCGGCCGCGCCCCGGTCGGCCGGGGCCGGTCCGCCGAAGGCGAGCGGGCCCGCCGCGCTGCCCGCGCCCACGGGCGCGTATCCGGTGGGAGCCACGATGCTGCATCTGACCGACGATTCGCGGCCCGATCCGTGGGTTCCCGAGAGGAAGGCCAGGGAGCTCATGGTCACCGTGTGGTATCCGGCCCGGGAGCGTTCCGGGCGGCCGGTGCCGTACATGAGCGCGAAGGAGTCGGAGCTGACCCTGAAGGGAAAGCGGGTGACCGGCTCGCCGTACGACGTGCTGAGCAGGACGCGCACCCACGCCTTCGCGGACGCGACGCCGGCCGGGCGGGACGGGAGCCTGCCGCTGGTGGTGCTCTCCCCCGGGTTCACGATGCCCAGGAGCACGCTCACGGCTCTGGCCGAGGACCTGGCCAGCCACGGGTACGTGGTGGCGGGGGTCGACCACACCTACGAGAACTACGCGACGACCTTTCCCGGCGGGCGCGTCGCCGACTGCGTGGCCTGCGACGCCGACACCGATTTCGGCTTCGGGACGAAGGTCACCGGGATCCGGGCGGCCGACGTCTCCTTCGTGCTCGACCGGCTGACCGGCGACGGGCCCGCGTGGAAGGGCTCCTCGCTGATCGACCCGTCCAAGATCGCGATGGCCGGCCAGTCGATGGGCGGGGCCGGGGCCGTGGCGGCCATGGTGAAGGACTCCCGGGTACGCGCCGGGATCGACATGGACGGCACCACCTACGCCCGCATCCCCAAGGGCGGGCTGGCGCGGCCGATGTTGTTCCTGGGCTCGGCGGGCCACAAGCCGGGTGGCCGCGACATCTCCTGGGATCGCGACTGGAAGCTGCTGACCGGCTGGAAGCGCTGGCTCGTCCTGCCCGCCGGCGACCACCAGTCGTTCACCGACGTGCCGCTCCTGGCGGGCGCGCTCGGCGTGGAACCGCCCGGCACGCTGACGGCGGCCCGCTCCGCGGAGCTCACCCGCACCTATGTGCGCGCCTTCCTCGACCTGCACCTGCGCGCCAAGCCCCAGCCCCTCCTGGAACGGCCCTCGCCACGCCACCCCGAGGTCACCCACTGCGCCCCGGCCGCGAAGACCTGCGCCTAGCCTCAGCCGAGGACCAGCCGGTGGCCGTCCCTGCGCAGCGCCGCCAGCGCGTCCTCGGCGTGGTCGGGGCCGCGGGTCTCCAGCTGCAACTGCACCTCGACCTCGTCCACGTCGAGACCGGAGCCCACGCGCTCGTGCACGATGTCCAGCACGTTCACGCGCAGCGCCGCCAGATCGGTCAGCAAGGCGGCCAGGGCGCCCGGCCGGTCGCGCAGGCGCACGCGCACCGCCAGGTAGCGTCCGGCCGCCGCCAGGCCGCGCCGCAGCACGCGGGCCAGCAGCATCGGGTCGATGTTGCCGCCGGACAGCAGCACGACCACCGGCGGCTCGAACGCCCCAGGATGGGCCATCAGCGCGGCCACGCCGACCGCCCCGGCCGGTTCGACGACCTGCTTGGCCCGCTCCAGGCACAGCACCAGCGCCTTGGAGATCTCCTCCTCGGTCACGGTGACGACCTTGTCCACCAGGTAGTGGATCAGCTCGAACGGCAGGTCGCCGGGCCGCCCGACGGCGATCCCGTCGGCGATCGTCGGGTACGGCTCCAGCAGCACCGGACGCCCCGCTGCCAGCGACGGCGGGTAGGCGGCGGCCCGCTCGGCCTGCACGCCGACCACCGTGATGCCGGGCCGCAGCGACTTGGCGGCCAGCGCGAGCCCGGCGGCCAGCCCGCCGCCGCCGATCGGGACGACGATGGTGGCGGTGTCGGGCAGCTGGTCGAGGATCTCGATGCCGATCGTGCCCTGACCGGCGATGACGTCGGGGTGGTCGAAGGGGTGGATGACGACGGCGCCGGTCTCGGCCGCGTGCTCGTGCGCCCTGGCCAGCGCCTCTTCGACGGAGCGGCCGCCCAGCCGTACCTCGGCGCCGTAGCCGAGCGTGGCCTCGACCTTGGGCAGCGCGGCGCCCTCCGGCATGTACACGGTGGACTTGGCGCCGACGAGACCGGCGGCGAGGGCGACGCCTTGGGCGTGGTTTCCGGCGCTGGCCGCGACGACGCCGCGGGCGCGTTCCGGCTCGGTGAGCCCGGCGATGCGGACGTACGCCCCACGCGCCTTGAACGAGCCCGATCGCTGCAGGTTCTCGCACTTGAGGTGGACGGGGCCCGCGGCCAGGTCGGACAGCACCCGCGAGGGCAGCACGGGGGTGCGCACGGTCACCGCGGCGAGCAGTTCCTGCGCTGCGAGGACGTCGTCGAAGGACACCTGCGGACCGGTCATGCGGGCAAGTCTCCCACCGTGCGGCACCGGCCGGTCACAGTGACTGCGCGAAAGCGAACAATCCGCCGGGGTCGTAGGCTGCCTTCACCTCTCTCAGGCGTTCCAGGCTCGCGCCGTGGTAGGCGGCGGGCCAGCCGGGCAGGTCGGCGTCGGGGTAGTTGGGGTAGACGCCACGTGTCCAGGGTGACAGCCGTGCCCAGGACGCGCACAGCCAGGCGTGGGCCTCGTGCCTGCGGGCGTCGGTGGCGCGGAAGCCCACCTGGACGGACTGCTTCAGCAGGAAGCGCGGGGTGCGGTGGGCGAAGGCGCCGCCGCTCGCGCGGGCGATGGCGCCGCCCCAGGGGACGAACTCCAGGTCGCGGATCTCGCCGTAGACGCGGTCGGCGGCCAGCCGTTCCAGCAGGTCGTCGATGGCGGCCCGGGGCAGCCTGCCGGGGAAGAAGCCCGACTTGTTCAGGCGCAGGCCGGGGCGCTCGCCCGGCGGCAGATCGGTGACGGCGCCCGCGCCGCCGTCGGCGTAGGCGTGGTGGCGGGCGGCGGCCGGGCCGTCCAGGGGTGTGAGGGTGACCTGTTCCAGGGGCGGGAGGTCGGCGAGGATCTTGCGGGCCTGTTCCCTCGTCCCGGCGACGGCGCCGAAGAGCACGGCGTAGGGCTCCTCCTCCGGTTCGTCGCCGCAGATGACCGCGATCTCCAGGTTCACCTCGTCGGGCGCCTCCGGCAGGTGGTGCTGCCAGGCCTCGACGAGGTCGGCGGCGCGGGCGTACGGGCAGATGGCCTGGACGACGGTGATCGGCACGATGGGGCGGGTGCGCAGCGTGACCTCGGTGACGACGGCGAAGTTGCCGCCGCCCGCGCCGCGCAGCGCCCACAGCAGGTCCTCCGGCGCGTCGGTGATCCGTCCGTCGGCCAGCACCACGCGCGCGGCGAGCAGGTGGTCGGCGCCCAGGCCGTACAGGCGGCTGAGCACGCCGTAGCCGCCGCCGAGCACCGCGCCGACCACGCCGACGTCCTGGCACCAGCCGCACGGGACCAGCCGGCCGTGCCCGGCGAGGGTCCCGGCGAGCTCGCCGACGCGTACGCCCGCGCCGGCCTTGACCACGTCCGCGCCGGTCTGGATGGTCTTGAGACCGGACAGGTCGATGAGCAGGCCGGTGGTGGAGGAGTGGTCGGCGAAGCTGTGGCCGCCGCCGCGCAGCGCGAACGGCATCCCGCGTGAGCGCGCCAGGTCCAGGGCGGCCACGACGTCGGTTTCCGTGGCGCAGCAGGCGATGAGGGCGGGCAGCCGCTCGGTGGGCGTGCCGAGGAACGCCTTGCGCCTGGCCTGGTAGCCGGGCTCGCCCGGCTGGATCAGCCTCATCGGCGTGCCGCCCTGCCGGTCTGCAGGGCGTACAGCTCGGCGTAGCGGCCGTTCAGGGCGAGCAGTTCGTCGTGGGTGCCCTGCTCGGCCACGCGGCCCCGGTGCAGCAGGACGATCCGGTCGGCGTGCCTGACGCTGGTCAGGCGGTGGGTGATGAGCACCACGGTCCGCTCCCCCGCGATCTTGCGGAGCGTCTCGTACACGGCGTACTCGGCCTTGGCGTCCAGGGGTGCGGTCGGCTCGTCCCAGATGAGCAGGGGGCCGTCGCGGAACAGGCCGCGGGCCACCGCCAGGCGCTGCCACTGCCCCGCCGACAGCTCGTGGCCGCCCCTGAACTGCTTCGACAGCAGCGTCCGCCAGCCGTCCGGCAGCTCGGCGACCACGTCGTCGGCCGCGGCCAGCGCGGCGGCCTCGCGCAGGGCGTGGTCATGCGGGTCGGCACGGTCGTGGCGGCCCATGCGGACGTTGGTCCTGGCGTCGTGCGGCCAGCGCAGCGGGTGCTGCGGCACCAGCACGACCCGGTCGGCGAGCGAGGCGGGGTCCAGGCCGGCGGTGTCGAGGCCGTCCCAGCGCAGGGCGCCGGTGCTGGGACGGTAGAGGCCGGCCAGGAGCCTGGCCAGCGTGGTCTTGCCGGAGCCGTTCTCGCCGACCAGCGCGATCGTCTGGCCCGCGTGGATGGTCAGGTCGATGTCGCGCAGCGCCGGGTTCGAGCTGCCCGGGTAGGTGAAACCGACGCCGTGCAGCGTGAGGCGTTCCGGTGAGCGGGGCGCCGCCGTACCGCCGGAAGGGGCGCGGCGGGCATGGGCGTCGGCGAGGAAGTCGTGGTAGTCGGCCACGTACATGAACTGCTCGAACAGCTGGTTGGCTGCCTGGGCGAGCTGCTTGAGCGCGGTCGCGGCCACCCGCACGGCGATCACGGCCGTCCCGGCCGCGGCCAGCGCGATCCACCCGGAGTGCAGCATCAGCCCGAGTACGGCCAGCACCCCGGCCATGGCCAGCCCGCCCGCCGCGCGCCCCGCCGCCCTGACCCGGGCCATGGACAGGCCCACCCGGGTCTCGGTCCTCTGCAGAAGGTTCGCCACCTGCCGGTACTCGTCCAGCACGTACGGCTGCGCCTGGCAGGCCCGCACCTCGGCCGCCGGTTCGCGTTCCGTCGCCAGGTCGGCCAGCATGTCGACCCGCCGGTTGAGCGTGACCATCTCGCGCATGCCGCCGTACCCGTGCCGGGCCGCCCTGAGCACCGCCCATCCCTCGGGGATCACGCTGAGCACGAGCAGCGGCACCAGCACTGGATGCAGGACGGCCAGCCCGGCGGCGGCCGCGGTCACCCCGCAGGCCGCGCCGAGCAGGTCGATGGTGTTGGCCACGGCGCGGTCCAGGTGGAACAGGCCGCGGTCGCGGGCCCGGTGCAGGCCGTCGTAGAAGTCGACGTCGTCGAAGTCGGCCAGTTGCACGCCGAGCGCGGCGGCGAACAGCCGTTCCTCGGCGGCCCGCCGCAGCGCGGGTTCCAGCCGCGCCCTGGCCAGCTCGACCGCGGCCTCCGCCGCCGCGCGCAGCGCCACGATCGCGGCGACGAGCGCCAGGCCGGGCACGGCGGCCGCCAGCCGTTCCGGCGCGGCGCCCTCGGCCAGCAGGTCGTCGAGCACCGAGGCGGTGGCCAGCAGCCCGCTGGCCGTCGCGGCGCCCGCGGCGAGCTGCAGGGCGAGGATGACCAGCGCCGGGCGGCGCCCGCTGTGCCAGATGAGGCGCAGCACGGGCGCGGTCAGCGCGGGCAGGCGGCGCAACGTGCGCCGCGAGGCCGGGTCGGGACGGTCCAGGTGCCAGTAGGGGGCGACGAGGTCATCCTCCACGCGATCTCACTCCAGGTCCGGGAGCAGGACGGACGGCAGCGCGCTGCCCGGGTGCGTACGCAGCAGCTGGTAGGCCACCCCGCCGAGGCCGGGCAGCAGACCGGGCGCGAAGGCGTCCCTGGCCAGGCCGCTGATCGGGCCGTTGGTCTCCAGGCTGCCCAGGATGTGGGCGAGCAGGGCCTCGCGCCCGACCGGCGCGACCCCGGCGGCCCGCGCGTGCTCGATCACCTCCCAGGATCCGAGGTCGCCGTGGCAGAGCGTGTGGTTCCAGCCGGTGCCGTCGGCCCAGCAGGAGGCGGCGGCTCTGGCCAGGCGCTCGCGCCACAGGTCGCCGCCCTGGCGGGCGAGCTGGTCGGCGGCGACGATGCCGACCCCGCCGGCGCCGTGGCACCAGGCGGCGGCGGTGTGGCCGTCGCCGCGCAGGTCGAGCCAGCCGCGCTGGCCGTGGTCGTAGAGCGTGTCCTCGTAGGCGAAGGCGGCGTCGGCCAGTTCGCGCCTTCCCGGCAGGCGCGACAGCGCCCAGCCGATGCCGGTGGCGCCGTGCGCGAGGCCGCCGAGCCCCTGGGGGAAGCGGGGGCTGGGCCAGCAGACGCCGCCCTCCCGGTGCTCGGCGAGGCCGGCCAGGCGGGCGCCGATCGATGCCGCCAGTTCGCTCCAGCGGACCTCCGCGGTCCGCGCGGCCAGGCTGAGCAGGGGGACGATGGCGCCGGCCATCCCGGCCAGCAGGTCGTAGGCGTCGTCGGCCTCGATCGCCGGGGGCAGCAGGGCCGCCTGCGCGCGGGCGCGCTCCAGCGCCTCGTCTCCCACCGCGCCGAGCGAGCGCAGGAGCAGCCAGCCCCACACCTGCGAGGCGATGCCCAGGTAGGCTCCGGGCGGCTCGGGCCGCAACGGAATGCCCTCCTGCCGCTTCTCGGCGTCGCGGTCCTCGGCCAGGCGGATGGTGCGCAGCAGTGCCGCCCGCAGGCCGTCCAGGTCGTCGACGGGGTCGGCCCTGCCCGCCGCGCTCTCCGTCAGGTAGGCGCTCACCAGGATCGCGACGCCGTGGGCCCCGCCGTACAGGTCGGCGGCCAGGGGTTGCACGGCCCAGCCCGTGGGGGTGAGCAGGGGCGTGATCCAGGTGACGGTGCCGTCGCCGCCGCGCACGGCGCTGTCGAGCACGCCGCGCATGATGCCGGCCGCGGCGGTCCTGCGGCGCGACTCCAGCCGGTCGGTACGGATCACGCCGGGCGACAGCCCCTGGTCCTCCGGCATCCAGCCTTCGTTGAGGTAGGCGCTGACCAGGGCCGCCTGCGCCACCCCGCGGTCCAGGGCGTGGTCGCGGGCCCGCCAGCGGGCCACCGCGTCGGCGACCAGGTCCAGCTCGGGCCCGCACCGGGTGCCGGCAGGGCCGCGCAGCATGCCGGCACGCGGCGTGGTGTCGAACATCGGGATGTCGCCGTGGCACAGCTCGTCCACCTCGGCGGCGATGATGGCGGCGTCTCCCGGCGCGCCGGGGACGTTCTCCGACATCTTGGCCAGCAGGGCGGCGGCCTTGGCGCGGGCGCCCGCCTCGTCGTGCAGCGCGACCGGGTGCCACAGCATGCGGCCCAGCTCGGCGTAGGACTCGGTGGAGCGCAGCACCGCGCGGACCGGGCAGTCGGCGAAGCCCGCCAGCAGCGGCTCCAGCTTGCCCGAGCGGTCCAGGTCGGCCAGACGGGCGTCGAGCTCGTCGAACCCCGCGATGATCGCGTCCCAGTAGTGGCCGAGCACCAGCTCGGGGCTGGGGTGGTTGGCCGCCGGGGGCAGGTCGACCAGTTCCGTCCCCATGCGGGGGGCGTCGGTGCCGGCGCCGAGCACGACGGGCAGCTCGACCCGCGGCTGCTGGCCGGGCAGCGCTCCGGCGGCCGACATGTCCACGCCGCGCCAGCCCAGGGCCACGCCGCGTCCCGGCAGCAGGCCGGTCCGCATCACCGAGGCGTCCACCAGCTCCACGGCCAGGTCGACGGCCTGGCCGTAGCCGGAGGGGCGGGCCTTGGCGTGCGGGGCGAACAGGCTCTCGCAGTCGACGACGACGGGCTGGGGGCCGGCCGCGATGAGGTTCTCGGCGTGCAGGTCGCTGCCGCCGAGCAGGCGCATGAGGGCCAGCCAGTGGCCCATCCCGGTGTAGAAGGCGCGCAGTTCGCCGTCTCCGGCGCAGTGGCGGTGCCCGATGTGCTCGGCCCAGCCGTACTCCTGCCTGGTCACGACCGCGGGCACGCGCATGGCCGACACGCCGAGGTGCGTGAGCAGCTCGGCCAGCGCCGCGTCCACGGCCAGCGAGCGCGGCTTGTAGATCACGCGGCCGTCCGCGCCGCGCAGCAGGATGACGCTCTGCCCGCCGCGGTGGCTGTCGCCCGCGCCGAACTCGACGTGCTCCAGCTCTCCTTCCGGCGCGCCGGGCAGGGTGGAAAGCGCCGCGCGGTCGGCGGCGAAGCGCTCGGCGAAACGATGCGCGGCCGCGCAGCGGTTGCGGATCACCGTCATGAGCCGCGCCATCATGCCGGGGTACGGCCCCGCCAGCGCCTGCCAGAACGCCGGTCGCGCCACGGCGTCCTTCCACTCCAGCCAGCGTTCCTCGGAGTTCGCGGCGCTCAGCCGCCCGGACAGGCGCGCGGCGTTCAGCTCCAGCACCAGCACTCTGGTGATCTTGCGGCGGACGTCCTCCTCGACGCACTGCGCGGAGCCGGCCAGGATGGCGGCGCGCTCGGCCGCGGCGAGGCCGGTGAGCGACCCCAGCCGGGCCTCCAGACCGGCCAGCGGCGCCGCGATCAGCGGGTCCAGCGGGGGATCGAACTCACCGGCCATATGCTCCCGTCCCCGCTCAGCAGCAGTAACGGGTACGCGAGCCCGAGCAGGCGGTCCCGCACTTTCCTGAGTGGCCGGGGCCGGTCATGGTGATCTCGGATTCGACGTACATGCCGGGCAGCAGGGGGCCGACGGGGCTGTCGGGCTCTTCGCCCGTCCTCCAGGCGAGGATGATCTCTTCGGCCCTCTCGAGCGTGACGGTCATGCTTGCTCCCTTCTCGGACTTGGCGCCATGTTCTGCCGCCGGGTCCGTCACCGATAGGCGTCATAACTGCGCACTTGACACGACATTCCGGATATGGGAAAGACAGGAGTGATCACCCTTTCTGTGATTGACGATGACCGCATGCTCATCGACGGACTGGCGGCATGGCTGGAAGGCGTACCCGACGTCCGGCTGACCGCGTGCGCCGCGACCGTCCCCGAGCTTCTGCGCGCCGAACCCGCCCCCGCCGACGTGGTCCTGCTGGACCTGCTGCTCGCCGACGGCTCCGACCCCGTCCAGAACGTGCGCACGCTGGCGGGCCTGCATCGGCGGGTGCTCGTGGTCAGCGTGGTGACCTCGGGCGACATGGCCGTGCAGATGATCGACGCCGGGGCCTGCGGCTACCTCACCAAGGACCACGACCTGGCCGCCCTGCTGGCGAAGGTCAGGGAGGTGGCGGAGGACGGGGTGGCCCTGTCGCCCGAACTGGCGCTGGGCTGGCTGGCGGCGCGCGACGGCGAACGGCCCGTGCTGTCCCCGCAGGAACGCGCCGTCCTGCTCGCCTACGCCTCCGGCATGACGCTGGCCGCCGCCGCCAGAAGCGCCGGGGTGCAGCCGGGCACCGCCAAGAACTACCTGGAGCGCGTCAAGGACAAGTACCGCAAGGCCGGCCGTCCCGCCTACACCAAGCTGGAGCTGGCCACCCGGGTCAGAGAGGACGGCCTGGCCACCGGAGCTCCACGCACACCCCTTCACCGGGGGCCGTGATGACCTCCGCGCTGCCGCCCGCCTCCGCCATCCGCCCGGCGACCGAGGAGCGCAGCCCGTAGCCCGGCTCGGTCAGGTCCGGGGCGAAGCCGCGGCCGCGGTCGACCACGCGTACGGTGACCACCCCGTCCACCTCGACCGCGGTGAGCCAGGCCTCCCGCTCGCCGGAGTGCCTGGCCACGTTGTTGAGCGCCTCCTCGGCCGCCTCCGCCATGGCCACCGACACCGCCGTGGGCAGGTCCTCCGGCAGCGACTCGGCGGCGTAGCGCACGCACAGTCCCAGGCCCGCCGCCCTGGCCACCGCCCGCGCCAGGCCGTTGCTCAGCCCGTTGGCGGGTCCCGCGGCCTCCTGTCTGATCAGGGCCCGGACATAGGAGGCGTCGGAGGCGCACCGGCGGCGTACCTCCTCGGTGTGGTGGTCGAGGCCGCCGCGGGCGATCGCGGTCAGCGTGGCCAGCACGGTGTCGTGCAGCTGCCGGAAGTGGGCGAGCCTGGCGTGCTCGGCCACCCGTTCCGCCACCCGTGCCGCCTCCGTGGCCAGCCGCTGCTCGGCCAGGCCGTCGAGCCGCGTGGCCTGGGCGGCCAGGTAGCGGCGGATGAAGAAGACGATGATCGCGAACCAGACATAGCTGTTGACCCGGACGGCCAGCTCCAGCAGGAACGGGTAACGCTGGCCGAGGTCGGCGGCGTGCGCGAACGCGTACACGATGATCGGGGGCACCAGTGCGGCGAAGTGGATCGCGCGGCGGCTGACCGCGCCGATCAGCGCGCCCGTCGCCAGCAGGGCGTGCGAGGACCAGTTGGACACGCACGCGGCGGAACCCGGCAGGCACGCGCCCGTCACCGCCACCATGAACGCGCAGGTGGCCGCCACGTCGATGACCACCGCCGGCGGCGCGAACCAGCCGCGGCGGGCGACCCAGCGGAACAACGTCACGTTCCACGCCAGCGCCAGGGCCAGCAGGGCGGCGTTGCGGCCGCGGTCGGCGAACAGGGCTTCGGCGGCCAGCAGGCTCGCGCCGGCCGGCAGCAGGTAGCTGGCCCGCTGCAACAGCAGGAGCATCGCCACGAACCTGCACACCCGCTCCCGGCTGGGCCGCGAGGCCAGGAACAGCGGGTCGCGCCAGCCCAGGGAGCCCCGCCCACCCGCCTGGGCCTGGCCGGCGGGCTCGGCCGCCGCGGGTGGAGAGTGCATGCAGGGCCGTCCTTCCGCCGATCCGCCTGAAGGATCTCCGCGCGGCGAACGGGCGTCAAGCGGGCACCGGATCAGTCGAGGACCGCGACCGCCTCAAGCTCGACCAGGTGCTCCGGTACGTCCAGCGCCGCCACGCCGATCAACGTCCCGGGCGGCACCGGCGTGCCGCCCAGCTTCGCGGCCGCCCGCGCCACCCCCTCCAGGAACAGGGGCATCTTGTCCGGGGTCCAGTCGACGACGTAGACGGTGAGTTTCGCCACGTCGTCGAAGGTGCCGCCGGCTCCGGCCAGGGCGGTGGCGACGTTCAGATAACACTGCTCGACCTGGGCGGCGAGGTCGCCGCCGTCCCAGGCCACCTGGCCGGCGACGAAGACCATCTTCGTCCCGGTCGCGATCGACACCTGCCGGTAGGCGTCGATCTCCGGCAGTCCGCTGGGGTTGACCAAGGTGATGGGCATGCCCGCCTCCGTACTCTCTCGTGGTTACTCGGACACCGTAAGAGAGTGGCGGCTGACATGGAAGAACGCACTTTTCGGAGACTGGGGAACCCTTTGGTTACCCAGGTTGTCACGCCCACGCCACCTATGCTAGCTATAACATCCTGTGCTGATCGACATAGGAGTGGAATCCATGACGAGTGACGACCTTCTCCACCGCCTGCAGACCCTGGAGGACCGCGAGGCGATCCGCGAGGTGCTCCACCGCTACGCCCGCGGCGCCGACCGGTGCGACCTGGAGCTGTTCAAGTCCTGCTACTGGCCTGACGCCGTCGACTGCCACTGGTTCTTCAACGGCAACGCCCACGCCTTCGCCGACTACGTGATCTCCCTGCTCGCCGAGCTGCGCACCTCCCAGCACTCCATCACCAACCCGATCATCGAGCTGGACGGGGACCGGGCGTTCGCCGAGTGCCAGTGGTACGTGCTGCACCGCATGGAACTGGGCGACGGCTCGGGCCGCCTGCTCGACCAGCAGCTGGAAGGCCGCTACGTCGACGTGTTCGAACGCCGGGACGGCGAGTGGAGGATCCTGCGCCGCCAGACGGTGACGGAGGCGGGGCGCGAGTTCGTGGTCGAGGACCTGAACGCGGGGATCCCCGACGACCTGCCCATCGCGGGCCGCCGCGCACCCCGCGACATCGTGTACGCCGGGATGGACATCCTCGGCATGGAGGTCATCGCGATCGACGGCATGGACCTGTGGGAGATGGCCCGCGCCCGCCACCGCTGACGACGCGGGCCCTCAGGATCGATAGGACTCCAGGCCCGCCAGGACGAAGTCCATGCCCCGCGTGAAGTGGGCGTCCCAGCCGGCGTCGGCGCCCGGCGGGTGCGCGGCGAGCACCGGATAGAGGGCGGCTCGCCGCTGGATGTGCTCGCCGAGCGCGCGGCGGGAGCCACCCTGGTCCTCCTGCCGCCAGGCCGCCTCGACCGAGGCCGTGCCGATGACGTAGTTGCTGACGGCCGCGGCCGCCGCCGACAGGTTGAGCCCGGAGAACCCGGCCGAGACCAGGGCCGCGTGCACGAACTCGGCCCGCGCCAGAGCATGAGGCCCCATCAGCGGACGGCTGCTGGCCAGCGGCCCCGCCCACGGATGCCGCAGCAGCGCGGCCCGCAGCCCGTCCATGAACGCGGCGAGATCCTCCCGCCAGGACACGTGATCGGGCAGCGCGACCTCGCCGAACACCTCGTCCAGCGCCAGGTCGAACAGCTCGTCCCGGGTCGCCACGTACCAGTAGAGGCTCGTGGCGTGCACGTCCAGCGCCTCGGCCAGGCGCCGCATGCTCAGCCCCGCCATGCCGTCGCGATCCAGCGTCCCGACCGTGGCGGCCACGATCCGCTCGCGGGTCAGCGACGGCGAGCGCTGCGGGGCGGGCGGCTCGCGCAGCCAGACGCCGCCGGGCATCGTACCGGCGCCCTGCGGACGCTTGGGGCTCATGCGCCCATGCTAGTAGCCCTACACTGTTGGATTAACCCAACACTGTAGGAGGAAGCATGGAAGGCCATCCGCGACGCTGGGCGATCCTGATCGCCATCTGCGCGGCGCTGCTGGTGATCGTGATGGACAACACCGTCCTGCACGTCGCCCTGCCCGCGATCACCGCCGCGTTCGGCGCCACCGCCGCGCAGCAACAGGCGATCGTCGACGCCTACGTGATCGTCTTCGCCGGGCTGCTCATCGCCGCGGGAGCCGCCTCCGACCGCTACGGCCGCCGGCGCGCCATGGTCATCGGGCTGACCGTGCTCGGCCTGGCCTCCGCCGCCGCCATCGCCGCGCCCTCGACGTGGTGGCTGATCGGCGCCCGCGCGCTCATGGGCGTCGGCGCCGCCCTGGTCATGCCGGCCACGCTGGCCGTCCTCGTCCAGGTCTTCCCCGCGCGCGAACGGCCCAAGGCCTTCGCCGTGTGGGCGGCGGCCGCCTCCGTCGCGATGGCGGCGGGGCCGGTGCTCGGCGGCTACCTGGTGGACGCCTGGAGCTGGGCGGGCGTCTTCCTGATCAACGTGCCGCTCGCCGGCGTGGCCGTACCGGCGATCCTGTGGCTCGTCCCCGAGTCGCGCGACCCGCGCGCCCGCCCCGTCGACCCCCTCGCCGCCGCACTGGTCACCGCCGGCATGGTCGCCCTGACCACCGCCATCATCGCGCTCGGCGAGCACGGCCGCCCTTCGCCGCTCGTCCTCGCCTGCGCCGGGGCCGCCGTCCTCGCCCTCGCCGCCTTCGTCCTGCGCCAGCGGCGGGCGAGCACGCCGGTCGTCGAGTTCTCGCTCTATCGCGACCGGCGCTTCGCCGGAGGCAGCGCCGCGGCCGCCCTGCTCACCGTCGGCACCGGCAGCGCGCTGTTCGTCCTCACCCAGTACCTGCAGCTCGTCCTCGGCTACGACGCCCTGCGGGCCGGGCTCGCGGTGATGCCACTGGCCGCGGGCACCGTCCTCGGCTCGGCGGCCGGCGCCCGCGTGCCCTCCCGCATCGGCCCCCGCGCCACGATCGTCATCGGATTCGCGATCACCGCCGCCGGCTTCGCGCTCCTCGCCGCCCTCACCCCCGGCAGCTCCTACCCTCTCGTCGCCGCCGGACTCCTTCTGGCGGGCGCCGGCACCGGGCTGGCGGGACCGTCCACGACGACCACGGTGCTCGGCGCCGTCCCGCCGGAGCGCGCGGGCATGGGCTCGGCGCTCAACGACACCCACCAGCAACTCGGCATCGCGCTCGGCGTCGCCGTCCTCGGCAGCCTGCTCGCCGCCACCTACCGCACGGGCCTGCCCGCCGCCGTCCCCGACGCCGCGCGCGCCTCTCTGGCCGCGACCCTCACCCACGACACGGTACGTCTCGACGCCGCCCTCGCCACGGCCGCCAGGGAGGCCTTCACCGGCGCCCAGACCCTCACGATGCTGACCGCCGCCGGCTGCGCCCTCGCCGGGGCGGCCATCGCCGCGACCGTCCTGCGCCGGGATTGACCTCCACCTGGCTTGAGGTCGCAGGCTGGGCCCAGCGTCCATTGATCAAGGGAGAACACCGTGCTCAAGCTTGGCGTCACGCTGCCGCCGTCCGGCGTGGACGAGAGCGCCGGCGTGCGCGAGCATGCCCGGCACGCCGAAGACCTCGGCCTGGAGTCCATCCGGATCGGCGACCACCTGATCCCGGTGCGCCCGTATCCCGACAGCACCATCGTCCTGGCCACCGCCGCTGACGCTCAGAGCGACCCGACCACGGCGTTGACCGCCGCGAGCAGCGCACCCCCCACCAGCGCGACCACCAGAACCACACAGACAATTCTCGCCCAGGACTGCACCCCGCCATCCTGCCGCCGAAACGCCCAGGTCACAACCGGGGCTTCCGGCGGGTCCACTTGTCCAGGACCTTGAGCACGGGGTCGCCCGGCCTCACCACGAAGGCGTCGCCGTCCGTACGCCCGGCGTCGCACCAGGCCCAGACCACGAACCCGACCACGCCCGCCGCGAACTGCGCCGACATCTTGACCGCGTAGGCCCTGGCCCGGCCGCGCAGCCCGCCGGTCTCCTTCGGGTCGATCCCCGCCTCGCCCACGAACAACGGCTTGTCCAGCGCCCTGCACTGCGCCAGCCGGATGGCCAGCCCGTCGAACCGGTTGCCCGGGATGGCCTGGTCCGGCTCGTGGTAGTCGTGGTACTCGCACACGTCCAGCGCGGGTGAGGCGTAGACCTCCTGGTAGTTCTGCGCGGCGGTGCCGCACTGGCCGCCGCCCATCGTGCCGAGCGTGAGCAGGTGCGCGGGCGAGGCGGCCTTGGCCACGGCGCCCACGTCGTCGGCGAAGTCGCGCAGCGCCTCGGTCGCGCCCGGCCCGCACTCGGCGGAGTCGGCCGGCTTGGCCTCCGCCTCGTTCACCAGCGTCCACATCGCGATCGCCGGGTCGTGGCGGTAGCGCCGTACGGCCTCGGCCACCCAGTCGCGGTAGGAGACGGTACCGCCGGGGTCGATCTCGCGGTAGCCGCTGCGGTACCAGCTCTCGGTCTTGTAGCCGCTCCACTCGCATTTGCCCCATTGGTCGGTCAGCACGGGCAGCACCTTCACCCCGTGCCTGCGCGCTGTGGCCAGCATGCGGTCGAGCGCGCGCCAGTCGCGCCTGCCGTCCTTGGTGGCCAGCCGCTGGAAGAACCAGACGCGGATGACGTTGCCCCGCATCTGGCGCAGCGACCTGCCCAGCGACATGGGATACCAGCAGTTTCCCTCGCTGGCGGCGTTGTAGACGTTCAGCCCGGCCATGACGTACGGCCGGCCGTCAAGCGTCAGCCGGGTCCCCTCGGCGCGCACGAACCCGGGCTCGGGACCCGGCACCACCGGCAGGAGCGCCATCAGCATCCCCACCATCCACAAGCCCATCGCCATCCCCCTCACATTGTCGGCGCGTCCCCGTCCAACCTGCGGAAACGCCGTATACCCTGCCCGTTGATCCACTCTGCCTGACATGAACCGTCAGGTCGAGTAAGTCCGAGCCTGCGTCTGGAGATGCTGGTGAGCTTGGCCGTGGTGATGCCCGCCTATTGCGAAGAGGGCAGCCTGGAATCGACGGTTGTGGACTTCCTGACCGTCCTGGACGGAACCGATCACCAGGTGATCGTGGTGAACGACGGCTCGTCGGACGCGACGGGCGAGGTGGCCGAACGACTGGCCGAGCGCTTTCCCGGCCGGGTGCTCGTGATCCATCACCCCGCCAATCAGGGGTACGGCGCGGCCGTACGGACCGGCATCCAGGCCGCGCTCAACTCGACGGACGCCGAGCTGATCTTCCTGACCGACTCCGACGGCCAGTTCCGCGCCAGGCAGCTGCCCTGGTTCGTGGAGCTGGCCGGCGCCGAACGGGCCGACGCCGTCATCGGCTACCGCTCGCGCCGCGCCGACCCGCCCGCGCGCCGGATGTTCGGCTGGCTGTGGACGCGCCTGTGCCGGGCCCTGCTGCGCATCCGCGTGCGTGACATGGACTGCGCGTACAAGCTGCTCGACCGGCGGCTGCTGGAGAACGTCTCCTTGCGCGGCGACGCCGCCACGATCTCGCCCGAGCTGCTCGTCAAGATCCAGGCCAGGGGCGCCCGCGTGGTGCAGCGGCCGGTGGACCACTTCCCCCGCGAGCACGGCCACCAGACCGGCCTGCGCCCGGCGGTCGTGCTGCGCTCGCTGCTCGGCCTGGGGCGGCTGTGGGCGAGCATGTTCCGCCACAGCCCGGCCGGGCGGGCCGCGCACCGGTTGTTCCGCCCGCATGACTCGGCGCTGGCCTGGCTGACCGTGGTCGCGGTCGCGCTGTCGGTGGCCGGGAGCGTGTACTTCGCCGACGTGCCGCTGTCCTACCCGGACGCCGTCTCGCACCTGCTGATCTCACGCCGGGTCCTGGAGTCGCCGACGCCGGGGTTCGCGCAGCTGGGCGGCGTCTGGCTGCCGTTCCCGCACCTGGTGGCGTTGCCGCTGGTCTGGGTGGACTCCTGGTATCTGTCCGGCCTGGCGGGCTCGCTCATCTCGATGGCGGCCTACGTCCTGACGACCCGCTACCTGTACCGGACCGCGCGCCTGCTCACGCACAGCCGGGCCGCGGGCCTGACGGCGGGCGGGGTGTTCATGCTCTGCCCGAGCGCCCTGTACCTGCAGAGCACGCCCATGACCGAACTGCCGCTGCTGGCGTGCCTGGCCGCGGCCACCTACCACCTCACCCGCTGGTGCCGCACCTGGGCGCCGCGGCACCTGGCCGCGGCGGGCGTGGCGTCGCTGCTGGCCACGCTCACCCGGTACGAGGCGTGGTTCTTCGTCCCGACGGCGGCGGCCGTCGTGATCGCGATCACCTGGACCCGTTCGCCGCGCGGCAGCAGGCTGCGCAGGGCCGAGGCGCACGTGATCTTCTACGGGCTGCTCGCCTGCGCGGGCATCGCGGGCTGGCTGGCCTGGAACACGATGATCTTCGGGGATCCGTTCTTCTTCCACCGCGGCGAGTTCTCCAGGCCCTCGCTGTGGGTGTCGGGCACCGAGGTCACGACCGGCGACTGGATGGTGTCGGCACTCACCTACGCCTACGCGGTCGTGGGCAACATGGGGCCGGTGCTGCCGGTGCTCGGGGTGGCCGGGCTGGCCGTACACCTGATGCGGCGGCGCTCGCCGGTGCCGCTGGCACTGCTGGTGTTCGCGCCGTTCTTCGTGTACGCGCTGTACGGCGGCCAGCGCCCGCTGCACGTGGAAGAGGTCACCGGCAGCCTGTACAACGTCCGCTTCGGCCTGGTCATGCTGCTGCCCGTGGCGCTGTTCTGCGGTGGCCTGGCCGCGGAGGTCAGGACGCTCGTCACCGCCCTGCGGCTCAGGATGGCCCGCGTGCCCGCCGCCCGGCTGCGCACACTGGGCCACGTCTTCGCCGGCGCGGTGGTGGTCTCCTGCGCGGTGAGCGCCGCCGCCTCCGGCATCGACACCAGGCGCGAGGCCGAGGCCTTCCGCGCGACCGGCGTCGAGCGCGCCAACAGCACGGCCGCGCAATGGCTGCGCACGCACTACGACGGCGGCCGCGTGCTCATGGCCTCCTTCGGCAACGAGACGATGACGTTCGACTCCCACCTGCCGCTGTCCTCGATCCTGTACGAGGGCAGCTTCCGCCGGTGGGAACCGGCGCTGCGCGACCCGGCGGCCAGCGATGTGCGCTGGATCCACCTGCGGCGCACACCGGGCCATCAGGATCCGGTCTGGCGGGCGCTGGGCGAGTCGCCCGAGCTGAACCGCTACACGCTGGTCTACGAGGATCCGTACCGGCGCATCTATCGCTTCTCCGGCATCGGGAGTTCGGCATGACGCAGCGGACCCTGCCCACGACCTCCGTACCGGAGAACGGCAGCGCCCGCCGGCTCCTGAGCCGCGGCCAGGCGCTGGCCGCGGCCGCCACGGCGCTGCTGGCGGGGGCGGCCGCGATGGCCGACCCCGCCCTGACCGGCCTGGTGCTGACCGCGGCGGCGAGCGTGCTCTACGTCGCCGTCATCGCGTTCAAGGTGCTGCTGACCTACGGGCACGACCGCTCGCACGTGATGCGGTTCGGCCCGGGGGAACTGCCGCCGGACGACGAGCTGCCCGCGTACACCGTGCTGGTGCCGCTCTACCGTGAGGGCAACATCCTGCGCGACCTGCTCGAACGGCTGGCCGCTCTCGACTATCCGCACGATCGGCGGCAGATCCTGCTGCTGGTCGAAGAGGACGACGAGGAGACCAGGGACGCCCTGCCGGGCGCGTTGCCGCCGGGTTTCGAGGTCGTGGTGATCCCGGCCGGGCACCCGCGTACCAAGCCCAAGGCCTGCAACGTCGGGCTGCGGCACGCGCGCGGCGAGTTCTGCGTCATCTTCGACGCGGAGGACCAGCCCGAGCCCCTCCAGCTGCGCAAGGCGGTGGCGGCCTTCCGCAGCTCGCCGCGGTGGATGGTGTGCGTGCAGGCCGAACTGCAGTACTGGAACCCGTGGACGAACTGGCTGACCCGCTGCTTCGCCGCCGAGTATGCCCACAACTTCGGGCTGTTCCTGCACGGCCTCGACCGTTTCCGGCTGCCGATCCCGCTCGGCGGCACCTCCAACCACTTCCGCACCAGCGCCCTGCGCGACCTCGGCGCCTGGGATCCGTACAACGTCACCGAGGACGCCGACCTCGGCATCCGGATCGCCAGGCGCGGCTGGAGCGTGCGCATGATGGAGTCGGTGACGCTGGAGGAGGCCAACTGCCGGCTGGGCAACTGGCTGCGCCAGCGCAGCCGGTGGATCAAGGGCTACTGCCAGACCTGGCTGGTCCACATGCGCGCCCCGGTGCGGTTGTGGCGTGAGCTGGGCCCGCGCGGCTTCGCCGCCTTCCAGCTCGCCATCGGCTTCTCCACGCTCACCACGCTGCTCAACCCGATCTTCTGGGCGATGACCGCGCTCTACCTGGTCGCGGGCTCGGGCCCGATCGCCGGGTTGTTCCCCGGCCCGGTCCTGTACACGGCCGTGGCCTCGATGCTGGCGGGCAACCTGCTGCTCATGCACGGCTACATGGCGGGCTGCCTGGAGCGCGGGCTGCACGCGGCGGTGCGGACGATGGTGTTCGTACCGGTCTACTGGGCGCTGATGAGCGTCGCCGCCTACCGCGCCCTCTGGCAGCTGCTGCGGCCCAGCCGCCGCCACTACTGGGAACTGACCGAGCACGGCCTCATCGACGCCTGACGCTTCACCCACAACCCGGCGAACCAGGCGAGCAGCCCGACCCCGAGCTGCTCCCACCCGAACCCGCTGCCGGGCCCGACCGGCAACCCCCTCCCGTGTACGGCCAGCGTCGTCGTGACCACGATCGCGGCGACCACCGCCCACGCCGTGGTCATCACCGCGACGGCCCAGCGCTCCCCCCGCCGGAACGCGGTCAGGGCGATCCACCCGAGCAGGACGAGCAGCCCGGCGGCCATGGCCGCGCTGTCCAGGACGTGCGCCCTGGCCAGTTCGGTGACCAGCGTGGCCATGCCGTCCCGGTCGGCGCCGGGTCCCGCCACCGACCAGAAGAGCGTGAGCAACGGCTCCTCCAGCGCGAGCATGACCAGGCCGAGCACGACGAGCCAGGCGGCCGCCCGGTCCCGTCCGATGCGGCCGGAGAGCGCGGCGAGAACGAGCGTGGCGGCGAGACCGACCAGGGCCCAGGCCAGGGCGATCTGGGCGGTCATGGCAGGTTCACCGCGCCGTGCCGGGTCATCAGGTAGGCGGCGTGGCCGGGTATGAGGCGCCGCCGTCCGGTCGCGGTCGTCCGGGTGAGGCGCTCGATGGCGAAGTGGCCGCCGAAGCGCTCGCGCACCTCGCCGGGCTCCATGGGCCGCAGCCTCTCCCAGCGGCGCGGCTGCCACTCGAAGCACCAGAGCAGGAACCGCGCGCCCGGACGCGCCAGCGGCACCACGTTGTCCACGTAGCGGTCGCGGCGGGGCGGCGACAGGTCGTCGAGCGTCCCGTAGTCGACCAGGACGTCGAAGTCGCCATGATCCTGGCGGAGCCGGGTGAGATCGTCCTCGACGAAGCGCACGCCGGTTCCCGCCCTGGCCGCGTTCCTGCGCGCCTTGGCCAGGGCGGCGGAGGCGAAGTCGAGGCCGGTGACCTCGAAGCCGTGCCGGGCCAGGAAGATCGCGTTCGCTCCGGTCCCGCAGCCCAGGTCCACGGCCCTGCCCGGCGTCAGCCGTCCGGAACGCACCAGCTCGACCAGCTCCGCACGCGGCCCGATCTCCCAGGGCATCCGGGCCAGCCGGTAGCCGAGGTTGTAAAGGTGGCGAGAGTCCATCACGGTGCTAGCATTTACTCAAACCATCTAATAGTCAATTGATTTGAGTATCAAATTGTCGAAGGATCCGAAGGACGAGCTGGCCCGCGAGCTGACGGGCGAGCTGTTCGAACTGAGCATGGCGCTCGACCTCATCGGGAACGCGTCCGCCGGGCAGATCGGGATCAACCAGACCGACCTCATGTGCCTGAACCTGCTCGTCCGCCACGGCCCCATGAGTCCCGGCCAGATCGCCGCCGCCCTGGGCCTGACCACGGCGGCGATCAGCGCGATGGCCTCCCGGCTGGAGGCGGGCGGCTACGCCGCCAGGGAGATCGACCCGAAGGACCGGCGCCGCGTCCTCATGCACGCCTCGCCCCTGGGCGCGGAACGGGCGTTCGGCCTGTTCGACGACTTCTTCCGGGCCGCCACGGAGTTGTTCGGCACCACCTCGGAGGAGGACCTCAGGCGGCTGGCCGGCCTCCTGCGGAGCTTCCGCCACCTGCTGACCGAACACGCCCAGGCCATCCGCGACCGGCCCGCGTAGCTCGGGCAGGTTGTGGACGATCGCGTTGTGCACGAGGTTCGTCGTCATCCGCGGCAGGAGCTCGGGGTGACCCCGTGGTGCGGGCCGTGGCGGGTGGCATCCGTGATGCGGGTCAGCGGGGCGAGCATGCGTCCGGCGAGAACCCACCCTCCGGCGAGGCCGGACACCAGCGGGAACGCCAGCACCAGGAATGCCCGCGGGAGGAAGTCGCGCAGCAGGCCGACCCGGTCCGGAAGCAGGCCGTCGCGGATGGCCCGCGCCATGAAGGGTTCGTCATCGAGTTCCGTCGCCGGCGTCGTCCTCACCCAGGGGACGGACATGCCGGAGGACCACAAGGCACAGCACGGTCGCCACGACGATGGCGACGCCCCCTGCGGCCGAGGCGATGTTCACCCCGGTGGTGAACGCTTCCCGAGCCGCCCGCACGACCTCGGCGGGCACCTGGCCGGCGACCGAGAGCGCCCCGGAAAGGCTGCCGGTGAGGTGAGCGGCGACCTCGGGCGAGGTGCCATCGGGAGCGGTCATGCCGGCGGTGTACAGGGCGGTGCCGAGGCTGCCGAGCAGGGCGACGCCGACGGCGAGGCCGAGTTCCTGGACGGTCTCGGACATCGCGGCGGCCGATCCGGACTTCGAGACCGGCGCGGCGCCGACGACCATGTCGGTGCCCAGGGCGGCGATCGCGCCCAGCCCCAGGTAGATGAAGGCGAACCCGGCCACCACAGCCGCGGCGTCGCCGGTGCCGGCCGTCGCCAGCAGGGCGTACCCGATCACCGACAGGCCCAGCGTGGCGGCCATGACCAGCCCCGGGCGGACCCGCCGGGCGACCAGGGGCGCTCCGATGGCGGCGGCGAACATCGCCAGGGCCGGTGGCCCCATCCACAACCCCGCGGTGAAGGGGGTGAGGCCCTCGACGAGCTGGAGGTACTGGGTGACCAGGTACATGGTGCCGCCGACGCCGACGAGCCCGATCAGCAGCACGGTCAGCGCGGCGGAGAAGGCCCGGTCGGTGAACAGGGTGACATCCAGCAGGGGTGAGGCCAGACGGCGCTGGCGGCGCACGAACACCACACCCGCGAGCACACCGGCGGCGAGCAGGAGCACCGTGCTCGCGTCCGCGCCGTCGGCGGCGGCGTGCTTGACGGCGTAGATGACCGGCAGGATCGCCGCCAGGGACAGGGCGACACTCGCCGGGTCCAGCCGTCCGGCCCGCGGGTCGGCGTACTCGGGCAGGAGGGCCTTCGCGCCGGCCAGGACGACGACCGCGACGGGGACCGCGATCAGGAACGCCGCACCCCACCAGAACGCGTCGATCAGCGCGCCGCCGACCACGGGCCCCGCCGCCATGCCCAGGGCGAACATCGTGGCCCAGACCCCGATCGCGATCGCCCGCTGCCGCGGGTCGCCGAACATGTTGGAGATCAACGACAGCGTCGAGGGCATCAGCGTCGCCCCCGCTACTCCCAGCAGGGCGCGGGCCAGGATCAGCAGTTCGGCGCTGGGGGCGAAGGCCGCGAACACCGACACGACCGCGAAGGCCGCCATCCCGATCAGCAGGAGGCGACGCCGGCCGATCCGGTCGCCCAGGGTCCCCATCGTGATGAGCAGCCCGGCGATGAGGAACCCGTAGGCGTCCATGATCCACAGCGTTTGCGTCGCCGATGGATCAAGGGCTCCGGCCAGGCTCGGCAGCACCAGGTACAGCACGGTGACATCCAGGCCCAGCAGCACCGTCGGCAGCGCCAGCAACCCCAGGCCTGCCCACTCGCGCGCTCCGGCACGCCGCGTCGCGACCTCTGACATGCGTCCTCCTCCGTTAGATATTTGAACGATAGTACAAGTAGAACTATCGTTCAAATACCTATGAATCGGTATCACCGTACCGGATTTTGGTACAGTACGGCGATGATGATGGGAGAACGAGGAAGAGGCCGGGCCAGTGGGCGGCGGCAGGAAGTGCTGGGGCACGTGGTCGCGGTGATGATCGAGCGCGGGTTCCACCAGACGCGGTTCAAGGACGTGGCGGCGGCGAGTGGCGTGGCGATCAGCACGTTGCAGGTGTACTTCAGCACGCGCGAGGACATGCTGGCCGAGGCGCTGCGCACGTCCACCCGAGCGGAGGTGGACTCGATGCGGGCGCGCGTCGGCGAGCTGAGCGACCCGTGGGATCAGCTGGTCGGGCTGATCGATCGGGGCTTCGCGACGCCGGTGCCGGTGTGGCGGATGCTGATGGAGTTCTGGACGGCGGCCGCCTACGACGAAGAGCTCCGCGCCCACAGTCACCAGCTGCAGGCGAGCTACCGCGCTCCCTTCGAGGCCGTGCTGAACGCGGGGATCGACGGCGAGGCGTTCCGGACCCGTCACGAGGTCGCGGTGATCACCGATCTGATCGTCACCACGCTCGACGGCCTCCTCTACCCCAGGGTCCTGGCTCAGCCTCGGCCCGCCGGACCCGACCTGCGGGACCTTCTGCTGGATCAGCTGCGCGCGACGCTCGGGGTGACGCGATGAGAACGATCATGGCCGTCCTCCTGCTCGCCGCACTGCTCACGGCGCCGGTACGGCCCGCCGCGGCCACCGGCGGCATCCTGCTGGAAAGCCGCCCGTTGGCCGTGCCGGCCGAACTGGCCGCCGCCGGTGCGACAGGTTTCCGGATCCGGTACGTGTCCACCTCTCCGAAAGGCCGCCGGATCGAGGTGACGGGCGCGGTGTTCCTGCCCTCGGGAACGGCTCCGCCGGGCGGCCGGCGGGTCGTCTCCTGGGCTCACGGCACCACAGGTGTGAGCGATCGCTGCAGCCCGTCCCGTGACCGCGAGCTCGGCGGCTATGGCTATTCCGGCTACCTCGCCGGGTTCGTGCGCAGGGGTTACGCGGTCGCCGCGACCGACTACGAGGGGCTGGGAACCCCGGGCGTACACCCGTATCTGATCGCCGAAAGCCAGGCCCGCTCGGTCGTGGACGCGGTCCGGGCCGCCCGGGAGCTGAGCCCTGACATGTCCCGGGCCTGGCTGACGGTGGGACACTCCCAGGGCGGGCACGCGGCCATGGCGGCCGGCGAGATCGCCGCCGGGTACGGCAAGGGCCTGGACTTCCGGGGAACGGTCGCGCTCGCCCCGGTCACCGACAACCGGCCGTACGTCGACCAGCTCTCCCGGCTGCGGCCCGTCGACCACGGCTACTACATGGCGATCCTGGCCGGGCTGTCCACGCAGCATCCCGGCCTGCGCCTCGCGGACTATCTCGGACCCCGGGCCCGCCGCGAGTACCCGCGCATCCACACCACCTGCATGACGGACCTGACGAACCGGCTCACGAAGCTGAACCTGCCGGGCACCGAGTTCACTCCCGCCACCGGTGCCGCGACCGCGAAACTGCGCGGGTGGCTCGGCGACAACGCGGTCCCCCGCGCCCGTTCCGCCGCGCCCATGCTGGTCGCGCAAGGACTCAACGACGTGCTGGTCTCACCGGCGCAGACCGCGAAAGCCGCCGAGCACGCCCAGGCACTCGGCACGGCCACCAAGCTGATCACCTACCCCGGCACCGACCACTTCCAGATCCTCACCTCGTCGGCCCCGGACGTCCTGCGCTGGATCGACGCCCGCTTGCGCCGTTGACCGCACAAGCTCTTCGCCGTGGTGGATGCCGGGGCCGTGAGGTCAGGAAGGCACGATGTTCTCAGCCTGGAGGCCCCGCTGCCCCTGGACGATGTCGAAGGAGACCTTCTGGCCCTCCTGCAGTTCCCGGTAGCCCTGGGCGGCGATGTTGGAGAAGTGCGCGAAGACGTCGTCGCCGCCGCCGTCCTGCTCGATGAAACCGAAGCCCTTCTCTGCGTTGAACCACTTCACGGTGCCTGTTGCCATGCCAGCTCCTAAGACTTGCGGGTGGATCGGGATCGCGCGGTCGCGGAAGCCGACGATCACCCTGGCCCGACGTGGGATGAACGATGAACACCAGCGGGCCACTACTAGTTCGTCGACACAAAGATACCTCAGAGTAGTGGATCAACCACACAACGCGACGACAGCCGGCCCCACCGGCTCCCGAGGCCTCATTCCTGGCCGTTCAGCGCCCGGATGATGTGATCGATGATCGCCTGGATGCGCTCAGGGGTGGTGGCCGGTTCCAGCCGCAGGAGCGGCCGGTAGTAGAGCGGGGCATACAGCAGGTCGATGGCGAGCTCGAGGTCGGCGCCCTCGGGTAGCTGTCCTTGCGCCTGCGCGTCGCGCAGCCGTTCGACGGCGGCGGCTCTGCGCGGCCGGAGCAGGTCGTGGGTCAGCGCCCGGGAGAGCGCGTCGTCGTGCTGGGCTTCGGCGATCACCCCGAGATAGGCCGTCCCGTGCACGAGGGCGAGCACGGCCGTCATCTGGGCGCGCAGGTCGGCGACCAGATCGCCGGTGTCGGGGAAGGCGGTGCTCTTCGGCACCTCATCGATGATCGCCTCCAGCACGACCGCGCCCTTGGACGACCACCAGCGATAGATCGTCTTCTTGCTCACGCCGGCGCGGGCCGCGATCGCCTCCACGGTCACGCGGCCGTATCCCAGCTCGGCGCACAGATCCATGGCGGCGTCCAGGATCGCCCGCCGGCTCTTCTCACTGCGCCGGCTCTCGTTCGGTGTCACTGACCCAGCCTACAGGAAACGACACGTGGCGTGTTGACAAGACTCTTCGGCCGCGCCCACAATGCCGAACATAACGACACGCGCCGTGTCGTGTCGCGTCATAAGGAAAGGAAGCTTGTGAAATCCCCTTCTCGCCGGCTCGCCCTCATCGTGCTCTGCGCGATGCAGCTCATGATCATCCTGGACGGGACCATCGTCACGGTCGCCCTGCCCACCATCCAGGACCAGCTCGGTTTCACCCAGCCCGGCCTGGCGTGGGTGATGAACGCCTACCTCATCGCCTTCGCCGGCCTGCTGCTCCTGGCCGGACGACTCGGCGACCTGCTGGGCGTCAAGCGGGTGTTCATCGCGGGAGTCGCCGTGTTCACCCTGGCCTCGCTGCTGTGCGGGCTGGCCGAATCGAGCGCGCTGCTGATCGCCGGCCGTACGCTGCAGGGAGTCGGCGCCGCGCTGGCCTCGGCCGTGATCCTCGGCATGATCGTCAAGCTGTTCCCCGCCCCCGCCGAACAGGCCAAGGCCATGGCCATCTACAGCTTCACCGCGGCGGGCGGCGGCGCGATCGGCCTGCTCGCCGGCGGCGTCATCACCCAGACCATCGGCTGGCACTGGGCCTTCCTGGTCAACGTACCGATCGGCGCGCTCGCGCTGGTGCTCGCCACACGCCTGTTCGCCGCCGACCGCGGCCCCGGTCTCGGCCGCGGCGCCGACATTCTCGGCGCGGCACTGGTCACCGCGGGCCTGTCCCTCGGCATCGCCGCCATCGTCACCACCACCATCCTGTACGGCCTGGCCGCGGCGGCACTGCTGGTCGCGTTCGTGATCCGCCAGGCCAGGGCCGCCCAGCCGCTGGTCCCGTTGCGCGTCTTCGGCAACAGGACGTTGTCCGGCGCCAACCTCGCCACGATCCTGCTGTTCGCCGCCGGGTTCGGCTTCCAGTTCCTGACCGCCCTGTACCTGCAGCGCGTCCTCGGCTTCGACTCCCTGCAGACCGGGCTGGCCTTCCTGCCGGGCCCGCTGGTGATCGGCGTGATCTCGCTGTTCGCCGCGGCGCCGCTCACCGCGCGGTTCGGCGTGCGTACCGTCCTGCTGACCGGCCTGTCGGCGATCGCGGTCGCGCTGATCCTCCTGAGCCGCGCACCCGTCGACGGTGACTACCTGGTCGAGATCATGCCGGTCCTGGCCCTGATGGGCCTCGGTATGGGACTGGCGATCCCCGCCCTCATCATGCGAGCCATGTCGGGGGCGCGACCCGCGGACGCGGGACTGGCCTCCGGCCTGACCAACACCGCCCAGCAGGTCGGCGCCGCGCTCGGCACCGCCGTGATCGCCACCATGGCCACCCTGCGCACCGACACGCTGATCGGCCAGGGCGTCGCCACCGTCACCGCCGAACGCGACGGCTACAGCCTCGCCTTCCTGATCGCCGCGGGCTTCGTCGTGGCCGCCATCGCGGTCGCCGCCTTCTACGACAAGGCGACCAACCCCACCCCCATCCGCGAAGAAGCCGAGCGAGAAAGGACCAACGCCCCGAACCCGGCCTAGCCGGGTCCGTCCTCGCGCAGTTCGCTCAGCCGTTCCTGGGCGAACGAGCGGATCTCCTCCTCCTCGGCTCTGACAGCGTGCTCCAGGAGGCTCCAATCCTCCACGTCGGACAGGCTCGCGGCGGCCGCGGCGGCGAACAGCCTGGTCACCGGGTCACCTGCCTCCAGGCGGATGACGATGCATCCGGGCGATGCCGTCCTTGACGGACCGGGGCCCGGACGGGTTGCGCAGCCCGGACGAGCGCAGGGGGACCCCGCCGCGCGGGCCGGCCGCGGCCAGGCGTGGTCCGGGACCTCCCGGGCGGCGCAGGTCGTCCAGGATGCGGCGCATCGGGTCGGTGACGCGGCGGCGCACGATGGGAGCGATCACCTTGCCGGTGCCCTCGCTGCCCTCACGCAGAATCTTCCTGACCGCCTGCCGCGAGGCCAGCACCCGAGCCGTCGCGACCGTCGCCGCCACCGCCCCGCCGAAGATCAGTGCCTTGGCCACGCCGACCGCGGTGAACACCGCCTGCGTGCCCGCCGCCACCTTCACCGCCGACACCACGGAAGCGGTGCCCTCCAGGGCCACCGGCATCACCTTTATGGCCGCGTTCGCCTGGGCGGTGTGGCCACCCTGCGCGTCGGTCCTGCTCCAGTGGTTGCCCATGCTGGTGGCGGACTCGCCCCGGTAGACCTGCTGGGTGGCGCGGACCGCCGAGTCGGCGGCGTGCCCCGAGGGGGCCGCACCGGACTGGGCGACCCGCGCGGCGTTGCCCTCGGCTCTGACGTCGTCCTCGTTCATGTTCGGCCAAGGACCGAGCATCTGCATCATCCCCGCCGCCTCGGGGGGAAGCGTCACAGCCACGTGCGGCCGAGGTTCTGGGCGGCGAACGAGCGGTTCCGGCGCCTGCTGACCGACTGGAGCTGATCCGCCGGCCGTACCGTGGCGCAGCGAGTGATCTTGACGGGGGCTACGATCGGGCTTGACCCCCCGGGAGGTGCGCCCATGGACGCCGCGACGGTCGCGATCGACGTCAGTGAGGCGGACGGCGCCGCCGTACCCGCGAAACCTCGCGGAACTTGAACGAGCCCACCGGCCCGCGGTCCGCCGCGCTGGGCGGCGCCAACTCCGGCATCATCATCACCGGAGACGGCGCCCAGCTCGGCGCCTCCGCCCTGCCGCTCCCCCGCCCCGGCGACGTGCCGGCGCCGCGCGGGCTGAGCAACCTCACCAAGCCGCCGGCCCTCGACTTCGTCGGCCGCGCCGACGCGCTCGCCGCCCTCGGCACCGCGCTGAACGGCGCGGCCTCCGTCGTCGTCTCCCAGGTCGTCTACGGACTGGGCGGCGTCGGCAAGAGCGAGCTGGCCCTGCAACACGCCACGGCCAACCGCGAGCACTACCGCGTCATCTGGTGGATCACCGCCGAGTCGCCCGAGCAGATCGAGGCCGGCCTGGCCCAGCTCACCCGCTTCCTCGTGCCCGAGCACCCGGTGGAGGTGCCCACCCGCCAGGCCGCCGTCTGGGCCAAGACCTGGCTGCTGGAGCACGACGGCTGGCTGCTGGTCCTGGACAACGTGCACAACCCCGCCCAGGTACGCGACCTCCTGGCCCAGATGCGCGGCCACATCATCGTCACCACGCGGCGCGACCTGGGCGCGCGGGCCTGGCGGGTACGCGAGCTCATCGCCCTGGACGTGCTGTCCCTGGAGTCGGCCACCGACCTGCTCATGCTCAGCGCGGCCGACGGCAAGGACCGCGAACCCGCCGCCCGCCTGGCCGCCGCGCTCGGCTGCCTGCCTCTCGCCATCGAACAGGCCGGCGCCTACATCGAGGAAACCCACGGCGACATCACCGCGTACCTCACCAAACTCGACGAGACCTTCGACCTCTACGCGCCCGTGGCCCATCGCGGCGACCCCGAGCAGACCATCTCGAAGATCTGGCGGATCAGCATGCGGGAGGTCGGGCAGACCAGCCCCACCGCTCTGGCGCTCCTGCGCGCGTTGTCGTGCTTCGCCCCCGACGACATCCCGCTCACGCTGTTCGACGAGGCGGCGCTGGGCGACCTGGCCCTGCTGGCGTCCTACAGCCTGGTCAAGCGCAGCGCGGGCGGCGTCGCCATCCACCGGCTGGTCCAGAGCGCGGTCCGCGCGGAGGCCAGGGACGCCCACCTCCTCGACGCGGCGGCCAGGGACGCGCTGTCCATGCTGCTCACGCGGCTGCCCGAGCGCCGCGCCTTCGCCCTCGACGAGTGGCCGGAGGGGCTGTCGCTGCACCCGCACGCCGTCGCCGTGGCCTCGCTGATGCCGGTCCACAAGCCCTCGATTTCGCTGGGCAGGCTCCTGCGCGACACCAGCCGCCTGCTCAACCTGCACGCCCGGTTCAAGGAGGCCTTCCCGCTGGCCGAACGCGCGCTGACGCTCGCCGAGGACCGGTTCGGCCCCGACCATCCCGCGCTGATCGGCTTCCTGACCAACCTCGCGGCCACGCTCAGCGGCCTGCGCAGGGACGACGCCCTGCGGCACGCCGCGCGCGCCGTCGCGATCGCCGAGGCCTCCCTCGGCCCCGGCCACCGGGACCTGGCCCCCCGGGTCGGCAACCTGGCCGCCGTCTACATCGACCTCGACCGTGCCCACGACGCGTTGCCGATGGCCCGCCGCGCCCTGTCCATCGCGACCGCGACGCTGCCGCCCGGCCACCCCGACCTCGGCCGCCACCTGGGCAACCTGGCCGCCGCGCTGGCGGGCGTGGGCGATCACGAGCAGGCGCTCGCCCTGGAACTCCAGGCGCTGGACCTCACCGAGCGCGCCCTGCCCGCCGACCACCCCGAGCTGGTGGTACGGCTCGGCAACCTCGCCCTGGCCCACCACGCGACTGGCGACACACAGCAGGCCATCGGCTGTGCCGCCCACGCCGTGACCCTCGCCGTCCGCATCCTCGGCCCCCGCCACCCCACGACCGGCTGGGCCCAGCACCTGTCCCGCCACCTCGTCAGCCACCACCCGTGAGCGCTCAGCCGTTTCTCAGGGTCCCTCAGGCCCTTCACAGCCGTACGGGCCCATGCTTTGAACATGTTCAAGAGATGGCCGGAAGCCGCCGGATACGCGGCCGCGACATGGTCGGCCGGTTACGCCCTGCTGGGCGTCACCTGGCTGCTGGGCTGGAACACCTTTCCCTGGGGCAGGGCCGCGGAGGATCCGCTGGATCCGGGCGACGACCGCGATTTCCTCGTCCTCTTACAAGCGGCCGACGCGGCGCCCGCGGCCATCGCACTCGGCGCGGCGGGCGCGGTCGTGGGACTCGCCATGGCCAGGGGGTTCACGCACGCCCGGTGGCCGCTCGCCGGATTCGGCGCGGCGGCCGCGGTGCTGCTGGCCGTGATCGCCCCGGACGGGCGGGCGCTCATGGTTCTCGGCTACCTGCCGATGCTCATCGGCGGGCTGCCGTTCGGCTGGCCGCCGGTCGATCTGGGCGAGGTGTTCACGTGGTCGCTGTGTCACCAGTTCGTCCTCCTGGCCGGCGGGCTGCTGTGGGGCCTGACCACGCTCGCCCACGTCCGGCGCGGCCGTGGCGCGTGCGCCCACTGTGGCGGCGCGGCGCGCTGGTCGCGTGCCCAGTTGCTGCGGTGGGGCCGGATCGCCGCCTACACGGGCGCGGCGATCCCGCTGCTGTATGCCGTGACGCGGTGGGCGTGGGGGCTGGGCCTCGCCGTGGGCATCGGGGCCACCGAGCTGGCCGCGATGCACGAGAGCGGGCTGGTCTGGGCGGGGGTCGGGCTGGCCACGTTCGGCGCGGTGGGCGCGGCGCTCACGCTCGGGCTCGCGCATCGATGGGGCGAGGTGTTCCCGCGCTGGATCCCGGTGCTCGGGGGCAGGACGGTCCCGGTGTGGCCGGCCGTGGCGCCGGCCGCGCTCGTGACCATGGTGCTGGTCAACGCCGGCTGGCGCATTCTCGTGGGCGCGTTCGTGACCGTCGACCTGTCCAATCCCATGGCGTTGTGGCCGCTGTGGGGACTGGCCGTGGGGGTGGCGACCGTTGCGTACTGGTTGCGGTGCCGGAGGGAATGCCTCCAGTGCGCGCGGCCGGCTCTCGTCTGAGCCGGTGGCGGGCGATCAGGTGACGGGGCGGGCGGTGACGTCCTGGCCGGCCCAGTTCAGCGCGACCTCGCCGGTCGCCAGGAAGTCCAGCTCGACCTCACCTTTCATCCTGGCGTAGAAGCGCGTTTCTGACATGGGCCGCAGTTCTGTCCTGACCAGCCCCTGCACCTCCACCATCAGCTGGTCGCCGTCGCGCGTGACGTCCATGGTGGAGGTACGGCCCATGTACCGCATCGTGTAACGGCCGGTGTACCGGTCGAGGACGACCGGATCGACGGTGACGAAGACCCTGCGGCCGGGCAGCTCGTACGGCTCGCCGCGGGCGACAGCCGCCAGACCGGCCTCGATCTCGGCGAAGGCGGCGTTCTCGATGTTGGACAGCACCGTCACGAAGAGGTCGTCACGACGGTAGTGCGCCGAGACACTGACGAAGCCGATGGCACCGCCCGCGCTTTCGACCCGGTCACCGCGTACCGCACAGCCGTAGCCGGTCCCGTCGGCTGCCGTGTGCGGCTTGACCAGCTCCGCGAGCGATTCGGGGCGCAGCAGGCGGGGCAGGCCGCGGTTCCATCGGAGCAGGTCCTTGGCTGTCGAGTGCAGGGCGCCTGCGGCGTCCTGGCTGGAGGAGTGCACGCGCGGGGTGCGGGTGAGGCGGCCGTCGCTCGCCATGTAGCCGAGGGCGTGTCCTGCCGCGGGATCGCCGGTCAGGCCGCTGCGCTCCATGGCCAGTGGCTCGAAGACCTGCCTGCGCAGGTACGCACCGTAGGTCAGGCCGGACGACCGCTCGATCACCTCGCCGAGCAGGACCCAGCCCGAGTTGCTGTAGCTCATCCGCGCGCCGGGCTCGAACAGCAAAGGCCGGTCCTTGAAGCCGGCGATGAGCGCCGCTCTCGTGCGCGGCGTCCCCATGGCGCGGGTGAAGCCGTCGGTGGTGACGTAGTCGGGGATGCCCGAGGTGTTGGTCAGCAGGTGGTGCAGCGTGATCGCGTCGCCGTGCGGGTAGCCGGGCAGGTGGTGGCCGATCGGGTCGGTGAGTCGGAGCCTGCCCTTTTCCCGCAGGCGCAGGATCGCGATCGCGGTGAAGGTCTTGGTCTGGGAGCCGATCCTGAACGCCGTGCGCGGCGTGTTGGGCACGGCGTGTTCGTGGTCGGCGTGGCCGTACCCCCTGGCGAACAGACGGCGGCCCCCGCGGGCGACCAGCACCGCGCCGCTGAACCTGCCGAGCCGCGTGTACGCGCGGACGAGCGCGTCCATGCGCCGGGAGAGGAAGAACATGCGCATAACTCCATTTTGAATATTCAAGTTTGATTATCAGAGCATGGGGCGGCTGATATGGTCAACCTTGACTATCGCGTGGAGGTGTTCGAGTGTCGTCGACCCGGTTGCTCGTGCTGGGGGTGCTCCATGAGGGGCCGCGTCACGGATACGAGATCAATCAGCTCGTCACGGCCGGGTCGCTGGAGCAGTGGACCGACGTGAAGGCGGGATCGGTCTATCACGCCCTGGCCAAGCTGGAGAGCGAGGGGCTGGCCGAGACACATGCGGAGGAGCGCACCGGCGACCGGCTGCGCCGTATCTACGGGATTACGCCAGAGGGCCGGCACGCGCTGCGCGACCTGCTGCGTAAGGCGCTGTCCGCTCCCCCGCACTCCACCACGTCCGGCTTCGCGCTGGCGCTGCGCTGGCACACGTTGCTGGACCCGGGCGAGGCGCGGGAACTGGTGGAGGCCTCCTCCCTGGCGCTGGAGAGCCGGCGGGCGGAGATCGCCGCGGGGCGGAGGGCCAAGGAGGGGCTGCCGCCGCTGGCCGACGTGCTGTTCGACAACGCCGAGGCGCATCTGGCCGCCGACGCGAAACTCCTGGCGGACATCCGGCGCCTGCTCGCCCGATGACAGCGGTCCTACCCGGCCGCCGCCGGCACAGCCAGGAGGGGCCCCCACGCGGAGGACCGCGTCATGGAGTCGCGCCCCGTCCCGAGCGCTGTCGGTGAGCGCCAGGCCCGGGGCCTTTGGTCGTCGGTGCGGGCGTGGCGGGCCCGCCGGATCGTTTCCCCGTTCGGGCGCGGCATGGCCGGCCCGCGTTCCAGGAACGTCGTGGCCGCGTCGCTCCCCTGGCGCGGTGGCTGATCCCGGCGAACAATGCGCTGGAGGGGGTGACCGATGGCCGACAAGGTACGGGTCTGGCTCAACAGGGGCGGCATCATCAACACCGGCGACGGCGCCCTCAACATCGTCAACAACATCGTCCAGGCTCCACCTCCGGTCCCGGCCGCCACGGTGCAGGCCCGGCCCCGCCTCGTGCGGCTGCGCTCGACCCGCGCGGCCGCCCGCCTGTTCGTCGGGCGGGAGAAGGAGCACGCGGCACTGGCCAAGGCCCTGAGACGGCGTTCCGGCGGGAACGCCCAGGTCCTGACCGGGCTGGGCGGGATCGGGAAGTCCACGCTCGCCCTGCGGTACGCGCTGGCCCAGGTCGGCCGGCACAACCCCCTCTGGTGGATCGACGCCGAGGATCCGGCCCAGATCGACTTCGGCCTGGAAGCGCTCGCCAGGCAGCTGCACCCGGAGGGCTCGCCGGAGCGGCCCGTCGAGTGGGCCAGGCAGTGGCTCGCCAGTCACACCGGCTGGATGCTGATCCTCGACAACGTGACCCGCCCGCCGGAGGTCGCGGAGCTGATCGGCTCGCTTCCCGGCGGGCGGTTCCTGGTGACCAGCCGCCAGGGCGTCGGCTGGGAGGACATCGCCACCCCCATCCGGCTGGGCGTGCTGTCCGCAGGCGATGCCGTAAAGATGCTGGACAGGCGGGTGGCGGATCGCGGCCTGCTCGACGGCGGCGAGGAGCTGTGCGCGGCGCTCGGCGGGCTGCCGCTCGCGATCGAGATGGCCGGGCACTACATGGCCCAGAACCACGTCTCCGCGCGGACGTATCTGCGGCGGCTTTCCGGCGACGGCGCGGTGCTGGACTGGACGCACACGGGCGGAGATCTCGACCGGACCGTCGCGCGGACCTGGCGGGTCACCCTGGACCGGATCGCCGCCCGGCACGGGCCGCTCCCGGGGCGGGTCCTGGGCGCCCTGGCCTGGCTCGGCCCCGACGACATCCCCATCAGCCTGCTCCCAGACGACTCCCAGGCCGCCGCCGGGCACCTCGCCGCCTACGGGCTGGTCACCCGGTCCGGCGACGCGCTCTCGGTCCACCGGCTCGTCCAGGCCGTCAGCCGGGATCCCGGGGCCCGCCATGGGGCGGGCCGGACGTTGCGGACCGCCTGGACCGACGGGCCGGAGCCGGCGGCCCGGCTGGCTCCGCACTTCGCCGCCTTCATCGCGGCAGGCGGCCTCGCCGAGCTCGACGACACCTCGGCCGATCTCGCGGTCGCCTACGCCATCCACCTGGCGCGTACCGTGTCGAGGCAGGAAGGCATAGCCTTCCTGGACAGGACCATCACCGCGCACGAGGGATCCGGCCACCCGGCCCTGCTGTCCATGCGGACGACCCTGGCCGTTCTGCGCACGCCGCTCGATCCTCTCGAGGTCTCGATCGGCGCGTTCGAACGGCTCGTCGCGGACAAGCAGCGGATAATCGGCCCCGGAGCCCTCGACACCCTGGAGACCCGGCTCGAACTCGCCGGCCTGTATGCCCGGCGCGGCGAGGACCACCGCACCTTCGCCCACTACCGGCGGCTCGCCACCGACGCCGAACGGGTCCTGGGCAAGAACCACTCCCTCACCCTGCAGACCAAGTGGGACCTGGCCGAGGCCTACCTGAACGCCGACCGGACGTGGCGGGCCGGCCACACGATCGTGGTGCTCGTGCTCTGGTTCTCGGTCCTCACCGGCCTCGAGGAGACGCGCGGCCGGGACGACGAGGTGACCCGCCAGATCGGCGTGACGATCGCCAGGTATGTGAGCACGCTCGCGCTCCACGAAGATCCGGGAACCAGGAGGGTCCTCCGTCTGGTCGGCGCCGCCGAACGCATCCGCCGCCGGCTGAAGGGCGCGTGACGACTCCGCCGTCCGGCGGGCGGTGATCCACCGATCGGTGGACCGGCAAACCCCGCCCCCTGGCCGATGCCGGAAAAGCGCTGGTCATAGCAGGCTGAGGCGCATGCCACCAGTCATCGAGGTACGTAACCTCCACAAGCGCTACGCGGACAAGGTCGCCGTCGACGACGTCTCGCTCACCATCCAGGAGGGCGAGATCTTCGGCATCCTCGGCCCGAACGGCGCCGGCAAGACGACGACCGTGGAGTGCGTCGAGGGCCTGCGCACGCCGGATCGCGGTGAGATCAGGGTGCTCGGGCTCGACCCCCTCCGGGACCGCGCCGAGCTGACCCGGCGGCTCGGCGTCCAGTTGCAGGCCGGCCACCTCCCCGAGCGGCTCCATGTCGCCGAGGCCCTGGAGCTCTACAGCTCCTTCTACCCTCAGCCCGCCGACTGGCGCGCGCTGCTGGACGACCTGGGCCTGGCGGACAAGGCGAAGACCAGGTACGGCAAGCTGTCCGGCGGCCAGAAACAACGGCTCTCCATCGCGCTGGCGCTCATCGGCGGCCCCCGGGTGGCGATCCTCGACGAGCTCACCACCGGTCTCGACCCGCAGGCCCGGCGCGACACCTGGGACCTGATCGAGGGCGTACGCGCCCACGGGGTGACGATCGTGCTGGTCACCCACTTCATGGAAGAGGCGGAACGGCTCTGCGACCGGCTCGCGCTGATCGACGCCGGCCGCGTCGTCATGGTGGACACCCCGGCCGGTCTGACCGAGCGGGCGCGCATCGGGCAGCGGATCCGGTTCCGCCCGTCCAGGCCGATGGACGACCGCCTGCTGACCGGCCTGCCCGACGTCTCCGGCGTCACCCGCCAGGGCGAGCTGGTGATCGTCAGCGGATCCGACAACGCGCTCAACGCCGTCACCACCGTGCTGGCCCGCAACCAGATCGTGGCCGAACGGCTCCGCGTCGAGCAGGCGAGCCTGGAGGACGCTTTCGTCCAGCTGACCGGCAGGCGCCTCGAATCCGGCCCCCGCTAACCGATCACCGAGAGGACTTCACACCCATGTCAACCCTGCGTACCGCCGAGCCGGCTTCCGCCACGTGGCGGCTCGTCAAGGCCGAGAGCACCTTGTGCGTCCGGGACAAGGTCGCGCCCCTCTGGGGCATCGGCTTCCCGCTGATCCTGCTGATCATCCTGGGCAGCGTCCCCGATCTGCGGGAACCCGTGGCGGCCGGCGGCGGCCTGACGTACTTCGACCTCTACGTTCCTGTTCTGATCCTGTTCAATCTGGCCATCCTGGCCACGGCCTCCCTGCCGACGACGCTCGCCGGCTACCGGGAGAACGGCGTGCTGCGGCGCATGCGGACCACGCCGGTCGGGCCGGCCCGCGTGCTCGCCGCCCAGCTCGTGGCCAACTTCGCCATCGCGGTCATCGCGATGGTCCTGTTCCTCGCGACGGCCTGGGTCGGCTTCGGCGTCGACCCGCCGAAGCACCCTGTCGGTTTCGCGCTCGCCTGGCTGCTCGCGGCGGCCGCGCTGCTCTCGATCGGCCTGCTGATCACCGCGCTCGCGCCGGGCCGTGCTCCGGCGACGGCGATCGGCACGGTGCTGTTCTTCCCGTTGATGTTCTTCGCCGGGCTCTGGATGCCGATCTCGCAGATGCCGCCGCTGCTGCGCGACATCGCCCACTACACCCCGCTCGGGGCGGGCATGCGGGCGTTCCAGGACGCCTACCTGGGTGACTTTCCGTCGGTCGTGCCGCTGCTGACGCTGGCGGCCTATGCGGTGGTGTGCACGTTCGCCGCGGTCCGCTGGTTCCGCTGGGAATAGAATCTCGCGGGGAGAGGGAGTTGTGAGCAGGAAGATCTCGATTTCGCGGGAGCCGCCGTTCCTGCTGGTCAACGTGGTGCCGTACGCGCTGCTGGTGCTCCTTGTCGCGATTCTGCTGATCGTGGAGGACTGGGCGGGCGGCTCCCTGCTCGTCGACCTCGGCCTGTGCGGGCTGGCGGCCGCGTGGATGCTCGGCATGTTCACCCTGCGTCCCGGCTGGCGGAACCGGCCGCGAATCATGGGAGTGTTCGTCGCGGGGGTGCTCGTGATCACCGCGGTCCTGGTGGCCCGCCACCCCGCTTTCGGGCTCTTCACCCCCGCCGCGTACATCTACTCCTTCACCGTCCTGCGCTGGCCGTGGCGGCTGCTGGGCGTCGCCGCCGCGGCCGTCCTCGCCGGTACGGCGCAGGCCTCCGGCATCCCCAAGACGGACGCGCTCGGCCTGGCGATGCACGTGACCATCATCGCGTTCAACATCGCCCTGATGTGCGGCTGCGCCTGGGTCCTGCGGCTCGCCGAGAAGGAAGAGGAGCGGCGCGAGCAGACGCTCGAAGAGCTGAGCAGGACGAACCGGCTGCTGGAGGCGTCGCTCGCCGAGAACGCCGGTCTGCACGCCCAGTTGCTCGCCCAGGCCAGGGAGGCGGGCGTACTCGATGAACGCCAGCGGATGGCCCGCGAGATCCACGACACCCTGGCGCAGGGGCTCACCGGCATCATCGCGCAGCTCCAGGCGGCCGAGCAGATGCACGAGGTCCCGGCGCCGTGGCTGCGGCCGTTCGAGGCCGTGAAGAACCTGGCGCGGGAGAGCCTGGCCGAGGCGCGGCGCTCGGTCGACGCGCTGCGGCCCGAGCCGCTGCGGACCGCGCGCCTGAGCGACGCGCTCGTCGCCGTCGCCGGCCGGTGGTCGAAGCTGCACGGCCTGCCCGTCCAGGTCACGACGACCGGGACGGCGCGGCCGATGGCGCCCGAGGCCGAGTTCGCGCTGCTGCGCACGGCGCAGGAGGCGCTGGCCAACGTGGCCAAGCACGCGGGCGCCAGCAGGGTCGGCGTGACGCTGTCCTATCTGGAGCAGGAGGTGGCACTGGACGTGCGCGACGACGGCAAGGGCTTCGACCCGGCGATCCTTGAGGACGGCGGGTTCGGCCTGACGATCATGCGGCAGCGGGTGGAAGGGCTGTCCGGCAGCCTGCGGATCGAGTCCGAGCCCGGCGCCGGCGCCGGCATCTCGGCCTGCGTCCCCTGTCCCGCCGGGAGCGGCGTGTGATCCGGCTGCTGATCGCCGACGACCATCCTGTCGTCAGGGACGGGCTGAGCAGCATGTTCGCCTCCGCGCCCGGATTCGAGGTGCTGGGCGCGGCCGCGGACGGCGCCGCCGCCGTACGGCTCGCCCAGGAGCTGCGGCCCGACGTGATCCTGATGGACCTGCGCATGCCCGGCATGGACGGGCTGAGCGCGATCGTCGAGCTCGCCCGGCTCGGTGTCACCGCGCACGTGCTGGTGCTGACGACCTACGACTCCGACACCGACGTGCTGCCGGCGATCGAGGCGGGCGCCACCGGCTACCTCCTCAAGGACTCCCCCCGCGAGGAACTGCTGCGCGGCGCGCAGGCCGCGGCCAGGGGCGAGAGCGTGCTGTCCCCGACCGTGGCTGCCCGGCTCATGAACCGGATGCGGGCGCCCGCGCCGCAGCTGCTCAGCCCCCGCGAGCTGGAGGTCCTCGAACTGGTGGCGGCGGGCAACACCAACCGCGAGGCGGCCGCCCGCCTGTTCATCACGGAGGCGACCGTCAAGTCCCACCTGCTCAACGTCTACACCAAGCTCGGGGTGAACGACCGCGCCGCCGCCGTCACCGAGGCGTTCCACCGCGGCCTGCTCGTTCCGCGCACGGACTCCTGACCGCGAGGTCAGGGCCGCGGGGGTTGCGGGCTGCCGGTTCGCCGGTTGGCGCTCAGGCTGGTGATCGTCACGAGGGCCAGGACCGCGATGATCACGCCGAGTGACATCAGGGTGGGGATCTCGGGGATGACGGGCCAGATGCCGTGTGCCCAGTGCAGCACCAGCTTGACGCCGATGAACGCCAGGATGACGGCCAGACCGTGGTTGAGGTGGCGCAGTCTGGCCAGGGCGCCCTGGAGGACGAAGTAGAGCGCCCGCAGGCCGAGCAGGGCGAAGGCGTTGGTGGCGAAGACGAGGAAGGGGTCCTCCGTGACGCCGTACACGGCCGGCACGGAATCGACGGCGAAGACGATGTCGGTGACGAAGACGGCCACCATGGCCAGCGCGAGCGGCGTCAGCGCCCGGCGCCCGCCCTCCCGCACCACCAGATGTGAGCCGCGGTAGTCGTCGGTGACCGGCATGAGGCGGCGCAGCAGCCGTACCGACCGCATGCGGGAGATGTCGACCTGCTGCTCGTGCCCGGCCAGCGCGTCCTTCATCACCTTGCCCGCCGTGACGATGAGGATCGCGCCGAACAGCAGGAACGCCCACGTCCCGCTCTGCAGGACGGCCGCGCCCAGCGCGATGAAGATCGCGCGCAGCACGAGCGCGCCGATGATGCCGTACAACAGCACCCGCTGGGCGTACACGGCCGGGACGGCGAAAGCCGACAGCAGCAGCATGAAGACGAACAGGTTGTCCACCGACAGCGACTTCTCCACCACATACCCCGTGAAGAACTCCACCGCGATCCCGGACCCGAACGCCTGCCACAGATACACGCCGAAGCCCACCGGCAGCGCGAGGTAGAACAGCGACCACCCCACGGCCTCACGCATGCGCACCTCGTGCGGGCGCCGCGTCAGGACGAAATCCACGCTCAGCAGTACGGCCAGCGCGGCCACGGTGATCGCCCACAACGACGGTGTGCCGATCGTCGGCAGGTCGGCGGAAAGAGCGGTTGCCACAACAGGCACGGAGAGCCTCCTCGAACGTACGCGGCCGTTCGAGGTCTCCTTCACCCGCGTGGACGCGGGCGGCCGTCCGGGGACGTCCCATCACGTCCGTACTGACCGGGGCGGCTCTTACGAAGTACTCCCCTCGCGCTGCCAGCCTAGTTCAGGGTCCAGGGTGACAAAGACCCTGGCCACGGACACGGCGCCTGAGCGCGAGAGCCCACGCCCTCGGCACGATGTTCACGGCTGACGGCCTCCCCATACGCGCAGGGATGTGTTGTGATCGTCTGGTGAGACTGACTGTGCCCAGACGCGCGGTCGCTGTGCCGAACTCCGCAACATCATCCGTAGGCGACGATGGGATGGACGCGATGCCTGGTGAGGGCGAGTACGAGCCGAGTCCGCGGCAGTGGGTGCGCGAACAGGTCGAGCTGTACGAGAGCTCGGGCGGCACCGAGGGGACGACGCTCTGGGACACGGGACTGCCCGTGATCATCGTCACGATGCGTGGCGCGAAGAGCGGCAAGATCCGCAAGATCCCGCTGATGCGCGTGGAGCACGAGGGACGGTACGCGGCCGTGGGCTCGAAGGGCGGCTTCCCGACCCACCCGGTCTGGTACTTCAACCTCAAGGCCGACCCGCACGTGGAACTCCAGGACGGGCCCGGCCTCCAGACCATGACGGCCAGGGAGATCACCGGCGACGAGAGGGCCGAGTGGTGGGAGCGGGCGGTCGCCGCGTTTCCGCCGTACGCCGAATACCAGGAGAAGACCGACCGGTTGATCCCCGTCTTCGTGCTGGAGGCGGCGACCGGGAGCTGACCAGTTAACGGGCGCCGAGGGAGCGGATACTGGCGAAGCGGTCGAGGGCTTGTTCGAAGGCGGCCGGCGAGATCGTCACGCCGCCGCTGAACGGGAAGTCGAGCTGGTAGACCAGGAACAGCACCATGCCCACGAGCCCTCCGACCACGGCCGCCATAGTGATGTGCACCTTGCGGACGGGGCCGCCGCAGACGACCGCCGGCACCACGGCGGTGAGCCCGCGGCCGGCCAGGGCGATCCACAGCAGGGGCGGCACGCCGGTGTCGGCCACCTGTGCCCTGGTCCCGCGGGCGTCGAGGACGGCCTGCATGCGGCTCATGGCCTGCCCGTAACGGGTGGAGGCGGCGGCGGTGCCCGGCTCGATGGTCTGGAAGAAGGCGCGCATCTGCTCGACCGAGCGCCAGGCCGCCGGTGACAGCGTCCGCTGCTCGGCCATGAGCGGCCATTCCTGGCGGATCACCGTGGTGGTGTACTCGCCGGCCAGGCTCCGCAGCTTCTCGCGCTGCGGCTCGGGCAGGCTGCGGGAGTACCAGGAGACGTCGACCAGGTTGCCGGCCTCGGTGGAGCTGGTCTGCGTGGCCGAGTTGACCTGATTCCAGGCGGCGACGCCCACCAGGGCAACGAACATGAGCTCTCCCCTTCTGTAACGAATTACATATAGAGAGTATTGGCTGATCCGGTGGAGCTGCGGTTCCACCGGATCAGCCCGGGGCTCAGCGCACCCGGAACGCGCGCTCGACGGTCTGGGTGACCGTGGCGCCCGCGCTGTCGCGTGCCGAAAGCCGCAGGGAGACCGTGTCGCCCGAACGCGGCAGGTTCAGCAGCAGCGCGTGCCAGCTGTCACGGCCCGTCGGCACGACCGCGACCCGGTGCCAGGACGTCCCATTGGTGGAGACCTCCGCGGTGACCTTGGTGATCGGCTTGGTCGCGCCCTCCATGCGCTGCAGCCGTAGCGGCAGGGTCATCAGGCCGGGGCGGGTGGCGTTGTTCAGGTCGAGCTTGGGCTCGGCCCGCAGGACGAACACCGGCACCGGGCCCGCGCCCGCCGAGGTGAACGACCACTCGGTCGTGAGCTTGGACGACAGCTCGGTCGCCCTGGGGTCGGCCGTGCCCTCGACGCGGAGCTGGAAGCGCCCCGAGCCGGGCGTGACGGGCAGGCTCACGGTGTAGTTGGGCAACTGGGCGGCCGTCGCGACGACCTTGCCGTCGCGCAGCAGCGTGGTGGTGCCGTCGCCGTAGTCGCTGCCGCCGGTGACGCGGTCGCGCCCGGCCGCGTGCCACAGGGGCAGGTTGCCCACCTCGAACTCGGTGTCGGTCCTGGTGATCAGGGTCCGCTCACGCAGGGCCGTACCCACGACCCCCGAGTTCCAGCGCTCGTGCTCCTCGCGTCCGGCGCGGAAGGTACGCGCGTCGGCGTGCTCGATCGTCTGGTGAAGCCGTCCGTTCGGCATCGTCTCGAAGGCGCGCTCCCAGGGGAGGCCGGGAGTGAAGTACCAGGCTTGGGTCACGGGCAGCGCGGTGACCACCTGGCTCCAGCCCGTGAAGCCTTCGCCGAGAGGTCCGCCCGCCGTGGGGCCCGCGCCCGGCGCGCCGGTGGCACCGGCCCGCAGGGTGGCGAGGTCGGCGCGTACCTTGCCGAGCTCGCGGTCACGCGTGCGCAGCTCCCCGGGAACGAGGCCGTCCTTGCGCAGCACGAGGTTGTACACGTACGGGCTGCCGGTGAACGTGCCGTCCGAGCGCAGGGCGGCGAGCTGGGTGAACTTCTCGAAGCGGAACCCGGACGTCTTGTTCGTGGTGGGCGCGACGCGGAAGCGCAGCGGGTCGGGCGGGACGTTGCGCGGCAGGGAGAAGCGGTCGATGGAGAAGCTCGCCGCCCACTCCTGGCCGTCCTGCCGCTTCTGGAAGAAGACGAACTCCTCGCCCGCCGTCCTGGCGTCGGGCCGGTCGGTCTTGACCTCCATCATCTTGGCGGTCCTGGCGTCGAAGACGACCTCGCGGTCGGCCTTCACGTCCAGGCCGGTGATCGGCACGACGCTGAGTTCCGCGTGCCCGTCGTCGAACTGGGTCCGCATGACGGTGTAGGCCAGGTAGCGGCCGGCCGGCACGCGGATCGGGCCCTCGCTGTCGCCGTGGTTGATGCCCATCTGGATGAGCGGCCCGCCGTTCTCGGGCATCAAGGTCATCGGCATGAAGTCCTCGGAGTCGTCGGGGACGGTGCCGAGCTGGTCGATGAGCTTGACGTGCAGGTCGTAGCTCTCCGGTTCCTTGCCGAAGCTGACCAGAGTCGACAGGGTCACGCCCTCGGAGGAGGCGGTGATCCGCCCGCCGTACGCGGTGGTGGAGGCGGCCTTGGGCGCGGCGGTCACGGTGACCGGGGCGGTGCCGCCGGCCGGGACGGTGACCTGCGCGGCGCTCAGCGTGAACACGCCCTGCGGCGCGGCCTTGCCCTCAAGGTCGGTGGCCTCCAGCGCGAGGTTCAGGGTGACGGGCGCGGTGCCGGCGTTGCGGTAGGTGAGGGTGCGCTCGATGGCCTTGTCCTCGTACGGCCAGCGCAGGTGACCGAAGGCGACCGTGCCCGCGTCGGCCGTGACGCTCTGCCGTACCGCGCCGGCCACGTCGAGACGGCCGGTGCCGTACTCCCAGACGCTGCCGCCGGTCTTGGCCGAGGCGACCAGGGCGGACTTGAGCTCGCGCGAGGTCCAGCCGGGGTGCTGCTGGGCGAGGATGGCCGCGGCGCCCGCGACGTGCGGGGTGGCCATCGAGGTGCCGGACATGCGCACGTGCTCGGCGCCGCCCGCCTTGGCCGCGGCGATGGCCACGCCGGGAGCGGTCAGGTCGGGCTTGAGCGCGAAGTCGCCCGCCCGGGGACCACGGCTGGAGAAGCTCGCGAGCTTGTCGTCGAAGTCCACGGCGCCGACGGTGAGCGCCGCGTCGGTGCTGCCGGGGCTGCCCAGGCTGCCCGGACGGGGGCCTTCGTTGCCCGCCGCGATGACGAAGAGGATGTCGCGCTCGGCGGAGTAACGCTCGACCGCCTGCTCCAGCGGGTCCAGGCCCGCCTGGTCGGGGGCGCCGAGGCTCATATTGATGATCTTCGCGCCCTGCTGGGCGGCCCAGTCGATGCCCTCGATGATGTCGGAGGTGTAGCCGCTGCCCCCGTCGTCGAGCACCTTGCCGTTGAGCAGCCGGACGCCCGGCGCGACGCCCTTGCGCGCGGGCGTGCCCGTCGCGCCCTGACCGGCGATGGTGGAGGCCACGTGGGTGCCGTGACCGGCACGGTCCATGGCGTCGGCGCTCTCGCTGAAGTTGGCCGACGCGTCCACGCGCCCGGCCAGGTCGGGGTGGCGGTCGTCGACGCCGGTGTCCAGGACGGCCACCTTCACGCCCTCACCGGTGAAACCGGCCTTCCACGCCTCCGGCGCGCCGACCTGGGGCACGCTGCGGTCGAGGGTGGCCTTGACGGGCGCGTCCAGCCACACCTTCTGCACCGACCGGTCCTGGCTGAGGTGAGCCCAGGTGGCGCCGGCCGTGGCGACGGCGTTGATGGAGGCCAGCGGGCGGGCGCCCGACAGCGCTGTCATCGGTGCCGCGCCCTGGCGGTACTGCACGATCAGCGGCAGCTGCTTCTCGCCGAGACCGTCCTTGATCAGCTGCGGGACCCGGAAGAGGTTGCGGTCGAGCACTCCCCTGGCCACGTCGCCCGCGACGTCGAGCGGGATGAGCGTCCAGTCGTCCTTGGTGCCCTCGGTGATGTAGCGGACGTTCGTCCGGCCGGGGCCGGCCGTGAAGGTGATCCGGCCGCGGTCGACGCTCACCCGGTCGCCGGTGACCAGCGTGACGCTCTTCGCGGCGGCAGTGTCGGGTGGGGGTGATTCCGCGCTTGCCGACGGGGTCGCGGCCAGGGCCGCCGCGAGGACGGCCGCCGCGACTAAGGTTCTGCCTACCATGATGGTCTTCCTCTCTTCCTGACGAAGAGAGTCGATCAAGGGTGAGATCCCCCGACAAGTAGTCACGGTGGCGGTTTCGGTCATGTCATAACTCCGCCACCGGGCACTCATGGGCTCGGGGACGCCGACCTGCGCGTTCGCGTACCCGGTCGAAGGCGGCCTGGGCCACCCTGCGGGGTCAGGCGTCCTGCCGTGTCGGCTGCCCGAGCAGGCCGCCCTCCACCGCGGCGACCGCCGCCTGCACCCGGTCGCGCACGCCGAGCTTGGTGATGATCGCGGCCACGTAACCCTTCACGGTCGACGGGCTCAGCCCGAGGCGGGCGCCGATCTCACTGTTGCTCAGCCCTCGGGCCACCTGGACCAGCACGTCCTTCTCCCGGGGGGTGAGCATGCCGAGCTGGTCGCCGTGCGCCGGGCGGGGATCCGTGGTGAGCAGGTGGGTGATCATGCTTCCGGTCACCGACGGGTCGAGCAGCGCGCCACCGGCGGCCACCACCCGTACGGCGTCGATGATGCGCTCCGGCGTGCTGTCCTTGAGCAGGAATCCGGCCGCCCCCGCGCGCAGGGCCCCGAAGACGTGCTCGTCCATGCCGAACGAGGTGAGCACGACCACCCGCGTACCCGGCGCCTCGGCCAGGATCCGCTTGGTCGCCGCCAGCCCGTCCATGCGCGGCATCCTGATGTCGACGAGCGCCACGTCGGGACGGAGTGACACGGCCAGGTCCACCGCGTGCTGCCCGTCCGCGGCCTGCCCGGCCACGCGCAGGTACGGCTCCGCCGCCAGCACCGCGACGATCGCGGCACGGACCATGGCCTCGTCCTCGGCGACCAGCACCGACGTCGGGTTCACGCCGGCGACCAGACGCGCACCGTGCCGCCCGAGTCCGCCGGCCCGAAACCCCCATCCATGGGACACACCCTACGAAGAGGGTCTTATGGTTTCTGTGAGCCCGGTCTTCCGCGGGCTACAAGTCGTTCTCGTGCTTCAGGGCCTCGTCGACCCGGTCGAGCACGTCGGTCAGCTCGGCCTCACCGTGGGCGGCCGAGACATACCAGATGCCGCGACCGGCCACCCAGACGCCGTGCGCGGCCAGGGTACGGGCGAATCGGGCGTACCTGGCCAGGTCGAGCGCGTGGAGTCCGGTCAGGTCGTGGACCGGCCGCGGTGGCCCGAAGCTCACGTGGAAGGCCACCGGCAACCCCTGTATCCGCAGCGGCACACCGTGCCGCCGTCCCAGCTCGGCCAGCCCCGCCATCAGCCGGCGCCCGTGGTCCTCGACGCGCGCGTACGGCGGAGCCGAGGTCAGCGTGTCGAGCGTGGCGACGACGGCGGCCGCGGCCATCGTCGAGGCGTTGAACGTGCCGGAGTGATTGACCTCCCCCGTGCCGAACCTGGCCATCAGGTCGCCCCGCCCCGCCAGCGCGCTGACGGGCCAGCCTCCCGCCAGCGCCTTGCCGTACACGGCGAGGTCGGGTGTCACGCCGAAGTGCCCCGCGGCGCCGCCGAGCGCCAGGCGGAACCCCGTGATGACCTCATCGAAGACGAGTACGGCGCCGGCGCGTTCCGACAGTTCGCGCACCAGGCCGAGGAAGCCGTCCCTGGGCGGGATGGCGCCCGCGTTGCACATCATCGGCTCGCAGATGACGGCGGCGATCTCGGCGCCGTGCCGGTCGAACAGGGCCGTGAGGGCCTCGGCGTCGTTGAAGGGGACCACCAGCCAGTCCGCGAGCGCGCCGGCCGGCTGCCCGGCGGACGCGGGCCCGTGGCCGCCGTTCGCGAAGTCCATCAGGACGTTGTCGAGCCAGCCGTGGTAGTGGCCGGCGAATCTGACGATCCGCCGCCTGCCGGTCGCGGCGCGCGCCAGCCTCAGCGCGGCCTGGACGGACTCGGTGCCGGAGACGCCGAATCGGACGGTGTCGGGCCAGCCGGTCGCCGCGATGAACCGCTCGGCCGCCTCGACCTCCAGTGGATGCTGGGCGCCGAAGACCATTCCCGACCGGGCCGCTTCCGCGACCGCGGCCGACACCCTCGGGTGGGCGTGGCCGAGGAACGCGGGGCCTTGGCCGAGCAGGTGGTCGACGTACTCCCTGCCGTCCAGGTCCCACAGGCGCGCGCCCTCGCCCCGCCGGAAGAACACGCGTGGCGCGCCGAGCCGGACGTTGGAGCTGACCCCACCGGGGATCACCCGCTCCGCCCTGGCCGGCAGACCTTCGGCGAGCATGCTCACGGGGCGCCTTCCAGCAGCAGGATCGCGTCGACCTCGAGGGCGAATCGCGGCAGCACGGCGGGGACCGTGGTCCGCGCGGGGTAGGGCTTGGACAGGCGCTGTTCGCAAACCTCGTTCCACTGCGCGAAATCGGCGAGGTCGTTCAGGAAGGCGCCGAGCCTGACGACCCTGCCGAGGTCGGCGCCCGCGGCCCTGGCCAGCGCCTCCAGGTTGTCGAACACCACGTGCGCCTGCTCCGCGAAGGTCCCTCCGGCCAGGTTGCCCGACCCGTCGAACGGGCCCTGCCCCGAGATGAAGAGGAACCCGCCTGCGCGGATCGCCGGGGAGTAGGGGCCGGCGGGCGGTCCGCAGTCGGGACTGATGACAGCTTCGAACACTGCAGTCACGTTCCATTCACTGAAACTAGAATTCCGATAGGTAGACCAAATCGCACCGGATCGTGGAAGTCAAGACCGAGGATTTCTGTCACCTGGAATCGCGCTTTTATCTGTTGGAGCGAAACTTGCTATCGTCTTGCTGGTATCTCGACCGTTTCGACCATCGTTCGACCATCGGAGGAAGCGTGCAGGTGGTGAAGCGGGAGGCGACGTACCCGATCAGGGCCGTCGACCGCGTCTGTGACGTGCTCGACCTGCTCCAGGAGTCGCCTGAGGGGGTGTCGCTGACGCTGGTCGCCGAGCGCACCGGGCTGCCCAAGAGCTCGGCCATGCGCTACCTCATGGCGCTGGAGGCCCGCCGGTACGCCGAGCGCGACCCCGCCGACGGGACCTACCGCCTGGGCATCGCCTTCAGGTTCGACCGCACGCGCTACCTGGAGCTGGTGCGCAACGCGGCCGAGCCGTACCTGGTCAAGCTGCGTGACCGCTTCCACGAGACGGTCAACCTGGGCATGCTCTACGGGGCCGAGATCGTCTACGTGGCCGTGGTGGAGAGCGAGCGGTCGGTCAGGCTGTCGGTGGACGTGGGCGCCAGGGCGCCGATCCACTCCACGGCGATCGGCAAGGCGATCGCGACCCAGCTCGACGAGCACCGGCTGCGCGAGATCCTGGGCCAGGCCGGCATGCCGGCCATGACCGACGACACGATCACCGACCCCGACGCCTACGTGGCCGAGGCCGCGAAGGTCGCGGCCGAGGGCTACGCCGTCGACGACTGCGAGGACCAGCCCGACGGGCGGTGCGTGGCCGTCCTGCTGCCCGAGGTGCCCGTGCCCTCCGCGCTGAGCGTGAGCGCCCCCGCCTCCAGGTTCGCCGTGGAGGACGCGGCCCGCATCGCGCACCACCTGCGCAAGGCGGCGCAGGAACTGGCCGAGACGATCCGCGCGCTCCCCGCTTGACGCGGCCCGGGGAGCGCAGGCTAGTTTGAACCAGCGAAACAGCGGTTCCGTCTGACGAAATGGCGCTCCCCATGACCCGGCACCGAGTCGGCATCGCCGGCCTCTGGCACGAAACCAACACCTACGGCCCCCACCCGGCCGACCTCGCCGCCTTCGAGGCGTTCGAGCTCCTCACGGGGACGGCGATCGTCGAGCACCACGCCGCCACCCGGTCGGTGATCGGCGGCTTCCTCGGCCACACGGACTTCGACCTCGTGCCGGCCTTCTCCGCGGGCGCCTGGCCCTCGGGACCTGCGCCGGCCGCCACGCTGGCCGTCCTGCTCGACGGGCTCACCGGCGCCCTGGCCGCGGCGGGCCCGCTGGACGGGCTCCTGCTCAACCTGCACGGCGCGATGGTCGCCGAGGGCTGCCCGGACGTGGAGGCCGAGGCGCTGCGCAGGATCCGCGCCCTGGTGGGCGACATCCCCATCGCGGCCGTGCTCGACCTGCACGCCAACCCGTCCCCCGAGTTCGCCGGCCTGTGCGACATCGCGCTCAGCTACGACACCTACCCGCACGTGGACATGTGGGAGCGCGGCAAGGAGGCGGCGGAACTGCTGGCGCTGGCGCTGGACGGCCGCCCGCTGGTGACCGTGGTGGCGAAGGCGCCGCTCCTGACCTGCCCGCTGGCGCAGGCCACGGACGCCGAGCCGATGCGCGGGCTGCAGGCGCGGGCCACCGCCAGGGCGCGCGCCGCGGGGCTGCTCAGGGCCGGGGTCACGGCCGGATTCGCCTACAGCGACGTGGCCAGGGCCGGGATGAGCGTCCTGGTGGTCGCCGACGCCGGCCTGGCCGCCGCGGCGCGCGCGGTGGCCGGTCGGTGCGTCGAGGACATCGAGGCGCACGCGGACGCCTTCACGGTGGAACGTCCCGGCGCCGGGAACGCGGTGGCCCTGGCGATCGAGGCGGCCCGCGCCCCTGACCGGCGGCCGGTCGTGCTGGCGGACCTGGCCGACAACATCGGCGGAGGCAGTGCGGGCGACGGGACCGCGCTGCTGGCGGAACTGCTCGCCCAAGGCGCGGAGAACGCCGTCGTGGTCATCGCGGACGCCGAAGCCGTCGCGGCGGCGGCCCAGGCGGGTCCCGGCGGCCGGGTACGGCGGGCCGTCGGCGGCAGGTCCGACCGCCTGCACGGCGAGCCCGTCCCCGTGGACGCGACCGTGGTGTCGGTCTCCGACGGCCGCTACACCACCCAGGGGACGTGGATGACCGGTCAGAGCTTCGACATGGGGCCCAGCGCCGTGCTCGCCGTGGACGGGGTACGCCTCGTGGTGACCACCAGGCCCACCCCGCCCTTCCACCGCGAGCAGGTGACCTCGCAGGGCATCGACCCCGCCGAGGCCGGCATCATCGTGGCCAAGGGCGCGGTCGCCTGGCGGGCCGCCTACCCGGACGCCAGGACGGTCATCGAGGTGGCCACCCCGGGCGCCTGCGCGGTCGACCTCACCCTCCTGCCCCGTACGGCCACGCCGCTCAGGGTGGTGTGAGGGGCCGCGCCCGGGGTTCCCAGCCGAGGGCGTCCCTGGTCGGATGCCAGTCCAGGTACTCGCGCTCCCGGTCCCCCGTGACCGGGTAGGCCCCGAAGGGCCCGCGGTGTTCGAGCGCGGCGAGGAAGGCGCGCGCGACGTCGCCCGCCGCGGTGCCGACCACCCGCTCCGGCATGGAGGCGCAGCTCAGCCACTCCTCGTCCGGCATCGGGGCGGCCAGCCGCAGTGCGACGACGTGCATCGCGTGCTCGCGCGCCGCGGCCTCGCACACCTGCTCGCCGAGCCGCTTGGTCAGCCCGTAGGCGTCGACCTCGTCGGCGGCGGGATCGGCCGCGTAGTCCCGGTGCAGGTAGCCGGCGAACACCGACATGCTGCTGGCGTACACCACATGCCCGGCCCCGGCCTTCGCCGCGGCGGAGAGGGTCAGGTACAGGCCTTTCACGGACACGTCGAAGTGGCTGATCGCCCAGCCGGGGCCGTCCCGCCAGCCCGCCTTGCGTCCCATCGCCAGGTACACCACGGCGTCCTGGCCCTCCACCGCCGCCGCGACCGCCTCCGGGTCGGTGACGCTGCCCGCCAGCCAGTCGCCCTCACGCGGGTCGGGAACGCGCGGGTCGAACAGGCGCAACTCGTGCCTGTCCGACAGGGCGGGGGTGATCATCCGTCCCACCTCTCCCGCGGCGCCGACCACCAGAACCCGCATCACCGCACCCCCGCGTCCCAGACCGGGGCCACGGCCGCCCTGCCGTACAGGCCGTCGAAGGTGGCGCTGCCGTCGTCACCGGTCACCACCAGCCGCGCGCCGCGCGGCTGAACCGGCATGGTCCCGATGTAACGGCACTCGTCGAACAACTGCGTGATCGTCGCGTAGTGCCTGGCCCTGCCGTCGCCGAGGTCGAAGGTGAGCAACCGCCGCGGATACTCCACCGTGTACGGCGCGGCCATCCGGTACCTCTCCAGCGCCGCCTCGTCGACGGTGACGCCGAGCCCCGGCCCGCCCGGGATCCTGGCGTAGCCGCCCCGGATCTCGATCGGGTCCTCGATCAGGTCGTCGGAGTAGACGTTGAGGCAGGTCACGGCGGGCCATCTGGCATGTGTCAGCACCCCGCCCAGGTGCAGCGTGAACGCCGTCGTCAGCCCGGCGCCGACCACCTGGAGCCAGCAGTTCTTCTGGAACGCGGCGGCGTGCTGGCCCTGCGCGAGCAGCCCGGAGACCCCGGCCAGGCACAGCACGAACCCGTCGAGCGCGTCCTGCCTGATCCATTCGGGCAGGAGCGTCTTGGTGTAGTGCTCGGCCAGCGGCCGGTCCACGCGGGCGCGCAGCGACCTGAAGCCCGCCACGTCGTCCTGCTTGATCGGCGACTCGTAGATGCCCACGCGTTCCTCGCGGTCGAGCTCGCGCAGCACCTCGACGGCCTGCCCGGGGGTGAGCAGCATGCCGTTCCAGTCGATGTCGAGGGCGAAGTCCGGGGGCGTGACCCCGGCGATCGCGGCGACCTGCTCCCTGATGTCGAACCAGGGCCTGGCCTTCAGCTTGTGTGAGCGGTAGCCCTCGGTCAGCGCCTCGGCGGCCTCCTGCGCCAGCACCTCGGCGGGCATCTTGGTGCTCCACCACGAGATCGGGCACCAGTCACGCACCAGCGGCAGGTTCAGCAGCCGGTGCATCGGCACGCCCAGCGCCTTGCCGACGATGTCGAACAGCGCCATCTGCAGCCCGGCGCCGAGGCTGTCGTCGGCGAGGAACTCCGCCGGGTTGCCGCCGGTCACCCTGGCCGCCGCGGTCTCGGAGACCGTCTGCCACGTGTAGTGCGGGAGCGTCTCGCCGTACCCGACGATGTCGGGGTCGTCGGTGCGCACCCTCAGCACCTCGATCACCCCGAACTGGCCGACCAGCAGTTCGTTCCACGGCCGCGCGCGTTCCCTGAAGGGCACGCGCACCACCACGCGCTCGACGTCCACGATGCGGAGCTTCATCGGCGCACCCGCCCCGCGGCGAAGCGGCGGGCGAACCCGATCGCGCGCCCATAGGCGGCCTCGACGATCTTCTGCCCCATCTCGGCGCCGGCCAGCCGGGCGTCGCCGAGCGCCCCGCTGTCCGTCCAGGTCTCGAAGGCGACCGGCAGGTCGACCCGGCCGGACGGGGGGTCGGTGTCCCGGTCCGGCGGCGCGCCGGGCGCGGGTGGACCGATCAGGTCCGGGCGGACCAGGTGCGGCGCGATCGCCATCGCCACCGACGTCTCGCTCTGGCAGGCGTGCCCGTAGCGGCCCTCGGGGATCAGCTCGGCGATCGTGTCGGCGGCCAGCAGGGCCCACATCAGGTGGGCCATCTCGACGCCGTGATCCCTGCGCAGTTCCCTGGCCGCGAGCCTGATCGGGTCGGTGTTGCCGCCGTGGCCGTTGACGACCAGGATCCTGCGCAGCCCGTGGTGGGCCAGCGACTCGGCCAGGTCCGCGAGCAGCGCCAGGTACGTGGCCGGCCTGAGGGTGAGCGTGCCGGGGAAGGCCAGGTGGTGCTCCGACAGCCCGTACGGCACGGGCGGGCACAGCACGGCCGCCGCGCCCAGGTCGGCGGCGAGCCTGCGGGCGAAGGCGTCGGCGATGCCCATGTCGGTGTCCAGGCTCAGGTGCGGCCCGTGCTGCTCGCACGCGCCGACCGGCAGGATGGCCACGCCGGCCGCGGCCAGCGCCCGCCCGGCCTCCTTCGTGGTCATCCTGGCCAGCTCGTTGGTCATGCGGTACTCCAGGTGGCGAGGGCCCGCAGCGCGGGCAGGACGGCGGTGATCGGCAGCGGGACCGGGCGGCCTTCCGCGACGGCGGCCACGAACGCGGCGTCCTGGGCGGCCAGGCCGGCGCGTTCCATGGCGTCGTCGCCGCCGCAGCCGGCCAGGACGCCCGAGGGGCCGAGCAGCGAGCCGCCGGTCAGGGTCAGCGTGGTGTCCTCGGCGATCAGCAGCAGGTCCCTGACCGCCGAGCGCGAGTGGTAGGACAGGGACAGGGTGGCCAGGCCGCCGCCAGGCGTGGTCAGGACGGCGCCGGCGTCCATCGGCCTGCCGCTCCCCCGCCAGGCGGGGCCGCGCGCGCCCGCCACCTCGGCGTCCGCGTCGAGCAGCCACAGGGCGGCGTCGACCAGGTGGGCGCCGTGGTGCCACAGCACGTCGTCGGTCCAGCCGCGGGTGTCGGCCTGGCGCAGCATCAGCGTGCGGCCGACGGCGTGGCGTACCCGCAGCCCCGATTCCACCAGGTCGCGAGCTCTGCGGTACGGCGGGCAGAACCGCAGCGTGTGGGCCGCCATCACCTGCCTGCCCGAGTCGTCGGCGACGCGGACCACCTCCAGCGCGTCGGTGAGGCTCATGGCGACGGGGACCTCGCACAACACATGACACCCCGCGCGCAGCGCGGCGAGCGTCTGCGGCACGTGGAACACGTTCGGCGAGCAGATCACCACCGCGTCGAGCCCGGGGGCCGACAGCAGCGCGTCGAGGTCGGGATGCGCGGCGGCGCAGCCGTACCGCTCGGCGAAGCGCGCGGTCGCGGCCGGGTCGGGCCCGCACACGCCGGCCAGCCGGGCGCCCGCCGCCCGCAGCGCCACCGCGTGCCGGGCCGCGATCGCCCCGGGCCCGGCGATCCCCACGGTGATGGTCATACGGTCGTCATCCGGCCCGTCCGGCAGGATCGCGCGGCGGCCAGGCAGAGCCGGGCGCTGAGCAGCCCCGCCGACAGCGGCGAGCGGCTGTCCGGCGCGCCGTGGCAGGCGGCCACGAACTCCCTGGCCAGTTCCAGATCGCCGCCGAAGTGCTCGTCGCCGGTCTCCGCGCGGCCGCCGTGCTCGGTGACCGTGCCGCTCATGTGGTCGATGAGGGTGACGCGGCCGGTGTACCAGTCGAAGCTGATCGTGCCCTTGTGCCCGATCAGCGTGGCTCCCCGGGCGGCCGCCCGCCCGCGGGAGTAGAAGTTCTGCGAGTAGGACACGTGCAGGCCGGACTCGTAGCGCACGAGCGCGCTGCCGGAGTCGTGATTGCCCACGTCCTCGCCGTAGACGCACCTCCAGTCCGCCGTCGCCTCCCGGCCGCCCGGCCCTTCCGGGCAGGTGTGCCGCAGGTCGCAGTCCGAGCAGCGCAGCCCGGCGGGCATCGTGCCGCCGAAGACCGTCCGCGACTCCATCGCCACGACCTCCAGCGGACGCCGGCCGATCAGGTAGGTGAGGTAGTCGAAGTCGTGCGTCGCCTTCTGCAGCCAGAGCCCGCCGGTCAGCGCCGTGTCACGCATCCATCCGTGGAAATAGGACGCCACCGCGTACGCGGGCACGTTGTTGACCGCCTGGACGTGCGCGACCTGCCCGATCACGCCCTCGTCCAGCAGCCCGCGCACCGTGCGGGCCAGGCTGGACAGGCGCAGCGGGAACGACACCACGACCGGGCTCGTCGCGCCCTCGGCGGCGGCGGCCAGCGTGTCGTACTGCGCCCGGTCGATCGCCACCGGCTTCTCCAGGAACAGGGGCAGTCCGGTGGCCAGGACCCGCAGCGCCATCGGGGTGTGCAGGTCGCACCGGGTGCCGATGAGCACGCCGTCCAGGTCGGCCGAGTCGAGCATCGTGGCGGCGTCGTCGTAGCGGTCGGCGCCCTCGGGCGCTCCCGCCGCCGGGTCGGCGATCGCCACCACCCTGGCCCCGGGGTCCACCCGCCCGACGGCCGACAGCACCGCTTTGATGCGCCGGCCGTAGCCGATCACGCCCAGCCTGGTCATTCGCGTCTCACCTCAGGTGGTTCTGGTAGGGGGCGCCGAGTTCGCTGAGCACCGGCGCGGCGACCCGCAGCGTGCCGGCCGACAGCTTCCTGACGCCGAACTTGACGACGCCCGTCGCGGGTAACCGGTCGACGTAGGAGACCAGGCGCCAGGCCGTGTCGTGGGTCACGGCGCCCGCGTGCAGCACGTTGTCCCAGAGCTGCCCGCCGGTGCCCGCCGCGTCGACCCGCAGGTAGCAGGCGAAGTAGACGTACTTGCCGGCGAGTTCCGGGTTGGCGGCCAGGTCGAGGGGGAAGCCGAAGTAGTCCGTGTCGCCGGCGCCGTTCAGGGTGAAGACGGCCTGCCTGCGGTGGGTCGTGGCCGCCGCCGCCCAGGTGCCGCCGCCCGCCGACCCGACCATGACGAACCCGGACAGCGGCGGCGCGTAGTTGACCGGCGCCACGCCGTCGATGAGCGCCGTGTGGAACGTGGTGGTGGAGGCCGATCCCAGCTCGTCGATCTCGATGGGGTCGAGGACGGCGTGGGCCGCGTGCGGGCTCCAGATCGCGTTCCCGCGCTGGAGCACGCCGTTGACCTTCGCGCCGCCCGAACCGCCCGTCCGGTTCGTGCCGGTCTTGAGGAGCACGTACCGGGCGACGCCCGTCGTCTGGTAGCGCAGCACCGTGGTGCCGGAGATCTCCAGGGCCGCGTCGGCCGAGTAGCAGACCACGATGTGCTCGGCGGTCGTGGGCGCGACCACGTTGTCGGCGAAGCGGATCGTGCCCACCGGGTAGGCGGTGTTGACCACGCCCGCGGTGCCGGACCCGTTGACGATCACGCTGGCCTTCACCGTCCTGGCGGGGTCGGTGAAGGTGTAGCCGGTGGTGCCGTTGTTCTCGAAGTAGTTGCCGACGATCTGCAGCGGGCTGACGTAGAAGCGCACGAAGATCCCGGCGACCAGGTTGTCCTCGATCGTGCAGCCGTTGATCCTGACGCCGAGACAACTGTGGTCGAGGTTGATGCCGATCTTGGCGTTGTCGAAGATCTTGGTGTTGGTCACGTTGAACGCGTTGGTGCTCGCCGCGCCGACCCGGATGCCGTCGCCGGAGTTGCTGGAGAACTCGCAGGTCTCGACGTCGTTGCACCAGCCGTTGCCGATGTACAGGCCCGCGGTGGCCGTCCGCTTCACCAGGATCCGGCGGAACAGCGTGTGCGCGACGGACAACGCCTTGATCCCGTACGGCACCCTGCCGCCGCCGTCGACGGTCAGGTCGGAGAACTCGTACCTGTTGCCCACGACGTTCTCGGTCAGGGTGAAGGCGAAGACGGCCTCCATACCCGCCGGAGGCGTCGCCGGGGCGGTCACCAGCGTGTACTTCGCCTGCGTCAGCGCGCCGTCCGAGCCGAATCCGTCGCCGACGATCCGGATGGGCGCCTTCGCGGAGTCGATGACGATCGTCTTGCCGACCAGATACTTGCCGGTGGGCAGGTACACCACTGCCCCCGCGAGGCTCTGCGCGGCGGTCACCGCCGCCTGGATCGCGTCGCTGTCGTCCTTGACGTTGTCGCCCACCGCGCCGAACCAGCGCACGTTCAGCGGCCCGTCGAAGATCCGCAGGAAGCGCTGCCCTCCGTTCGACACCAGGACGGTCGCGCCGTTGTCGTCCACGGCCGTCGAGCTCCCCCGGTAGGAGAAGACGCCTTCCTTGCCGGGGTCGGTGACGTAGAAGTGGGTGGCGGCGGGGGCCGCCGTCACGAGCTTGAGCTGGTCCAGGGTGGTGGCCGGCAGGCCTTCCGGTACGGCGGCGGCGTGCGCCGTACCCGGCAGGAGAGCGGCGGCCACCCCCGGCACGGCGATCGCGGCCAGCGCGCCGCGCCTGCTGAGGGGGGCGGGGTGCTCGGTCATGGCATGCTCCTTCAGACTCGTCGGGCCAGGTGGTCGGCGGGCCAGGCCAGGGCCATCCCGCGACCCTCACGCAGAAGCGCCTGGAAGTCCGCCAGGAGCCCGGGTTCTCCGGCGACCGCCTGGGGCTCGGTGCCGCGCCGTACGCAGAAGGCGGCGAGCGCTCCGGCGGCCTCCCCGATGCTCCACTCGACGGGGTGGACGCGGTAACAGCCGTTGGTGATGTGGGTGGTGCCGATGTTCTTGGCCGCCGGCAGCAGGTTCCGCATCCGTACCGGCAGCAGGGCGCCCAGCGGGATCTGGAACGGGTAGGTCGAGACGTCCACGTAGTTGCGGCCCGACGCGGTGGGGTGCAGGTCGATCCGGTAGGCGCCGACGCCGACGGAGTCGGCGAACCGCTCCGCGCCCGCCAGCCCCGCCCGCGCCTCCACCCCGACGTCGAGTTCGGTGATCCGGCGGCGGCTGACGATCCGCCGCCCCTCCCGCACGTACGGCGCGCGGGCCAGGCCGTCGCGCGTGCCCATCACCGAGCCGCACGGCCGCAGCCCCCGCCGGCCGAGTTCGGTCTGCAGCCAGTAGACCAGCGACAACGTCAGCTCTCTCGCCTCGGCCAGCCGGGTCTGCCTGGCCGGCGTGTCCACGCCGGTGACGACGCCGCCCAGGTAGTCGTTCTGCGGCCAGTTGACCAGGGTCACGTCGGTGCGCGCGGGCTCGTAGTGCGCCCCGTAGCGGATCCGGCGAAATCGCCAGAGGTCGGGCAGCTCCCACCGGCGCGGTTCGAGTGTCCACGGGTGCGGCACCGTCAGGCTGAGCAGCCTGTCCGGCCAGCCGGGCGGCGCGAAGGCGCGCCAGCGGTCGTACCCGGCGGGGCGCTCGATGGTGTGGTCCTCCCCCTCCCGGTTCTCCAGCGCCACGCACCAGGTGATGGCCTGCTGGGTGCCCTCGTCGGCCGGTCCCTCCAGGGCGTGCGGCTCGCCGGTGTCGTCCTGCGACTCCGCGCCGAGCACGTGCTCCGTACCGGTGAGCGGCAGGAGGTCGCCCTCCTCGGTGGCGTCGAGGACGTAGCCGGCGCCGATCGTCACCAGCGTGCCGTCCGGCCGGGCGAACGTGACCGCCTCGACCCGGTCCCCGGTGACGTCGGCGTGGACGGGACGCGGGCCGCGCAGCACCTCAAGGCCCGCGGCCAGATCATCCAGGACCTCGGCGATGACCACGGGCTCGGCGCAGATCGGGCTGACCGCCCCCTGGCCCGGGTTGAGCAGCGGGTCGGCCCGCGCGGCGGGCGTCAGCTGCCTGTGGGTGCGATACCAGTCGCGCAGCGCCGCGCGAAAGCGCCGGTACGTCGGGGTGACGCCCAGCCGCTCCGTCCACCCGTGCTCGTCGGAGGGCACGCCCTGGGAGGTGAGCTGGCCGCCGAGCCACTCCTGCTCCGAGACCAGCAGCACCGACGCGCCGCCCTGCGCGGCCGCGAGCGCCGCGGCCAGCCCGCCGGTCCCGCCGCCGACGACGAGGACGTCGTAGCGGTCCCTCATACCGTCACCACCGATCCCGCGCGGCGGGCGCGTTCGGCGGCGAAGACCGCGAGGTGGGTCTCCAGCGACTCCAGCGCCCCCGACCGGATGCGGGTCGCGTCACCGGTCGCCACCGCCGTCACGAACGCGTCCATCAGCGCGGCGTCGCCGCCGCCGTGCCCGCCCGCGACCGTCGCGTCACCGGCGGGCGCCGCCTCGGCGACGCGGGTGCGCTCGCTGACGAAGTCGAAGACCTCCGCGCGCTCCCCGTCGCCCTCCAGCGAGCCCCGGGTCCCGAACAACCGGGTACGCCGGTGCCCGCCCTTGACGAAACCCGTCATGGTCAGCGAGCCCGTCGCCCCGCCCTCGAACTCCAGCGAGACCACCTGGTGGTCGACCACGTCGTTCCTGCCCAGGTAGACGCACTCGCCGTACGGGCCGGTGCGCAGCGCCCGCAGGATGGAGCCGTCGTCCGGCTCCGGCGTCAGCACGTTCATCGGCCAGCCGTGGCCGCGCTGGTTCTGGAGCCTGAGATAGATGCGGTCGGCGGCGTAGGGGCAGCCGGCGGAGACCCCGCAGTCGAGGCAGCGATCGGCCGCGCCCTCCGGCCGGTTCTCCGGGCGGAAGTGGGTGAGGGAGCCGAAGCTGGAGACCCTGGCGATCGGGCGATCCATCACGTACCGCAGCCAGTCGACGTCGTGGCACGACTTGGCCAGCAGCATCGACGAGGACGCCTCCTCGCTGCGCCAGTTGCCCCGGACGTAGGAGTGGGCCTGATGCCAGTAGCCGACCGGTTCCAGGTGCTGGACGGAGACGAGGTCGCCCAGTTCGCCCGAGGCGACCACGTCCTTGATCAGCTCGGTGTATCGCGTGTACCGCATCACGTGGGCGACCGCGAAGAGCACCCCGGCCTCCAAGACCGCGGCGACGACGCGCTCGCAGCCCTCGGCCGTCGGCGCGAGCGGCTTCTCCAGCATGATGTGGTAGCCCTGCGCGGCCAGGGCCTCGGTGGGGCCGACGTGCTCGCGGTCGGGGGTGGCGATGATCGCGGCGTCGGCGAGCCGTCCCGCCCGCGCGAGTTCCTCCCACGAGCCGAACCGCGCTCCGGCCGCGACGCCGGGGAGCGCGTCCGGCCTGGGGTCGGCCACGGCCACCACTTGCGCCCGGTCGGGATGCCCGGCCGCCCAGCGGGCGTAGCCGGACCCCCGGCTGCCCGCGCCGACGATCGCCAGGGTGACGGGGCTCATCGGTTCTTCCAGTACGTCACCGTCTCGTCGGCGAGCTTCCGGACGAACTCCGCCGCGGTGATCCTGCCGAAGATCAGCTCGTCGTTGACGGGGAAGATCACCTTGGTCTGGTACTCGGAGAAGTCGGAGCCCGCCCGGACCTTGACGATGCGGCCGGCGTCGAGGAGCTTCTTGATCTCCGCCACCTCCGGCGCGGCGGGGACGTCCGGCCTGATCGCGATCTCCTTCGCCGTAGAGGCCAGCTGATCCTGGTACTTCTTCTGCAGGAAGAAGGAGATGAACTGCTTGGCGGCTTCCTGGTTCTTCGCCTTGGCCGGGATGCCGAACCCGACCAGGGCCACGTTGGCCGGTGGCGCGGGCCTGCCGCCGACCGCCGGGAAGGGGAAGGCCCGGTAGTCGAAGCCCTGCTTCGCGTATGGCAGCGTCTCCCTGGGCAGCCAGGTGCCGCCGTAGATGAAGTCGGCGTCGCCGTTGGCCCACTTCTGCTGCTGGGCGGGGAACTTGCTCGCGGTGTATCCGTCGGCGAAGTAGCCGCCCTTGGCCAGCTTCTCGATCAGCTTGGCCGCCTCCAGGTACGCGGGCTTGAGCCAGGTCTGCCCGGTCTTGTCCTTGACCGCGTTCACGTAGCCCTCGTCGCCGGCGACGGCCATCGTGAAGTAGGTCAGGTAGTAGGCGTTGTAGCCGGTGAGGCTGCCGTCCTGGGCGATCGGCCGGCGTCCCTTGGCCTTCTCCGCGTCGAGCGCCGTGAAGAACTCGTCCCAGTTCTCCGGCGCCGTCGCCGCCAGCTCCGGATGGCTCTTGCCGTCGTAGAAGAAGGCGTAGCTGGAGGCCTGGTAGGGCACCATGACCGGGCTCGTGCCGCCGACGGGCGTGGCCACCGTCTTGTAGGCGTCGCCGACCAGGTCGCCCACGGTCTTGTCCTCGCCGGGAACCTTCGCCGCGTAGACGGGGGTCATGTCCAGCGCGTTGCCCGTGGAGGCCAGCGCGCTGACCAGTTCGGTGTTGTTCGTGTCGAGCAGGTCGGCGGGGACGTTGCTCGTGTTCAGGGTGGGCAGCAGCGCCTTGGTCGGGTTGCGGCCCTTCCACTGCACCTTCACCCTGATGCCGGTGGCCTTCGTGAACTCGGCGACGGCCTGCGCCATCACCTTCTGGTCGGCCTCGCCCTCCGACCACATGCTCCAGAGGGTGAACTCCTTGCCGTCCCCCGAGGAGGACGAGCCGCCGCAGGCGGCCAGCGTCAAGGTCAGCAGGGTCGCCGTGCCCGCGGCGAGAAGTCTCGTGGTGGTTCTCATCGGGATGCCTGTCTGTTCGGTCGGTCAGGAGTTCTCGTCGTGCAGGACGACGTCGTCGAGGTGGATCGCCGGGCGGGCGGGGTCGTGGTCGATGATCGTGACCACGAGCAGGACGTGGTCGACGGACTTGGCGCCGATGACGGCGGGGACGTCCTCGACGACGCCGAGCCAGGCCCAGCGGCCCGTCGTCTCCGCGGTGAACCGCAGCGGCTGGGCGTAGACGCGCAGGGTGGCGCCGGCGGCGTCGCGGGCGATGAACCGGGTCGCGGCGACGGCGGGCGACCTGCCGGTGGAGCGGTAGCGGAACCTGGCGGCCACCAGTCCCGGCTGGATCTTGACGCTCTGGGTCGCGTCGACCTGGGGGCCGGTGAGCGCCAGGCTGGCCGTACCGGAGAAGGAGGGGCCGCGGACGATCGCGGCCCGGGTGGAGGAGATCGTCCAGGGGGCGGGCGTGCCGTCTTCGAAAGAACCGTTGACCACCCGGTTGGGCGCGGCTCCCGACGCCACGCGCAGGATGAGCCTGGCCAGCCTGGCCTGGTCGCCCGTGCCGGCGGCCGCGGTGGTGAGGCGGTCGTGCAGCGCGCCCCTGTTGCCGTCGCCGCGCACGCGGTCGGCCAGCGTCCAGAACCGGTAGGGGTCGAAGCCGGTCCAGTTCAGGAAGAGCCGCTCGGGTTCGAGGCGGTGGCGCAGGATCGGGTCGGGCTTGACCTCCTGGACGATCTGGATCCGGCGTCTGGCCAGCCGTACCTTCTCGTCGAGGGTGGTCAGGGTCTCCTCGGCCAGCGCGAGCGCCTGCCGGTCCGTCCTCGGGACCGGAACGGGACGGAAGTAGCTGAGGGCCGACGCCTCGTAGTACTCGAAGGCGCGCAGCAGGATCGCGGCGCGTTTGACCTGGGCGGGCGTCTGGGCCTTGGCCGCGGCCGCCTCCAGTAACCGGCGGGCCCGCGCCACCTCGGCGGGCGTGATCTCGGCGAGGTAGTCGGCGAGGTTGAGGGAGAAGTAGGTGCGGTGCCTGCCGAGGGCGAAGAACGGCGTGCGGGGCACGCGCCCGGACCAGAAGGAGTCCCAGAGCTCGTAGTAGCGCACCAGGTCGGCCGCGCCCGCCGGGCCCACCGCCCGCTCGCACCACTCCCGCAGCAACGCCCGCACGTCGGAGCGCACGTCCCAGGTCAGCCGCGCGAAGATCCACGCCTTCGGGCCCTCACCCCAGTTCGGGTACAGCTCCGCGTAGTGGAAGGCGACGCCGTTGGCCCTGGCCCACGACCACGCCTGGCGCATGCCGTCGAGGTCGAGCCTGGGCAGCGTGTACGGCGTGCCGTAGGCGTAGTCGTACCACCCGATCCTGGTGGCCACCCGCCGCCAGGCCCTGGTGTGCCGCCGGTCGATCTCCCTGCCCTCCTCGTTGGCCCAGATGTACCTGTCGCGGGTGAGGAAGGGGACCACGCTGGGGTGCAACGGGAAGGGCGGCGGATCGACGACGTGGGTGTAGGCCAGCAGGCCGATGGTCTTGCCGGGGAACTCGGCGGCCACCCGCTCGGCGACCGCGTTGACGAAGCCGTAGTAGGCGCGTGAGGCGGAGGCGTAGCCGAAGGAGTTGAGCGCGGGCTCGAGCTCGTCCTCGCTGTAGCCGTTCAGGTCGTTGGCGCCCAGGGAGATCGAGGTCACGGCGGGGTTGTCGCGGAAGAACGTGAGCACGTACTCGGCGGCGCGGTCGACCACGTCCTTCCGGCTGTAGCGCGGCTGCCATCCGGTCGTCTGGTTCGGTCCGGGGAGCACGGTCTTCCCGTCCTTCAGCGGGTAGTAGTCGGGATGGAAGCCGGGGAGGTCGGGATTGGCGTACACCTTGGGCGGGAAGATGGCCGCCATCTTGTGGTGGAACTCGACGGGCCAGTGCGCCCGCGCCGCCCTGGAGGCCCACCGGAGGTTGATGTCGGCGCTGTCCCAGCCGTCGCCCTTGCCCAGGTCGCTGAAGACGCGCATGGAGAAGGCGGGCGTGGTGGACAACCGCTCCGCCGGTACGGCGAGGTCGCCGCGGGCCGGCACGTCCTCGCCGTCGGGCCCGGGGAACAGCCAGCGGACTCCGGCGTAACGTTCCAGGAACTCGTAGACGCCGAACCTGGTGCCCCATGAGCTGGCGCCGGCTATCACCAGGCCGTCGGCGTCGGGGCTGATCGCGAAGCCGTCGCCCGACACGTCCGCCGGTGGCGGGCCGCCGAGCCGTACGCTGGTCTGGCCCGCCGGGGCCTGGCCGGTCGTGATGGGCAGGCGCGCTCCGGTGGACTTCTCCACGTAGTCGGCCAGGGTCTTGGCGGCGCTGGTCAACTGGGCGTCGGCGGCTTCGGGAAGGACGATGACGGCGGTGGCCGTACCGGCTCGCACGAGGAAGAGTCCGGCCGACGCCCGCGCGGGCACGGCCAGGAAGGCCGGGAGCATGGCGCCCATCTTGAGGACGGTTCTGCGTTTCACAACTACCTCCGCGACTGGCTACCTGCTGTAACCCGCGGCGATGCCTTCGATCAGCCGCGTGCCCATCCACAGGTAGAGCATGAGAAGCGGGATCACGATGATCGTGATGCCGGCGAAGAGCACCGACCACTGGGCGCCGGTGTACTGCATGGTCTGCATGAAGTGCAGGAGCGACAGCGAGATCGTCGTCTTGTCCTGGAGCAGGACCAGGGCGAAGAGCGTCTCGCCCCAGTGCGAGATGGCCTGCAGGACGAACAGGGTGAGCAGCCCCGACCGGGTCAGGGGCAGCATGATCTTCACGTAGGTGCGGGTGGGCGAGGCGCCGTCGATCGCCGCGGCCTCCTCGAGCTCGCGGGGCAGCGAGGCGAAGAAGGCCGTCAGGAAGAAGACGGCGAAGGGCACGCTGGTGCCGATGAAGACGATGACCAGCCCGGTCAGCGAGTTGACCAGGCCGAGCTTGTCGAGCGCCACGAAGATGGGGATGAACAGGGTCTGCGCGGGGATGCCGAGGCCCATCGCGAAGAACACGGTGGTGGCGTTCGACCACCGCCAGCGAAACCGGCTCAGCGCGTACGCGGCCGGCGCCGCGATGACGACGGTGACCACCCCGCTGACCAGGACCAGGATCAGCGAGTTGAGCACGCCCTCGCCGAACTTGGCCGCGTCCCACGCCGTGGCGTAGTTGGACCACTGCGGCGAGGCGGGCAGCCCCCATGGATCGTTGAACACCTCGCGTGTGGTCTTCAGCGAGCTGAGGAACATCCACAGGACGACGAGCATGTCGAACACCGCCAGCGACCACGCGGCGGGCATGGCGATGAAGAACAGGGGTCCACGTGAGCGCCGGGCGCGGGACATTTTCATGATCGACTCCAGTCCTTCAGTAGTCGACGTCGTCGCGACGCTGGGTGGCGTGCCGGGCCAGAAGCGTCAGCCCGACGGTGAGGACGAGCATGAGCACGGCGCAGGCCGCCGCCATGCCGAATCCGGCCTCGCCCTCCGAGGGGAAGGCCGTGGCGTAGGAGTAGAGGGAGAAGTTCCAGATCTTGGTGGAGGGCAGTTGCCCCGTCGCGCCGGAGAAGGTCAGCAGAAACTCGAAGACCTTGAGCGCGCCGATCATCCACAGCACCATGCAGACGCCGACGACGTCCCACATGAGCGGTAGCGTCACGTACCTGAAGCGCTGGAAGGCGCTGGCGCCGTCGAGGTCGGCCACCTCGTAGTAGTAGCGGGGGATGCGGTCGGTGGCCGCCATGAAGATCACCGTGTAGCCGCCCGAGCTCAGCCACACCATGCCGAGCATGATGGTCTTGAACGCGTTGTCGCTGGACAGCCACTCGGGCACCGAGCCGAACCCGATCGCGCGCAGCCCGGCGTTCACGAGCCCGTCGGGGTCGTACATGAACCCCCACAGGATCGAGATGACCACTCCGGGGATGAGGGTGGGAAAGAAGATCACCGCTCTGACGAACTTCCTGCCCACCATGTCCTGGAGCAGCATCGTCAGGACGAAGCTGAGCAGGAACACGCCCGCGCCGACCCCGAACACGATGAGGAAGGTGTTGACGAACGAGGTGTGGAAGACCGGGTCCTTGAACATCCGGGTGTAGTTCTGCAGCCCGACGAACTCCATCGGCCCCACGCCGGCCCACTTGTTGAAGCTGATCCACACCGTGAAGACGGTGGGCGCGATCATCACCAGCAGGTAGATCACGAGCGACGGCATGATGAACGGGGCGAGGAGGCGGCGCCGGCTGCGGTCGAGCGGGCTGCCCTGGTTCTTGCGGGCCGCTCGTTCCGCCTGCCGGTCTTCCGCGCGGGTTTCGACGAGCGTGTCGACCACCATGGAACCTCCGTGGGTTGTGACCGGGGTGTGGGGATCGCGCTGCCGAGGTTGTGATCACTTCTGTCGGGGCGATGGAAGGAAGTCTGTGACCGAAACCCAGCTAATGTCAACAGGCAGAATTCATGTTTCATTTGATGCAACCGACTCGCTACGCCTGACCCGGCGGTGGTAGAACCCGCCGGGTCAGGCGTTTCAACAGTCGGCACAGGCCGTCGTTCAGCGGGTCATGGCTGCGGCGTCAGCGCGTCCGCGTAGCCGAAAAGCGCGGGAAGGCCTCCGGTGTGCACGAAGACCACCCGCTCCCCCGGCGCGAGCAGGCCCCGGCTGCAGTGGTCCAGCAGGCCGGCGAAGCCTTTGCCGGAGTAGACCGGGTCCAGCAGGATGCCCTCCGCCGCGCCCAGCGTGGCGATCGCCGCCAGGCTCTCGGCGCTCGGCACGCCGTAGCCCTCGCCCACGTAGCCGGTCAGGTTGACGACGTCGGCGGGCTCGATGGCGCTCGCCAGCCCGAGCAGTTCGGCCGCGCCCCTGGCCAGCGCGGCGATCTGGGCAGGGGGCAGGTAGGCCTCGTGGGCGGCGGTCATCGGGTTGACTCCCACGACGCGGGTCGGCAGCCCGAGCAGCTCGCAGCCCAGCTGGAGCCCGGCCTGGGTGCTGCCCTGGGAGGTGACGAAGATCCAGTCCGGCGCCTCCCCCGCCTCCACGATCTCGACGAGGGCCTCGACGTAGGCGAGCGCGGCGAGCGTCAGGCTGCGGGTCGCCCCCATGCCCACCACGTACGGCCGGCGCCCCCGCTCGCGCAGCCGCGCCGCCAGTTCGTCCTTGCGCCGCGTGCTGCTCTCCGCCGGGTCGATCGGGGTGATCGTCGCGCCCAGCAGGTGCGAGACCAGGTGGTTGCCCTGGACCGGAGCGCTCATCGCGTCCCGCTTGGGCAGCAGGAACACCTCCAGGCCCAGCTTCGCGCCGGCCGCCGCCAGCTGCCTGGAGTGGTTCGACTGCGAGGCGGAGCCCTGGATGACGCAGTCGGCGCCCTGGGCGATCGCGTCGCCCAGCACGTACTCGTGCTGGCGCACCTTGTTGCCGCCGAAGGCCAGCCCGGTGCAGTCGTCGCGCTTGACGCTGATCGCCGGGCCCTCAGCCGCCGACAGCCTCGGGCAGGCGTCGAGCGGGGTGGGCAGGTGCGCGAGCCGTACCCGCGGCAGGCGGGCGAGCCGCTCCCTCACCGTCGTGATCATGTTTCCTCCATGGTTGACGCGATGGGCGCCGATCCTTACAGTCAGGGACGCCATTCACAATCGAGGACCGCATTCACATATGTGGAGGAGATCGTGACACCAGGCCGATGGATACGATGCGGCAGCCTCGTCGACGGCCACGGAAAGTCCCCGCTCACCGACATGGCCGTGGAGGTGAACGGCCCGCTCATCGGCCAGGTCATCCCCTGGGCACAGGCGCCGGACGGCGCCCGCGCGCACGCCGTCGACCTGTCCGGGCACACGCTCGCGCCCGGATTCGTCGACGCCCACGTGCACCTGCTGTTCACCGCCCGCGAGACCCACGCGGCGACACGGGCCGCCATGCGGGCCGCGACGCCCGCGCACCTCGCCTTCACCGCCGCGCGCAACGCCGCCGAGTGCCTGCTCGGTGGCGTGACGACCGTCCGCGACTGCGGCGACCAGGACTTCCTCACCCTGGAACTGCGCGACGCGATCGCCGCCGGCCTCCTGCCGGGACCGCGCGTGCTCGCCGCCGGACCGCCGGTGACGGTCACGGGCGGGCACCTGTCGTGGTGCGGGAAAAGGGCCGACTCCCCCGACGAGGTACGGCGGGCCGTACGGGAACTGTGCGCCGCGGGCGTGGACCTGGTGAAGATCATGGCCAGCGGCGGCAACATGACCCACGGCTCCAACCCGCGCATGCCGCAGTTCGACGAGCACGAACTGCGCCTGGCCGTGACCGAGGCGCACCGTCTCGGCCGCAGGGTGGCGGCGCACTCCCAGAGCGCCGAGGCCACCCGCCGCTCCGTGGCCGCGGGGGCCGACACCGTCGAGCACTGCGGCTGGAACCTGCCCGACGGCTCGGCCGAGCTGGACCCGCGGACCGTGGACGCCATGGCGGAACGGGGCACGTGGGCGGTGCTGACCTACTCGGGAAGCACCCGGCCGATGCTGCCCGAGTACGCCGGCCACCCGTCCGGGGAACGCGCGGCGGCACTGGCCCTGTCCGCCACCGGTGACCTGCACGGCGACTACCGGTGGGCGCGCGCCATGCGCGATCGCGGAGTACGCATGGCGCTCGCCAGCGACGCCGGGGTCCGCTACACCCCGTTTCGCGCCTTCACCGACAGCATCAGGTGCGGCATGGTCTCGCTGGACCTCCGCGCGGCCGAGGCCATCGGCCTGGCGACCAGGCAGGCCGCCGAAGCGCTCGGCATCGCCCACGAGGTGGGCAGCGTCGAGCCGGGCAAGCAGGCCGACCTGGTGGTGCTCGACGGCCTCGTGCACGCCGCCACCACCAGGATCGGCGCCGTCCGCCAGGTCTGGCGCGCGGGCACGCCGGTGGTGGATCACGGCAAGCTCACCCTGCCCACCGGCCCGGAGGCGCACGATCCTCCTCGCGGAGGATGACACGCGGTATGACCAGATGCTTCGTCACGACTTGCCTCTCACAGGCGTTCACATGCGGTGAGGCACATCGTTTCAGCAGGTAGCCGCCATATTCTTCGCCAATCCGGATGAACCGCCGGGGCTATCCCCCTCCGGAGGACCTCCTCCCACGGGCGTACAGACCAGCGCCGGGGGGACGGTCTACTTGCCGGCGAAGTTCGTGACGAGCTTGTCGAACTCGCGGTCCGTCAGCGTCCTGTTGAGCTCCAGGAGCCGGTCGGCCATCCAGCCCACCGCGTAACGCGTGGCGGGCTTGCCGGCCTCGACGGCCTCCCGGATCGCGGCGGCGACGACGCCCGGGTCGGAGCCCTGGGTGTCCTCGCCGAGCTGCGACTCGGCGCGCTCGGCCATCGCCTCCGCCATGGCGCCGTAGGCGGTCGCGCCGGAGATCTCGCGCAGGTCCCGCGGCGTGTGGTCTTCGAACTCGGTCTTGATGATGCCGGGCTGGACGATCACGACATCGATGCCGAACGGCTCGACCTCCATGCGCAGGGTGTCGGAGTAGGCCTCCAGCGCGTGCTTGGTCGCGTAGTACCAGCAGCCGAGCGGCAGCGCGATCTCGCCCCCGATGGAGGAGATGTTGATGATCGTGCCGGACCCCTGTTCGCGCATGTACGGCAGGGCGAGCTGCACCAGTCGCGCGGGTGCGAACACGTTGACCTCGAACTGGTCGCGCGCCTGGTCGATGGAGACGTCCTCGGCCGCGCCGTGCACGACGGTCCCGGCGTTGTTGATCAGCACGTCGATGCGGCCCCGCTCCCGGGCGACGGTGCTGATGACCCGTTCCAGGTCTTCCGGCCGGCGTGCGTCCAGCGCCAGCGCGTGCCCGCCGGCGTCACGGATGTCCTCCATCATGTGGACGCGGCGGGCGGCGCCGTAGACGATGTGGCCGGCGCGGATGAGTTCGAGGGCGGTGGCCTTGCCGATCCCGGCGGAGGCGCCCGTGACGATGACGACCTTTTCCATGATGACTCTCCTCTTCGTTCAAAATGAAGGCTAGGATCGCGCTTGTCTTGGGACAACTCACGAAACATATAGACGCAGGCAGACAGCCTCATACTGGTGCAATGAACGTGCAGCTGAGTGCAACAACGGGAAGACTGATCACATGCCAGGAGACCGGCTGACGGCCGAGGAGCGCCGCCGTATCGCCGAGGGGATGGCGGCCGGCCTGACGTACGCGGAGATCGCCCGCAGGCTGGGCCGCTCCAGGTCCACCGTCACCCGCGAGATCGCCAGGAACGGCGGCCCGCACGGCTACCTGGCCGCCCGCGCGCAGCACGCGACGAGCTGGCGCGCCCGGCGGCGCAGGCGCGCTCCCCACGCCGGCGACGTCCCGGGCGCCCACGCCGGTGACACCCCCACGGTCAGGGAGTTCGAAGAGCGGTTCGTCGCCATGATGATCGAGACCGGGATGGCGCCCATGACGGCGAAGGTGTTCGCCGCGCTGTTCATCAGCGAGGGCGGCAGCCTCACCGCCGCCGAGCTGGTCCAGCACCTTCAGGTCAGCCCGGCTACCATCTCCCATGCCATCAGATGGCTGGAGCTCAGGGAGATGGTCACCCGGGAGCGCGAGGCGCGCCGGATGCGGTACGTCGTCGACGTCGACGTCTGGTACCGCACCTGGGCGGCCAGCGCCCGGTCGATGGCGATGTGGGCCGCCACCACCCGGCACGGCGCCGGGATCTTCGGCCCCGACACCCCCACGGGCGACCGGCTCCACACCACCAGCCAGTTCTTCGAACTCCTCGGCCACGACATGGCCCAGGCGGCCGAGCACTGGCGCCAGGCCCTTTCCATGCACCGCCGGCGGTGAACGCGCCGGCTCCGGCAACCCCCTGGGACGCGTACCGTGCGCGGATGGCCCGTGGTCGAAGGATGAGCGGATAGAGAGGCCGTCGGCGTCCGGATGGGCGGCATGCGCCCGCTTCGCAGCCGAGACGACCTACGGGATCCCGCTGGATCCGGATCCCGGAAGACTGGACACCCGCCGCCCGATGCCACTTGGCGTGCCGGTGGACGACGTGTCCGACGACCGGCTCCCCGGGGGAGTCCCCGGTGCGGGCGGCGGCAGACCGTGCACCGTGGTCGCCACGGTCACCGGACCTCGATCGCCGGCCGCCGGGCACGTATCCGAGCCGGGCCTTCCTGCCGCAGGGATCGGCCGGGCCGGCGGATCCGGCCCGTGACCTCGGTGAAACCGGCGCGGACCACACTGAGCAGATGCGTCTCCTTTTCGCGCTGCTGGCGCTGATCGCCCTGTCCGGCTGCGGCTCCGGCGCGACGCTGAGCCAGGCCGTCATCGACCGGGCCGCCCGGCAGGGTGTGGCGCCCGAGCTGATGTACGTGGTGGAACTGCCCGGGTTCACACTGGCCGAGCAGTCGGTGGGCGCGGTCGGCGACGACGGGTTCGGCGCCGTCTACACCTCCGCGGACGGCGGGCAGGTGGAGTTGCGGGTCGACCGGACACCATACAGATGTGTGGGGACCTGCGAGCGCGATGGCGACGGCTGGTACACCGAGCACGAGGGCCGTCAGGAGTACGTCGCGGTCCGCGCCAGCCACTACGTGCGGCTGGTCTGCCAGGCCGGGCAGGTGGACCGGGCCGTGCTGAAGCGGGCGGCCGAGGAAGCCAAGCCGGCCGTCGGCGACGGAACACCCTCGCCGCCTCCCAGCCCCGTCGAACGCGGCGACCTGCCGCGCGACGGCGACGGCGCGCCGATCCAGCCGACCGGCCCCGGCGGCTGAGCCACCCGACGGGCCTGCCACCGCCTGATCAGCCGTTGCAGGGCACGTCAGCGAGGTTGATTGGAATTGATTGTCTTTTCCGCGCGCCCTGAAGCCAATCAACATCCGGGTGGTAGACCGAGATCGACCCGCACTCCGTCGCACAGAGGAGATCCATGAAACGGATGATGAGCCTGGCCGTCATCGGCGCCGTGGCCGCCACCCTGTCCGCAACCGGTCCCGCGCAGGCCGAGCCAGTCCTCCAGTCGAGCGCCACCGCCTCATGCCCCAGCGGGGCGGTGTGCCTCCAGGAGCCGGACGGCTCCATAGCGCGCCGGAACATCTGGTACTCGTACGGGGCACACAATCTGGTGAACGTGTACGGCACCAAGATCCTCATCAACAGCCAGACCGGCGGAGCCGGCTTCCAGATATGCAAGGGCTACAACGGCGCCGATTGTTACCCCGTGCAGCGCGCCACGGGTGCCTACGGCGCGTACGACTTCACGCCCATCAACTCGATCGTGCTGGTGCGATAGCCGCGCCGGTCCCCGATGGAACGGAGCCGTGCGGCTCGCCCTCCTCGCGGAGGGCGCGCCGCACGGTGCTGGTCAGTCCGCCGGCAGGATGATGAACGAGAAGTCCGTATGTATCCGTCGGACGAGGGATATTTCGGATTTTATGCGGCGCTCGGTCTCGCCCCTGCTGATGCCCAGCCCCTGGGCGATCAACCGGTCGGGCCGGACGGGAACCGGGTCGGCGAAGGACACCTCCACCTTCACCGGCCAGCATGGATCCGGCCGCTCCGGCGGCGTGACGAGGCGCCAGGCGTCCGTCCAGTCCAGGGTGAAACGGTTGCGCCGGGCGAAGAACGGGTCGAGCAACCAGCGCGCGACCAGCTCGGAATCGTTGTTCTCATACGCCCGAAGGTCCGCGACCGAGCGGGCCGGAGTCCGCTCGTGCACGGTGAGTTTGCCGGTCCGGTCGCAGGCGGCGCAGCGGACCAGCAGCCAGACGTCGAGGAGCTTGCCGTTGGCGTTGACGCGGAAGCGGCCCTCGCCCGTGGTGGCGGACGCGGCCCCGCAACCGGCGCAGCGCAGCGTCAGCAGGGGCAGGCGGGTGCGCCGGACGATCCAGGGCAGCACGACATGATCGATATGGGGTTGTGAAGACATGATCTCTCTGAAGACCTGACGGGCACGCCGAAGCAGCCGGCGGCTGCGCGGCGTCGGGAAACGGGGTCAGGTCTAAAGAGCGGGCGGGGTCAAGCCGGTGTCCTCACGTCGATGGCGTGACCGCACCCTAATACCGCGTTCGCGGCCCGATCAACGCGTTTTCACGTGCGGATCATGAGCCGGTGTGGAGAGTCCGGAAGCGGCCGGGTTCCGCGGGATCCCGGTCGGCGACCTGGATGGGCGGCCAGGCCCACTGCCAGACGCCGATACCCGGTGTGCGGGAGAACCGGATCTGGCCGCGGGTGCCCTCGACCGCCACGTGCGGCCAGGATTTGGCGATGCCCGGCCGGTCCACGCCCTGGGAACGCAGCACGCCGGCCAGGACCGTGATCGTGTCGTAGCCCTCGAAGGCGACGAAGGACGGCGTTTCGGCCAGCCGTTCGCGGAGGGCGGTCTCGACGCGTGCTCCCAGGGGGCTGAGGCGCTCGGGCAGGTAGCGCAGGAACGGGATCGCGGCGCCGTCCTCGCCCAGCAAGCTCGCCCATCCGGCGAACTCCGGCTGTCCGGCCGGAGCACCGATCAAGATCCCGGACAGGCGCGGGTCGCGGCGCACGGCCCTGACGATCGGCACCGCCGGGTCCGGGTGGCCGACCAGGAGCAGGAGGGCGGTGGCGCCGTTTCCGGCGAGTTCGTCGCACACGTCCGCAGGGGCGAGCGTGCCCATGTCGAGGTCGATGACGTCGAGGTGTTCCCGGAGGATGCGGGCCCCCGACGCCCAGTAGACACTCGGCTGGGCGGCCACGGCGATGCGGCTGTGGCCCGCGCCGAGAAGGAAGTCCGCGTAGATCCGCCAGCCGCGGGACTGCGCCGGGGCCAGGCGCGCGACCCAGTCTGTCGGCTGTTCGGTGAGCGCGTCGAGAACCGCCGACGAGCAGAGGTACGGCAGGCCGAGCGCGTCGGCCCTGGCGGCGACGGCACGGGCGACGACGCTGTGGTACTCCCCCGCCAAGGCGGCCACGCCCAGGCCGGCCAGTTCGTCCACGGCCGCCGCGGCCTTCGCCGGATCGGCCGCGGTGTCCCTGACCACCAGGTCGAGCGGCCGTCCGCCGATCCCGCCGGTGTCGTTGACCTCACCGGCGGCCAGTTCGAGTCCGGCGAGCAGGTGGCGGCCCGCTTCTGCCCATCCCGGCCGGGTCAGCGGAACAAGAGCTCCGACCCGGACGGGCGATGCGTCGGCAGGTGGTGTGTTCATGTGGTGGTGTCTCCCGTGCGGCCCGGACCTTGGTACTGGTGTGCTCGCCTATTCAACGCGCACGAGGGCCGGAGACGTCAAGCTCCCCGGCGGCTATCAGGTGGGTGAGCAGGCCGTCCAGGAGCGCGGAGGCGGGCGGGCAGGTCAGGCCGGCCCCCGCCAGCGTGCGTTCGGTGCGGGAACAGTCGAAGCCGGGGCCCTTGGCCTGGCCGTACTCGGTGAAGGAGCGGGGGTAGGCGGCCACGGGGAGGGGTTCGCCGGCCGCCAGCCGCGCGCGCACCTCGGCCCGCCAGCCGGCGCCCGGGACCAGCCGCAGCGTGAGGCCGCGTTCCCGCAGACCGGCGACGATGTGGGCGGAGCTGAGCGTGTGCGGGTTGTAGTAGTGGAAGTCGCCGGTGGCGCCGCCGCGGGCGAGGTGGATGATCGCCGCCGCCACGTGGTCCACGGGCGTCATGTCCAACCGCTCACCGTCGGGGACGGCGCCCAGCGTGACGCAGGTGGCGAGGAACCTGCCCAGGAAGTCGCCGGGCGGGCAGGCGCCGGTGGCGGTGTCGCCGCTGATCCTGGCCGGTCGATGGATGCCCACCGGCAGCCCGGCCTCCCGGGCCGCGGCGGCGAGCCGGTCGGCCGCCCATTTGCTCTGGTCGTAGCCGGGGTGCAGCAGGTCGGGCTCGGGCAGCGGGTCGTCCTCGCGCACCACCCGCTCCCCCGGCGCCAGGTGCACGCCGAGCGTCGAGACCAGGTGCACGGGGATCGCGGCCGTGGCGGCCAGGCGGAGGATCTCCAGCGTGCCGCCGACGTTCGCCGGTCGCAGTCCCGCGTACGGCTTGGCGAAGTCCACCAGGCCGCCGCTGTGCACGATGAGGTCGAGGGTCCCGGCCAGGTGGCCGAGCCGCCCGGCGAGTCCATCCATCGCCAGGTCACCCGGTTCTGGCACGATCGTGCCGGCCAGGTCGGGTTTCCACAGGCCGTAGCGCTCCAGGTTGGCCCGCAGGCGAGCCGCCGGATCGGACCCTCTGACCAGGCAGTGCACGGTGATCCCCGCCGAGGCCAGCCCGGCCAGCAGGTACGCCCCCAGGAACCCGGTGCCCCCGGTCAGCAGCACTCGCCGGGGCCCGGTGACCCGGACCGGGACCCGGGAGACCACCAGGTCGTCCGGCAGCACCGCGTCGGCCCGCACGTCCGGCCCGCGCACCGCCTGCCCGTCCAGGCGGGCGGCCAGTTCGGCGAGGTCGGCGGCGGCGAAGAAGACGTCGAGCCCGACCGGCCGCCCGGTGCGCGCGGCGATCCGGCCGGCGGTCTTGGGCGTGAGCAGCGAGTGGCCGCCCAGGTCGAAGAAGTTGTCCCGGCGCCCCACGGGCACGCCGAGCGTCTCCTCCCACACCGCGGCGACGGTCCGCTCGGTGGGAGTGCGCGGGCTCTCGTACGGCACCGCCTCCACCTCGGGCAGCGGCAACGCCCGGTAGTCGATCTTCCCGTGCGGCGTCATGGGCACCGCGTCGAGCATGACCAGGTCGTGCGGCACCATGCCGGCCGGGAGCTTGCCCGCCAGGAAGGCGCGCAGCTCGGCCCGGGTGATCCGGTCCCCGGTGAGGTAGGCGACCAGCCGCCCGCGCACCCCGGTGACCACGGCCTCCCGTACGCCTTCGTGAGCCAGGCAGGCCGCCTCGACCTCGGCCGGTTCGACCCGCACGCCGTTGATCTTGAGCTGCCGGTCGTCGCGTCCCAGGAACTCCAGGTTCCCGTCGGCCCGGCGGATGGCCAGGTCCCCGGTGCGGTAGACGCGCTCGCCGCGGAAGGTGACGAAGCGCTCCGCGGTCAGCTCGGGCCGCCCCAGATAACCTTCGGCCAGGCACGGCCCGCCCACATACAGCTCGCCGGGCGCCCCGATGGGCGCGAGCGCGCCGTGCCGGTCCAGGACGTAGGCCCGCACGTGCGGCAGCGGAGTGCCGATCGGCAGGTGGGGACGCGGGCCGAGTTCCGACCCGTCGACCGTCCGGTAGACGGTCGCGCACACGGTCGCCTCGGTGGGGCCGTAGTGGTTGAAGAACGACAGGCGTCCGCCGGTCAGCCGGGCCCAGGTGCGCAGCCGGTCCACGGGCACGCTCTCGCCGCCGACCATGACGGTGGTCAGCGGGCCCGGGTCCACCGCGTCCCGGCCGGCCAGGTCGTCCACCCACTGCCGCCAGAGCGCGGTGGGCGTGTCCACCATCGTGATGCCGTGCCGGGCGCACAGCTGCAGCGCCTCCGGTCCGCTCAGCGCGAAGGGCGAGGGGTGCAGCACGATGGCGGCGCCGCTGAGCAGGGCCGGATACAGGTCGCCGGCCGAGGCGTCGAAGCTGAGCGGCGGCACCATGAGCACCCGCTGGCCGGGGCCGAATCCGTGCAGGTCGATGAAGGCCCGCGCGAGCCGTACGACGGTGTCGTGCGCCACGACGACGCCCTTCGGCGCGCCCGTGGAGCCCGAGGTGTAGATCACGTAGGCGGGACCGTCGGACGGCTCGCGCGGAGGCGCGGGCAGGTCTCGCTGAGGCGCGGGCAGGTCGCGCACCGACGTGCCGATCGCGACCGCGGCGCCGCAGTCGGCCATGAGCGCGGCCAGCCGGTCGGCGGGCTGATCGGGGTCGAGGGGCACGTAAGTCGCGCCGGCCTTGAGGGTGCCGAGCAGCGCGACGATCGCCTCGGGGCTCGCCTTGAGGCACACGGCCACGCGCGCGCCGGGCCGTACTCCTCGCTCGCGCAGTTTCCCGGCCAGGTCGCCCGCGCGCGCGTCCAGCTCCGCGTAGGTGAGCACGTCGCCGGGCGTGATCACCGCGGGCGCCTGGGGTGTACGGCGGGCCTGCGCGGCGATCAGCTCCTCCAGCCGGAGCTCCGGCTCGGCCAGGGGCGCGCCGGAGCCCAGCAGCATCGCCTGTTCTCGCGGCGCGAGCATGTCCAGCTCGCTCAGCCTGGCCTCCGGCCGGGCGGGCATCTCCCGCAGCAGCCGTTCCAGATGCGTGGCCAGGCGGGCCACGGACTCGGCGTCGAAGCGCTCGGTGCTGTAGGTGATCACCAGGTTGAGCGCGTCCGTGCCGACGACCACGTCCACGGCCAGGTCGAAGGTGGCCCGCTCCGGTCCGGTCCCCACCGTCTCGCCGGCCAGTTCGCCCAGCCGCAGCGGCTGCTCGCCGACCAGCCCGAGCATGAGCATGGTCTGGAATATCGGCGTACGCGCGGGATCGCGGCCCACCCCGAGGTCACCGACGACCTGCTCGAAGGGCACCGCGGCGTTGGAGAACCCGCGCAGCAGCCGCCTGCGCACCCCTTTGAGCAGTTCGCCGACGGTCGGGTCGCCGTCCAGCGCGGCGCGGACGGCCAGAGTGTTGATGAACAGGCCGAAGACGTTCTCGAACTCCTCCTGGTCCCGTCCGGCGACCGGGGTGCCGACGCAGAAGTCCTCCTGGCCGGTGTGGCGCATGAGCAGGGTCTGGTAGGCGGCCATCACCACCATGAACGGCGTGCACCGCCGGGCTCTGGCCAGTTCGGCGACGCCGTTCCAGACCTCGATCGGCATCGTGTGGACGAGCTTGGCGCCCGCGGTGCTCCTGACCGCCGCCCGCGGCCGGTCGGCCGCCAGTTCCAGCACGGGCGCCCCGTCGAGCTCGGCGCGCCAGAACGCGCGCTGCTCCTCGTGCTCCTGCCCGCGTCGCGCCGCGGCGTAGTCCCGGTACGGCGGAGCCTCCCGCGCCGGCGGCGCCTCGCGACCCGCGGCGAAGGCGGCGTAGAGCTCGTCGAGCTGCGGGAACATGACACGTTCCACCGACCAGGCGTCCCCGATGAGGTGGTGCATGGTCATGACCAGCACGTGATCGGCAGGTGTGAGCCGCAGGAGCGAAGCCCGGAACAACGGCCCCCGGGCGACGTCGAAGGAGGCGTCGGCCCTGGCTGAGATCAGGTCGCCCAGCCCGGCCTCGTCCGTCTCGACGACCTCCAGGTCAACCGGTACGGCCGGCCGTACCTCGGCCACGGGCGTCTCGTCCACCTCGGGGAAGACGGTGCGCAGCGACTCGTGCCGGGCGGCCAGCTCGCCGAGGGCGCGGGAGAGTGCGGTGACGTCGAGCTGGCCCCTCAGCCGGGCCGCGACCACCATCGTGTAGCTGGAGTCGCCGCCGGCCAGGCGGTCCAGGAACCACATCCGCTCTTGCGCGGGTGACAGGGTGGCGAACATCGTGGCCGATACTCCCTTTGCGGGTGCGTGCGTTCTGACCCCGGACCTGACAAATTTTCTTATAGGAAAGTTTCCTATTTGTTTGTTAGCGTGATGCTACACAGCTCCAGTGGACGTGGACAATGGACGGGCTCCGTTGAATCTGATCGTGCACTTCGATGGCCTGCCGGACCGGCAGGGCGCGCTGACCATGGGCCAGGCGAACATGGCGCGCTGCGTGCGCCGGGATCCTCCCGAGCACATGAACTTCCTGATGATCAAGCGCGTGCCACGGCGGATCGGTCTCGACCGGATCGCCGACGCCACCCTCGCGCTGCTGTCCCGGCACGAGGGCCTGCGCACGACCTTCACCGCCGACACACAGCACGTGCACGGCAAGGGCGCGCTGGAGGTCGTGGTCGTCCCCGACCACGGCGGTCCGCCGATGCGCGCCGCCGAGGAGACGGGCGCGCTCCTGCGCGCCCCGCGCTTCGACCTCGAAGGCGAGTTCCCGCTGCGCATGGCGGTGATCTGCACGGAGGCCGAGCCACGCCTGGCGGTCTTCGTGCTCCCGCACACCGCCGTGGACGCCATCAGCCTCGCCCACCTGCTACGCGAATGGGAGACGCTCCTGCACGGCCGGCCGTTGCCCGGCCCCGAACCCACCCAGCCCATCGACCTGGCCGACGGCGAACGCACCCCGGCGGCGCTGCGCCGCGCCGAGGCGGCACTCGAACACTGGCGTACCGGCCTGGCCAGGTCGCCGCAGACGATGTTCCCGATCGCCTTCGACACCGAGCACGCCATGGTGGCGCGACTGCGCGTCCGCTCGGCCGCCGTCACGCCCTGCCTGGAACGTGCCGCCGCCAGGACCGGGGCCAGCCCCTCGATGATCGTGATGGCCGCGCTCGGCACCCTCGTCGGCCACCGTACGGCCCAGCCGACCTGCCTGCTGGCCTCCCTGTCGAGCAACCGCGCCCACCCCAGGCTGCGCACGCACATCGGCCCGCTGGCCCAGGACGCCCTGGTCGTGACCGATCTGCGCGCCGCGACCTTCGACGAGCTGATCGCCCGCTTCCGGGTGGCCGCGCTCGCCGGGTACCAGCGCAGCCGCTTCGACTCCGAGGCGCTGTGGGAGGCGATCCACGCCATGGACGCCGAACGCGGCACCCGGTACGCCAGGGACTGCGTGTTCAACGACATGAGCGCCCAGGTGCCGCCCGACGACGACGAGGACCCCGTCGACGAACCCGAGCTGACCTGGCTGCCCGAGGCGGCGCTGCCGGCCAACCTCTCGCTCTGGATCAACCGGCTCGACACCGTGCTCGACCTCACCCTGTGGGTCAACCCGGCGGCGCTGTCCGGGGACGAGGCGGAGGCGTTCGGGGCGGGGCTGGTCAGGCTGCTGACGGCGGCGGGCGATCGGGTGGTGGACGTCGCCGAGATCGGGGCGGTCACCGGGGTGGCGGCCATGCCGTACGGGCCGGAGTGGGTGCGTTCCGGCACCTCGTGGGTGCGGCCGGAAGCCGTCCGGCGGCTGGTCGAGCGCGCGGTGCCCGGCGCGACGGCGAGCGTCACGCTCGACGGGGACGGCACGTTCACCTGCCACCTCGTCACCGGCACGGCCATCACCCCGGGCCAGGTGCACCGGGCCTGTCTGGACCTGCTGCCCGGCCACCCGGACGCCGTCGCCCCCCGCCGCTACGTCATCGAGCCCCTGGAGTGAGGGACCGCAGGACTGGGCAACGCCGCGATCACCCCGGCGAGCACCGGCAGCCCGATGGCCAAGAGGAGGACGACGCTCATGATCACCAGCGAAGGGTGGGCGCCCCCGCGGGAGAACCGCGGGGGCGCCGGTGCCGGTGGCTAAGGGGTGAGGCGGACGGGCAAGGGGCTCGCGCCCAGAGCCGACACCTCCACCGCCGTGCGGACATAGGTGGTGTAGCCGGACGCCGACACCGTCAGGTTGCGGACGCCGGCGGCGGCGGGCAGCCGGTAGTGGCCCGAGGCGTCGGTGACGACGCCGGGGCCGCCCGCGGTGACCGTCGCGCCGGCGATCGGGGTGCCGTCGGTCTTGGTCACCCTGCCGACGATCACCGGCGCCGCGACGGCGGGCGCCGCGATGTCGAACGTCAGCACGGTGAACGAGTGCGCCGGGAAGGTGTGGGCGTTCACGCTGGTGGTCGTGGTGGTCGTGGTCTGGATGGCGGTCGGCTGCCGCCAGGTGTTGCGGTCGAGGTAGCCGGGCGAGCCCACCGTCGAGACGGTGGCGGTCGAGCCGACCGTTCCCGCTCCCGCGAGGTTGATCGTCGCCGCCTGCGCGGCCGACGGATCGCGGTTGACGACCGACACGTAGAGCTTGGTGCCGTCCGCCGATCTGGTGGAGGTGACGTCGAGCATCGGCACGCCGTTGCGGGCGGGCAGGTTGCCCATGGCGGGGGCGTTGTAGGTGGGCCCGGTGACCGTGGTGGGCAGCAGCAGCGGCCCGTGGCGGTCGGCGATCAGCTTCTGCACCAGGTACGTCGGGGTGACGAAGCTGCCCCTGTTGCCCAGCCGGATGGCGCTGCCGTCCCAGAACTCCATGAGGGTCGAGGCCGCGTTCACCTCGTTGACGTCGCTTCTGCGCATGAACAGGTTGAGCAGCCCGGCCTCCTGCAACGCGCCCTCCAGGCTCCTGGACCTGCGGTGCTCCTCGTTGAAGTACATGGCGTTGTGCTCGGTCACCGCGATCTTGATGTCCCGGCTGGTGCCGTTGAGGATGGTGTCGGTGACCGTCGCCATGCGGTCGCCAATCACCGCGGGCGCGCCGACGGAGGCGGCGTAGACGGCCGCGCTGTCATAGGCCTGCGGCAGCGGCTGCGGGCTGTAGTAGTGGATCGACAGGTGGTCGAGCTTGGATCCCGCGTTGGCGATCATCGTGGTGTTCCAGCTCTGGTCGTTGTTGGTGCCGTCGCCGCCTTCGCCGATGAAGGTGATCGTGGCGTCCTTGGCGGCCATCGCGTCGCGGAAGGTCACGTAGCTGGCGGCGAAGGCCGCCGCGCCGGTGTGACCGGGCGTCCAGGAGCCCCACACCTCGTTCCCGATCTCCCACGTCTTCACGTCGTACGGCGCGCGCCCGCGTTTGGCGCCCCAGGTGGTACCGGCGGCGCCGTTGGTGTACTCGACCCAGTTGGCCGCCGTCGCCGCGGTCCCCTGACCCCAGTTGACGTTGAGCACCACGGGGATGTTCAGCGCCTCGGCCAGGCCGAGCACCTCGTCGGTGCCGACGTCGTTGGTCATCCACCCGGCTTCCCACTGCCCGTAGTACATGGGCGGGCGCTGGTCGCGGGGGCCGATGCCGTCGCTGAAGGTGTAGCTGTCGGCGATGATCCCGCCGGGCCACCGGATCGAGCCCGGGTTGAGCGCGGCCACCCGGTCGACGAAGTCCTTGCGCCAGCCGCCGTGCACGACCTCGGCCGGGTCCTTGGGCATGACTCCCGCCATGTCGATCCAGAGGGTGCCGGTGCCGGCCGTACCGATGAAGAGCTTGGCGTAGCGGTCGGTGACCGACGGGGTGAGCGTGACCGTGTGCTTGGACCACGTGCCTGCGACGCCGGTGACGTTGGCGGTGGCGTAGGGCGTGTAGCCCGGCGAGTCGCCGGTGTCGGGGCCGAGCGCGAGAGTGACGGGCGCGCTCAGCCCGGTCTGCTTGAGGTAGACGCTGACCTCGTACGCGCGGCCGGCGGTGAGGGCGATGCCGCCCTGGCTGATCCCTCTGCGCCCGCTGGTGTGCTGGACGTCGACGCGCTGGGCGTAGCTGCCGTTGGAGGCGGTGCGCTCGCGCTCGTAGGTGGCGACGTCGGTGTGCCCGTCGGGACGCCAGGCGTTGTCGGTGCGCCACCAGGTCAGGTAGTCCCACTTCGTCACGCTGGTGCCGTAGCCGTAGAGGAAGGCGTGGTACTCGGTGTTCTGCAGGACGGCGGGCTTGGGGAGGCTGTGGACGAGACGGCCGTTGGCGAAGAAGGAGACGGTGTCGCCGACCTCGACGCGCAGGGTGACGGGCAGCGAGATCGCCGGGCCGGTCCACGGGGTGACGCCGTCGCCGAAGACGCGCAGGGTGCCCGCTTCGACCCCGAATTCCAGATATTTCGAGAAATCGCCGCGTCCGGTGCCCGCGTACAAGTTGAGCAGGCCGTTCACTCCGGTGTAGGAGTCGAGCTTGGCCTCGACCGCGTAATCCTGCACGTCGCTCTCGACGAGCGGCTGGGACATGAGGCCGTAGCGGCTTCCGGCCGCCCCGTTGATCGTCATCTGGCTGTTGGCCGCGCCCGCGCTGCCCCAGCCGCCTTCGAGCGTGGTCGGCGTCCAGGCGCCCGAGACGCCGCCGCCCTCGAAGTGGTTGTCCCAGCGGTCGAGCATGTGCACCTGGCCGACCTTGACCTCGTCCCAGACGGTGGCCGAGGTGCCGAAGCCGTACAGGAAGAGACGGAAGTCCTGGTGGGGGACGTCGGTGCGGGTGGCCAGCTCGTGCACGCGCACGCCGTTGACGAAGAACCTGAACAGCCTGCCGTTGGACCAGTACGGGCTGACCTGCACGCTCAGCGTCGCGGGCAGGGTGACCGCGCCGCCGGTCCAGTTGCCGGTGCCGTCGCTGGTGAAGACCCTGGCCACGCCGCCCTCGACGCCGAACTCCATGAAGCGCTCGAAGCCGCCGGCGCCGCCGTAGACGTTGATGAGGCCGTTCGTGCCCGTGACGCCGTCGAGCCTGGTCTCGATCGTCGTCCAGTCCACGGAGCTGTTGGCGATGGGGTCGGACAGCAGGCCGTAGCGTGACTGCGCGCCGCCGGTCACGGTGGCGCGGCCGCCGCTCACGCTCACGCTGCCGTTGGCCGTGCCCTCCAGGCGGGACGGGGTCCAGCGGGGCGACAGGGAGGTTCCGGAGAAGGAGTCGTAGGTGCCGTCCGGGGTGAGGGCGAGGTAGTCGGCGGTGACCGTGCCGCTCCAGCCGTACAGGAAGGCCCGGTAGTCGCCGGGCAGGCCGGTGAAGCCCGTCAGGGTGTGCACCAGCGTGCCGTTGTGGAAGAAGCGCAACGTCCGCGCGGTGCCGTCGCGGCCGGAGACGTCGACGCGCAGCACCGACGGCGTGGTGGCCGCGCCGCCCGTCCAGGTGGGGCGGCCGTCGGCGTGGACCTTCAGCACGCCGCCCTCGATGGCGAACTCGGCGAAGTTCGTGAACGCGCCGGAGCCGCCGTAGACGCTGAGGATCGCATTGGCGCCCGTGGCGGAGACGATCCTCGTCTCGACGCTGACCGTGGCGTACCTGCTGCCGGGGACCGGGTTGGACATGATGCCGAAGCGGCCGGGCTGGGCGGCGGTGATGGCCGCGGTGCCGCCGGAGACGGTGAACGTCCCGGCCGGCGCGCCGTCCAGGCTGGTGGGGGTCCACTTCGAGCGGTCGGCGGTGTCGAAGCCGTCATAGAGGGTACTGCGGGCGGGTTCGGTCTCCAGGGAGCGGTTGGCGACCTTCTCGGCCCAGGCGTTGTTCATGGAGTCGGAGGCCCACTCCATCATCTGGCCGGTGACCGACGGCTGGACGACGCCGATCGGCTTGCCGGCGTCGACGGAGATGACGTTGGCGTTGATGGTGGCGGCGGCTTCCGCGGTGGCGCCGGTGAGGGCGATATTTCCGCATAAAAGGGCTAGGCAGGCAAGGACGTGCTTCACCATGCGTGGTACCTACTTCATTCCGGTGGTTGCGATGCCTTCGATGAAGCGCCGTTGGACGAGCAGGAACGCGGCGACCATCGGCAGGAGGGTGAGCACGGCGCCGGCCATCAGCAGGCCGTACTCGATGACGTGCTCGCCCATGAACAGCGCCAGCCCCGCGGGCAGCGTCTGCATGTCGGTCTCGGTGGTGAACACCAGCGGCCAGAGCAGGTCGTTCCAGTTGTACATGAAGTGGAACAGGCCCAGCGTGAGCAGCGCGGGCCCGGACAGCGGCAGAATCACCCTTCGGTAGATGCCGAACTCGGACGAGCCGTCGATGCGGGCGGCCTCGTCGAGTTCGCGCGGGATCGTCAGGAAGTACTGGCGCAGGAAGAAGATGCCGAACGCGTTCGTCGCCCGCGGCACGATCAGCCCCTGGTAGGTGTTGATCCAGTCCATGGAGCTGAGCAGCTGGAACAAGGGCACCAGCGTGACCTGCGGCGGGATCATCAGCAGGAGCAGGATCAGGACGAACACGGCGTTCTTGCCGGGGAAGTCCATCCTGGCCAGCGCGTAGGCGGCCAGGGAGTCCAGCAGCAGCGACACGGCCGTCACACCGCCCGCGAACACGACGGTGTTGAGGAACTGCCGGCCGAAGGGGATCCGCTCCCAGATCTGCGTGTAGTGGTCGGTGGTGAAGCCGCCGGGCAGCAGCGAGGGCGGATAGCGGACGATCGCGGCCTCCGGCGTGATCGACGCCACGACCATCCAGACCAGCGGCAGCAGGACCAGCGCCGCACCCACCAGCAAGGCCCCATATTTCAGGACTCGCACTAGTACCTCACCGCCCGCCGGCTGAAGAAGACGTTCTGCGCCAGCGACAGCACGAACACGATCAGCACCAGCACCCAGGCGATGGCCGAGGCGTAGCCGAACTCGAAGTCCTGCAGGCCCTTGCGGTAGACGAGGTAGACCAGCGACTCGGTGGCGAAGTGCGGCCCGCCGCGGGTCATGACGAAGATCTGGTCGAACACCTGGAGCGCGGCGATCGCGGCGATGATGAAGACGAACATCGTGGTGTGCCCCAGCAGCGGCCAGGTCACCTTGCGGAAGCGCTGCCACGGCCCGGCGCCGTCGATGGTGGCGGCCTCGTAATACATGCGCGGGATCGTCTGCAGACCCGCCAGATACATGACCATGTAGAAACCGGCGTTCTTCCAGACGCCGACGCCGATCAGGTACCACATGGCCACGTCCGCGTCCCGCACCCCGTCGCCCACGTCGACGCCGAGGCCGCGCAGCCAGTACGTGACCAGCCCGATGTCCGGATCGAGCAGGAACTTCCACGCGATCGCCACCACGCCCAGCGACACCACCGACGGCAGGAACAACGCGGACCGGAAGAACCCGCGCCCCCGGACGTGGCCGTTGAGCAGCAGCGCCAGGCCCAGGGCCAGCGCGACCGCGACGGGCGTGGCGACGACCGCGTAGAACACCGTGTTGCGCAGCGCGACCAGGAAGGCCGGGTCGGCGAGCAGCTTGGTGTAGTTGCCCAGCCCCACGAAGATCCCCGGGCCGATGGACTTGTCGTAGAAGGAGTCGGCCAGCGACTGGAGCATGGGCCAGACCATGAACACCCCGACCACGATCAGAGTCGGTGCGAGAAAGGCGTACGCGGTCGCCGTACGGCGGGCCCTCATGGGCCGGAAAGCGGCGCGATCGCCTTGGCCGCCTCGTCAAGCGCCTGCTGGACCTCGGCCTTGCCCGTGGTCACCCGCTGGACGGCCGGTTCGAAGATCTCCTCGTAGATCTTGCGGAACTCGGCCTGGCCGGGCAGCAGCACGCGGGCCTTCTCCGAATGGGCGGCGAACTGCGCCACGTACGGGTTGGCCTTGGTGTCCTCGGGGGTGACGTCGGTTCTGACGCCGGGGAAGCCGGAGCCGTTCGACCACGCGATCTGCGACTCCTTGGAGTTCCAGAACGTGAACCACTCCTTGGCCGCCTTCTGCTTGGCCGCGTCGGACCTCGCGTTGAGCACGAAGGAGGAGGCGCCGGCCAGCGTCACCGCCCCGGCGGGGCCCGCCGGGACCATGGCGACGCCGAAGTCCACCCCGGCCTCCTTGAAGCCGGTGGTCATCCACGGCCCGGTGATGTTGGTGGCCGCCTTGCCGGTCTGGAAGAGCTTGTCGGCGTCCGCGCCGCCGAGGCCGGTGGGCGAGATCCGGTCCTTGGCGACGAGGTCGCTCCACTGCCGGACCGCCTGCACCGACTGCGGGCTGTTGAGCGAGAGCACGTCGCCGCCGTTGCCCCACAGCAGGATCGGCCAGACCTGGATCGTCTGGTGGTCGGGCAGCGCGGTGCCGTACTGCTCGGGGCGGCCGTCGCCGTTGGTGTCCTTGGTCAGCTTCTTCAGCGCGGACTGCCACTCCTGCCACGTGGCCGGCGGCTTGCCGGGGTCGAGCCCGGCGTCCTTGAAGAGCTTCTTGTTGTAGTACATGAGGATCGGCGTGAACGTCATGGGCACCGCGTAGTGCTTGCCCTTGAACAGGGTGGCCTCGACGGCGGGCTTGACCAGGCCGGCCGTGCGCTCGGCGGTGAACCAGTCGTCGAGCGGGGCCAGCACGCCCTTGGCCGCGAAACGGCCGATGTGGGCGTCGTCGAAGGCGACGAGGTCGGGGCCGTTGCCGCTGGTGTAGGCGGGCAGCAGCTTCTGGAACAACACATCCCAGGTCATGATGTTCATCTCGATGCGGATGCCGGGATGCGTGTCGTTGAACTTCTTGACCAGCCCTTCCAGCGCGGGGCGGTCGGGGCCGGTGTAGCCGTTCCAGAAGGTGAGCGTGACCGGTGCGCCGGGTGTGCCGGAATTATCGGCGGATCCGCAGGCGGTCAGCGAGAGTGCGGCGACGACGGCGAGAGCGAGCAGGCGTTTCATGCGGGGTCAGCTCCGGTGAAGGTGAGACGGATCAGGCTCCAGGACGCAGCCGGGAGCAGGGCGCGCAACTGTGCCCCGTCGAGCTGCGCGTTGGTGAGCGGCACGACGGCCGCTTCGGTGGCGTGCGGGTCGGCCCCGGCCTCCAGCAGGTGGGTGTGCGCGAGTCTCAGCCGTCCTAGGGTGCGCAGGTCGGCGGTCAGGTCCAGGGCCTCGTGGGCACTCCTGTTGACCGCGATCACCGTGACGCCCTCGTCGTCGAGGGTGGCCACGGCGGACAACTGCGCGGCTTCGCCGTACCTCGCCGTGTCGAGCAGCGGCGAGCGCGGCTCCACCCGCAGCACGGTCCCCCGCGCGTGGCGGGCGGTCAGCGCGAACGGGTGGAAGATCGTCTGACGCCAGGCGGGACCGCCCGGCGAGGTGCGGATGGGCGCGATGATGTTGGCCAGCTGCGCCTGGCAGGCCACGCTCACGCGGTCGGAGTGGCGCAGCAGCGTGATGAGGAAGTCGCCGACCACGACGGCGTCGGCCGCGGTGAAGGTGTCCTCGATGAGCGCGGGCGCCTCCTCGAAGTCCCCCTGCTCACGCCCATCGTAGCGGGCCTGGTTCCAGACGTTCCACTCGTCGAAGGACAACATCATCTTCTTGGTACGGCGCAGCCGCGCCCGCACGTGGTCGGCGGTCGCGACCACGGAGGAGATGAACCGGTCCATGTCGACCGCCGCGGCGAGGAAGCTGCCGAGGTCGCCGTCCTCCTCGTAGTAGGCGTGCAGCGAGATGTAGTCGACCGCGTCGTAGGCGTGCTCCAGCACCGTCGACTCCCACGCCCCGAACGTGGGCATCTGGGAGTTGGAACTGCCGCACAGCACCAGCTCGACGCCCGGATCGACCAGCCGCATCGCCTTGGCGGTCTCGTTGGCCAGCCGGCCGTACTCGGTGGCCGTCTTGTGCCCGATCTGCCACGGCCCGTCCATCTCGTTGCCCAGGCACCACAGCTTGATCCCGTACGGCTCCGCCGCCCCGTGCTTGATCCGCAGGTCGGACAGGTGGGTGCCGCCCGGCAGGTTGGCGTACTCCAGCAGGTCACAGGCTTCCTGGATGCCCCGGGTGCCCAGGTTGACGGCCATCATCGGCTCGACGCCCGCCCTGCCGGTCCAGGACATGAACTCGTGGAGCCCGAACCGGTTGGTCTCGATCTGCCGCCAGGCCAGGTCGAGCCTGGTCGGGCGATCGGGGCCGACGCCGTCCTCCCAGCGGTAGCCGGAGACGAAGTTGCCGCCCGGATAGCGCACCACGCTGACGCCCATCTCGCGGGTCAGGTCCAGCACGTCGCCACGGAAGCCCTCGGGCGTGGCGCTGGGGTGGCCGGGCTCGAAGATCCCCGTGTAGACGCACCTGCCCATGTGCTCCACGAAGGAGCCGAACAGGCGCCGGTTGACGGGGGCGATCTCGAAGGCCGGATCCAGGCTGAGGTGTGCGTCTTCCATGGCAGCCTTTCTACATCGTTGTCTGCAACGTTGTAAACGGTCTATTTCATCGTTGTAAATCGCGATAGAGTGCTCGGCATGCGGCCCAGGCTGAAAGACGTCGCCGAACACGCGGGCGTGTCCATCAAGACCGTCTCCAACGTGGTCAACGGCTACCCCCACGTCAGCCCGGACACCCGCTCCCGGGTCGAGGCGGCCATCGCCGAGCTGCGCTACCGGCCCAACCTCTCCGCGCGCAACCTGCGCAGCGGCCGTTCAGGGGTGATCGCGCTGGCCGTACCGGATCTGTCGATCCCCTACTTCTCCGAGCTGGCGACCAAGGTGATCGAGGTGGCCGACCTGCGGGGCTGGACCGTCCTCATCGACCAGACCCAGGGCGAACGCCGTAAGGAACAACTCGTCATGTCCGGCATCCGGGCGCAGCTCATCGACGGCATGCTGTTCAGCCCCCTCGCCCTCACCCCCGAGGACCTGCGCGCGCGGACCGACCAGACCCCGATGGTCCTGCTGGGCGAGCGCATCGGCGGCGGCACGCTCGACCACATCGCCGTCGACAACGTCGCCGCCGCCCACCTGGCCACCTCCCACCTGGTCGCCCTCGGCCGCCGCCGCATCGCCGCCATCGGCGCCCAGCGCGCCGCCCGCGCGGTCACGGCCGAACAGCGCCTGCGCGGCTTCCGCCGCGCGCTGGCCGACGCGGGCCTGTCCGAGCACGCCGTCGCCGACGTCTCCGACTACCACCGCGCCGACGGCGCCGAAGCCATGGCCCGCCTGCTGGCCGGCGACCCGCCGGACGCCGTCTTCTGCTTCAACGACACCCTCGCCCTGGGCGCGTTGCGCACCCTGCTCTCCCACGGCCTTCGGGTCCCGCGGGACGTCGCCCTGATCGGCTTCGACGACATCGAGGACGGCCGCTTCTCCACCCCCACCCTGACCACCATCGCCCCGGACAAGGCCCACATCGCGGAAACCGCGGTCAACCTCCTGGCCACCCGCCTGTCGGCGGCCGGCACCGAACCCCCGCAGGACCTCTGCGCCCCGCACCGCCTGATCGTCCGCGAGAGCACGGCCACCGGCCCGTGAGTCCGAGGGTTGATCTTCATGCGATTCGCCGGGCGTCGCGTGCCCCTCGGCCTGATCGCCGAGGGGCGTTGGGTGGACCGGGTGTCAGGGCTGTCCGGCGGCGCAGAACTCGGCTTCGAGGACCTTGGTGAAGGAGGCCACCGGGTACTTCCAGTCACCGTTGACGTTCTGCACGAGCATGCGGGTGGCGTCGCGGGTGCCGTAGGCGTATGACCATGAGCCGGGGAGCGCGCCGCCCATGCCCCAGACCGTGGTGCCGCAGGACAGTTTCACCGAGGCCACGCCGAAGCCGTAGGTGGTGTTGGGGATCCACTTTCCCTCGGGGACCACGGTGGTGGCGAACATCTGACGATGCTGGGCCTGGGACAGAAGCCGGCCCTTGAGCAGCGCGGTGAAGAACCGGTCGAGGTCGGCGGCGGTGGAGACCATGTCGCCCGCCGCCCAGCCGGCGGAGGGGTTCAGCTCGGTCACGTCGTAGATCGTGGTCGTGGAGTCCTCGGAGGACAGCTTGGAGTAGTGCCGGGCGTGCGGGCCGCGGATCCGCACCTCCTTGCCCGCGGGCACGTACGTGCCGGTCAGGCCGAGAGGACGGGCGATCCGCCGGTGGACCAGTTCGGCATAGGTCTCGCCGGTCGCCTTCTCGGCGACCATAGCGGCGAGGACGAAGCCCGTGTTGGTGTAGGTCCAGCCCTTGCCCGGCCGGAAGTCGGACGGGTTGGATGTGGCGATCTTGATCAGTTGCCCCGGCTGGTATCGGTCGTAGCGGTGCTTGAGGAAGGCGGGGGTGTACATGCGGGCCAGCATCTGCTTGTCGATCAGGTGGTTGAAGATGCCGCTGGTCATGTTGAGCAGTTGCCTGATGGTGACCAGACGGCCGTCGTGGCCGTTGCCGCGTACCAGGCCGGGCAGCCACTTCTCCACCGTGTCGTCCAGGCTGAGCTTGCCTTCGGCCACCAGTTGCAGCACGACGGTGGCGGTGAAGGTCTTGGTGATGCTGCCGATGCGGAAGCGCTCCCCCGGCAGGCGTTCGCGGCCGGTTCGGGTGTCGGCCACGCCCGCCGTACCGAACCATGTGTCGCCTCCCTCGCGAACCGTCGCGAGGAGGCCGGGGAGGCCGGTGTCGGCAATGGCCCGATCAAGCGCCTGCTGAACTCCGGGGCGGTCGGGGATCTGGTCCGCACCGGTCGCGGGTGTGGCCGTGGCGGCGACCGTGGTGACGACGAGCAGGCCAAGGCCCACTCGGGACATGCGGGACTTGGTGACGAAGGCAGGATGCCCGGAGACAGGCTCACCCGCCAGGACCGCCAGGCCATCGCCGCCGGCCTGGCCGCGGGACTCACCTACTCCACGATCGCCAAGGGTCTGCGACGCCCGGCCTCGACCGTCACCCGCGAGATCCTCCGCAACGGAGGGCCGGCCGGGTACCGGGCCGAGCAGGCTCATCAGGCCACCAAGCAGCGCGCCCGGCGGCGTGCGTCGGCCCGGTCGGCACCGTCCCCGGCCCCCCGGCCGCCGAAGCCCTGCGGGACTTCCGTGAGCACTTCGCCGCCCGGGTGGGCGCGACCGGGCTGCCGCCGATGATGAGCAAAGTGCTGGCCTGCCTGTACGCCACCGACACCGGCAGCCTCACCTCAGCCGAACTGGTCCAGCACCTGCGGGTCAGCCCGGCCTCGATCTCCAAGGCCGTCAACTACCTCGAGAAGCAGGAACTGATCCGCCGCGAACGCGACCCTCGACAACGGCGCGACCGCTACGTCATCGACGAGGACGTCTGGCACCGGGCGCTCCTGGCCAGTGCCCGGGTGAACGCCGAGCTGGCCGACATCGCCGAGCGGGGAGCCGCGATCCTCGGCACCGCCACTCCCGGCGGTGCCCGCCTGCGGGACGTGAGCCGGTTCCTCGGCCACATCAACGACGACCTCGTCCGCTCCGTCGACCACTGGCGGAGCGCCGCGGACGGGTCGCGAAAGAGAGCCCGCAGCCAGCCTGTACGCCACTAGCCCGGTCGGGACTATGCGTCTTGTGACCCCGGTGCGCCGGGACAGGCCGGGTCACCGAAACCCGGCGATGTATTCAGGTCAGGGGTAGATCGTGTAGGTCTTGGTGTTGTTGCATACGATCGTGCCCGGGAGGCAGCGCTTGGCCCTGATCGTGATGCGGTCGAGGTTGGTGCGGGTCGTGGACCATTTGAAGCTCTTGTGGCCCTTGTTGCGACCGGCCTCCTTGTACCCGCCGTAGATCTCGTTGCCGTTGCTCTTCTTGAAGGAGACCTCGACCACGGCCGTCCAGACGTCCTTCTTGGTGTCCGTGACACTGCCGCGCGCCTCGCCGTAGCCGTTGCTGCACAACTTCAGGACGTAGCTGACGAAGCCGTCCTTCGTGTTCAGCTTGCTCCACTTCTCCTTGCAGCCGGCCGAGGAGACGTCCGAGGTGGCGGCGGTGGTGGAGGCCGTGGCCGCCGCGGCCGCCGTGGCCGGTGTCAGTACGGCGAAGGCCGCAGAGACCCCGGCGAGGGTGGCGAGCATCTTCGAAGGGGAGAGCTTCCGCATGAAATTCGATCCTTGTCCGTCAACGAGAACTTCGCCGTGCTCCGCCTGTGCTCAGAGCACCGCGGATGATGCTAAACACCGGCGGTATGGCCGCGGTATGTCCACGGCATGTCAGGCCTGGGAGAACCGGAAGCGGACGATGCGGGTGGAGCGCTTCATGCCCGGAAGCAGGGTCATGAGGCGGTACATGCGGCGTATGTTCGCGGGCGCCTTGGCCATCAGCACGGGTGCGTCGTACATCGGCGCCTCGTCGACGTATTCGAGCCGCGGGTGCCAGTCGGCCGGCGCGGCCGGGTCGTTGAAGCCGCAGTGGAACCGGGTGCCGTAGGCGCGCAGGGTGGGGTCCCACTTCGAGGTTCGCCAGGCCCAGACCGGCACGGTGTCGAACTGGATCTGGCCTGCGGGGAAGGCGTCGACGACGCTGGTCAGCAGTCGCCGGACGGCGGGCTCGGTCAGGTAGGGGACCAGTCCCTCGGCGATCATCAGCACGGGCCGGCCGCGGGGCGTGTGTTCCAGCCAGGTCAGGTCGGTGACGCTGGAGGAGATCAGGGTGTAGTGCTCGCGCGGTGGCAGGAACCGTTTCCGCAGTTCGATGACGGACGGGTAGTCCAGGTCGTACCAGTCGACGGTGGCGGGCGGGTCGATCCGGTACACCCGGGCGTCGAGGCCGCAGCCCAGGTGGAGCACCACCGCGTCGGGGTGGGCGGCCAGGAAGCTTCGGGCCCAGTCGTCGTGGGCCTTGGTGCGTACCACGGCGGCCAGGCCCATCTGGCTGCGGCCGAATCGGCGCTTGTCGTAGCCGGGGTCGAGGCGTCGCATCGCTCGCTCGGCGTACTCGTCGCCGAGGATCGGGTCCGGCAGCCGGTTGTCCAGTGCCTTGGCCCGGAGGACGGGGCTGAGGGTCTTCTGCACTCCGATGAGCTCAGTGTCCTTCACCCCTGTGATGGTACTCTTATTTCATGAAATTCGTGAAGTTTGAGAATAGCTCTGCGAGTGGAAGGGAGCTTGGGTGACGCGCGTGGAGGAGGGCGCCCTCGCCGGCTACCGGGAGCGGTTCGCGCAGATCATGGTCGAGTACGGCATGCCGCGGATGGCCTCGCGTGTGTTCGCCGCGCTGCTGATGAGCGACTCCGGCGAGTTGTCGGCCGCCGAGCTCGCCGAGCGGCTGGAGGTCGGCGCGCCGGCGATCTCGGGGGCGGTCAAGTACCTGGTGCAGGTGCGGCTGGTCGAACGCGGCCGCGAACCCGGCAGCCGGCACGACTTCTGCCGGATCCACGAGCACACCTGGAGCCGCTTCGTCAGCCAGTCCGACCCGATGCTGGCCCGGGTGCAGGCCGGGGCCGAGGAGGGCCTCGCGCTGCTGGGTCTCGACAGCCCCGCCGGGCGGCGATTGGAGGAGACCCGCCGGTTCTTCGCGTTCGTCCGCGACGAGATCGACCAGTCGATGGCGAAGTGGTGGCGGCTCCAGGCGGCCGAGCGCGAGACCGAATAGCGGCGCCTGAGCCACGCCGCCGGCCCGTGTGTCCTTCGACGCAGACGCCCCGGACTCTCGCCGCATATAAATTCCTCCATCACGGGGAAATCATCAGCGAGAGGGTCAACGCACATGCGCATTTCCATGGTCACACTCATCGCCGCGATCGGACTGGGGCTCCTTCCCGGCACCACCGCGCACGCGAAAACCGCGCAATTAGCCTATGAGATCGTGCCCAACGTCAACCAGAACTGGGCGCTCAACATCGGTGGCAGCAATGGCGACGGACGGGCCGGCGTCAAGGCCGGCGTCTGGTGGCGCTCACCCGGATCCCTGCCCAACTCCTGGACGCTGACCTTCAAGTTCGGCACCGCGGCGGGCGTCAGCTACTACCAGTGGAAGAACAGGTTCAGCGGCATGTGCCTGGAGCTGGAGTTGAATTCCAGCGTCCGCTTCGCGATTCAGCAGCCGTGCGGGAGTTCCACCCGCCAGCAATGGGCATTCATTCAGCAGGGGAATGGCAGCGGCGGATTCCGGGTCTCCAACAGGGCGTCGGACGTGGCCGACAATATCGCCCCCGGCCAAGGCCGCGTGCTGAAGTTCGTCGCTTCCGGTATCGGCGAGACACCTCCGGTCGGGTCCTTCGCCTTCATGGCGTTCGCCAGCAACAACGCGCACGAGTTCTGGCACTCCCGGCCCTTCACCATCTGAACCGTTCCAGAGCGCGGTTGGCCGGTTTCGGACACGGCCACAACCGTCCGCGGAATCCGGATAAAGTCGGCCAGGCTGGGAGGAGGGCAACCGTGGTGACAGCCGCGTCGGTGGTCACGCCGGCGGTGGCCGTCATGGCGTCGGTGGTGACCCTGGTGAACGTCCAGGAGTTCAAGCGCCGGTGGCTGTCCGCCCAGCTGGCCCAAGAGATCGCGCGACCGGTCCACCGCACGTACAGTCCGGGGCTGGTGGCGCTCCTCGGAGCCCTGGGGGCCGGGGTCGCCTTTCTTCTCGCTGCCCCGCTCACCCGGCTCGGGCAGGCGGGCACGGCGGGCATCGTGCTCGTCGCCGCCCTCGGGCTCGTCCTCGGCGTCGCCGGGCTGAGCTTTCTCGGTCTCGGCGCCGCCGTCCACGCGCTGTGGTGGCCGGCGGACCCGTTGATCGTGTACTGGTGGGCGATCCCGCTGGCCGCGGGCGGCATCCTGAGGCTCCTCCATCTCGCCGAGCCCGACCGGCGCGGCGCCTGGAGCATGGTCGTGGCCCTGAACCGGTACGGGCCGGTCATCAGGGGAACCGCTCCGGCGGAACCGTTCTGGCGGGTCGCCGGGCTGCTGGCGGGGCTCGCGCCGCTCGCCGCCGTGGTCGCGGCCGGTCAAGGACTCAGCCCGGCCGACCGCGCCGCCCTGGCCGCCGCCGCCGTGCTCGTGGCCGTCCAGACCACCTGGACGGACCTGCGGAGCCTCGCCATTCCCGAACGGCTCGCCCGGCTGAGCCGCCAGGCCGGAACCGCTCTGCTTCGTGGCGGCACGGTCGTGGTGGCGGCCGGCCCCGTGGGCGCGGCAGGCGCGGATCTGTGGAGCCGCGGCCCCACCGGTGTCGCCGGAGGGTTGCTCCTCGCCGCTCTGGCGACCCTGCCGTGGCTGCTCGTCGAGCTCACCAGCCGCCTCGGCCGTACCTTGCCTGCGCCCGTGCGGGTCGCCGCGACGCTGATCCGCATACCCTTGACCGGCGGCTTCGCGGCCGTCGCCCTGGCCGCCTTCCACCCGCGTCCCGGATTCGCCGTCGCCGCCCTGCTTCTGGCCGCGGCGGAGACCGCGACCCTGGCGGCGGGCCGCGGGCGCGGCGCTCCGTTCCACATCTCCTACCGGTCCGCGACCGGCTTCCTGGCCGACAATCCCGACCGCGCCCAGAACCTGGCTGGAAAGTGGCTGCGCGACGCGATACTCAACCGCCCCGCCCGGCCGGACCTCAACCTCATCCGCGCCCTCGCCAAGCGCGCGGCGCTCGCCGGGCGCGGCGACAGCACCGGAGACCCCGCTCACCGGACCGGCCGGGACGCCCTGTGCTGGGACGATCTCGCCGACCGGCTTCTCGACCTGGTCGACAGCGAGGTACGCCCCCGCTACCCCGGCAAGCACCTGGCCCGGCTGGACCTCGCCGCCGCCAACGCCCGCGCGGACGTGTCCTGGAGCCGCGCGATCGTCCTCACCCATGCCGCGGCCTGGGACGAGGCCCGCCGCCAATGGGGTGACTGCGCGACCCGCCGCATGCTCCTCGGTCACCCCGCGCACGAGCTGTTCGCCCGCGCCATGATCACCATTCTGCTGGTCCGCCTCGGACGGACCGCCGACGCCGCGAGGTCCTTCGACCGGCTGGGCCGGGCGCCGACGCCTGTCCCGGTCTTACGGGCGTGCGTCGAACTGGCCGGAGCGGCGCTCGCCGGTGGCCCCGCCCTTCCGGCGCCGCCGGTGACGGCCCGTGCTTTGCGCTCCGCCTGGTGGGGCGAGCCGGGGGGCCGCCTGCGTTCGTACTGGACCGCCGACGAAAGCGCCCTGATCCTGCGGGACGTCGCCGGATGACCGGCTCACGCTCCTCTCGCGGCTTCTACCTCTACGCGACGCTGCTGCCCCTCGCGACGACCGTCGTCGCCTTGATCTTCGGACGGCTCGGCCCTCTGAACCTCACGCTCGCCGCCGCCCTGTGCGTCACCGCGAACTACGCGCTGCAGTACCGCGCCTACACGGTCCTGACGGAGGCCATGCGGGGGCTGCGGCTCCAGAGCGAGCTGTCCTTCACCGGCCTGCAGGTCCTCGGCGGCCTGTTCCTCGGCAGCCTCGTCGGGAAGCTGTGGGACGCGCTGCCGGCCCTCCACGGCAACGAACTGTGGATCGCCCTCGCCGTCGCCCTGCTCCAGCAGTTCACCGGCCCCATCTACCGGCTGCGTCTGCGTCCCCTCGTCTGGCTGCTGTCCAGCCCTTACCGGGTCCTGTTCGACAAGGGTGTCCTGCTGTTCTACGCCGCGCTCATCACCTCCTCTCCCGGGTTGCTGTGGCTGGCGTTGTGGCTGGCGCTCTTCGACCTGCCCAGCTCCCTGGGCATGGCGATCCAGTCGCGTTACCCGGGATGGGAGGCGCGGGCCAACGACGCCCACCAGTACCTCGTCAGTGACACCGGGACCCGGCGGAGCCTGTTCGAGGAGCCCTGGCTGAGAGACTTCGTGCTCGACCGGCCCGACCGTCCCGATCTCGGCTTCATCCACACGCTCGCCAACGAGGCCACCCGGTCGGTTCAGCAGAGCCGTGCCATGACCCTCGATCTCAGCGGGCTCAGCGCTTTCACCACCACCTCCGGACTGCGTTCCCTCACCTGGGTCGACGCCGCGCTCGCCCTCCTCGACCGTGCCGAATCCGCGATCCCCGGCACGCCGGAAGCGCGCCGCCGCTTCCGGCTGGCCCGCGCCCACTGCGCCTACGCCCGGTCACTCGTGTACTTCACCACCGGCCACCGCGACGAGTTCCGGGCGTCCTTCACCGAGGCGTGCGCGATCTGGCGGCAGGAGGGCCATCAGGATCTCGTCGCCGCGGAATGCGCGCTGGTCTACCTCAGCTCCAGCGGCGAGAAGCTGTTCCTCCTCCTGACGCCCGCCGACGGCCTCGCCCTCCTCGGCCCCCTCCTCGACGACCCCGCCTTCTCCCCCGACGCCCGGCGCCGCACGCTGCTGGCCGCCTCCCTCGCCCACCAGGAACTCGGCGATCCCGAACAGGCCGCCCGGCTGAAGGCGGAAGGCTTCGCGCAGCGGCCCCGCCGCGGCGACGGCCGCCGCCTCCTGCGCCGGTACCGGGCCGCCGGCCTGCCCCGCAGGCGGTCGGCGATCGCCACCGCGGACCGGCTCCTCGCCGTGGCGACCGGCCCGTTCGCCGAGATCACCCAGTTCGCGCCGGCCGGCTCCCCCGCCATCGCCCTGGACAGCTGGCCGCCCAGCCAGGCGCGCGACCGCGCCGCACTCGGCCTGCGGATGTGGGATCTGGGCCGCCGCGACCAGGCCCACGCGCTCCTCATGGAGGTCGCCGGTTCGCTGCGGGCCGGCGACCAGCTGGTCACCGCGTTCTACGTCCTGCTCGAACTGGGCCGCGCCCAGCTCGACAGCGCCCCCTCCCGCGCCTATCGCACCCTCGATCAGGCCGCCGAGGTCTATGAGACCCTCCGGTCGCGGATTCTGGACGACGAGGTACGGCTCAGCACGGGCGCCCCCATCGAACGCCTCACCCTCCTCACCCTCGACCTGCTCCTGAACGCCCCGGGAGGCGACGGCGAATCCTGGCCCCCGGCACCACGCGCGGCGGCGTTCGCGCTGGTCGAGCGGGCCCGGTCCCGCGGACTGCTGGAACTGCTCGGCACCACGGTCCCGCCCGGCGGCACCGCCCCGCCCGACCTGCTCGCCGCCGAGGCCGAGGCGCGGCGGACCGTCGCCGGCAGGCGGGCCGCCCTCGCCGCCGCCGACACCCCGGCCGGCAGCGAGATCGCGCTGCGTGGCCTGCGCGAGGCCCTGTCGGAGCTCTCGGCGGCCCAGGACCGCATCGCCGCCGTCGACCTGGCAGGCGAGGAGTACGTGAGCCTGTCCCGCGGCGCCCCCCTCACCTTCGCCGAGGTGAAGGCGTTGCTGCGACCCGAGGAGTCCGGGTGAGAACCGTCCTGGCCGAGTATCTGGTCACCGAGCGGGAGACGTTCCTGTTCCTCCTGGACGCCGAGGCCGACGAGCCGCGTACCGAACGCATCCCGCTGACCCGCGACATCCTGCGCACGCATATCACCGACCTGGCGATCGCCCTGCACGCCGGCCGTACCGCGTCGGCTGACGGCCCGCTGGCCGCGCTCATCGCCCCGCTCGCCCAGGTCAGCGCGCCCGGCGACCTTCTGTGGATCGTCCCGCACGACACCCTGCACTATCTGCCGTTCGGCATGCTCGCCCTGGACGGCGCTCCCCTGGCGGCCCGCAACCCGTCGTGCACCACGCCCAGCGCCACCGTCATGCGGTACTGCCAGGCCAAGCACGACCCGTCGCGGCGCCGCGTACTGGCCTACGCCGACACCGCACCCGGCCGGCCGCTGCCCCACGCCCGCCGCCAGGCGGAAGGGCTCGCCCGCGTCTTCGGCGACGACGCCGTCATCCGGCTCGGCCCCCACGCCACCTCCGCCGCGCTCGACACCGACCTCGGCCCCGAGCCCGCGCGGATCATCCACTTCGGCTGCCACGGAACGTTCGTGCCCGAGTCACCGCTGCGTTCCGGCATCACCCTCGCCGACGGCGAGCTGACCGCCGAGCGCATACTCGGCCGCTCCCTGCGTGCCGACCTCGTCACGCTCAGCGCCTGTGAGAGCGGTGTCAACGCCCGCCGTCCCGGCGACGAACTCGTCGGCCTCACCCGCTCGCTGATCTACGCCGGGGCGGCCTCGGTCCTCGTGACCCTCTGGGCCGTCGACGAGTTGTCGACCAGCCTGCTGATGGCCGACTTCTACCGCGAGCTCGCGGCCGGCGCGGGGAAGGCGGTCGCGCTCCAGCGCGCGCAGAACACGCTGCGGTCGATCACCGGTGACGAGGTGATCCGCCGGTGCGAGCGGGAGCCCGGTTCGTCCGCCGAGGACATCGCCGACGTGCGCTTCCGGTGCGGTGATTTCGCCGCCGCCCGCGACGCCTACGGCCGTCTCCTCGACGCCGCCGATCCGGACGACGAGCGGGCCGCCCGGCTCCAGGCGGCCGAGACCCGCAGCAGGTGGGCGGCCTCCGCCGCGGATCGTCCCCCCGACTACACGCGGCGGATCTACAGTGATCCCTACCATTGGGCCCCCTTCGTATTGGTTGGTGACTGGCGATGAGCCCGACCTTGCTGTCCGAGGCCGACGGCTTCTTCACCGCCCTGCCCTGGCGGATGGAATTGGAGACGGCGCGCACGACGCTGGCGTCCGGCGGCCTCGGGATCGTCCACGACGACGCCGGGCACGCGGTCGCGGCCGTCCGGCACGCCGACCTGGCCGGCGTCGCCGGACCGGACCTGCGTACGGCGGTGGCCCGCCTGGCGCCGGTCATCGAGGTGGCCGCCGACGTGACCTTCGCCGAGTTCGCCGCCTCGCCCGCCGTCACGCTTCTCGATCTCGGCGCCAGGGTCCTCGTCCTGCGGGACGGGGACCGTACCGTGGGGATCGTCCCCGCCGAGGTGTTCGCCGCGCACCTCGCGTCACCGGACTACACGCCTCCGGCGCCCGTCATGGCCGGGGCGGGCGGCCTCGGCGACGCCACTCTCCCCGGTCAGCCGCGGACGGGGCTGGCGCCCGTGGTCTGCCGGGAACCCGGATGCGGTCACCTCAACCGGCTCGCCCATTACCGGCACGGCGCGCCGCCCTGGTGCCAGCGCCCGGAACCGCCGCGCCACCGGTTGCTGATGGGCGGCTGAGGGCGTGCTCGGCACCGTCGTCAAAGAGGCCGGAGGGCTGCTCGACCGCCGCTTCTTCCTCAACGGCCTGCTTCCCGTGCTGGCGTTCCTCGGATGCTGCCTGCTCACCGTGGCCGCCGCGAGGGGAGGAGTCGCCGGGGCGATGACCGCCTGGCAGCGCCAGGACGCCACCGTCAAGACCGTTCACGTGCTGGCGTTCCTGGTCGTCGCGCTCCTCGCGGCAGCGTGGCTGGCCAGCGCCGCGACCAGCCTCGTCAGGCTCTACGAGGGCTATTGGCCCGGCCCGATCGGCCGTCCGTTACGAGCCGTCGGCCTGCGCTGGCACCGCAACCGCCTGGCCGCCCTCGACCCCGGCGACGACGCGGACTACGCCCGTCTCCACACCGGCTATCCCAGCGACCCCGCCGAGGTCATGCCGACCCGCCTCGGCAACATCCTCAAGAACGCCGAACTCCACCCCGAGGACCGCTACGGCCTCGACGCGGTCGTCATCTGGCCGCGCCTGTATCCCCTTCTCCCCGAAGAGCAACGCGCCGCGCTCGTCGCCGCCCGCACCGAGCTGGAGTTCTTTCTCACCGTCTCCGTCCTCGCCGCGGTCTACAGCGCCGCCTCCGGGATCTTCCTGATCCTCGCCGGGGCCGCTCCCGGCCTGTTCCTGCTGTGCCACGGCGCCGGCGGCGTCGCCGCGCTGCTCGCCTACCGGGCCGCCCTGCCGAGCGCGCGGCTGTACGGCCAGCAGGTCAAGGTCACCTTCGACGTCCACCGCGCCCTCCTGCTCACGGCGACCGGCCGGAAGGACACCGAGGATCTCGACGAACGCCTTCGCTGGCAGGCGCTGGCCCGCCACTGGTATCGCGGCATTCCTCTCGCCGCCACCTACCACGCGGCCGCCGCGAGCCCGGAGCCCGACGACCCGGCCCCGGACGAAACGCCCGCCCCGTCCCGCCGGGCCCTCCCCCCGGCGGCCGTCGTCCTCGCCGCCCTGCTCCTCACGAGCGCCCTCGGCGCCGTGCTCCTGCGATGACCGGTGACGCCCCGGTTCCGGCCGCGTGCCAGAACCGGGGCGTCACCGGCGCCGGACCCTGCCGGCCAGGTCTAGCGGGCCGGAGCCGGCGCGCAGGCGGGCTCGGCGGGCTGGGCCGGTACGCTGACCGCGTCCCACGCGGCCTTGACCGTGACGCAGGCCGGGTCGGCCGGGCCGTACAGGTCGATGGCCGACATGACGGAGGCGGTACGGACGTGGACGTAGCGCCAGCCGGACGTCTTGCGCAGGAGGGACTGCATGAAGACGCGTCCGGCCTTGACCAGGCCGATGCCGGTCACCGAGGCCGGGCCGCCGGCGCAGATCGGGCTGGAGGGCTTCCCCCTGCCGGGCGTGCTGCCTTCGGCCAGCAGATAGAACCAGTGGCGCATCGGGCCGGAGGCGGCGTGGACCTCGGTGGCTGGGATCTGGGCGCTGTAGCAGTTGGGGTGGCCGTCCAGGCTCGGGTTGTAGGTGTGGCGGAGTGGTCCGCCGCCGATCAGGTCGGACCCCTCGCCGATCTCGTAGTCGGGCAGGTCGACGGGGTTGTTCGCGTACCACTCGGTGAGGGTGCCGAAGATGTCGGCGGCGCCCTCGTTGATGCCGCCGTTCTCGTTGCCCGCGCCGGTACCGCCGGGTGTGGTCTGGTAGACGACGTGACCGTACTGGTGACCCACCAGGTCGAGCTGGGTCGGGAAGCTCTGGCTGCCGGGGAAGTCGACGGTGGAGCCGGGGATGGGCGTGCCCGTCACGATCCGGGCGGGGGCGCCGCGGCCGCTGCCGTTGATGCCGTTGCGGCCCAGCCAGTCGCGCAGCATGTCCCACATGCGCTGCACGCCGTACAGGACGTCGACGCAGGCGGTGACCGTGTCGTTGCGCCGTCCGTTGCCGATCGTGGCGCCGGACGGCAGTTTGACGGGCATGGTGCCGTTGATACCGCAGGAGATACCTGGACGTAACGGGTCGGTCAGGATGTAGTACCCGCCGGATTCGGTGACGTCGATCTGGACTCCGCCGTTGTGGTGGCCGAGTCCGGAGGCCGGGACGAAGGTCAGGGCGAGGCTTATGGCCGCCGAGAACGCTGTCGCCGCATAGACAGGAAGCTTCACGATGCTCCTTCCAAGGGCTTGTGGCGTCTGGAGGTTAAGATCCGCCTGACCGGCCGTCAACCCGCCGGAAGGGGCGCGGGCCGTACCGTGATCACGCGACCATGAGCGCTTCGGCGGGCAGGCGGCGGGCGAGCCGGATCACCGTGAGCGCGGCCGCCGCCAGCAGCACGCCGAGCGTCGCCCACAGCAGCGCCGGGACCGTAGTGAGCAGTGCCGAGAACCCGGCCGGCGCGACGACGGCGGCGACCGCCCAGGTCAGCTGGTAGATCGCCAGATAGCGGCCGCGCATGGCGGGCGGCGCGGTGCCCGCGGCCAGTCCCCAGGAGGGGACGGTGTGCATGAGCTCGCCCACGGTGAGGATGATCGTGGCCGCGACGAGCCCGCCGATCCGCACGGGCCCCGGCGGCAGCAGCGCCGTCGCGGCGTAGGCGCCGCACGCCGCGATGAGCACCGCCCCGCCCAAGGCCAGGGAGTGCGTACGGCGGGCCGCACGCTGCAGCCGCCGGACCAGAAGCTGACCCGAGGCCGCCAGGAAGGTGTTGAGCGCGTAGAGCACCCCGAGAACGGCCGCGGGAGCCCCGAGCACGGTGACCGCGTAGATCGGCAGCGCGACGGGAAGGATCATGTGCGCCAGCGTGAACGCCTGCTCGGCCCCCACCAGGGCGATGAACGGCCGATCGCCCAGAACCCGCCGGTAGCCGCCACGCGGACCGGCGTCTCTGGCGGCCTGGACGCGTGGCCCCGAGAGGATCAGGCAGGTCGAGGCCACCATGAAGCTGGCCGCGTTCACCACGGCGATGACCGTGAACCCGGCGCCGCCGGCCAGGGAGACCGCGCCCGCCGACAGCAGCCCGCCGAGGCCGAAGGCGACGTTGCGGGCCGTGGCCATGAGCGCGTAGAGCCGGTCGCGCCGCGCCCCGTCGGCCAGGACCGCGACATAGCCGGCCGAGGCCGGATAGTAGGCCCGGTCCCCCACCGCGACCAGCGCCGCGACGATGATCAGCGCGGTGAATCCGTCCACGAGCGGGTAGGCGGCGAACGCCAGCGCGCGCAGCACGTAGGTTCCCACCAGCACGCTGCGCGCGTCGAAGCGGTCGATCAGAATGCCCGCGACCGGATTGGCGGCCAGCCCGGCCGCGGCAGCCACCGTCACGCCGAGTCCGACCACGGCCATGGACAGCCCGGTGACCTCGTGGATGAACAGCAGGGTGAGCGGAACGTAGAGGCCGCTGCCCAGCGCGTCGACGAACATCCCCGTCAGGAACGCCCGCCCGCCCCGGACACGTGTGGCGGACGTGACAGGCATGCGGGCCAGTCTCACCAGATCACGCGCCGGGCGGATCAGCCCTTGTGCCCAGGCACGCTCCGTCGTTGGTCCTAGGTACATCCGGTTCCCGGACGCGCAGTCCGATGTATCCCTGGCCGGGGAAGGCGCGGTACTTCGCGCCGTCGCTGAAGAAATACCGGGTGCAGGGGGTGGGGCGGCTGTAGGCGGTGACCGATTCGCTCACGCCGAGGATCCCGACCGCGTTGACGATGAACGGCAGGGTCTTCTCGCCGTGCACCAGGCCGATGTCGATCTGCTGCGGGGTGGGCTCCCAGCCCTGCGGCATCCTGGCCATGAGCGCGTCGCGCGTCCCGGCGCGCAGGAGCGGCCCATAGGCGGGGTCGGCGATGGCCTCGCGGGCGTAGGCCAGCCCGCGACGGTACTCCGCGGTGCCCGCCCACTCCGCGAACTCACTGACGCGCAGGTCCGGGCGGCCCGCGGTGTCGCGGGCGCGCCGGATCCTGGCCGCCATCTGGCTGATGTCGGCGCGGGCTCTGCGGTAGGCGTGATGGTCCGGGCGGCCTCTGGCGAGATAGGTCGCGGCGGTCATCTCCAGGTCGGAGACCAGGACGTCGACCCGTCTGACCGTCCGGGCCGCCCACCGGAACGTCGCCGCGAGCCGGGCGGCGGAGAAGTAGGGGTTTCCCGGGCTGACCAGCAATGTGATGTGCTCGCGCCCGGCCAGGATCCGGGCGCACCGGGCGCTGCACGGCTCGACGTCGACGAGCGGGGTTCCCGCGAGAGGCTTCATCCCTCCGTGTCTTCCCGGGCGTGAACCGCGGCTCACCCGCCCGCGGCCCCGTTCACCGGTTCTTGGCGGTGAACGTCAGATGGGTGACGCCGGAGGGCGTGGAGACCGCTTCGATGTGGTACGTCGCCTCCAGCGCCTCCAGGCCGTCCCAGAGCCGGACGCCGCGGCCGAGCAGGATCGGGACCTGGACCACGTGCATGTGATCGACCAGGCCCTCGGCGAGGAAGTCGCGGACCACCGAGGGGCCGCCGCCCAGGCGCACGTCCAGGCCATCGGCCGCCTCGCGGGCCGTCTTGAGCGCCTCGGCGGGTGAGGTGTTCAGGAAGTGGAACGTGGTGCCGCCCTCCATCTCGATCGACGGCCTCGGCCGGTGGGTCAGGACGAAGACCGGCGTGCGGAACGGCGGGTTGGCGCCCCAGGCGCCCTTGTAGCCGGGGTCGTCCTGCCAGCCGGGCGGTCCGAACTTGCCGGCGCCCATGATCTCGGCGCCGATGCCGGGAGCGTGCATCGCGGCGAACACGTGGTCGGCGCCGACGCTCCCGGCCTGGCCGCCGGCCCGCTCGGTCCAGAACCGGGTGGCGAACATCCATTCGTGCAGGCGCTCGCCGGCATGCCCGAACGGGGCGTCCGGGGCCTGACCCGCTCCGGTGGCGAAGCCGTCGATCGAGATCGAGAGGTTGTGAACGCGTAGCTCGGACATCGGCGTGCTCCTTCGACGGTGAGCTTCATGGCGAACACCAGCATGCTGCCTTCCCCTCAGGCCGTGTAGTGGCCTCTTCGCGCAAACTGTTTGAAGTGTTATAGTCACAATCAAACAGTTGGAGGTGGCTATGTCCGACCATGCCGCCCGGGGGCGCCTGCGCCGCCTGGTTCTCGCCGCTCTCGGCCCGCCGCTGGTGGTGCTCGTGCCGATGGTGCTGGTCGCCACGCTGGGCGAACGCCTGCCCGAGAGGGTCACCGTGCACTCCTGGTCGTTCGGCACCCGGATCGGCTTCACCTGGCAGGAGTGGTCGGCGCAGCCGGTCTTCGGGATGATGGTGTGGGCGCAGGCGCTGCTGGCCGTGGCGTTCCTGACGTACTGGCATGTGCCGCTGGGCCAGCGCCTCGTGGTGGCGCTCGGCTGGACGGTCGGCCTGCTCATCCCGGTGGCGTACGGACTGTGGGCCCTCGGGCTGACCTCCTCGCTCGGTGGCGAGGTGCGGCTGGGCTGGCCGATGGCCGCGCAGGTCGCGGGCACGGTGGCCGCGTTCGCGCTGGGCTGGGTGGTGGCCGGGCCGCTGCCGCGGCATCCGGAGACCGACGTGGTTCCGCCGCCGTGGTTGCGTGCCATGCCGATCGGGGCGGCGCAGCGGGTGATGTTCGTGGCCTGGGCGTGGTCGGTGCGCAGGCTCGTGAGTGGTGCGATGCTCGTGGGCCTGGCGATGTGGCTCGGCTTCTGGCCGCTGCTGGCGTGGGCGGTGTTCGAGGCCGCACAGGCGCGTACCCGGCTGCAGATCGACGCCGGCGGCCTCAGCGTGACGCTGCCGTGGCTGGGCCTGCGGCGTACGGTGCCGTGGACCCGCGTCCGGCACGCCGACGTGACGAGCGAGCCACCCAAGGGCCGCTACAAGCTGGACGACGGCAGCTGGGGCTGGGGCGCGCTGGCCGGGAAGGGCCCGGTGCTGGTGGTGTCGCTGTCCGACGACCGGCGCCTGGTCTACTCCACGAGCCAGGCCGGCACCGCGGCCGCGCTGGTCAACGGCTGGCTGCACCGCCTCCGGGCGGGCTCGTGCTGATCACCGTGGACTTCGCCTCCGCCCAGCCGCTGTCGGACCAGGTCGCGGGCGCGGTGCGTACCGCCCTGGCCGACGGTACGGCGGCGCCGGGCGACCGGCTGCCCTCGGCCCGCAACGTCGCCGCCAGCCTCGGCATCAACCTGCACACCGTGCTGCGCGGCTATCAGCAACTACGCGACGAAGGCCTGGTGGAACTGCGCCGGGGCCGCACCGCGGTCATCTCGGGCACCACCGACCAGCTGCGCCTCCGGCTGGAGGCCGCCGCACGGGAGTTCGCCGCCACCGCCCGCCAGGCCGGTGCGAGCGACGAGCAGGCCATGGCCGCCGCCCAGGCCGCGCTGCGCGGCCTTCCCTGATCACCCGGCGTGCCCGGCGCGGTGTGGCGCCGGGCACGCGGGTGGCCCGGGTCAGGTGGGGGGTGTAAGCAGCCTGCCCAGGGCCGGGAGGTGGACTATCCGGTGACGAGCGTCAGGCCGTAGGTCTGCAGGATCTCGTTGACGGGCTGGTGGTACGTCGTTCCCCCGCTGGTGCAGTTGCCCGAGCCGCCGGAGGTGACGCCCTGGGCCTGGCTGCCGGAGATGAACGAGCCGCCGGAGTCACCGGGCTGGGCGCACGCGCTGGTGCGGGTCAGGCCGGTGATGGTGCCTTCGGGGTAGCGGACGGAGGCGTTGTGCTGCTGGATGGTTCCGCAACGCCATCCGGTGGTGGAGCCGGAGCGGCAGATCGAGGCTCCGACGGAGGCCTGGGTGGAGCCGCGGACGATGACGTTCTGGCCGCCGGAGCCGCGTACCCACGGACGGACGGTGTTGCCCGGGGCGGCGACCCACGCGTAGTCGTTGCCGGGGAACGACGAGCCCTGGAAGGTGCCGGTCGGCTGGGTGGTCCGCGCGCCGGTACGGCCGCAGTGGCCGGCGGTCACGAAGCCGGGGGTGGAGCCGCGGGTGACGGAGAAGCCGATCGAGCACCGGGTGCCGGAGCCGATGTAGTAGGCGGCGCCGCCGACGATGTTGATGAACGGCCGGGGGCTTTCCGCCGACGTGGTGATCTGGACGGCGCTCCTGTCGACGCCGGCGCGGGTGACGAACGCGTCGGCGGCCCGCTGGGTGGGGGCGGCGACGACGACGGTGTTGGTGCTGACGTCGACGTACCAGAGGCTCGCCCGTCCGGAGGCGGCGCGGTCGAGCTGGTCCTTGACGGCGTTGAGCTGGGCCAGGGTGCGGGAGACGACGACGGGCTGAGCGCCCTGGGCCTCGATCGACGCGACGGCGGCCTGGTCGGTGGTGGCGACGTTCAGCCGGGAGGCGTCGGCGTTCAGCCAGGCGCCCGCGTAGCTGGCGCCGAGCTGGGCGGAGAGCCTGGCCTCGGCGGCGGCGGCGCGCCGCTCGTTGGCGAGGCGGGTGTGCACCTGCTGTTCGGTGAGACCGAGGTCCCGCTCCATGGCGTCGACCATGGCCGGGGGCGCCTGCTCGGGGGCGGGGGACGGCGGCTCCGCGTGGGCGGCGGTGGCCAGGCCCGTTAAGCAGAGCGCCGCGACGGTGGCACTGGCGAGCACGGTTTTACTCGACATATCCACTCCTTTTTGGGGGTGGTGTCAAGCTAGCGGCTTCGCAGCCCCAAAAAGGCCCCTTCATCCCGCCATGAGCGTCCGTTGAGTCGCCGTTAAGGATCGCACTGTCAATATATATTGACAGAGGCGCGGGCGTCAATATATCTTGACAGCATGAACGACGATCCCGCGGTGGGGCTGAAGGCCGTGGTGGCCCTGCGCAAGCTCGCCGACCATCTGGAAGCGCTTCACGTGCGCAACGCCAGGCAGCGCGGATGGTCCTGGCAGGCGATCGCCGACGCGCTGGGCGTCACCCGGCAGGCCGTACACCAGAAGCTCGCCCAGCGGACACAGGACTAGGAGCCGCACGATGTTCGAGAGGTTCACCCCCGACGCGCGCCAGAGCGTGCTGGCCGCGGCGAGCATGGCCGCCGAGTCGGGCGCCGCCAAGGCCGAGCCCGACCACCTGCTGCTCGCCCTGTCCAGGGCGGGCGGGGCGGGCGCCGACATTCTGAGCGGCCACGGCGTCACCGCCGACGATCTGACCGCGGCCGCCCGGGGCCCCCGGCTGCGCGCCGGGCTCACCGACGACGAGGCCGACGCCCTCGGCGCGGTCGGCATCGACGTCGAACAGGTCTTCCGCCGCATCGAGGAGACCTTCGGGCCCGGCTCGCTCGACCAGCCGGACTCGCCGCCGTCGCGCAAACCCGGTCGCGTCGGCGGGCCGTACAGCCCGCAGGCCAAGAAGGTCCTGGAGATCAGCCTGCGCGAGGCCAGGGCGCTGGGCGCGCGCGAGATCGGCACCCCGCACCTGCTGCTCGCGCTGCTCCGGCTGGGGGTGTCCCCGCCGCTGGCGGCCGTGCTGGCCGGGCACGGGGTGACCTATGACGGGGTACGGCGCGGCGCCGGCGGGACGGCGTGAACACCAGAGCGCTGCTGGGCTGCGGCGTCGTCGCCGGCCCGGTGTTCGTCGCCTCGTTCCTGCTCCGGGGCGCGTTCCTGGCGGACTACGATCCGCTCCGGCATCCGGTCAGCTCGCTCGCGCTGGGACCGGCCGGATGGGTGCAGTCCGCCACCTTCATCGGGTGCGGCCTGCTCGTGGTCGCCTTCGCCGTCGCGCTGCGGGGCCTGTGGGGGCGCCTGCTGATCGGCGTCTGGGGGCTCAGCCTGGTCGGCGCCGGGGTCTTCGTCACCGACCCGGTCGGCGGCTACCCGCCCGGCACTCCCCCGCTGTCCGACTACACCACCTCCGGCCTGCTGCACGACCTGTTCGCCATCCCCACCCTCCTGGCGCTGCCGCCCGCCTGTCTTCTTCTGGCCCGCCGCTTCGGGCCCGCGTGGACGGTCTATTCGCTCGTCACGGCGGTGGCGTTCCCCGCCCTCTGGATCCTGGCCGGGCTGGGCTTCGAGCAGAACCCCTCGCTGGTCGAGGTGGCGGGCCTGTTCCAGCGAGCCGCGATCATCACCGCGTGGGCCTGGATCACCGCGCTCGCCGTGGTCCTGAGGCGAGGCGCGCCCGCGGGTATCCGGGATCAACCGCTTCCCCCGCCTGGCGCTCGCGCCCGGTGACAGCGGCCCCCGCCGGCGCCCCGACTTCGCCCTGCGCGGCCTCCGCGTCACTCTCCAGCCCGCCCGGCTGTGAGCCGATCATGCCGAGCCTGAGCGATCAGGCCCGCCACGAGAACCTCGACCGAAGCGGTTGCGCGTCAACGCGGAGCCCCCGCCCATGTGTCGGGGGCGCGGGTGGGGTCAGGCCGGCGCCGCTTCTGTCGTGGCGGGGCTGACGCTCACCGGGCGCCGCCGGATCCGGCCGGGAACGCCGCGCGCAGTGCCCCGACGGGCGTGCTGCCACCTCTGACGCCTCAGGTCGGTCATCGCGTGTCGCGGATCCCGAGAATGTAGGTCGCGGTCAGCGCGACGGCACGGTCCTCGTCCTGGGACAGGTCCGCCAGAGCTTGGGACGCGGTGGTTCCCGGGATGTCGGCCAGCGCCTGTGTCAGCCGCAGACGTGCCGGCGGTTCGATGCCTTCGCGGGCGAGGCGGTCCACGAGCCTGGCGGCGATCCGTTTCGCCGGCGCGGGACGGCTCGCCAGCGCGCTCAGGGCGTCGGCGGCGCCGACGTCGTTGGTCCCCTCGACGACCATGTCGATGAGCGCCGGGACGGCCTCGGCCACTCCGCGTGCTCCGAGCGCCAGGGCCGCGTGCCTGCGTACCACGAGGTCGGGGTTGGTGAGGGCCTGCCGCAGCAGCGTGGTCGCCCCGTCGTTCGTCAGCTCGGCGATCGACTGGACGGCGCGTTCGCGCACCTCGGCCGCCGGTGAGCCGAGGCCCTCCGCCAGCAGGGCCAGCCCGTCCTCGCCCGACTGCGCCAGAGCCCAGCGAAGGGCTCCGGCGACGTTCGGGTCCGTCTCGTTCAGCGCCGCCTCGACCAGGGCTTCCACCGGCAGCGCGGCCTCTTCGACCGAGGTCAGGGCCGCGCTCTGGCGCTTGCCGGCGCTCTTCGAGCCCAGCGCCTGCAGGAGCGCGACGATCTGGAAGACGTCCTCCCAGCCGGTGGGTTCCACGGCGTCGATCCGGCGCAGGCGCGTGAGCAGTTCCGTCTCGGCCGCGATGCGTTCGCGCGTCTGGCGGATGAGGCCGGCGACGAGTTCGGCGGGCGTGAAGGCGGGGTCTTCGAGCGCCCGCCTGACCTCACGCAGCGACAACCCCAGGGAGCGCAGGCTCTCGATGTGGAAGATCCGCTGGATGTCCCGGCTGGAGTACTCCCGATAGCCCGCGTCGCTACGGCCGGTCGGCCGCACCAGGCCGAGCGCGTCGTAGTGCCTGAGCATGCGGGCGCTGACCCCGGACCGCCGCGCCACGTCACCGATCAGCACGGCCCGTCACTCCTCCCCGCCGGCGCCGCCGAGGGCCACGACCCGCTTGGCCTCCTCGATCGCGAACGCGAACCCGGCGTCCGGGTCGCGCAGCAGCCGCTCCGTGGCGAGCGCGTGGGCGCGTACGCGCGGGTCGGGGTCGGTCGTCGCGGCGCGCACCGTGGGCACCATCGCCTCGCCGAGCGCGACGAGCGCCCGGCTGAGGCTGAGCTGCGTCTCCCGTTCGCCGCGTCCGAGCTGGGTCGCCAGCACCGCGGCCAGCTCGGGCTCCTCGCCCGCCGGCACGAGCACGACGGCGGCCCGCCACGCGCTGCGCGCCACCTCGTCGTCGGCGTCGGCCAGCAGCGCCCGGGTGATCGCCGGCCACGCCCGCCGGTCCCCGATCTTGGACAGGGTGTGCAGCGCCTGGCTGCGTGCCTGCGTACGCTCCGAGCGGAGTTCGCCGAGCAGCTCCGGGACCGTCATGGACGCCGGGTGGCGGGTGAGCGCCCACGTCAGCATGTCGCGCACGTAGAACTCGGGTTCGACCGCGCTCCTTTCGATGAGCCTGCCGACGAACCGCGGGTCGGGGGCCGTACCGACCGCCATCGCCGCCCGCAGCCGCACGGACGAGCTGTCGTCGTCCAGAGCCTGGAAGGCGCGCGTCGCATCCGTGTCCTGGTTCTGCGTGGTCATCGGGACCACCTCCTCGGCAACCAGTGAAGACCTTGTCACTGTGTCAAGGTCAAGCAGGGTGTTCCCCGCCGGGCCGCCACCAAGCCCCGGCCGTCGAGGAAGATCGCGGGTGAGCTGCGGGTTTCAGCGCCGTTTCAGCGTCACGGCCGCGGCGGCCGACACGCTACGGGGGTGACTTCGCAGCACACGATCACGGATCCGGCGGCGCTCAGCGTGGACGGCCGGCCGATGACCGTCCACGACTTCCTCGCCGCCTGCGCGCGCGGCCTCGACCCCGCCGCCGAGATCTCGCCGGAGGACGCCCGGCTGGCCGGGTGGCGGGCGGCGTTGCTGGCCGGCGGCCTGCCCGCCGTACGGGCGATGGGCACGGACGCGACGTTGTGGACGCAGGCGGGCCTCCGCCCGCGGATGCTCGGAGCGGTGGAGGAGCGGACCGGACGCCGGCGGGCCGGCGGGGCAGGTCAGTGTGAGGGGCTGAGCCCGGCCAGGTTGTGCCAGAGTTCGTAGCCCACGAACGCCAGCACGGGCAGGCCGAGCGCCGCCAGCAGCCGCGTCGGCCACACGACCGGCGCCGCCTTCGGAGCGGCGGGCGGCGTGCGGCGCAGCGGCCGTGGTTCGGGGGCCGCGGTGAGCTCGGGATGGCGCGACAGGAACCCGTACGGCAGGCAGGTCACCTGATAGGCGCCGCACCCGGGGCAGCTCACGCTCACCCAGGGCGGCTGGACGGTCACCGAGCCGCGCTTCCACACGCGGATCTCCCCGCCGTGGTGATCGTCGGAGACCGTCCGGACGCTGTAGCGCTGTTCCCACATGTGCTGACACCGGTGACAGCCGAAGGACCAGACCTCTTGGCTGCTGAACTCCTCGTGCACAGGATCACCCCCGGGCAACGACGCGCCGACGACCCGAGTGTGCGCCGGGCCCGGCAGCCGCGCAAGACGACCGTAGGTGTCACCCGGAGCCACCAAATGCTCACCAACTGTTCCTGGCCTTCCATCGTGCACCCGGGCTCCACGTCGGCGATCTTGAAAAGGCCGAGGCTCTCACGGGGCCACGGCGGGCGGCGCGGCCGGTGTACGCGAGGGTCCTCCTAGGCTGGTGGCCATGCGGATTGAGGTGCTGGGGCCGGTCCGGGCCTACGGCGACGGCGGGGCGCCGATCGACGTCGGCGGGACCAGGGTGCGTGCGCTGCTGGCCAGGCTGACCCTGGCCGGCGGCGAGGTGGTGCCGGTCGATTCGCTCATCGACGGGCTGTGGGGCGATCTCCCGCCCCGCGAGAGCGTCAGGGCGCTGCACGCGCTGGTGTACCGGCTGCGGCGGGCGCTGGGCGACGGCGAGGTCGTCGAGCTGGCCTCCGGTGGCTACCGTCTGCGCGTACGCGCCGAGGACGTCGACGCCGGCCGGTTCGAGGAACTGGCCAGGCAGGGGCGTGGCGAGCTGGCCGCCGGCGCCGGAGGCAGGGCCGCCGCGCTGCTGGGTGCGGCGCTGGCGCTGTGGCGGGGCGACGCGCTGGCCGACGTGCTCGACCTCCCTTTCGCCGGGACGGCGGCCGCCCGCCTGGAGGAACTGCGCGCCGCGGCCACCGAGGACCGGTTCGAGGCGGAGCTGCTGCTGGGTAACCACGGCGAGATCCTGGCCGAGATGGAGGCGGCGGCCGCGGCGTATCCGCTGCGCGAGCGGCTGGCCGTCCTGCGGATGCGGGCTTTGCACGCGGCGGGCCGTCAGGTCGAGGCGCTGGCGCTGTATGAGGAGGTGCGCCGCACGCTCGCGGAGGACCTGGGCATCGACCCCTCCGAGGAGCTGCGCGCGGCGCATCTGGCGGTGTTGCGCGGCGAGAGCGGGCCGTCGCGGCGCTCGCGTGCGACGCCGGGCCGGCTGCCGGCCCCGCTGACCGGCTTCGTCGGCCGGGATGAGGAGCTGAAACTGCTCGCCGGGCTGCTGGACGGCTCGCGGCTGGTCACGGTCGTCGGTCCCGGAGGAGTGGGCAAGACCCGGCTGGCGGTGGAGGCGGTGAGCCGGCACCGGGCCCATCGGCGCGGCCGCGTCTGGCTCGTCCCCCTGGCCGGGGTGGACACGCCGGCCGGTCTGCCCGAGGCGGTGCTGGGCACGGTCACCGCGGCCGAGGCGCTGCCGCCGGGCACGCCGCTCGATCGATCGGTCGCCCTGCTCGCCGGTGGCGAGGGCGTGCTGGTGCTGGACAACTGCGAACAGGTCTCGGAAGCGGTGGCCGGCTTCGCCGGGCACCTGCTCGAACGCCTGCCGAACCTGACCATCCTGGCCACGAGCCGGGAGCCGCTGGAGGTCGTGGGTGAGGCGCTGTGCCGGCTGGCCCCGCTCACCCTGCCCCCGGCCCACGCCGATCCGGTCCGCGCCGCGCGGGCGAGCGCGGTCCGGCTGTTCCTCGATCGGGCGGCCGCGGTACGGCCCGGCTTCGCGCTGGAGGAGCCGACGGCGGGCCCGGTGGTGGACATCGTGCGCCGGCTCGACGGCCTGCCGCTCGCCCTGGAACTGGCCGCGGCGCGGCTGCGGACGATGGACGCCGGTGAGCTCGCCCGGCGCCTGGACGATCGTTTCCGGCTGCTCGGCACCGGCAACAGGACGGCCCAGCCGCGGCAGCGCACGCTGCGCGCTGTCATCGACTGGAGCTGGGACCTGCTCACCGACGAGGAGCGGACCCTCGCCCGCCGGATGTCGATATTTCCTGCCAAGGCCGGTCTCGGGCAGATCGAGGCGGTGTGCGGTGGAGACGCGGCGTATCTGCTGGATTCGCTGGTCGACAAGTCGATCGTGGAGCGGGCCGGTGACGGCTACCGGATGCTGGAGACCATCCGGACCTACGCCGCCGGGGAACTGCGCTCCGCCGAGGAGCGCGAAGCCGTACGGCGAAGGCTCACGCGCCACTACGCCGGCCTGGCCGAGCGGCACGAGCCGCTGATGCGCGCGCCCGGACAGGCGGAGTCGCTGCGGTTGTTCGAGTTCGAGCACGACAACCTCGTCTACGCCCTCCAGGCGGCCGTCGAGGACGGCGACGCCGAGGCGGCGGCCCGGATCCTCGGCCCGCTGTACTGGTACTGGGACATGCTGCGCTATGACGGCCGGGCCGACGTCTACGTGGCCAGGGTGCTGGAGTTCGGCGACGCGCTGCCGCCGGCGGCCAGGGCCGCGTTCGCCACGATCCACCTGCTGGCCGGTGAGGCGGACGCCGGGCAGGTGCGGGCCGCGGTCGAGGACTGCGCCCGGACGGGCGCGCTGCGCCGCTATCCGATGCTGCTGACCATGACGCTGACGGCGGCCTTCATGGCCGGTCTCGACGACCTGGTCGACCGGGAGACGGCCCGGGTCAGGGAGGGGTCCGACGACTGGGCCGTCGCGCACACCCACCTGGTCGAGGCGCTGCGCGGCCGTACCCGCGGGGACTGGGCGGGTGGCGCGAGCGCCGCGGCGCGGGCGTTGCGCGCGTTCGAGCGGGCGGGCGACCGGTGGTGGACCGCGATGATGCTGAACGGCACGGCCCAGATCCACGGGATCGAGGGCCGCGACGACGACGCGGTGGCCGACTTCGAGCGCGGCATCGCGATCAGCGGCGGCCTCGCGTGGCAGGAGGAGATCTCCTCGCGGCTCGGGCTGGCCACGCAGCGGATGCGCGCCGGCGATCTGAAGGGCGCGGGCGAGGACCTCGCGTCGGCGTGGCAGGCGGCCGGGGACCGTGGGCGGCCGATGCTGGAGATCCAGGTTCACGCCTGTTCGGCGGAGCTGTGTCGCCGCCAGGGCGAGCCCGGCCGGGCCGACCGGGAACTCGACCGGCTGGAGCGGGTGGCCCGCGAGTGGTCCCTGCCCGAAGCGGCGAGCCAGAGCCTGCTGCTGCCCGCCCGAATGGCGAACCTGCTCACCGCGGGTGACGCCGCGCGGGCGCGCGCCCTGCTGCCCTGGGCGCTCCGGGCGGCCCAGGCGAACATGGACCTCGCGCCGGCCGCCGAGTTCCTGGCCCGGCTGTTGTCGCTGGAGGGCGATCCGGCGGGCGCGGCCACCGCGCTCGGGATGAGCGAGGTCATCCGCGGCACCTTCGACCGCGGTGATCGGGAACTGGGCGCGTTCGCGGCCGGCCTGATGGAACGGCTCGGCCGTACCGGCTATGCCAGGGCCTACGAGCGGGGCGCCGGCCTGCGGCGGGACGAGGCGATCGACACCGTCATGAGGTCTGGCCGCTGAGGCGGATGATCCCGCGTGAGGCGGCGACGGTCACCGCGGCGGTGCGGTCGTCGACGCCGAGCTTGGCGAAGATGTGCAGGAGGTGGGTCTTGACCGTGGCCTCGCTGATGCACAGGTGGGCGGCGATGGCCTTGTTGCTCATCCCCTGGGCGACGGCGTCCAGGACCTCGATCTCGCGGCCGCTGAGGGCGCCGGGCGCGTCGGCCCGCGCCCACGACAGCACCCGGGTGGCGATCGCCGGCGACAGCGCGCTCTCTCCGCGCGCCGCCGCCCGGATCGCGTCGAACAGCTGCTCGCGGCGGGTGTCCTTGAGCAAGTAGCCGATGGCTCCGGCGTCGATGGCGCGCGAGATGTCGCTGTCGGTGTCGTAGGTGGTCAGGACGATCACCTTGGCGCCCGGGTCGTGCTCGCGGATCCGGGTGATCGCCGTCGCGCCGTCGATCTCGGGCATCTGCAGGTCCATGAGGGTGACGTCGGGGCGCAGGTCGCGCGCCAGCCGTACCGCGTCGGTGCCCGACACGGCCTCGCCGACGACCTCCAGGTCGGCCTGGGTGCCGAGCATGGCACGAATGCCGTCGCGCACCACCGGGTGGTCGTCGGCGATCAGGACGCGGACGGTCATCGCGCCCCGCTCAGTACCGCGACCGGGACGCCGGCCACGACCGTGGCGCCCGCGCCGGGAGCGCTTTCCACGAGCAGGGTGCCGCCGAGCTGCTCCATCCGCTCCCGCATGATCGACAGGCCGTGTCCCGAGGCGGCCCGCTCGGGATCGAACCCGCCGCCGTCGTCGTGGACGTCCAGCACCACCAGGTCCTCCATGTACGACAGGGTCAGCGTGACCTGTTCCGCGCCGGCGTGGCGGCGGGCGTTGGCGACCGCCTCCTGGGCCACGCGCAGCAGTTCCGCCTGGACGTGGGCCTCCAGCGGCCGGAGCATGCCGGTGATCACGGTGTGCGCCTGGACGCCGGTCTCCTCGCGCAGCCGGGCCGACAGCCGCCGCAGAGCCTCAGGCAGGCCGCACTCGTCGAGGTCGCCGGGCCGCAGCGCCCCCACCACGCGGCGGCTTTCGGCGAGGTTCTCCCTGGTCACCCGTAGCGCCTGGCTGAGGTGCTTGTTGTCCGGGAGGGTCGCCTGCGCCGCCTCCAGCAACATCACCACGCTGGCGAACCCCTGGGTGAGGCTGTCGTGGATGTCTCTGGCCAGCCGCTGGCGTTCGGCCGCCACGCCGGCCTGCCGTTCCGCCGCCGCCCGCGCCTCCTGCGCCGCCTGCAGCTCGTCGATGAGCCGCTTGCGTTCGGCGCTCTGCTGGGCGACGGAATGGAAGTATCCGACCGCGGCGCCCGTGCTGATCGCGACCAGCGCGCTGATGACGATCTCGGTCCAGGTGATCGACCCGGTCGCGTGATAGCGGTGCCACAGCCAGCCCCCGGCGCACGACACCACCGCGACCAGCCCGACCCGCACGGCGTCCATGCAGTACGGCGCGAGCACGCTCAGCCCGACCACCAGGAAGGAGGAGTCGACGGCGAACAGCCCCAGCCAGATCAGCCCGCCGCCCAGCACGTACGGCAGCGGCACGTCACCCGCGTGCGGCGTGCGCAGCACGAACCACACCGCGTACCAGGCGGCCAGCGCGGCCACCAGCACCACCGGGAGGACCTGTCCTCCCTCGATCACGGGTCCCGCGGAGGTCAGCACCAGCCACGAGGCGAAAAAGGCGTGCTGCCACCGGCGCCGCGACCGCTCCCAGGACTCCACACCGCCGACGATATTCAGTCGTCGGCCGGATGCGCATCAACCAGTTGACTGATCGCACAATCGGCGTACCGCTCGATGCGGGCGCGGCCGTGGCGGAACCAGACTCTACGGCGTGACAGCCATCCCCAGCCCGTCCCAGGCCGTCTGGCATCTGGGCCCGATCCCGATCCGCGCCTACGCCCTCCTGATGGTCCTCGCCATCCTCGCCGGCGCGTGGGTGACCCGGCGCCGCTGGGCCGCCCGCGGCGGCGATCCCGGCGCGGTGGGCGACATCGCCACGTGGGCGGTGCCGTTCGGCCTGGTCGGCGCCCGGATCTACCACGTGGCCACCGACTGGCAGCCGTATTTCGGTCCCGGCCGGGATCCGCTGCGGGTCTTCGCGATCTGGGAGGGCGGCATCAGCATCTTCGGCGCGCTCGCCGGTGGCGCGCTGGGTGTGTGGCTGGCCTGCCGCCGGCGCGGCATCCCGCTGCGTGACTTCGCCGACGCCGTCGCTCCCGGGATCGCGATCGGGCAGGCGATCGCCCGCTGGGGCAACTGGTTCAACCAGGAGCTGTACGGCGGGCCGACCACCCTGCCCTGGGCGCTGGAGATCGACCCCGCCCACCGGCCGCCCGGCCTGGAGTCCACGGCCACCTACCATCCGGCGTTCCTCTACGAGTCGCTGTGGAACCTGGGCGTGGCCGGCTTCGTCATCTGGGCCGAGCGGCGTTTCCGCCTGGACCGCGGCCGGACGTTCGCCCTCTACGCCGCGGCCTACGCCGCCGGCCGCGCCTGGATCGAGTGGTTGCGCATCGATCCCAGCTACCACCTCGCCGGGCTGCGGCTCAACGACTGGACGGCCCTGCTGATCTTCGCGGCCGCGGTCGTCTACCTGGCGGTCACCAGGAAGCCCACACCTCGGCATCACTGATGACCGCCGCGGGCGTGTCAGTCGCCCTCGTGGGCGTGGTGGCGGGTCCAGGCGGCCCAGTGGCCGGCGTAGCGGCCGCCCGCCTGCCTGAGGTCGTCGTGGGAGCCGTCCTCCACGACCCGCCCGCCGTCCATGACGACGACGCGGTCGGCGCCGGCGGCCTGGGTGAGGCGGTGCGCCACGATGAGCGCGGTCCTGCCGTCGATGGCCTGCTCGACGGCCCGCTCCAGGGTACGCGCGCCGGTGCTGCCGGCCTCCGCGGTGGCCTCGTCGAGCACGGCCAGGGCGGGGTCGGTCAGGACCAGGCGGGCCAGGGCGAGCTGCTGGCGCTGGGCCCCGGTGAGCCGGTGCCCGCCCTGGCCGACGACGGTGGCCAGGCCGTCGGGCAGCGCCTCGGCCCACTCCAGCGCCTCGACCGTGGCCAGCGCGGCGCGCAGGTCGTCGTCGGTGGCCTGCGGGCTGGCCAGGCGCAGGTCGTCGGCGAGGGGGCCGGCGAAGACGTGGACCTCCTGGGTGACCATCGCGATCCCGGCCGGGGCGCGCACCGTGCCGGTGGTCGGCTCGTGCACCCCGGCGACGATCTTGGCCAGGGTGGTCTTGCCCGCGCCGCTCGGCCCGACCAGCGCGACCCGCTTGCCCGGCTCGATGTCCAGGTCGACGCCGTGCAGCACCGGGCGGCCCGGCTCGTAGGCGTGGCCCAGGCCGCGCACGCTGACGCCCTCGCCGTGGGTCTGCCGCGGGGCCTCGGCGGCGACGTCGGCGACGCCGATCAGCCGGGCGAGGCTCGCGGTCGCCGCCTGCGCGTCGTCCAGCAGGGCCAGCGCGGTGTTGATCGGCCCGAACAGGTTGAGGAAGTACAGGGCGGCGGCGGTGGCCGTACCGACGGTGACCGCGCCCTCGCCCACCAGCAGCACGCCCGCGGCCAGCACCGCGGCCAGCCCGATGTACTCGCCGATGTGCAGGCGGCTGTAGAAGCGCAGCATCAGGTGCACGCCGCGCATCGTCAGCTCCACCGCGGCGCGCGAGCGGCCGTCGACGCGCGCCAGGTGGTCGGCCTCGGCGCGCAGGGAGCGCACCGTGGAGGCGCCGGCGAGCGTGTCGAGGAGCTGCTGCTGCTGCTCGCCGGTCGCGACGCGCTGCGCGGCGTACAGGGGTACGGCGTTGCGCACGTACCAGCGCCCGGTGTGCAGCTGGACCGGGATGGCCAGCAGGGCGGCGACCATGAACCGCCAGTCCAGCAGCGCCATCGCCACCAGGGTGAGGACGATCGACAGCAGCGAGCGGGCCAATGCGGGCAGCGCGGAGCGCACGGCCTCGGCGACGCGGGCGACGTCGCCGGTCACGCGGGAGGTGAGGTCGCCGGAGCCGGCCCGTTCGACCCGTTCCAGCGGCAGGGCCAGGGCGCGTTCGACGAAGCGTTCGCGCAGTTCGGCCAGCGCGGTCTCGCCGAACCTGGCCACCAGGACGAGTCCCCAGGAGGTCAGCAGGCCCTGGACCACGCCGACCAGCACCAGCAGGGCCACCGGGGTGGTGAGCAGGGTGGCGGGCTGGCGCCCGGCCACGAGGTCCACGACGTACCCGAGAAGGGGCTGGACGAGCAGGCCGACGGAGGTGGCGACGATGAGCAGGCCGAAGCCCGCCGCGGCGACGGCGCGGTGCGGACGGATGATCTCCCGGACGGCGGCGCGGGCGCGGGCCGGGGTGGCGGTGGGCAGCAGGTCTTTCACGCCAGCACCGCCTTGCGGTAGTCGGCGTTGCGCTGGAGCAGGTCGGCGTGGGAGGCGTCGTCGGCGACGCGGCCGCCGTCCAGCAGCAGGACGCGGTCGGCGGCCGACAGCAGGGCGGGGCTGGTGGTCACCACGACGGTGGTCTGCCCGTGGCGCAGCCGCCTGACGGATTCGGCGATGTGCGCCTCGGTGACGGCGTCGACGGCGCTGGTGGGGTCGTGCAGGACGAGGACGGGGCGGCGGGCGTCCAGCGCCCTGGCCAGGGCGACGCGCTGGCGCTGGCCGCCGGACAGGGAGCCGCCGCGTTCGCCGACCGGGGTGTCGGGCGGCACGTCGGCCGCGCCGGCGGCGGCCAGGGCCTCCGGGGTGCCGCCGTTGTCGGCGACGGTTCCCTCGAACAGGACGGCGTCGTGCTCGGCGACCAGCACCGCCTGGCGCAGCAGGGCGGGGTCGACCTCGCGCAGGGGTACGCCGTCGAGCTCGATCGTGCCCGATTCGGGGTCGCCGTGGCGGCCGAGGCAGTGCAGCAGGGCGGTGGCGGCGGCCGGGTCGGTGGCGGCCACGCCGACCAGTTCGCCGGCGACGATGTCCAGGTCCAGCTCGCGCAGGCCGCCGTGGGTGACGCCGCGCAGCCGTAGCGCGCCCTTGATCTGCGCGGGCAGCTCGGCGCCCGCGCCCGCGACCGCGGGCGGGGCCGACAGCAGCGCCGCCACGCGGGTGGCGGAGGCTCGGCCCTGGGCGAGCTCGGCGTTGACCCACGCGAGCATGTACAACGGGCCCTGCAGGAACAGCGCGAGCCCGACCGCGGAGACGAGCTGGCCCAGGGTGATCGTGCCGTTGGCGGCGAGCGTGCCGCCGGCCAGGGCGAGCAGCGCGATGAACGCGCCGGTGAGCGCGATCACGACGCCGTTCTGCAGCGCTTCGGCGCGGGCGGCGCGCAGGGTGGCGGCCAGCGAGGTCCGGCTGGTGTGCCGGTAGCGCTCGACCGCGGCCCGCTCGGCGCCCAGGCCCTTCAGCACCCTCAGCCCGCTCACCAGGTCGGCGGCCACGCCCGAGGCGTGGGCGGCGCTCTCCTGCTCGACCGCGCTGCGGCGCTCCAGCGGCTTGCTGAGCAGGTGGCCCAGCCACAGCAGCGCCGGCGTGCCCACCAAGACGATCAGCCCGAGTTGCACGGACGTGGTGAGCAGCACCACGCTGGCCACGGCCAGGCCGGTGAATCCGGCGACGCCGGTGAGGACCGCCAGCAGCACCATGCCGACCCGGCGCGCGTCCTCGGTGGCGATCCCGGTCAGCTCGCCCGGCAGCCGGTCGCGGTCGGCGCCTCCGCCGGGGTGCAGCACGCGGGCGACGATGGCCGAGCGCAGGTCGTGTGCCGCCTCGGTGGCGGCCCGCTCGCCGGCGCGGGCGCCGAAGCGGTAGCTGAACGACAACCCGACGTAGACCACGGCCAGGACGGCCAGCCACACCAGCAGGCGGCTCCAGCTCGCCCCCGCCACGGCCTGGTCGATGGCCAGTCCGACGAGCACCGGCACCAGGGCTTCGCCCGCCTGATGCCCCGCTCCGAGCAACGAACCCGCGATCAGCCTGCTCCGCTGACCTCTGATCGCCCCCGAGAGGACGTCCCGACCTGACCGCACCTGGCACTCCTGCAAGACTCGACAAAGATTAGGCAAGGCTAACCTGAACACGGGACCTTGATCGAGGGCGGGGTGCCCGGTATAGGTTAGGTAAGCCTATGCTAAGTTCCCGGGGCGATATCGTCTCACCACCGGAGACCCCATGCCGTACAAGCGTCTCGTCCCCCTGGCCGTCCTCGCCCTCCTCGCCACCGGATGCGGCTCGGGCTCCGGCGAAACCGCCGCCGCCGCGGTCACCACGATCAAGGACCCCAAGGGCCACGCCGTCGCCATGCCCGCGCGGCCGAAGGCCGCACTCGGCTTCTACACCACCGACGTCGACATCCTGATCACGCTCGGTATCCCGCTCGCCAAGAGCCAGCCCATCCGCGGCGACAGCGGCTTCACCACCTTCCCCGACTACTTCCCGCAGGAGCCGCTCAAGGGCGTCAAGCCGTTCCCCAACTACCCCGAGTACAACTACGAGCAGACCCTCAAAGCCGAGCCGGACTTCATCCTCAACGGCCTCGGCTACGACGACAAGGTGCACCCCCGGCTCGGCCAGATCGCGCCGACCTACACCGTCGACGCCTTCGACGGCAAGAACTGGGAGGTCCACTTCAAGCGCACCGCCCAGGACCTCGGGCGCGCCGACCGGTACGACGCCTGGAAGGGCACCTACGACAAGCAGGTCGCCCAGGCCAAGGCCGACATCGCCAAGGCCGGCAACGCCGACCTCACCGTGGCGACCTTCGGCTACTGGGAGGGCAACGGCAACATCGCCTGCTACGCCGGCGTGGCCTGCAAGGCCTTCGACGACCTCGGCCTGAAGCGCACCCCGCTCAGCGACGACGACAAGCTCACCATCAGCCCCGAGCAGATGGGCAAGCTCGCCGACGTCGACGTCGTCTGGGTCTCGGTCGGCGTGGGCGAGGAGGGCAAGAAGGAGCTCGCCACCATGCTCGGCACCCTGGGCCAGAGCCCGGCCTGGCGGGCGCTGCCGTTCGTGAAGAACAAGCGCATCTACACCTACAACATGGAGATCGCGTACGGCTCGCCGAGCGGCCAGCAGGCCTTCGTGGAGCAGGTGCGCAAGGACCTCACCGCCAACCCGAACCTGGCCGGGTGAGGCGGCGATGCGCATCTTCCGCACCGAGGTGAGCGCCGTCACCCGCCTGAGCGCCACGATGATCCGGGTCACGCTGGCCCTGGCCGAGGACTTCCCGACCACGGGCGTCGGCGACGAGTACGTGCGCCTGTTCTTCCCGCACGGCGACGACCGGCGCGAGGTCTCCCTGCCCGAGCCGCACGGCGACTACTGGCGCACCCCGGAGGGCGCCCCCGAGGCGCCGATGCGGACCTACACCGTCCGCGCGGCCCGCCCCCGGGAACTGGACGTCGACTTCGTCGTGCACGACGGCGGGATCGCCGCCCGCTGGGCCCTCGGCGCGCGGCCGGGCGACGTCCTCGGCCTGAACTCCCCCACCGGCCTGTACGAACCGCCCGCCGACCTGCGCTGGCAGGTGCTCGTGTGCGACCTCACCGGCCTGCCCGCGATGGCCCGCCTGATCAGCGGCGTGCCCGAGCACGTCACCACCAAGGTGATCGCCGAGATCCCCGGCGACGACTCCAGGCTCGACCTGCCGCACCGGCCCAACGTCGAGGTCACCTGGCTGCACGGCGGCAACGCCACCGGCCCGAGCCGGCTCGAGGAGGCCGTGCGCGCCGCGGTACCGCCCTCCCGTCCGATGGAGGGCGGCTACGTCTGGGTCGCGGGCGCGACGGACACGCTGCGCGCGGTGCGCCGCTACCTGCGCAAGGAACGCGGCCTGCCCGCCGACCGGTACAAGGTCATCGGCTACTGGACGCCGAACGGCGAGGCCTGGGCCGAGCGGTTCCGCACGCTGCCCGCCGACGACCAGCGCCGGCTGGACGCGATCTGGCAGGACACCGCCCGCGACGAGGAGGACCTGCGCGACGACTACGAGGCCGAGCTTGAGCGTCTCGGCCTCTGAGCCGGGCGGCGGGCGCCTCGCGCGCTCGCCCGTCCCGCTCTTCGCCTGGCTGCTCGGCTGCGTCGTGCTGCTGCTCGCCGCCGTGCTGCTCAGCCTGATGGTCGGCTCCGCCGCCATCTCGCCGCAGACCGTCCTGGCCGCGCTGCTCGGCAAGGCCCACTCCGTGGAGGCGCGCACCGTCATCGAGCTGCGGGTGCCGCGCACGGTCCTCGCCATCGTCGCGGGCGGCGCGCTCGCGGTGGCCGGCGCGCTCATCCAGGCGCTCACCCGCAACCCGCTGGCCGACCCGGGCATCCTCGGCGTGAACGCCGGCGCCGGCTTCGCGGTCGTGATCGCCGTCGCCTTCTTCGGCGTGACCGGGGTGCCCGGCCGCATCGGCGCCGCGCTCACCGGAGCCGCCGTCGCCGCCGCCGTGGTCTACCTGATCGGCTCCATGAACCGCGCCCGCACCGCGGGCCCGGTCACGCTCGTGCTGGTCGGCCTCGCCTTCGGCGCCGTCCTGCAGGGCCTGGCCGGGGCGATCACGCTCGTGCGCCCGAAGGCGTTCACGCTGATGCGCCACTGGGACACCGGCGCGCTCAACGACCGCACGCTCGCCATGGTGGCGCAGGTCCTGCCGCTGATCCTGCTCGGTCTCGCCATCGCCTTCGTCGTCGCGCCCTCGCTCAACGCCGTCGCCCTGGGCGACGGGCCCGCCAAGGCGCTCGGGGTACGGCTCGGCCCCGTGCGCACCGGCGTGGTCGCCGCCGTCAGCCTGCTCTGTGGCGCGACGACGGCGCTGGCCGGGCCCATCGGGTTCGCCGGGCTCATGATCCCGCACATCGTACGCTGGCTGTTCGGGGTGGACCAGCGGTGGATCGCCGCCTACAGCGCCGTGCTGGGCGCGGTGCTCCTGCTCGTGGCCGACGTCGCCGGACGCCTCGTGCTGTGGCCGGGCGAGCTGCCCGCCGGGATCGTCACCGCGTTCGTGGGCGCGCCGTTCCTCATCGTGCTGGCCCGGCGCAAGGAGGCGAGCGGCCTGTGAGCACCCGCGTCAAGCTCGACACCGGCCGGCTCGAGTGGGCCGTCCGCACCCGCCTGCTCTCGGCCCGCCTGGACCGCCGCACCCTCGTGGTGAACCTCGCGCTGGCCGCCGTCATCGTCGTGACCGCGCTGGTCTCGCTGGGCGTCGGCGACATCTTCGTGTCCCTGCCCGACGTCCTGGCCACCTTCTACGGCGGCGCCTCCCGCGCCGACACCGTCGTCGTGCAGCAGTGGCGCCTGACCCGGGTGCTGCTGGCGCTGCTGCTCGGCTTCGGCCTGGCCGTCAGCGGCGCCCTCTTCCAGTCGCTCACCCGCAACCCGCTGGGCAGTCCCGACGTCATCGGCTTCAGCACCGGCTCCTACACCGGCGCCATCGTGCTCATCGCCCTCTTCCACGCGCCCACCGCCGTCATCTCCTTCGGCGCGCTCGCCTCGGGCCTGGCGGTGGCCGCGATCGTGCTGGCCCTGTCCTACCGGGGCGGCTTCCGCGGATTCCGGCTGATCGTGGTCGGCATCGGCGTCAGCGCCGTCCTGAGCGCCCTCAACACCTGGATCATGGCCAAGGCGCAGCTCCAGGTGGCGATGTCGGCCGCGATCTGGGGCGCGGGCAGCCTCAACTCCGTCGCCCCCGACGCCCTGCCGGTCGCCGCCGCCGGCATCGCGCTCTTCTCCGCCCTCGCTCTCCTGTACGGCTCCCGCATCCGCGCGCTCGAACTCGGCCAGGACGCCGCCGACGCCCTCGGGGTCCGCTCCCGGCATACCCAGGTGGCCGTGACCGGCGCCGGCGTCGGCCTGGTCGCGATCGCCACGGCGGTGGCCGGGCCGATCAGCTTCATCGCGCTGGTCGCGCCGCAGATCGCCGCCAGGCTGACCGGCCGCGGCGGCTGGTCCCCCATCGGCGCCGGGCTGACCGGCGCCCTCCTGCTGCTGCTCGGCGACACGGTCGCGCGGGTGGCGTTCCTGCCCGTCCAGCTTCCGGTGGGCGTCGTCACCACCAGCCTGGGCGGCCTCTACCTGATCTGGCTCCTGGTACGCGAAGCGAGACGCCTGTGACCATCGCCCACCCGAAATCCACCCCGATGCCCACGGACCCCGCCGTGACCCCCGCGCTGACGTCCGCGCGGACCTCTGCGCCGGCCTCCGCCGCGACCGCGGGCGGCGACGTGAGCGGGGGCGCCGCGCCGCTCGTCGCCGAGGGCCTGTCGCTCGGCTACGGCTCCGGCCTGATCATCGACGGCCTTCACCTGGAGATCAGGCCCGGCTCGTTCACGGTCGTCATCGGGCCCAACGGCTGCGGCAAGTCCACGCTCCTGCGCGGCCTCGGCCGGCTGCTGCCGCCGCGCGCCGGCCGGGTACTGCTCGGCGGGCGCGACCTGCACAAGCTGGCGCCCAAGGAGGCGGCGCGCGAGATCAGCGTGCTGGCGCAGAGCTCGATCGCCCCCGACGGCATCACCGTCGCCAACCTGGTCGCCCGCGGCCGCTTCCCGCACCAGGGGCTCTTCCAGCAGTGGACGGAGGCCGACGAACGGGCCATCCACGACGCCCTCACCGCCACCGGCACCTTCGACCTGAGCGCCCAGCGGGTCAACGCCCTGTCCGGCGGGCAGCAGCAGCGCGTGTGGGTGGCGGTGGCGCTGGCCCAGCAGACCCCGATCATGCTGCTCGACGAGCCCACGACGTACCTCGACGTGGCCCACCAGGTCGAGCTGATGGAACTGTTCACCGACCTGCAGCACGCCGGCCGCACGATGGTCGCCGTGCTGCACGACATCAACCAGGCCATCCGCTACGCCACCGACCTCGTGGTCATGCACGAGGGCCGCGTCGTGGCCTGCGGAAACCCGTCGGAGATCGTCACCGCCCAGCTGATCTCCGACGTCTTCGCCCTGGACTGCTCGGTGTTCCCCGACCCGCTGACGGGCCTGCCCATGATGCTCCCCGCCAAGCGCGAGCGCTGACCCGAAAAGCCACCGAACTCCCCGGAAGCCGGACCTACCGAGGCCCGGACACCGGGCAGGGCGGCCACCGGGCTTCCCAGGCGTCGGGTATGCGGGTTCCGGGCATGGCGGAAGCCGGACTCCCCGGGAGCCCAGCTTCGCGGGAGCCGGACTTCCCGGAGCCGGACATTGCGGGAGCGGGACATTGCGGGAGCCGGGCCTTTCGGATGCCGCTGCTGGTCATCGAGGGTCGAGGTCGCCGAGTTTCCCGGCGGCCTCCGCCAGCGCCGCCCGTACGGCCTGCGCCTTGCCCAGCCGCCCGATCAGGACGTGCACGGCCAGCCCGTCGAGCAGCGCGTTGAACGCGGGCAGGAACTCCTCCGCGCGCACCGGCCGGAAGGTGCCGTCGGCCACGCCGTCGGCGATGATCGCGGTCAGGTCGCGGGTCCACCCGCTGTCGATCGCGTCGGCCGTCCTGCTCATCTCGCTGGCCGAGGTCGAGCGCAGCCACGCCTCCAGCCACAACTTCCACGAGGCGTCGTGGCGGCCCTCGGGCAGGTAGAGCCGGATGTAGGCGGCCAGCCGCGCGCCCGGGGCGGTGACGGCGGCCAGGTCGCGGGCCCGGCGTTCGGCCAGGTCGCGCTCGCTCCACCGGAACGTCTCGGCCAGGATCTGGTCGCGTGACTGGAAGTAGTACAGGACCCGCGCCGGGCTCATCCCGGCGCGCTCGGCGATCTGCTGAACCTGGATCTCGCTGACCGGCTGCTCGGCGATGACCTCCAGCGCCGCTTCGAGGACGCGCCTGCGGGCCAGCCTGCCGCGCTCCTGGGTTCTGCCCCGCGGTTCGGTCGGTTCTGCCATGAGTTCGATCCTCCCCCTTGACGCACAGCCGTACCAACTTAAATTTGATTCAAGTTTAGGATCGGAGGAGTCCATGAGGCGGTTACTGGCAGCGCTGCTTCCGCTGGCCGCCGGCGCGGTGGTTCCCGCGCAGGCGGGCGCGGACACGGTGCTGAGGCACGGGTTCGTCTACACGGTCGACGCTCGCGACAGCGTGGCCGAGGCGGTGGCGATCGACAACGGGAAGATCATCTATGTCGGCGGCGACGCGGGCGCGCGACGTCACATCGGCACCAAGACCAAGGTCATCGACCTCAAGGGCCGCATGGTGATGCCCGGCCTGCACGAGGGACACATCCACGACATCACCCGCGAGGACCGCAAGACCTGCGACCTCAAGGCGGAGCCGCTCACGGTCGCGCAGTTCCGGAGCCGCGTCAAGGCCTGCCTGGCCGATCCGGAGCTGGGCGCGGAGCCGGACGACTTCCTGAACGTGACGAACCTCTACATGCAGTTCCTGCGGCCCGCCGGAACCACCCCGCACAAGCGGATGCTCGACGGGCTCGGCACCACCCGCCCGATCATCGTCTCCGCGGCGGTCACCGGCCACACCACGCTGGTCAACCAGAAGGCCCTTGACCTGGCCGGAATCACCAAGAACACCCCCGACCCCGACGCCGGCCGGATCAACCACGACAAGAACGGCGAGCCGAACGGCCTGCTCGAAGACGCCGCCGCCCGCCTGGTCACCAAGCTCATCCCGCCACCGCCTCCCCTGTCCCCCGAACGCGCCGCCGAACTGGCCGGCCTGCGGATGCGCGACTTCAGCCAGGAGGGCATCACCAGCTTCTTCGTACCCGGCAGCGACGCCGCCACGGTCACGACCTTCCAGAACCTGCGTGGGGCGGGCGGCCTGACCGCCCGCGCCCACTTCGCCATCTCCACCCGCATCGGCGACCTGCGCGAACCTAGGAAGCTGTACGCCGCCCTGGCTAAGATCCGCAAGGAACTGGAACGCCCCAGCCAGATCCCCCTGCCGGTCCGCGCCTGGCGTCCGGGCAAGCAGGAGGGCCCGCGCCTGGTCGCCGAGCCCGCGGTCTCCGTCGACGGCGTCAAGATCCTGCTCGACGGCATCGTGCAGTACCCGGGGCAGACCGCGGCCCTGCTCAAGCCGTACCTGGACGCCAAGGGCAAGCCGCGCAAGGACAAGTCGGCCCGCGGCGAGCTCTACATCGGCGCCCAACTCCTCAACCCCGTCGTCGCCGAACTGGAGCGGCTCGGCTACCAGTCCCACATCCACGCCATCGGCGACCGCGCGGTCAGGACCGCCCTCGACGCCTTCGAGGCGGCGCGCAGGGCCAACCCCGGCATCCGGGCCCACCAGACCATCGCGCACGCCGAGGTGGTCGACCCCGCCGACTACCGGCGCTTCGCCACCCTGGACGTGACCGCGTCGATGGGGCTGCAGTGGGCCAAACCGGCGCCCGACTCGACCGACGCGGTCAAGCCGTACCTGGGCGCGCGGTTCGACCTGTACGAGCCCACCAAGCCGATCACCCGGGCCGGCGGCAAGGTCTCGCTGGGCAGCGACTGCTGCCTGGACCCGTTCGACCAGTGGTTCGGGCTTGAGGCGTCGATCCTGCGTGAGGCCGACTGGGGCAAGGACTTCCCGCAGTACGCCGGGAAGGTCAACGCCCTGCCCGGCCTGTCCCGGCGCGAGGCGATCAGAGCCGTCACGATCAACGGCGCCTACCAGATGCACCAGGAGAAGGTCACCGGCTCGCTGGAGACCGGCAAGCTGGCCGACCTCATCGTCCTGAACCAGAACATCACCAAGGTCGCGCCGGACGACATCTCCCGGACCGACGTCCTGCTGACCATGGTGGGCGGAAAGGTGGTCTGGGCCGCGAAGCCGTTCAGCTGACGGTCTTCAGCCGGGCGGCGAGACGGCCGGCGAGGGGGTGGTCGCCGAGGCCCTCGCGCACCCACTGCTCGGTCAGGGCGGTGTACAGCTCCTTCGGCGCCCGCTCCCAGTCCGGCCTGCCGTGCGGCGGGCGCGGGTCGTACTCCAGGGCGTACTGCACGGCCCGCGCCACGTCGAGGCCGGCCAGTTCCGCGGTCAGGTGCAGGGCCATGTCGATGCCGGCCGAGACACCGGCGGCGGTCAGCACCGGGCCGTCGGCCACCCAGCGCTCGCGGACCGCGATCGCCCCGAACTCGGGCAGGACGTCGAGCATCGACCAGTGCGAGGTGGCGCGGCGGCCGTCGAGCAGGCCCGCCGCGCCCAGGATCAGCGAGCCGGTGCACACCGACGTCGTCAGCCCGGCGGCGCCGCGCACGTAGGCGAGCAGGCGCTCGTCGGCCATCGCGCGCAGGGTCGGCGCGCCGCCGCCGGGGACCACGATCACGTCGGGGGCGGGCACCTCATCGAAGGTGTTGCCGGCCCGCACCCGCAACGGCGTGTCGGTATCCCAGGTCTCCAGCCGTTCCCCGACCACGACGACCCGGAACTCCGGGCGCATCGCCGCGAGAGTGGACAGCACCTGCAGCGGGCCGACCAGGTCCAGGATGGTACAGCCGGGGTAGAGCACGAACGCGATGGTCTTCTCGGTTGCCATGCCCCCATCCTGACCGCCCGGGACCGGTCGCGGCCGGCGCGTGTCCGCAATCTTGGGAAACCTGGCAGCGATCATGGGCAGGGCCGGCGGAAGGGGAGACCGGGAAACGCCTGGCTCCAGTCGGCGGGGGTGAGCGCGGGCCTGGCCCGCGCACAGACGCGGGCCGCCGCCGTCGCGGGGTCGACCGGCCACAGCCGGACGGTGTGGTCCTCGCTCGCGCTGGCCACGTACTGGCCGTCGGGGCTGAAGGCCACCGCGTAGACGCGGTCGGCGTGCCCGGTGAGGGTGCCCGCGGGGCGCGGGCGCCGGGGGTCGCGCACGTCCCACAGGCCGACGGTGCGATCGAGCGAGGCGGTGGCCAGCCCGCGGCCATCAGGCGAGAAGGCGACGCCCTGCAGGGCGTCGGTATGGCCGATGAGCTGCGACAACGGCCGGATCCCCGCGCGATCGGCCACGTCCCACAGGCGGGCGGTGCGATCCAGGGAGGCGGTGGCCAGCATCCGGCCGTCGGGCGAGAAGGCGACCGCCTGCAAAGTCTCCGGCTGCTGGGGGCTGGTGGCCAGCCGTACCGGCCGCTGGGGGTCGCTCACGTCCCACAGGACGATCACGACGCCGTTCAGCGTCGCCAGCAGATGGCCGTCGGGGCTGAAGGCCAGGCCCGTCGCGCCGTTGCCGCCCTCGCGCACCGAGCCCGCCGCGCGCGGGCGCGCCGGCTCGGACAGGTCCCACAGCCGTACGACGGGGTCGCCCGCGCCCGCGCTGGCCAGCAGATCGCCCCGAGGGGCGAAGGCCACCGCGCGGATGCCCCCCTCATTGGCGGCGCCGATCACCGCTGACGGAGACGGCCGGCTCCGGTCGGCGACCCGCCACAGCCGCACGGCGCCGTCGACGCCGCCGGTCGCGGCCAGCACCCCGGACGGGTGGAAGGCGACCGACTCGACCTGCCCGGTGTGGCCGCGCAGCCGCGGCAGCGGGGCGGGCCGGTAGGGGTCGGCGACGTCCCACAGCCCCGCGGTGAAGTCCTCGCTGCCGGTCAGCAGGGTGCGGCCGTCGGGGCTGAAGGCCACGGCCGACAGCGCCGCCGGGTTGCCGCCGAGGACGGGGCCGGGCAGGCGGGTGAGCAGCGTGGTGCCGTCGAAGGCGGCCGAGGCGAGCATGCCGCCGCCGGGCCGGTAGGCCAGCGCCCAGACGACGTCGGTGTGCCCGGTCAGCACCGTGGCGGGGGCGCGCGGCTCGGCGACGTTCCACAGGCGGATGGTGTGGTCCCAGCCGCCGCTGGCGAGCTGACGCCCGTCCGGGCTGAAGGCGAGCGCCTGCAACGGACCGCTGTGCCCGGTCAGCACGGCGGGACTGCGCGGCTCGGCCACCTCCCACAGCCGGACCCGGTGGTCCCAGCCGGCCGTCGCCAGCAGGCGGCCGTCCGGGCTGAACGCGACGGCGGTGACCTTCTCCCCGTTGCCGCTCAGGCGGCGCAGCAGGCGCGGGCGGCGTGGGTCGGCGGTGTCCCAGAGGGCGGCGGTGCCGTCGTCCCCGGCGGTGACGAGCGTGGCGGTCGTGGGGTGGAAGGCGAGGGCGGTCATGGTGGAGCGGTGCGCGGCGCGCGTGGACAGCAGGCGGGGGTCGCCCGCGTTGGCGATGTCCCACAACCGCAGCCTGCCGTCGCCGCCGGCCGTGGCCAGGATCGTGCCGCCGCCGCCGATCGCGACGGCGTAGACGGGCCCGGTGTGGGCGGCGAAGGCGGCCAGCGGCTTGGACGGGCCCGCCGCCGCGGCCCACCACAACTGGACGGTGCCGTCGTACAGGCTCGCGACCAGCAGGCGGCCGTCGGGCGTGAAGCGCAGCGACTCGATGTCGTCGCTCGCCCCGGTCAGGTCGGCGAGCTTGTCCGGCGGGCCGTCGTCGTGGACGCGCCAGAGCCGGATCGTGCGGTCGTCGCCGCCGCCTGCCAGGACCCGGCCGTCGGGGCTGAAGGCCAGCGTGTTCATCTCGTGAGGAAGGCGGTCGCCGAGCGGGGTGGTGAACGCGCTCAGCAGGCTGCCGCGCGCCTCCAGCGTCGGCGTGAGCCGGAAGGCGGCGAGGCTGAGCTGGGCGGCCAGCGGCGCGTTGGCCGTGCGCAGCTGGATGGCGCGCTCGGCCACGCGCTGGGACAGGGCCGTGTTGCGCTGGCCGGTGGCGGCCTCCTGCTGGCTGCGCGCGTACCCGGTGGCGGCCCCGGCGATCACCACCATGGCGGTTAAAACGGCGATGAGCGCGCGGGCGGCGAGCACGCGGCGGCGGGCCTGGCGCTCCTCGCGCTCGCGCGCGGCCAGGCTGGCCGCCAGGAACTCCTCCTCCGGCGGGCTCAGCGCGGGCCCCTGGCGCTCGGCCCATTCGCGCGCGGCCGCCAGCCGCACGCCCCGGTAGAGGGCGCCGGGGTCGCGGCCCAGCGACTGCCAGGTCTCGGCGGCCTCGGTCAGCCGCTGGTGGGTGCGCAGCCCTTCGCGGTCGGCGGCCAGCCAGTCGCGCAGGCGCGGCCAGGAGCGCAGCAGCGCCTCGTGGCCGATCTCGACGCTGTCGTGGTCGAGCACCAGCAGGCGGGCGGCGACCAGCTGCTCCAGGACTTCGGCCGTGGCCTCGTCGTCACCGAGGCGCCGCCGGTGCACCCGGCGTTTGGTGTCCTGCGCGCCCTCGCCGAGTACCGTCAGGCGCAGGAACAACCGGCGGGCCAGCCGCCGCCGGTCGGGCGGGAGGTGGGTGTAGACCCGCTCGGCGCTCTGGGCGATCGCGCCGTCGATGCCGCCGGCGGCCTCGTAGGCGGCCAGGGTGAGCGTGAGCCCTCTGCGCCGGCGCCAGGTCTCCAGCAGCACGTGGGAGACGAGGGGCAGCACGCCGTTCTGGCCGGCCGCGTCGGCGACGATCCGGGCGGCCAGCGCCCCCTCGACCAGGCAACCGGCGTCGGCGGCCGGACGGACGACGGCCTGGCGCAGTTCTTCCACGCGCATCGGCCCGATCGGGACGTGCGCCCGGCGCAGCACCTCCAGCAGCCGGGGCTCGGCCAGGCAGTGACCGTAGAAGTCGGCGCGCACGCCGATCACCACGCGGTGCCCGTCGGCGGCGCCGACCAGCAGGTCGATGAAGCGCGCCCGCTCACCGGGATCGCGGCAGAGCGTGAAGACCTCCTCGAACTGGTCCACGATGATCAACGTCTCGCCGTCGCCAGGCGGCGCCCAGTCGCGCGCCGGGTGCGCGCCCGGCGTGAGCACGACCACGGGCCACGGCCGCGCCCCGGCCTGCACGCGCGCCTGCAGCCCGGCGCGCAGCACCGACGACTTGCCCGACCCCGACGCGCCGAGCAGCGCGACGAACCGCTGCTCGCCGATGCGCTCCAGCAACTCCTCCACGAGCGCCTCACGGCCGTAGAAACGCTGCGCGTCCGCGGCCCTGAAGGGCGCCAGTCCCAGGTACGGCGCCGCCTCGTCGGCGACCGGCTCCGGCTCGTCGTTCTCCCGGCCGCGCAGCTCCCGCCAGCGGCGCTCCCACTCCTGCGGCTCGCCGCCGCACGCGCGTACGTAGGCCAGCGTGACCGCGAGCGTCGGCAGCCGCCGGCCCGAGGCCGCCTCCGACAGCGTGGCCGCGGCGTAGTGCGCGCGGCGGGCCATCTGCCGGTAGGTCAGGTCACCCGCCTTGGCGCGCAACAGCCGCAGGTCCGCGGCGAAGCGCAGGACCTCCGGATCGTCTCCCTCCAACGGACGCTCAGGCCGCGGCACCGCGCCTCCCCCAGGATCGCCTTGCCTTTACTCAAACCGAAGTCCGGACGTTGATCAACCCTGGAAGATTGTTCGCCGCATTCGTCGCTCATAACGCCCTATGAGCCTTACGAGCTGCGGACTTACTTGCGGGAAACCACGGAAGCCGGCTCGGAGGAATTGTTATCAGCGGTTTCTTGCCTTTGTCCGACGGCACATGTCAAGGACGCTCCGCTACGCGACGCGATGATTCACCGGCCCGCCACCGGGCAGCCGTACACCATGCGAAAGGTCGCGGTCATCGCCCACCGCAAGAAGACCCTCGGCGGAGGCCTGGACGAGCTCCGCCGCCGGATCACCGACCGGGACATCGGCGGACTGCTCTGGTACGAGGTGCCCAAAAGCAAGAAGGCGCCCAAACAGGCGCGCAAGGCCCTCGAAGAGGGGGCCGAGCTGATCTTCGTCTGGGGCGGCGACGGCACCGTGCAACGCTGCGTCGACGCCCTCGCCGGAACCGGGGCCGTCCTGGCCGTCGTGCCCGCCGGCACCGCCAACCTCCTCGCCCGCAACCTCGACATCCCCGAAGACCTCGAAGAAGCCGTCCGGATCGGCTTCGAAGGCCGCCGCAAACCCCTCGACCTGGGACGGATCAACGGCGAGCACTTCGCCATCATGGCCGGCGTCGGCTTCGACGCCGACATGGCCGCCGACGTCGACGGCGGGCTGAAACGACGGCTGGGCCGCCTCGCCTACGTCTGGACCGGCCTACGGCACGCCGGCGACACGACCACCCCCACCCGCATCACGATCGACGGCGTGAAATGGTTCTCCGGCGAGGCCGGATGCGTGCTCCTGGGCAACGTGGGCACGATCACCGGCGGCATCGAGGCGTTCGACGACGCCCGGCCCGACGACGGCTGGCTGGAAGTGGGCGTCGCCACGGCCAAGAGCAGGCTGGAGTGGGGACGGCTGCTCGCGCGGATGGCCACCGGGCGCTCCGACGAGTCGCCGTTCGTCCGCATCACCCGGGCCAGGAAGGTCACGATACGGCTGGCCGTACCGCGGACCTATGAGCTGGACGGCGGCGCCCGCGACCGCGCGACCAAGCTCAAGGCGGACATCCTGCCCGGCGGCATCACCGTCTGCGTCCCCTGACCCGCGCGGCCGGCCGCGAAGACGCGGGCGCTCCGCAAAGGCGCAGGCCGCCCGCAAGGCGCGAGCGCACGCGCGTCGTCAGGCGTCGCGGCGCTTCATCAGGACGGCGCCCGCGACCACCGCCACCGCCACCCAGACCAGATAGACCGCGAACCCGCTCCACGGTCCCAGCGACCCGTTGCTCTGGCCGGAGACGACCAGCAGCCCGGCGTTCGTGGTGAAGTGCTCGGACACGGTCCTGCCCCACTCCCCCGGCAACTGGACCGTCAGCGTCGGCAGCACCATGATCAGCGCGATCGCCGACACGATCGCGCCGGGCGTGTGCCGGATCAGCGAGCCGAGACCCAGCCCGAACAGCCCGCAGGCGGTCAGGTAGAGACCCGCCCCGAGCGCCGCCCGCACGATCTCGCCCGCCGTCAGTGACGGCGGCTGGGAGATCACCACACCGACGCCGATTGCCCCGGCCGCCGCGACCGTGGAGACGGCCAGCGCGACCGCCGAGAACGCCACGAGCTTGCCGGTCAGCAGCATGAGGCGCTGGGGCACGGCCATGAGCGAGGTGCGGATGCTCCCGGTGCGGTACTCGCCGGAGATCACCAGGACACCCAGCGTGGCCATGGCCAGCGAGGCGAACATCACGCCGGTCAGGCTCGCCGAGAGCACCTGCTCCCCCGGGACCGGCCGCCCCTTCGCCATGCTCTCGGCCGTGAGGTTGATGAGCGCGGAAAAGCCCAGCATCAGCGCACCCGTGACGCCCAGCGTCCACATCGTCGAACGCACCGAGCGAATCTTGGTCCATTCGGACCGGAGTATGTCGATCACCATCCAAGGATCCCGGCGCGGGCCGCGACTTTCCTCCTGCCTGGGCAGGGTTACGCGGTCCGCGACCTGGGAGCCTGCTCCTAACCCCCTGGTCTGACCGGCTACAGCATCTCCCCGGGGATGGCCGCGACCAGCCCGCCGTCGATGATCAGATCCTGGCCGTTGATGTAGGACGCCTCGCCGGAGGCCAGGAACGCCACCGCGCCCGCCACGTCGTCGGCGGTGCCGAACCGGCCCGCCACCACCTCGGCCACCACCGTGCCCTGGGCCTCGGCCGAGACGTTGTCGTGGAACATCGGCGTCTCGATGTAGCCGGGGCTCACCGAGTTGACCCGGATCCGCCTGGGCCCGAGCTCGGCCGCCAGCGTGTGCGCCAGGTTGTGCACCGCCGCCTTCGTCGAGGAGTACAGGGAGCCGCCGGGCAGGCCGCGGTGCAGCGTCCACGACGCGTTGATCACGATCGCCCCGTGGTCGGCCAGCAACGGCAGCGCCTTCTGCAGGGTGAAGAACACGCCCTTGTAGTTGATGTCCACGACCCGGTCGAACTCGGCCTCGGTGACCTCCGCGGCCGGATCGAACGAGGCCACGCCCGCGTTGGCGAAGACCACGTCCAACCTGCCGAACCGGTCCCGGATCCGGGCCATCAGCGCGTCCAGGTCGGCCAGGCTCGCCGCGTCGCCGCGTACCGCGAGCACGCGCTCCCCGCCGGCCAGCTCCTCCACGGCGGCGTCCAGCCGTACCTTGTCGCGGCCGGTGATGACCACCCGCGCGCCCTCGGCGAGCAACCTCCGCGCGGCGGCCAGTCCCATGCCGCTCGTGCCGCCGGTGATGAGTGCGATCTTGTCCTGAAAACGGGAAATGGTGTACGTCATGGGACTCAGCGTGCCGACCGGCGCGCGAGGTGAACAGTGCCCGGCTATCAGGGGTCTGTCACCACCACCCTCACGCCGGAGCGGCCAGCCTGAGCAGCGGGAGCCGGGCCAGGCGCTCGGCGGTGCCGGTGCCGGGGCGGGGGTTGAACAGCTCCAGGTACCAGTCGGGATGGTCGACCACGGCCAGGGGCGTCGTGTCGAAGAACAGCTCGCCGGCCTCGGGATGGCGGACCGCCTTGACCGTCTGGGCCTGGCCGCTGACGTCGTGGCGGGCCCACAGCTCGGCGAACTCCTCGCTCACGACGCTCAGCTCGTCCACGACCTCGGCGAACCCCGGGTCGCCTGGATCGTGGGCGACGCAGGCCCGGTAGGCGGCCACCACGGACGGGGCGGCCGACTCCCACGCGACCTGCATCGCGCGGTAGCGGGGGCTGGTGAAGAACGTCACCAGGCAGTTGCGGTCGGCGTCGGCGTACCCGAACAGCTCCCGCGCGGCGTCGTTGACGAGCAGCAGGTTCCAGTACCGGTCGCGCAGCATGGCCGGTCGCGGCATCCACGCGTCGAGCAGGTGCCGCAGCTCCGGGGTGACCGCGGTGTCGCCGGTCGCCCCGGCCCGCGGCGGGTTGAGCCCGGCCAGCAGGTAGAGGTGCGCGCGCTCCGGCTCGCTCAGGCGCAGCGCCCTGCCGATCGCGTCGAGCACCTCGCCCGAGACGTTGATGTCGCGGCCCTGCTCAAGCCAGGTGTACCAGGACACACCGACCCCGGCCAGCACGGCGACCTCCTCGCGGCGCAGCCCCGGAGTCCGGCGGCGGCCGGCGCCCTCGCCCGCCAGGCCGACGTCGCCGGGCGTGAGCCGCGCCCGGCGCGAGCGCAGGAAGGCACGGAGCTGCTCGCGGCGCTGCCGCGCCGCCGCTGGGGTTTCTCTGGGCATGTTTCATCGTATCCAGCCCACGCCCTTTACAATGTAGATCAGCCGGATTCCCGGAGCCGCCCGTCCGACAGCTCCAGCCGCCGTTCCACCTTGATCTCCGCGAGGAAGCGTTCGTCGTGGCTGACCACCACGAACGCCCCCTCGTACGCCGCCAGCGCGCTCTCCAGCTGCCCCACGCTGACCAGGTCGAGGTTGTTGGTCGGCTCGTCCAGCAGGAGCAGCTGGGGCGCCGGCTCCGCGCACAGCACGCAGGCCAGCGTGGCGCGCAGCCGTTCGCCTCCCGAGAGCACGCCGACGGGCAGATGGGCCCGCGCGCCGCGGAACAGGAAGCGGGCCAGCAGGTTCATGCGCTCGGCCGCCGGCATGGCCGGGGCGAACGCGGCCAGGTTCTCCGCGACCGTGCGCTCCTCGTCGAGCAGGTCCAGGCGCTGCGACAGATAGGCCACCCGGCCCTCGGCCCGCCTGGCGAGTCCGCCGCCCGGCTCCAGATCGCCGCTGATCATGCGCAGCAGGGTCGACTTGCCGGCTCCGTTCGGACCGGTCAGCGCGATCCGCTCGGGCCCGCGGACCGTCAGGTCCAGGCCGGGCTCGGCGAACAGCTCGCGGGCGCGCAGCCGTTCGCCCAGGAAGACGGTACGGCCGGCGGGCACGCTCGTCCCCGGCAGGTGCAGCACGATCTTCTGGTCGTCGCGCAGGGCGCGTCCCGCCTCGTCGAGCCGGGCCTGGGCGTCGCTGACCCGGGAGGCGTGCATCTGGCCGGCGCGCCCGGCCGACTCCTGCGCGCCGCGCTTCATGTTCCCGGCGAAGATGCGCGGCAGGCCGGCGCTCTTGAGGTTGCGGGCGGCGTTGCCCGCCCTGCGCTCGGCCCGTTCGCGGGCCTGTTGCATCTCCCGCTTCTCGCGCTTGAGCTCCTGCTCGGCGCCGCGCACGGTCCGCTCGGCCGCCTCCTGCCCGGTACGCACGGCCTCCTCGTAGGCCGTGAAGCCGCCGCCGTAGAAGCGGACCTCGCCGCGGTCCAGTTCGGCGATGCGGTCCATGCGGTCGAGCAGGGCGCGGTCGTGACTGACGACGAGCAGGCAGCCCTTCCATTCGCCGAGCACGTCGTGGAGCCGGTCGCGGGCGTCGCGGTCGAGGTTGTTCGTCGGCTCGTCGAGCAGCAGGACGTCGGGCCGCTTGAGGAGTTGCGCGGCCAGGCCGAGCGAGACGATCTGGCCGCCGCTCAGCGTGGCCAGGCTCCGCCCGAACGCGAGCTCACCGAGCCCGAGCCGGTCGAGCTGGGCGCGGGTGCGCTCCTCGATGTCCCAGTCGTTGCCGATCGTGGTGAAGTGCTCCTCGCTCGCGTCCCCCGACTCGATGGCGTCCAGCGCGGCGATCACCGGCGCGACGCCCAGGACCTCGGCCACGGTCAGGCCGGCGGCCAGCGGCAGGCTCTGCGGCAGGTAGCCGAGGACGCCCTTGACCGACACGCCGCCGGCGGCGGGCCGGTACTCGCCGGCGATCAGCTTGAGCAGCGTGCTCTTGCCCGCGCCGTTCGGGGCGACGAGCCCGGTACGGCCCCCGCCCACGCTGAAGGACAGGTCACCGAAGACAGGCGTGTCGTCGGGCCAGGAAAAGGACAGGTTGGAGCAGATGATGAACGCATCGGACATGTGAAGACCTCGTACGGAGACGATCCGGGCGTGCCGAAGCCGCCCGGCGACGGGAAGGGATTCGGGGAACGACGACAGGGCCACATCGGCGGCGGTCATACGCGCCTGCCGGGGCCGGTCGATCTCCGGTATCACCCGGAGATGTCGTCGTCACCTGCCACGTCTGGTCTCCTAGCTTCAGAACAGCTGCGTTTCACACCTTATCTCACCAGTGGCCGGTGCATCGGCTGGTCCCCTCCGGTCCGTCGTGCGGGAACCAGCCGCACGCCTGGAACCGCTGCGATCCCTGGCTGCTGGCCGGCCACATCTGCGACCAGGCGTCGTAGCCGTCGATGCCGACGCGCTGCAGGCGGGTGTAGCAGCTCTGGTCGCCCTTGCGCACCATCATGTACACCTCGTCGCCGGTGCGGGTGGAGCCGGTCAGGCGGGCCCAGCCGTACTGCTTGCCGTTGAAGCGCTTGGCGTGCACTTCGACCGAGCGGCCGTTGAAGCCGACGCGGCGTACCACCGACCCCCGGGTGTCGCCGGGCCAGGGAAGGGCGTCGCTGCACTGGGTCACGATCATGGGGACGGGGTCGTGGTGGGCGGCCACCGGGGCCGGTCCGCTCAGGGCGGCCGCGAGGACATGGGCGAGGATGACGGAGATCGACATGTCCGGAGCGATGCCCGGTCACGTTGATCGTCGCGCACAAGAACCGTTCAAGAGATCGTCCGGTTCTAGCCGTCGGCGAGGGCGGCGAGCAGCCGGTCCTCGGTCACCTCCGGCCCGCTGAGCTGGTGGGTGATGGCGCCGTCGCGCAGCACCACCACCGAGTCGCAGTTGTCCACGAGCTCGCCCACGTCCGAGGAGATCAGCAGAATGGCCAGGCCGTCGACGGCGAGCTCGTCCAGGAGGGTCTGGATCTGCCGCTTGCTGGCCTGGTCCACTCCCCTGCTGGGCTCGTCCAGCAGCAGGACCTTGGGCTGCATGGCCAGCCACCGGGCCAGCAGCACCTTCTGCTGGTTGCCGCCGGACAGCTCGCCGGCGAGCTGGCGGGGCGAGGCGGCCTTGATGTCCAGCCGCGTCATGAAGGTGGTGACGATCCTGTCGATCCGGGTGTCGGCCACGATGCCGGCATGGGACAGGCGCGGCAGCGCGGCCAGGGCGATGTTGTCGCGTACGGACAGGTTGGGCACGATGCCCTCGGTGGTGCGGTTCTCCGGCACCAGGCCGACCCCGGCCCTGACGGCGCTGCGGACCGACCACCTCCTGCTGGCCGTCCCCGACACGGTGACCTGGCCGGACTCGACGGGCAGGGCCCCGGCGATGGCCCTGGCCGTCTCGCTGCGACCGGCGCCGAGCAGCCCGCCGAGGCCGACGACCTCCCCGGGACGTACGGCCAGCGACACTCCGGCCAGCATGTTCGCGCGGGTCAGCCCCTTGGCCTCCAGCACGGGCCGGTCGGCGACCTCGTCCACGGGCCAGCTCTCCAGCGGGGAGGCGTCCCGGGGATGGAAGGGGCGGCCCATCATGAGCGAGACGAGGCGGACCCGGCCGAGTCCGGCCGGCGGCCCGGTGTGGACGACGCGGCCCTCGCGCAGGACCGTGACGCGGTCGCAGATCTCGTAGAGCTCCTCCAGGCGGTGGGTCACGTAGATCACCGCCCGGCCCTCCTCGCGCAGCCGGGTCACGGCGGCCAGCAGGGTCCTGAGCTCGGCGTGTTCCAGGACGGTGGCGGGCTCGTCCATGATGACCAGCTTGGCGTCCGAGCAGGCGGCCCTGGCCAGGGCGACGAGCTGCTGGGCGCCGGGGGTGAGGGAGTCGAGGGGGCGGCGGGTGCCGACGCGCAGGCCGTACTGGGACAGGAGCTCTTCCGCGCGGGCGTGCATGGCCGCGAAGTCGATCAGCCCCAGCCGGCCGCGCGGCTCGGCGCCCAGGAAGAGGTTGCGGGCGATGCTCATCGTCGGGACGAGGCCGCTCTCCTGGTGGACCGTGGCGATGCCGGCCTGCCTGGCCTGCGCGGGGCCGGCGAACCTGACCGGCACGCCGTTGAGAAGGACCTGGCCCGCGTCGGGCCGGTACACGCCGGAGATCACCTTGACCAGGGTGGACTTGCCCGCCCCGTTGCCGCCGATGACCGCGTGGACGGAGCCGGGCCGCACGGCCAGCGTGACGTGGTCGAGCGCCGGGACGCCGTCGAAGGTCTTGAGAACGCCTGCAAGCTGAAGCACGGTTGCCTCCACCCCGATGGTGGCCACAACAAGAAACAATCTCGCAACGAAGATGTCACATTCGGTCAGAGCTGGGCAACGTGCAGCCGCACTCCCTTCGCGGCCAGTTCGTCGAGCACGTCGCGGGGCGCGTCGTCGTCGGTGACCAGATGCGCGATGCGCTCGGCCGGGATCGTCTGGACCATCGTGTCGTGACCGATCTTGGTGTGGTCGGCCAGGACCACGACCTCCTCGGCCGCCGCGGCCAGCGCGCGGTCGACGGCGGCGACCTGGAGGCTGGGCGTGGACAGGCCGCGCTCGGCGGTCAGCCCGTTGCCGGAGACGAACGCTCGGCGCACCCGCAGGCCGGCCAGCGAGCCCTCGGCGGCGGTGCCGACCAGGGCGAGGATCGGGCCGCGCAGCGAGCCGCCGGTGACCACCACCTCGATGCGCGGGCAGCCGGCCAGCGCCTGGGCCACGAGCAGGGAGTTGGTGACCACCGTGAGGTCGCTGTGCCTGGCCAGCCGGCGAGCGAACTCCTGGGTGGTGGTGCCGGGGCCGATGACGATGGCGTCGCCGTCCTCCACGAGCGAGACGGCGAGGTCGGCGATGACCGTCTTCTGGGCGGCCGACACGGCGCTCTTCTGCGTGTGGCTGGGCTCGCGGGTGAAGTCGCCCGGCAGGGTGGCGCCGCCGTGGTGGCGGTTGAGCAGGCCCTCGGACTCGAGTGCGCGCAGGTCGCGGCGGACGGTCACCTCCGAGGAACGCACCGCCTGGGCGAGCTCGCGAAGGGAGACCGCGCCGTTGGCCCGGACCAGCTCCAGGATCCTCTGGCGGCGCTCGGCTGCGAACACGGGCCTGCCGCTCTCCCTCTGCGTGTCGCTCACGTGGCCCGAGCATAGTCGACCAGAGATGGACTGCCCATCTCTGACCATTTCAGAACGAATCTGATCGAGTTTCCTTGACCACGGTGTCGGAATGGTGCTTTCTTTGGTCGAGATGGCGCTCGTTTTCGATCGGAAGGCAGCTCCGTGATCACACGCCTCTCCTTAGCACTGGCCGTCCTGCTCAGCGTGATGTGGCCGCTCTCCCCCGCGGCGGCGACGCAGGCGGAGCGGCATGGCCTCAAGGGCGACTACCACCTGAGCACCGGGCCGGGCACGTTCGACTTCGGCGAGCTCAAGGCCACAGCCGTGGATCCGAACATCGACTTCTCCGACCTCAACCCCGCCCTCGCGGAATTGACCGGCCGCGACGAGAACGTCACCGTACGGTGGACCGGGCGCATAGCCGCCCCCGTGGCGAACACCTACACCTTCTCCATGATCGGCGACAACGGCTTCCGCCTCTGGGTCGACGACAAGCTGATCATCGACAACTGGCGCGACATCTGGGACGTCGAGCAGGTCGGCACCCCGATCGCCCTGGAGGCCGGGCGCACGTACGACATCAAGATCGAGTACTTCGAGCACTTCGGCGGCGCCAACCTGCGGCTGCGCTGGCAGAGCCCGGACCTGGCCAAGACCGTCGTGCCCGAGCAGGCGCTCCTCCTGCCCGAGGGCTTCGACCCGCCGGGCCCCGTCCAGGCCGAGGTCGGCACGGCGGGCGACACCGCCACCCTGACCTTCGCCAAGGCGCTCAAGCCCATCACCGCCGCCACCGGATTCAAGATCACCACAGGCGGGTCGGCCTGGCCGATCACCTCCGCCTCCTCCTCCGGCGCCACGCTCACGTTCAAGCTGGGGGCCAAGATCCCGCTCAAGGCCGGCAACGGCGTGCGGGCCGCCTACGACGGCACCGGCGGCCTCGAGTTCGCCGACGGCACCGCGCTGCCCGCCTTCCCCCGCGCCGCGCTGGCCAACCGCTCCGAGTACCAGCTGGCCAGCAAGTTCGCCAAGGACGTGAACCCGGCCGGCCCGCTGCCGGAGTACCCGCGGCCGCAGCTCGTCCGCGAGCGCTGGCGCAGCCTCAACGGCCCCTGGCAGTTCGCCGCCGCGGAGGCGGGCGAGCAGCCGCCGGTCGGCAAGAACCTGGCCGAGCGGATCACCGTGCCCTTCCCGGTCGAGTCGGCGCTGTCCGGCATCGGCAGGACCGAGGACCGCATGTGGTACCGCAGGACCTTCGAGGTCCCGAACGGCTGGCGCGGCGAGCGGGTCATCCTCCACCTCGACGCCGTGGACTGGGAGTCCACCGTCTACGTCAACGGCACGCGCCTGGCCACCCACCGCGGCGGCTACGACCGCTTCACCGTCGACGTGACCGACGCCCTCAAGCGCCGGGGCCCCCAGGAACTGATCGTCGGCGTCTACGACCCCACCGACAAGGGCAACTACCCCACCGGCAAGCAGCGCCTGACCCCGGGCAGCATCTGGTACACGCCCAGCTCGGGCATCTGGCAGACCGTCTGGATGGAGCCCGCGCCGCGCAACCGGATCCTGTCGGTCGACTCCGTGCCCGACCTCAAGGGCCAGAGGCTGAAGGTGACCGTCAACGCCGGCCTCGCCGGCACGCGGGTCAGCCTGGTGGCGCGGGACGGCTCGAAGGTCGTCGGCCGCGTGAGCGGGCGCTCGGGCACCGAGCTGAGCCTGCCGGTTCCCCAGCCCAAGGCGTGGACCCCGGACACCCCCTTCCTGTACGACCTGTCCGTCTCGACCGGCGACGACGGCGTGCGCTCCTACTTCGGCATGCGGGAGATCTCGATCGGCCAGGTCGCCGGCAAGACCCGGATGCTGCTGAACGGCCGGCCCGTCTTCCAGCTCGGCCCGCTCGATCAGGGTTTCTGGCCCGACGGCCTCTACACCGCCCCCACGGACGCCGCGCTGCGCTACGACCTGGAGGTCACCAAGCAGGCCGGGTTCAACACGGTGCGCAAACACGTCAAGGTCGAGTCCGACCGCTGGTACCACCACGCCGACAAGCTCGGCCTGCTCGTCTGGCAGGACATGCCCTCGACCTCGGGCAACACCAACCAGGCCCAGTTCGAGACCGAGTTCCGGCGCATCGTCGACCAGCACCGCTCCAGCCCCTCGATCGTCATGTGGGTGCCGTTCAACGAGAGCTGGGGCCAGTACGAGGTGGCCAGGGTCGCCGACCTGGTCAAGAGCTGGGACCCCTCGCGCCTGGTCGACAACCAGAGCGGCGTCAACTGCTGCGGCGCCCAGGACGGCGGCAACGGCGACGTCATCGACTGGCACATGTACCCGGGCCCCGCACCGGTCTCGCCGCCGAGCGCGACCAGGGCCTCGGTCCTCGGCGAGTACGGCGGGCTCGGCCTGCTCGTCATCGGCCACACCTGGTCGGGCGGCGGCTGGGGCTACCGCGTCGAACCCGACGCCGAGACCCTCACCACCCGCTACGTCGAGATGGACCAGACGCTGCGGCGGCTGCACGCCTGCGAGGGCCTCAGCGCCGCGATCTACACCCAGACCACGGACGTGGAGGTGGAGCTCAACGGGCTCATGACCTACGACCGGGCGGTCATCAAGCCCGACCTCGCCAGGGTCCGGGCCGCCAACCGGGCGCTCGTCGACGAGATCTCGCCCGCCTGCTAGGAAAGGAACCACCATGTCCCGCACCGCGATCCTGGCGATGGCCGTCCTCGTGACCGTGGCCGGCTGTGCCAAGGGCGAGGAACCGCAGACGGCGGCCGCGCCGTCCTCCACGGCCGGTCAGCAGGTCGTCAAGACGCCCACCGGCACCGCCGAAGGACCGGCCTGCACCCTGGAACGCTTCGGCGGCGCCGCCTTCGACCTGAAGAGCGCCACGGTCGGCTTCTCCCAGTCGGAGAAGGAGGCCAACCCGTTCCGCATCGCCGAGACCAAGTCGATCAAGGACGAGGCGGCGAAGGTCGGCATCACCAACCTGAAGGTGACCAACGCCCAGTCGCAGTTCTCCAAGCAGATCACCGACGTGGAGCAGCTCATCGCGCAGGGCGCCAAGCTCCTGGTGATCGCGCCCCTGAACTCCGACGGCTGGGAGCCGGTGCTGCAGCAGGCGGCGGCCAAGAAGGTCCCGATCATCACGGTCGACCGGAAGATCAACGCCAAGGCCTGCACCGACTACCTGACCTTCATCGGCTCGGACTTCTACGAGCAGGGCAAGCGGGCCGCCGACAAGATGATCGAGGCGGTCGGCGGCAAGGGCAAGGTGGCCATCCTGCTCGGCGCGCCCGGCAACAACGTCACCACCGAGCGCACCAACGGCTTCAAGGACCGGGTCAAGGAGAAGGCCCCCGGCATCACGATCAGCTTCGAGCAGACCGGCGAGTTCGCGCGGGAGAAGGGCCAGCAGGTCACCGAGCAGCTCATCCAGTCCAACCCCGACATCAACGGCATCTACGCGGAGAACGACGAGATGGCGCTCGGCGCCGTGACCGCGCTGAAGGGCGCGGGCAAGCAGCCGGGCGACATCAAGATCGTCTCCATCGACGGGACCAGGAGCGCGGTCCAGGCCATCGTCGACGGCTGGCTGCACTCGGTGATCGAGTCGAACCCCCGCTTCGGCCCGCTCGCCTTCGAGACCGCCGCGAAGTTCCTCGGCGGCGAGGGCATCGCCGAGAAAGTGATCATCTCCGATCGCGAATACGACCAGGCCAACGCCAAGGACTCGCTCGGTGAAGCGTACTGAACCCATGCTGGAAGCTCGGGGGATCACCAAACGCTTTCCCGGCGTGGTGGCGCTCGACGACGTGCATCTCGCCCTCGGGGCCGGCGAGGTGCACGCCCTCGTGGGCGAGAACGGCGCCGGCAAGTCCACCCTCATCAAGGTCTTCACCGGCGTCTACCGGCCCGACGGCGGCGAACTGCGCTACAACGGAGCACCGGCCGGCTTCGCCTCCCCCCTGGAGGCGCAGCGGGCCGGGATCTCCACCATCTACCAGGAGGTCAACCTCGTCCCGATGATGAGCGTCGCGCGCAACCTCCTGCTCGGCCGCGAGCCCCGCGGCCGGCTGGGGGTGATCGACACCGCCAGGCTGTACGGCCACGCCCGCGCCGTCCTGCGCGGTTTCGGCCTCGACACCGACGTCAGGCGCCCGCTGCGCAGCCTCGGCGTCGGCGCCCAGCAGATGGTCGCCCTGGCCAGGGCGGTCTCCGTCGACGCCAAGGTGGTCATCATGGACGAGCCCACCTCGTCGCTGGAGCCGCGCGAGGTCGAGACGCTGTTCGGCGTCATCGGCCGGCTGCGCGCGTCCGGCATCGCCGTCATCTACGTCAGCCACCGCCTCGACGAGCTCTACCGGGTCTGCGACAACGTGACCGTGCTGCGCGACGGCCGCGTGGCGCACACCGGGCCGCTGGCGGGCCTGGACCGGCTCAAGCTCATCTCCCTCATGCTCGGCCGCGACCTGGCCGAGGTGAAGAGCGGCGGGCTCACCCGCTTCAACCGCGACCAGGGCGCCGTGAACGGCACGCCCGTCGTCGAGGCCCGCGGGCTGACCCGGCGGCACGTGCTGTCCGACGTCACCGTCTCGGTCCGGCCCGGCGAAGTGGTCGGGCTCGGCGGGCTGCTGGGCGCCGGCCGTACGGAAACCGCGAAGACCATCGTCGGCGCGCTGCCCCTGGACGGCGGGCAGGTGCTCGTGGCGGGGGCGCCGCTGCCCCGCGGCGGGACCAAGGCGGCGATCGGCGCCGGCGTGAGCATGCTGCCCGAGGACCGCAAGGCCGAGGGCATCATCCCCGGCCTGTCGGTACGCGACAACATCGCGCTGGCCGCCCTGCCCTCGCTGGCCCGCGCGGGCGTCGTGTCCGACTCCCGGATCGACCGGGTGGTGGAGATCTTCATGCGGCGGCTGCGGATCAAGGCGTCCTCGCCGCACCAGGCCGTGTCGGAGCTGTCGGGCGGCAACCAGCAGAAGGTGCTGCTGGCCCGGTGGCTGGCGGTGCGGCCGAAGGTCCTGCTCCTGGACGAGCCCACCCGCGGCGTCGACGTCGGCGCCAAGGCGGAGGTGCAGGCCCTCATCGACGAGCTCGCCCGGGAGGGCCTGGGCGTGCTGCTCATCTCCTCGGACCTGGAGGAACTGGTCGAGGGCGCCGACCGGATCCTCGTCCTGCGCGAGGGCGCGGTGGTCGGCGAACTGTCCGGCGAGAACGTGACCGAGGAGAAGATCATGGCGGCCATCGCGGAGCGCGCCGATGACTAGGTGGATCCGCGACTACGGCGTCTACGCCGCGGTGCTCGCGCTGCTGCTGTTCAACGTGCTGTTCACGCCGTACTTCCTCGACGCGGCCAACTTCCGCACCCAGCTCGTCCAGGTCTCCCCCATCGTGATCATCTCGCTGGGCATGGCGCTGGTGATCGGCACGAAGGGCATCGACCTGTCCGTGGGCTCGGTGATGGCGATGGCCGCCGCCCTGACCGCCCTCTATCTGGGGTACGGCGCGGCGGCCGCCCTCGTGGTCGCGCTGGCCGGCGGCGCCGTCGCGGGCGCGGCGGGCGGCACGCTCGTCGCCTACGTGGGCATCCAGCCGATCGTGGCCACCCTGGCCCTGCTCGTCGGCGTCCGCGGGCTGGCCAACGTGCTCGTGCCGCAGCTGGTCGAGTTCCGCAACCCCGACCTCATCGCCCTCGGCAGCAGCTCGTTGTTCGGCGTCCCGCTCATCGTGATCATCGCCGCCGTGCTGACGCTCGTCGTGGCCTTCCTGGTGCGCAGGACCACGTTCGGGCGACAGGTGGTGGCGATCGGCGGCAACCGGGCCGCCTCGGAGCTGTCCGGGCTGCCGGTGAAACGGGTCCTCGTGCTCGTCTATGTGATCTCCGGGCTGCTCGCGGCGCTGGCCGGGGTGCTGGCGACCGCCCGGCTGCAGGCCAGCGACCCCACCTCGCTCGGGATGTTCATCGAACTGTCGGCGATCACCGCGGTCGTCGTGGGCGGCACGCCCTTGTCGGGCGGGCGGATCAGGGTCGCCAGCACCGTGATGGGCGCCCTGCTGATGCAGTTGCTGTCGGCCACGCTCATCAAGCACAACCTGCCCCAGTCGTGGACGCAGATGGTCCAGGCGGTCATCATCCTCGCCGCCGTGTATGTGACGAGGGAGCGTGTCAGGCGATGACGACCGTCACCCGCAGGGAAGAGATAGGCCGGGTGCTCCAGCAGCACGGCGCGCTGATGGTGCTCGGGGTGCTGATCGTCGTCGGCACGCTGGCCTTCGACTCCTTCGCCACCGTGGGCAACGCCGCCAGCGTCGTGGTCTCCTCCTCGTTCCTGGCCGTCGTCGCGATCGGCATGACCTTCGTGATCATCGGCGGCGGCATCGACCTGTCCGTCGGTTCGCTGTTCGTGCTCGGCGGGGTGCTCGCCGCCGCCGGCTCACGGTACGGCTTCGCCGCCGCGCTGCTCCTGCCGCTGGCCGTCTGCGGCCTGGTCGGCCTGGTCCAGGGCCTGATCATCGCCAGAACCGGCCTCGCGCCCTTCATCGTCACGCTGGCCGGCCTGCTCGGCGTACGCGGGCTCATGCTGGCCATCTCCGACGAGGGCGCCACCACCTACCTGGTCTCCGATCCGGCGTTCGCGGCGCTCGGCCAGGGTGCGCTGCTCGGGCTCACCTATCCGGTCTACGTCACGGTCGTGCTCGTGCTGGCGGCGATGGTGCTGCTGCAGCGGACCGGGTTCGGGCAGAACGTCTACGCCATCGGCGGCAACGAGCAGGCGGCGGCGCTCATGGGGGTGCCCGTCGCCCGGACGAAGGTCCTGGTGTATCTGATGTCCGGGCTGCTGGCGGGCCTGGCGGGGGCGCTCAACGCCGCCCGGCTGTCATCCGGCGTGACCATTCTCGGCATCGGCATGGAACTCGACGCCATCGCCGCGGTGGTCATCGGCGGGACGCTGCTGACGGGCGGGGCCGGTGGCGTCACCGGGACGGTGGCCGGGGTGCTGCTGCTCGGTGTGATCCAGAGCCTGATCAACCAGGTCGGCAACCTCACCTCCTCCTTCCAGCAGGTGGTCAGCGGGGCGTTCCTGGCGCTGGTCGTGGTCGCGCAGCGGCTGCTCAGCAGGGCGCAGCGGCTGAACTGACGTTTGACCTGGAGTGAACTCCAGGTCCTAGCGTCGGAGCATGACGACACGGCAACGCAAGATCGGCTCAGGTTTCGGCGCCACGAGCACCACCGGCGATGTCCTGCGCGGAATCGACCTCGGCGGGCGGCTCGCGATCGTCACCGGCGGCGCCTCCGGCCTCGGCCTGGAGACGACCCGGGCCCTCGCGGAGGCGGGGGCGCACGTCGTCGCCCTCGCGCGGCGGCCCGAGGAGGCCGAGGAAGCGGTCAAGGGCATCGACGGCGTGGAGGTCGGGGAGCTGGACCTCGCCGACCTGGACAGCGTGCGCGGCTTCGCCGAGCGGTTCCTGGCCTCGGGCCGCGCGGTCAATCTGATGGTCAACAACGCCGGGGTGATGGCCTGCCCGCCGACGCGCGTCGGTCCCGGGTGGGAGGCCCAGTTCGCCACCAATCACCTCGGCCACTACGCGCTGGTCAACCTGCTCTGGCCGGCGATCGCGGACGGCGCGGCCCGGGTGGTGTCCCTGTCCTCCAGGGGCCACCAGCTCTCCGGCATCCGCTGGCCCGACGTGCACTTCACCGGCGGCTACGACAAGTGGCAGGCCTACGGCCAGGCCAAGACCGCCAACGCGCTGTTCGCCGTGCACCTGGACGCGCTCGGCGAGGACGCGGGCGTGCGCGCCTTCTCGGTGCACCCCGGCGTCGTCGCCACCTCACTGGCCCGCCACATCCCCAGGGAGGAGATGATCGCCAACGGCTGGATGGACGAGGAGGGCGCCATCGACCCCTCCGCGTTCAAGACCGTCGCGCAGGGCGCGGCGACCCAGGTGTGGGCGGCCACCTCCCCCAGCCTGGCCGGGATGGGCGGCCTGTACTGCGAGGACGGCGACGTCGCCCCGCCCGCTCCGCCCGCCCCGGCCGACGGCGCGCTGACCGAGGGCGTGCGCGAGCACGCGTGCGACCCGGACCAGGCGGCCCGCCTCTGGGCGCTCTCGGCCGGACTCACCGGCCTCGACGCCTTCGCCTGATCGACGATCCTCACTGAGAGCGTGCGCCGCCTTGCCGGGAAGGCTTGCAATATCCCACACATTTGGTAGGAAAAAGGGGGTACAGCCTAAGGAGCGACCATGCCCCTGCCGGACTTCCTCGTCATCGGCGCCCCCAAGACCGGGACGACCGCCCTGCACGCCGCGCTCCAGCGCCACCCGGACCTCTTCCTGTCCGCGGTCAAGGAGCCCAAGCACTTCCTCACCGGCGGTCCGCCGCCCACGCAGGGCGGTCCCGGCGACGCCGCGACCTACCGCGAGCACGTGTGGCGGCGCCAGGACTACGAGGCGCTGTTCGCCGGGGCGCCGCCGGGCGCGCTGCGCGGGGAGGCGACGCCGTTCTATCTCTATGACCTGGCCGCGCAGCGGCGCATCCACGCGGCCCTCCCCCAGGCCCGGCTCATCGCGATCCTGCGCGATCCGGTCGAGCGGGCGCATTCCAACTGGGTCCACCTGTGGTCGGCGGGGCTGGAACCGCTCGACGACGTCGTACACGCGTGCGCCGACGAGCCGCGGCGGATCGCGGCGGGCTGGGCGCACTTCTGGCACTACACCGGTCTGGGCAGGTACGGCGAGCAGCTCGCCCACCTGTACACCTTGTTCCCGCGCGAGCAGGTGCTGACCTTCCGCTACCGTGACCTGCTCGACCGCCCGGCCGAGACGCTCGACCGGATCTGCGCCTTCCTCGGCGTCGCCGAGGGCCTGCTCACCGAGGTGCCCAGGGAGAACGTCACCGCCCACCCCGGCCGGCGCCCCTCGTTGCTGTCGGCGTTCCGGCGGCGGCTGCGCGGCGGGCTGGCCGACCGCGTCGAGACCCGGCTGCAGCGCGACGGCCTGGCCCGGCGGCCGCTGACGTGGGAGCAGCGCCGTGAGCTGATCACCTACTTCGCCGCCGACATCCTGCTCCTGCAGCAGGTCACCGGCGAGGACTTCAGCGACTGGCTCGGTCCCAAGGAACGCTCCGGCGGGCTGGTCGGCCCACGCCCGCCGGGCCAGCGCCAGGCCAGGAACGGCCGCCCCGCCTGATCGGCCGGGCCTGGCCGATCAGGCGGCGCGGCCGATCAGCGGAGTTCCGTGCGGAGCTCGTGGGCGCCGTCCGGCCTCGTGTACTCGTAGTACAGCCGGGTGCCGCCCCCGGGCAGGTCGAGGATGTCCAGGTAGCGCAGGCCGCCCCCGTGGTGCGGGGAGGCCGCGGCGGGTTGCGTGCCGACCGGCGTCATCGAGGCGGGCTCGTCGCTCCGCGCGACCCCGGTCCGCTCCTCGTAGTTCTCCGTCGCGCTGGCCCGGCCGTCGTAGAAGGCCACGACCCCCTCGCCCTCGAAGCGGACGGCGCTGACGCGCACCCCACGGGCGTCCCAGAGGCCGGGGCGGCCGCTCAGCGCCGTTCCGTGCCAGGTCCAGTCGAGGCCGTCGGCGCTGGTGGCGTAGTCGGTGACCATCTGGTCGGCCTCGTCGGGGTCGGCCAGCGGATGGCAGGAGGCCCACAGGTGCCATTGGCCGCCCCTCCGTACGATGACCGGGTCCTTCACGCCCGTCTTCGGGTCGCCCGGCAGGACGGTACGCCGCGCGGCCGGGTCGAACCCGGACGGGTCGGCGGCTTCGAGCACCTCCACCCGCCAGTGCTTGGTGCCGGGGGTCGCGCAGCTCAGGTAGAGCCGCCAGCGTCCCTCGGGGGTGCGGACCAGGGCGGGCCGTTCCAGCGACTCGGCGGCCATCCGCTCGCGCGTGATCGTCACCAGCGGCTCGAAGCGCTCGCCGTCGGCGGAGCGGGCGACCACGATCGCGTAGCCCCGCCCCTCTCCCACGGGACGGCGCAGCCGGTAGGCAAGGTAGATCAGGCCGTCACCGGCCACCGCGCTGGGCGCGCCCGCCCAGTACCCCGCGCCGGACACCGGGGGGCCGATCGCCACCACCGATCGGCCGGGGTCGGGAAGCATTTCCTGGATATCGATCGACATGGACATGACAGTAGGGCCCGGTCCCAGGCTGCACATGGGGCTTCACCTTCACTTGGAAGATTCATGTATTTCCTATTTACTTTATAGGGAATGCGGCGGGCGTGTCACGGCCCCGCCGGGCGAACGAGGCCGCTCTCGTAGGCGAAGACCACGACCTGGGTACGGTCGCGCAGCCCCAGCTTCACCAGGACCCGGCTGAGGTGCGTCTTCACGGTGGCCTCCGCCAGGCACAGGGCGGCGGCGACCTCGGCGTTGGACAGCCCGCGCGCCACCTGGACCAATACCTCCCGTTCGCGGGAGGTGAGTTCGGCCAGCCGTTCGTCCTGCTCGGGAGCGCCCGGCATGAGCTGCGGCGCGAACCTCTCCAGCAGGCGGCGCGTGACGCGCGGCGACACCGCGGCCTCGCCCGCCGCGACGTTGCGGATCGCGGTCAGCAGGTCCTCGGGGCGCGTGTTCTTCGGCAGGAAGCCCGCCGCCCCGGCCTTCAGCCCGGCGAAGGCGTACTCGTCCAGGTCGAACGTGGTCAGGATGAGCACGCGCGCCCCCGGGGTGTCCCTCGCGATCCTGCGGGTGGCCTCGATACCGTCGACGCCGGGCATGCGCACGTCCATCAGCACGACGTCGGGGCGCAGCCGCCTGGCCAGCCGCGCGGCCTCCTCGCCGTCGCCCGCCTCGCCCGCCACCACCATGTCCGGCTCGGCCTCGAACACCATGCGGAACGCCATGCGCAGCAACGACTCGTCATCGGCCAGCAACAGCCGGATCGTCATGCCGCGCCCCTGCCCGCCAGGCCGGCCGCGAGGTCGAGCCGCGCCGACACCCGCCATCCCCCGCCGGGCACCGGCCCGGCCTCGAAGCTCCCGCCGTAGGCGGCGACCCGTTCCCGCATCCCGGCCAGCCCCCGCCGGTCGCCGGCTCCGGGCGCCCTCCCGGCCGCGGCCCCCGGCGCCCGGCCGGTGGGCGCGTCGTTGGTGATCTCGACGGTGGCCTGCCCCGGTGTCAGGGCGAGCGTGACCACGGCCGTCGCGCCCGGGGCGTGCCCGAGGACGTTCGTCAGCGCCTCCTGGGCGAGCCGGTAGACGGTGAGCTGGGCGGCGGCCGGGATCGCGGCGGGGTCGCCGCTCATCTCCAGGCGGGTCGGCAGCCCGGCCGCGCGCATCCTGCCGGCGAGGGCGTCGAGCTGGGCGATCCCCGGCGCCGGGTGCAGCGGCTCGGCCACCTCGCCGAGGGCGCGGCGCATGTCGGCCAGGGCCTGCCGCCCGGTGTCGGCGATCTGGTCGACGGCGGCGTCCGCGCGCTCGGGAGCGCGCCGGCGCACGTACGCGGCGCTGTCGGCCAGCGCCACCATGACCGACAGGTTGTGCGTGACGATGTCGTGCAGGTCGCGGGTCATGCGGGCGCGCTCCTCCGCGACGGCGAGCCGGGCGCGCCGCTCGCGGTCGTGCTCCAGCGACAGCACGTACGCCCGCCGTTCCCGCGCCCACAACCCCGTCGTGAGGGCGGCGGCGACCAGTGCCGTCAGAGCCGCGGCCGTGAACGGGAACTGGCCGGGCGGCGCCCACCGGGCCGCGGCCAGCAGCGCTCCGGCCTCCAGCGTCACCCCGGCCGCCGCCGTCCACCACCAGGTGCCGCGCGCGGCGACGGTGTAGAGCGCGACCAGCAAGGACACGTCGGCGGGCAACTGCACCCCGGCCACCCACTGAACGGCCGCGGCCACCGCGATCGCGAAGAACACCGTCACCGGCGCCCGCCGCCGCCACACCAGCGGCGCCACCAGGGCGAGCTGCAGCGGGACCAGCTCCGCCCGGGCCGTCACCTGGCCCGGCCCGAGCGTGACCACGAAGATCGCAGCCGCCAGCAGCCCGTCGACCGGCAGGGACGAGCGTCGGGCGAGTGCCATGAGAGCGGCCGGTTTCATGGCGTTCACCCTAGTTGTCCTGCGGGTTCGCTCCCCATCCTCCTCCGGGATGAACATCCGGGCGGGTCATCCAGAAGTCGCAGGCGGGGATCAGCCGTTCGCCGCTGGGCCCGGCCCGCGCCCCGCTGCGAGCCTGTCGGGACGTTTCCGATGAGGAGTCCGCATGACCTTCACCATGATCCCCGCGGCGCTCGCCGCGCTGACGCTCGTCACCTCCGCCGCCTCAGGCGCGCAGCCCGTGACGGTGGACCTGCCCGCGCCGGGCGGGCCGTACCGCGTGGGAACCGTCGCGGTGCGGCTGGTCGACAGCTCGCGTCCCGATCCGCTGGTCCGCTCGAAGCCCTACCGGGAGCTGATGGTCAGCCTGTGGTACCCGGCCAAGGAGAGCGGCGCGCCCGTCGCCCCGCACATGGCGCCCCTCGCCGCGGCCGACTGGGACCGTCACTCCGCGCCGCCCATGGGCATCAAGGCGGGCGCCGTGAACTGGGCCGCCACGGCCACCCACGCGCGCACCGGCGCACCCGTGGATCCCCGGGCGGGCAGGCTGCCCGTGGTGCTGTTCGGCTCCGGGGACGGCGGCCCGCGCACCCTCGGCACCACGCTGGTGCAGGACCTGGCCTCACGCGGCTACCTGGTCGTCACCGTGGACCACACCTACGAGGCCGACCAGGTGGAGTTCCCCGGCGGGCGGGTCGTGCGGGCGCTGCCCCTGCCGTCGAAGCTGACGCCGCGCGTCATCGCCAAGCTCCTCGCGCGCCACTCGCAGGCGCGGCTGGCGGACATGCGGTTCGTCCTCGGCCGGGTCGCCGCGCTGGCCGGCGGCGGAAAGCTGGGGATCGAGGCGCGGCTGCCCGACGGCCTGCGCGGGGCGCCGGACCTGTCGCGGGTGGGGGCGCTCGGGCAGTCGCTCGGCGGGTCGGTGGCCGCGCAGCTCGTCCACGACGACCGGAGGGTGGACGCGGGGGTGAACCTCGACGGCGGCTACGTCGGCCGGGTGGCCACGACGGGGGTCGGCCGGCCGTTCCTGCAGCTCGCGGCCGAGGCGCACACCCGGGAGAACGAACCGAGCTGGAAGTCCTTCTGGCGGGCCTCGACCGGCTGGAAGCGGGAGCTGCGCTTCGCGGGGGCCGCGCACGGCTCCTTCACCGATCTTCAGGCGATGCTGCCGAAGATCGCCGAGACGGTGCCGAAGGTGCCGGTCGCCGACTTCGTGGGCACCATCGACCCCCGGCGGTCGGTCGCGGCACAGCGGGCGTACGTGGCGGCCTTCTTCGACCTGCACCTGAAGAACCGGCCCACCCGGCTGTTCGACGCGCCCAGCCCCCAGCACCCCGACGTGTCGATCATCCCCTGACCCCGTGCCGGTCCGGCCGGGAGAGAACTTCCCGGCCGGACCGGCGCCACGCGGGGGTCAGCGGATGCGGCGGGCCGCCCTCCCGCCCAGATGCAGGAAGGAGATCTCGCCCGCGTCGTCGCGCAGGAACCGGCCCACGGCCCGCTGCGGGTCGGCGGCGAGCGTCACGTCGTCACCGCCCTCGACCAGGGCCAGCGCCATGTCGGGCATCCCCTCCACCCCGGCCGCCACCAGCTCGGGCGTCAGCACGAACCGGGCCACCAGGTTCTCGTCCACCTCGAAGACCCACTGGCCGGCGTCATAGCCGCCGGCGTACTCGGGGGCGGGCTCGCGCAGCGTCAGCCGTACCTCGTCGTGCTTGGCGTCGAGCAGGTGCTCCAGGCACCAGTCGGTCACCCGCTTGCCCAGGACCTTGCCCGGCCCGGAGTTGGTGAGCGTGGTGACGGCGAAGCCGCGCTCGGGGGCCAGGACGAACGTGGACAGCTGCACGTTGCCGATGTTGCCGCCGTGGGTGACCAGGCGGACGCCGCCCTGCTCCTCCAGCAGCCACGGCAGGCCGACCCCGGACCACGGCACGCCGACGGCGACGTGCTCGGAGCGCATCAGCTCCCTGGTGGCGGCGTTGACCGGCCGTTCGCCGCCCAGGCCCAGGTGGAAGGCGGCGTAGCGGAGCTGGTCGCGGACCGACGAGGCGAGACCGCCCTCGGCCATGGCGTCGCGGAACAGGCCCCAGGTGTGCGAGACGTGCGCGCCGTCCTCGCGCACGACGTGGCCGACGGCGTGCGGGCGGGTGGCGGCGACCCAGGGGAAGAAGAAGCTGTCGCGCATGCCCAGCGGCTGGAGCACGACCCGCTCGACGACGCTCTCGTACGGCTCGCCGCACACGACCTCGATGACGCGCCCGAGCAGCCGGAACCCGGCGTTGCTGTAGGAGGCGAGCGTGCCGGGGGCGAAGAGCTGGGGCAGCCGCTCGTAGACCTTGATCGCCTCGGCCAGCGCGTCGTCGCCCCAGCTCTGGCCGTCGTCGATGTCGCCGAGGAACCCGCCGGTGTGGGTGAGCAGGTGCCGGATGGTCACCTCCTGCGCGGCGGTCTCGTCGGCGAGCCGGAACTCGGGCAGGTACGTGCGTACCCGCCCGTCGAGGTCGAGCCGGCCCTCCTCGATGAGATGCATGATCACGGTCGCGGTGACCGTCTTGGTGGTCGACCCGATCTGGAACAACGTGTCGGCCGTCACGGGCGCCGGCGCGTCGACGCTGGTGACGCCGGTGGTGAGCACGTGTTCCGCGCCGTCGAACAGCACGCCCACGGCGGCTCCGGGGACGTGCAGGGAAGTCGCCTCGCTGTCGAGCAGGCTCTGCAGGTGGGTGAGGTCAGCCATTCGCTCATCCTGCTGCCCGGCCTCGGCCCGGGGCTTCGTCGCCACGCACCATTTCCGCCCGGCCGTTCGTGCGGCAGCGGTCCCTTGTGCTCCGGCCACAAACGAACCCGCCGCCTTGTCGCCGCGTCACCTTGGCCTGGGGTGGCATGGGAGGCGATAGTCGTGCCGTGCGCCACAACCCTGACTACCTGCTCGACGACCACACCCGCATCCGCGCGCTGATCCGCGAGAACCCGTGGGCGACGCTGGTCAGCGACGGTCTGACCGCCTCTCACCTGCCCGTCCTGCTGGAGGACGGCCCCGGATTGTCGGTGGTGAGCCATCTCGGCCGCCCCGACGACGAGCTGCACCGGCTCGGCGAACGCGAGGCGCTGCTGATCGTCGCGGGCCCCAACGGCTACATCTCCCCCGGCTGGTACGGCACCGGCCCGGCCGTGCCCACCTGGAACTACCTGGCCGTCCACCTCTACGGCCGCCCCGAGGTCCTGAGCCCGGAGGAGACCTTCCAGGTCCTGGTGGACACGGTGGACCGGTTCGAGCACGTGCTGCCCGAGCCGTACCGGATGGACGAGTCCTACGCGCGCAGGATCGCGCCCGGCGTCGCGGGATTCCGGCTGCGGGCCGAACGCGTCGAGGGCAAGGCGAAGCTCAGCCAGGACAAGTCACCGGAGATCGCACACAACATCATCCGCGCGCTCGACGCGGACCCCTCATACGCCAATCCCGCGCTCGCGCGCGAGATGCGCGAGGTCTGGACCCTGGAGGAGACTCGATGACCACCACGACGACCCTGCTGCGCGGCGCGCGGACCGGCCCCACCGGCCCTCTTCGCGACGTGCTCGTCTCCGGAGGACGCGTCGCGACCATCGCCGAGCGCCTCCCGGCCGAGCCCGGCTGGGAGGTGGTGGAACTGGCCGGCCGTACCGTGCTGCCGGGGCTGTGGGACCACCACGTGCACTTCGACCAGTGGATCATGGCCAGGCAGCGGCTGGACCTGTCGGGCGCGGGCTCGGCCGCCGAGGCGGTCGCCCTCGTGGCGGAGCGCCTGCGCACCCGGCCGCCGGAGCCCGGTCTGCCCCTGGTGGGCTACGGCTTCCGCGACGCCCTCTGGCCAGACCCGCCGCACCGCGACCTCCTGGACGCCGCCGCGCCGGAGGCGGCGCACGTGCCCGTGATCCTGATGAGCGGCGACCTGCACTGCTGCTGGATCAACTCGGCGGCCGCGGAGCGTTACGGCTGGTCGGAGCATCCGACCGGAATCCTGCGCGAGTCGGAGTGGCAGGCCATCCAGCAGGACATCACCAACGTCCCCGCTCCCCTGCTGGACGGCTGGGCCGAGGTGGCCACCGCCGAGGCGGCGGCCCGTGGCGTCGTCGGCGTGGTCGAGCTGGAGGCGCCCTGGCGGCTGGACGCCTGGACGCGGCGGGTGCGGGCGGGCAACCGGGCGCTGCGCGTGGTGTGCGGAGTCTGGCCGGCGTTGCTGGAGGAGGCGGTGGCGCGCGGGCTGCGTACCGGGGAGGTGATCGACGGGACCGGCGGCCTGGTCGAGATGGGCCCGTTCAAGGTGATCACCGATGGTTCGCTCAACACCCGCACCGCCTACTGCCATGACCCCTACCCCGGTCTTGAGAACGGCGCGCACCCGCACGGCATGCTGCTCGTGCCGCCGGACGAGCTGGTGCCGATGATGGAGAAGGCGTGGGCGGCCGGGCTGCGTCCGGCGGTGCACGCGATCGGCGACTGGGCCAACAACCTGGCGCTCGACGCCTTCGAGCGGGTGGGCGCGCAGGGGGCGATCGAGCACGCGCAGCTCCTGGACGACGCCGACCTCGGCCGGTTCGCCGCGCTGGGCGTGGTGGCCAGCGTGCAGCCCGAGCACGCCATGGACGATCGCGACGTGGCCGACCGCATCTGGGCCGGGCGCACCGGCCGGGCGTTCGCGTTCGGCGCGCTGCTGGCCGCCGGTGCGCGGCTCGCGCTGGGCTCGGACGCGCCGGTCTCGCCGCTGGACCCGTGGATCACGATGGCCGCGGCGGTGGACCGCGGCCGGGACGGCAGGCAGCCCTGGCACCCCGAGCAGGCGATCCCGATCGAGGCGGCCATCGCGGCCTCGACCAGGACCGGCCGGGCGAGCCTGGAGGCGGGCGACGAGGCCGACCTCGTGGTGACGGGCGCCGACCCGTTCACCGCCTCGGGCGCGGACCTGCGCGCCATGCCCGTGGCCGCGACGATGCTCGGCGGCCGATGGACCTGGCGCGAGGCCGTCTGACCTTGCCGGGCAACCACGGCCCGTGACGGCGTACGCCCGCCGTCACGGGCCTTCTAGGCGTTGAGCAGCCGGACCCGGCACGCCAGTTGCAGGGCGAAGCGGGTATCCGGGTCGGCCAGGTCGGCGCCGAGCGCCTCGGTGATCCACCGGATCCGGTAGGCGACCGCGTTCGGGTGCAGGTGCAGCGTCTCGGCGGTGCGTGTGGGCGAGCTCTGCGCGTCCAGGTAGGCCGACAGCGTCGTGACGCCGACCTTGGCCCGCGCCGCCCCCATGGCGTCCAGCGGGCCCAGCATCTCGGCCAGCAGGTCACGGCTCAGCGGCGAGGACGACAGCCCCGCCAGGATCCTGCGCAGGCCGGTGGCGTCGGTCTCGGCCAGCGTTCCGTGACGGCCCGCCGCCCGCGCCGAGTCCGCCGCAACACGCGCCTCCGCGGCCGACTGCCGCAGCCCGTCGGGCCCCGCCTGCGGGGTGCCGATCCCGCCGGTGATGACGACGTCGCCCCGCCCGGTCAGCGCCTCGATCAGCCGCTGCACCTCGGCCCGCGCCCGGCGGTGCAGATCGGTCCCGGCCGGCCCGGTGCAGACGACCACCAGGTCGCCGCCGAGCGTGGCCACGTGCCAGTCGCCCGGCTTGGAGTGGAGCACCTGCAGCGCCGACAGCTCCGCCTCGTCGAGCAGCTGACGGGCCCGGTCGAGCGACGCCTCGCCGCGGGCGGCGGCGTCCTCGAGCTTGAGCCAGGCGGCCACGTGCGTCTGCTCCACCGGAAGGTCGAGCTGGAACGCCTGCTCCACCAGCTGCGGCAGCTGGGCCCGGTCGCACAGCACGATCTGCACGATCAGCCCGGCGCGGGTGAGCGCGGGCGCGAAGCGGCGGTTGAGTTCACGCTGCCGCAGCCGTGAGACGAGCGCGGCGATCGCCGGGAGGGCGACCCTGGTCGCGTCGTCGTCCAGATCGGCCACCACGCGGGCGACCGCCTGCCTGCCCACCACGACCGCGCCCGGGTCGGACTCGCCGACCGGCATGGTCTCGTCCAGGCGCACCCGGCAGCCCAGCGCCTCCGCCGCGTGGCCGAGCAGCGTCCGCACCGCCTCGGCGCCGCCCTCCTCCGCCGCCTGCTGCGCGAGCCGGATGGCGCTCTCCGCGCGCGCGAGCGCGTCCGACGCGCCGCCCCTGACGAAGCGGTCGATGTCCAGCAGGAGCCCGGCCCCGTCGCGGGCCCTGTCCGGGGCGAGCACGGGCAGCTGCGCCCGGTCGGCCAGCCGCGTGGCGGTGATCGGCAGCCGCATCGGCGCCGCGAACACCAGCCCGGTCAGCCCCCGCGAGGTCGCCTGCCGGATCGCCACGTCGATCTCGTACCCGGAGATGGACTCCGCGCCCAGGACCACGATCAGGCTGTCGGCCGGAACCCGCTCGATGGCGGCCAGCGTGTCGGCGCCCGCGACGTGCCGGATGGGCACCTCCGCCGCGGGCCCGGCGATCAGCGTGAGCCCGAACCTTGACTGGCGGCGCAACATCTCGGCGATCGTCTGTGGCATGGCCACAGATTAGGGCGGAACCTTGTGATTGCGCCATATGGGATGCGGAGGGGCCGGTGGCCATACTCGTCCCATGCAGCTGACCGAGAGTGACCTTCCAGCGCTGGCGCGTGGCTGCGCCGTCTTGGGGACCGGTGGCGGCGGCTCGGTGGAGACCGCCATCCCCAGCGCCCTGCAGGCGCTGCGCGAGCACGGCCCCGTCCCGCTGGTACCGCTGGCCGACCTCGACGACGACGCGCTCATCGTCCCGATGTCCAGCATCGGCGCCCCGACCGTCGGGCACGAGATGCTCGCCAGCGCCGAACAGCCCAAGCGGCTGCGCGAGGAGGTCGAGCGCATCGCCGGGCGCCCGATCTCCGCGATCATGGCCGGCGAGATCGGCGGCAGCAACGGCGTCGAGCCGCTCGCCTGGGCGGCGCAGCTCGGCCTGCCGATGCTCGACGCCGACGGCATGGGCCGCGCCTTCCCCGAACTTCAGATGGTCTCCATGCACGTGGCGGGCCTGACCTCCGACCTGGTGATCCTGGCCGACGTCGTCGGCAACGTGGCCGCGCTGCGCCCGATCGACGCGATCTGGTCCGAACGGCAGGCCAGGGCGCTGTGCGTGGCCAGCGGCGCGAGCACGATGATGGCCAACTACCTGATGTCCGGGGCCCAGGCCAGGGGCGCGGTCATCGAGGGCAGCGTCTCGGCCGCGCTCGACATCGGGCGCGCCACCATCGGCCAGGCCGACCCGGTCGCCGCCCTCACCGAACGGCTGGCCGCCCGCCGCCTGCTCGACGGCAAGATCGTCGAGGTCGAGCGGAACACCGGCGGCGGCTTCGTCCGCGGCGCCGTCGTCGTCGACGGCACCGGCTCGTACGCGGGCCGCATGGTGCGCATCGAGATCCAGAACGAGAACCTCGTCGTCTTCGAGTCCGGCGAGGTGCTGGCCAGCGTCCCCGACCTGATCACCGTGGTCGACACCCAGACCGCCGAGGCGGTCTCGACCGAGACGCTGCGCTACGGCCAGCGGGTCAGCGTCCTGGCCTGGGCCTGCGACCCGCTCTGGCGTACCCCGGGGGGCATGGCCGTCGTGGGCCCGCGCGCCTTCGGCTACCACATCGACTACAGACCTGTTGAGGAGCACGTGCATGTCGGCTGATCCCAAGCGCGATCTGAAGATCGGCATCGACGTCGGCGGCACGAACACCGACGCCGTCGTGCTCGACCGGTCGGACGCCATCGTGGCCAGGACCAAGCAGCCGACCACGCGGGACGTCACCGACGGCATCCGCAGCGCGCTGGCGGTGGTGCTCGGCGAGCTCGGCGAGCGCGAGCGGCAGGTGGGCCGGATCATGCTCGGCACCACCCACGCCACCAACGCCGTCCTGCAGCGCCGGGGGCTGAGCCGGGTGGCGGTGATCCGTCTCGGGGCGCCCGCCGCCACCGCCGTGGCGCCGCTGACGACCTGGCCGGCGGATCTGCGCGAGGCGGTCGAGGCGGGGTCGGTGATGCTGGGCGGCGGCCACTTCGTCGACGGCTGGCCGATCGCCCCGCTCGACCGCGACGGCATCCGCCGCTTCCTGGGATCGGTGGCGGACCGGACGGAGGCGGTGGCGGTCACCGGCATCTTCAGCCCGGCCTCCGGCGAGCAGGAGCAGCACGTCGCCGAGATCGTCCGCGAGGAGCTCGGCGCCGACGTGGCGCTGTCGCTCAGCCACGAGATCGGCTCGCTCGGCCTGCTGGAGCGGGAGAACGCGACCGTGCTGAACGCCGCGCTCTACCGCGCGGCGGGCGAGGTGACCCGGGCCCTGGACGCGGTGCTCGCCGAGCGCGGCCTGGACGCGGCGGCCTTCTTCGCCCAGAACGACGGCACGCTGATGGCCCTGGAGTACGCCTCCCGCTACCCGGTGCTGACCATCGGTTCCGGCCCGGCCAACTCGATCAGGGGCGCGGCGTTCCTGTCCGGGGTGGACGAGGCCATCGTGGTCGACGTCGGCGGCACCTCCACCGACCTCGGCGTGCTGGTACGCGGCTTCCCCCGCGAGTCGTCGTTCGCCACCGACATCGGCGGCGTGCGCACCAACTTCCGCATGCCGGACATCCTCAGCGTGGCCGTCGGCGGCGGCACCATCGTCGGCGGCACCCCCGAGGAGCCGGTCGTCGGGCCGGTCTCGGTCGGCTTCCGCATCACCTCCGAAGGACTGTCCTTCGGCGGAGGCACACCGACGCTGAGCGACGCCGGATCCCTGGCGGGCCGGGTCGCGCTGGGCGACGGGCTCCGGCCCCCGGCGCGTACCCGGGCCCTGCTGGACTCCGCGCTGCGGGTGGCCGACGCGGTCATCAGCGACGCGGTGGACCAGATGTCGCTGGGCCGGCGCGACCGGCCCGTCGTCGCGGTCGGCGGGGGCGCGTTCCTCGTGCCGGACGTCGTGACCGGCGCCGCCAAGGTGCTGCGTCCCGACAACGCCGACGTGGCCAATGCCGTGGGCGCGGCCATCGCCCTGGTCAGCGGCCGGTGGGAAACGCTGGCCCCGGCCGGCGAAGGCCGTAAGCAGGCCATCGAAGAGGCAAGTGAGAAGGCGGTCCACCGGGCCGTCCAGGCGGGGGCCGACCCCGCCACGGTGCAGGTGGTCGAGATCACCGAGACACCCCTGTCGTACCTGCACGAGCCGGCGGTCCGCGTCAACGTCAAGGCCGCGGGCCGGCTGGGCTGGTTGTGAACCGGATTTTAGGGATCGAGCTTTAGGGATCGGAAGGAATGCCATGTCCAAATCTCGTCGCCGGCGTGCGGCTCAGGTGTGGTGTGCCGTAACAGTGCTGGCCGCGGTGGCCACCGGGTGCGGCGCGGACACCAAGCCCGCGGCGTCATCCCCCGCCACCAGCGGCATCCTGAGCGTCGGCGTCACCGCCTCACTGGGCCGGATGACCTCGCTCAACCCCCTGGCCGACAACCTCTACGGTTCGTGGATCGCCCGGCAGCTGATCTATCCCGCGCTCGTCCAGCTCAACGGCACCAAGCTGGAGCCGTCATGGGCGAGCAAGTGGGACGTCTCCGAGGGCGGCCGCGTCTACACCTTCCACCTGCAGCCCGGCACCTGGTCCGACGGCAAGCCCCTCACCGCGCACGACGCCGCATGGACGGCGAACTTCGAGCTGAAGCACGCCAGTGACGCAGCCGGTCTGGTCTCCTTCGCCCTCGAAGGGGTGAAGAGCGTCAAGGCCACCGACGACAAGACCTTGGTCGTCACCTACGCCGAGGCGATGCCCGAGAGCGTGCTGACCCTGCTGGCCAACTTCCACGTGCTGCCCAAGCACGTCTACGAGCCGCACGCGGGGGGCGACGGCTCGAAGATCCTGGCCTTCCGCCCCGAGGACAAGCTCCCCGCGGTCTCGGGCGGGCCGTTCACGGTGACCGAGTTCGCCGGCGACGGCACCACGATCTTCGAGCCCAACAAGGGCTACTTCGGCACCCCGCCGAAGGTCGGCGCCGTCGGCCTGCAGGTCTTCCAGAACGACGAGGGCCTGGCCCAGGCCCTGCGCGCCGGGACCGTCGCCTGGGGCTACGGCGGCGGCTCCGCGGTGGCCGCCTCGGTCAAGGGCGCCGCGGGCCTGAAGGTGGCCGCCTCCCCCTCCCAGGAGGTCGCCATGCTCAACGTCAACACCAACCCCAAGAAGCGGGACAACCCCGAGCTGAAGCAGGTCCAGGTCCGCGAGGCGATGTCCCTCGCGCTCGACCGCGCCGAGCTCGTCGAGGTCGTGCTCAACGGGTACGGCAGGCCCGGCCGCAGCGTCCTGGCCCCCTTCCAGGACGAGTGGATCCCCAAGGACCTGCAGGCCGACCCGCACGACCCGGCCAAGGCCAACGGCATCCTCGACGGTCTCGGCTACAAGCGCGGCGCCGACGGCATCCGCGTGACCCCGGCCGGCGACCGCATGTCCTACTCCGTCGTGGTCTGGAAGGAGATCAGCCGCGTGGCCGAGATCCTGCAGAAGAACCTGGCGGAGGTCGGCATCGAGCTGAAGCCGGACATCGCCGCCGACTACACGGCCGCGGTCACCAAGCCCGACGGCAAGTACCTGGACTTCGACCTGGCCTACTCCTACTGGACGCTCTCCCCCGATCCGGGCGGCACGCTGAGGGTCTACAGCTGCGACAGCTGGGGCAGCGTCAACTTCGCCGGATTCTGTGACAAGGACTACGACACGCTGCTCACCAAGCAGCGCGGCATGCTCGACCCGGCCGAGCGGACCGCGGCCGTCGGCACGCTGCAGAAGACGCTCCTGCGCGACACGCGGGCCGTCCTGCCGCTCTACCACGCCGAGACCGTGCACGTCGTACGCCAGGACTGGGCCGGCATCGAGACCCAGCGCTTCGGACCGGGTCTCTGGACCCAGATCCACCGCGTGTCATGAACCGGGGCGGTTACCTGGTCCGGCGCCTCGCCTCGGCCCTCGCCACCGTCGCGGCGGCGGCTGTGATCAACTTCGTGCTCTTCCGGGCCGCGCCGGGCGACGCGGCCACGCAGTACCAGATGTGCCGGACCTGCAGCGCCGAGTTCCGCGACTACCTGCGCGCGGAGCTCGGCCTGGACCGGCCGCTGCTGGAGCAGTTCTGGCTGTACGTCTCCGCGCTGCTGCGCGGGGACCTCGGCCACTCCTTCCAGACGCGGCGGCCGGTGTGGGACGAGCTGGCGGGGCCGCTGGCCAACACGCTGCCGATGGTGGGGCTGGGGCTGGCCTTCGGGCTCGCGCTCGGCCTGGTCATCGGGGTCGTCGCCGCCTGGCGGCGGGGCACGGCGGCCGACTGGGCGCCGCTGTCGGCCTCGATGTTCCTGTCGGTGCTGCCCATCCAGTGGATCGGGCTGATGTTGCTGCTGCTGTTCGGCGGCGCGCTGCCGACCGGCGGCATCTCCGACCCGTACCTGCGCTTCAGCGATCCGTCGTGGTGGCAGGTGCTGGGCGACCGGCTGGAGCACCTGGCGCTGCCGTCGCTGGCGATCGGGCTGGCGTGGTGCGGCTCGTGGGCGCTGATCGCGCGCTCGGCGCTGGTCGGGTCGCTCGGCGAGGACTACATCCTCACCGCGCGCGCCAAGGGCCTGACGAGCTGGCGGATCGTGCGCCGCTACGCGCTGCCGAACTCGCTGCTGCCGATCACCACGCTGATCTTCCTCACGTTCGGCTACATCGTGGCCGGGTCGTTGCTGGTGGAGACCGTGTTCTCCTATCCGGGCATCGGGCTGGCCCTCTACCAGGCGGTCCAGAACCGCGACTACGCCGTGCTCCAGGGCGGGTTCCTGCTCCTGACGGCGGCGATCGTGGTCGCGAACCTGCTGGCCGACCTGCTCTATCTCAAGCTCGATCCGAGGATCAGGACATGAACGTGCTGCGCAGGTATCCGGGCGGCGCGCTCGGGGCGGCCATGCTCGCCGCGATCGTCGTCCTGGCCGTGCTCGCCCCGTGGATCGCGCCCTACGCGAGCCACGAGAAGGTCGGCGCGGTCTACCAGCCGCCCTCGGCGGCGCATCCGCTCGGCCTGGACGACGCCGGCATCGACATGGTGACGCTCCTGCTGTGGGGCGCCCGCACGTCGCTGCTGGTCGGGTTCGCCGCCGCGCTCATCGCCGTCGTGGTCGGCGGCGCGATCGGCCTGGCCGCGGGGTACGCGGGCGGGCGCACCGACGCCGTGCTGATGCGGCTGACCGACTACATGCTGGTGATCCCCGACATCCCGCTGCTGCTGATCGTCGCGGCGGTGTGGGGGCGCAGCATGACCGGCGTCGTGGCCATCATCGGGCTGCTGTCGTGGCCCCGGCTGGCGCGGGTGGTGCGCGCGGAGGCGCTGAGCGTGCGCGAACGCGCGTACGTGAAACGGGCGCTGACCATCGGCGCGGGGAACCTGCGGATCGTGGCGACCCACGTGCTCCCGCACGTCGTGCCGCTGCTGCTGACGCTGGCGATCTTCGCGGTGGGCAACGCCATCCTGGTCGAGACGGCCATCGCCTTCCTCGGCCTCGGCGACCCGTCGGCCCTGTCCTGGGGGCGGCTCATCCAGAACGCCTTCGCCGGGCAGGCCGTCTCCCGCGACGCCTGGTGGGCGATCGTGCCGCCCGGTCTGGCGGTCGGCTGCCTGATCCTGGCGTGCACGCTGATCGGCCGGGCGCTGGAGGACCACCTCAACCCCCGGCTGCGCGCCGGGCACCTGTCGGTGCGGACCTTCCGCCTGGCTCCGGTTCCGTCGGGAGGTGAGCGCTGATGTCCGCTCCGCTGCTGGAGGTCCGCGACCTGCACGTCTGGTTCGACCTGCCCCGGGGCAGGGTGCACGCGCTGCGCGGCCTGGACGTCACGGTCGGCGCGGGCGAGGGCCTGGGCCTGGTCGGCGAGTCGGGCTGCGGCAAGACGACCGCGATCCTGGCCATGATGGGACTGCTGCCGCCGTCGGCCACGGTCGCCGGGCAGGTCCTGCTCAACGGCGAGAACATCCTGGCCAGGGGCGAGGCGAGCGTACGCCGGCACCGCTGGACCGACCTGGCCATGGTCTTCCAGGGCGCCATGAACGCCTTCAGCCCGGTCGCCACCGTCGGCGCCCAGATCGCCGAGCCGATGCGCCTGCATCGTGTGGCCGAGGGCAAGCAGGCCACGCTCCGCGTACGCGAGCTGCTGGAACTCGTCGGCATCCACCCCGACAAGGCGAGCCGCTACCCGCACGAGTTCTCCGGCGGCATGCGCCAGCGCGCGGCCATCGCGATGGCGCTGGCCTGTGAGCCGAAGGTGCTGCTCGCCGACGAGCCCACCACCGCCCTGGACGTGATCGTGCAGGCCCAGGTGCTGGACCTGCTGGACCGGCTGCGCACGGAGCTGGGGCTGGCGGTCGTCCTGGTCACCCACGACCTGCCCGTGGTCGGCCGCGTGTGCGGGCGGGCCGCGGTCATGTACGCGGGCCGGGTGGCCGAGAACGCCGACATCGGCGACCTGCACCTGCGCCCCGGCCACCCCTACAGCCGCGCGCTGTTCTCCGGCGGCGCCATCGCCGGAGCGCCCCCGCGCCTGGACGAGGAGTGGCCGGGCTGCGCGTTCGCGCCGCGCTGCGAGCACGCCGAGGACCGCTGCCGCACCCAGGCGCCGCGGCTGGTCCCGCTCGGCGCGCGGCAGTCCAGCGCCTGCCATCTCGCCGCATCGATCGCCGGAGGTACGGCATGAGCCTGCTCGAAGTCGACGGCCTGGCCACGCACTTCCGCCTGCGCGGGCGGCCGCGCCGGGTGGTGCGCGCGGTGGACGGCGTCTCCTTCACCGTCGGGCCCGGGGAACTGCTGGCCCTGGTGGGCGAGTCCGGGTCGGGCAAGACGACCACCGCCCAGTCGGTGCTGCGGATGGCCGACCCCACCGCGGGCACGGTCAGGTTCGCCGGCCAGGACATCACCGGCCTGAGCAGGCGCCGGCTCAAGCCGGTGCGCCGCCGCATGCAGGTCGTCTTCCAGGACCCCTACGAGTCGCTGGATCCGCGCTTCCGCATCGGCCGCTCGGTGGCCGAGCCGCTGGCCGTCCACGGCGTCGGCACCCGCGCCGAGCGCCGCGACCTGGTCCTGGCCGCCCTCGAACGCGCCGGCCTGTCACCGGCCGCCGCCTTCGCCGACCGCTTCCCGCACGAGCTGTCCGGCGGCCAGCGGCAGCGGGCGGCCATCGCCGCCGCCCTGGTCCTGGAGCCCGACCTGCTCGTCGCCGACGAGCCCGTCTCGATGCTCGACGTGTCGGTACGCGCCGGCGTGCTGGCGTTGTTCGACGAGCTGCGGGCCGCCGGCCTGGGCATCCTGATGATCACGCACGACCTGTCCACCACAGCCGCGCACGCCGACCGGATCGCGGTCATGTACCTGGGCCGCATCGTCGAGGAAGGACCCGCGGCCGAGGTCATCGCCAACCCGGTCCACCCCTACACGCGCGCGCTGGTCGCCGCCGTCCCCCGTGCGGGCGAGGAACGCCGCCCGATCCCCATCAAGGCCGGTGAGCCGCCGGACCCGGCCGCCATCCCCGCCGGGTGCCGCTTCCATCCGCGCTGCCCGCTCGCGCGGGAGGAGTGCCGCCGCGACGATCCGGCCCTGGCCGTGGTCTCCGGCGAGCATCGTGCCGCGTGCCCGGTGAACCTGCCGCCTGCCGTACCGACCGAGGAGGAGCAGTGCGCCCCGTCCCGTCCCCGATGAACCCGCCTTCCGTCCTCGCCGCCGACGTCGACGAGATCGTGGTGTCCGCGCTGGCCCGCCACCGGGTTCCCGGCTGCTCGGTCGCGATCGCGCACGGCGGGCGGCACTGGAGCGGCGCGTACGGCCTGGCCAGGACCGACCCCGAGCAGCCGTTCCTGCCGCAGACGCGGATCCCGGTCGCCTCGATGACCAAGCCGTTCACCGCCACGGCGGTCCTGGCGCTGGCCGAGGCCGGCGCCGTCGACCTGGATCAGCCGGTACGCCGCTACCTGCCCGGTTTCCGCGTCGCCGACGGGTCCGCCACCGCGTCGGCGACGGTGCGGCACCTGCTCACCCATCTGACGGGCTGGCTGGGCGACGAGCCCGAGTTCGTCACCGACCGGGGGGACGGCGCGCTGGCCGCGCAGGTGGCCGCCTTCTCCGCGCTGCCGCAGTTCCTGCCGCCCGGCACGACCTTCTCCTACTGCAACACCGGCCTGGACGTGGCCGGGCGGCTGGTCGAGGTGGTGAGCGGGCAGAGCTACGAGTCGTTCGTCGAGGACCGCGTCCTGACGCCGCTCGGCATGACCGGCTCGACCTTCTTCGCCGAACGCGTGGTCTCCCAGCCCGCCGCCGCCGGCCACACCCGCGAGGACGACGGCGCCCCGCACCCGGTCCAGGACGCGTGGCTGCTGCCCCGCGGCGTCAACCCCTCCGGCGGCCTGATCTCCACGGCCGGCGACCAGCTGCTCTGGATGCGCTGGTGGCTGGGCGAGCTGGACGTGGCCGGGCCGCTGTCTCCGGAGACACGCGCGGCGATGATCTCCGACCCGGTGCCCGTGCGGGCGGGACAGGCCGCGACCGGGCTCGGCTGGCACCTCGACTACCTGCCGCGCGGTGCGACGCGGGTGAGCGCCGTCTACCACGAGGGCAGCCTGCACGGCACCGCGACCGTCTGCCGTTTCGTGCCCGAGGCCGGCCTCGCGGTGGTGGTGCTCACCAACGCCGACGACGGGCAGCTGGCCTACCGGGAGATCGGCGACGCGCTCCTGGCCGAGCTGGCCGGGATCGGCAAGCCGGACCGGAAGGTCTTCCGGGACACCGGTGAGCAGGATCTCGCCCCCTACGCGGGCGCCTACAGCACCCCCGAGCGGCAGGACATGTCCTCGCGCGTCGAGGTCACCGTCCGGCCGGGCACCCTGGGCCTGCGGGTGACGACCGTCCACTACGACCGGCCGCTGGAGATGGGCGCGGGCCGGGTCGAGGCCGACGAGTTCGCGCTCCTGGACGGCCCGTGGCGCGACGAGCCCCTCGCGTTCCTGCGCGAACCCACCGGCGAGCTGCTCGGGCTCCGCATCGCCGGCCGTGTCTTTCTCTACCAAGGAGGTACCGCGTGAAGCGCCGCCTGACGCTCGACGACCTGTGGGACTTCGCGATCCCCAGCTCCCCCGCCCTGTCCCCCGACGGCTCGCGCGTCGTCTACGCGCTGCGCACCGCCGAGCGCGAGCCCGACCGCAACGTGCGCGCGCTGTGGATCGTCGAGACCGCCGGTACGGCGGGGCCGCGCCGGCTGACCCACGGCCCGTCCGACGGCGCGCCGGCCTGGTCGCCGGACGGCTCCCGGCTGGCGTTCCTGCGCGAGGGGCAGCTGTTCACGCTGCGCCTCGACGGCGGCGAGCCGGAGCGGCTCACCGACCTGCCGCTCGGCGCCGGAGCGCCCCGCTGGAGCCCGGACGGCGAACGGATCGCCTTCTCCGCGGCGGTACGCGTGGCCGAATCCTGGCCGGGCGGCCCCATGGTCATCGACCGGCTCGGCTACAAGGCCGACGGCGCCGGGCTGCGCGCCACCGTCCGCCGCCAGGTGCACGTTCTCGACGTGGGCACCGGCGAGGTGCGCCAGGTCACCTCCGGCGACTGGGACGCCGGCGAGCCCGCCTGGTCACCGGACGGGACCCGGCTGGCCTACACCTCGGGGGCCGGGGACAACGCCGACCTGACGCTGACGGCGGCGCCGTACGTGGTGGACCTCGACGGCGGGCGGCCGCGGCCGGTCGGCGACGAGAAGGGCTGGTTCGGCGGCGTCCACTGGTACCCGGACGGCTCCGCGCTGCTGGCGGTCGGCCTGCCCGAGGTGCGCATCGGGCACACGCGGCTGGTGAAGCTCCCCCTGGACGGCGGCCCGCCCGTCGACCTGACCCGGGACCTGGATCGCAACGTGATGCCGGGCGGCCCGGAGTGGCCGGGCGGCGCCCCGCGCTTCACCCGCGACGGCGCGCACGTGCTCTTCTGCGCCCGCGAGCGCGGCAGCACCCTGCTGTACCGGGTGCCCGCGGACGGCGGACGTCCTGAGCCGGTCCTGACCGGCAGCGTCTCCGGGCTGAGCACCTCACCCGGCGACGTGACCGCGGTCGTCACCGTCACCACGCGCTCCCACGGCGAGATCGCGCTGGCCGACCTGGAGACCGGGCAGGTGCGCGAGCTGACCGCGCACACCGCGAGCGCGCTGCCGGACGTGGAGTTCATCCAGCCGCAGGAGCGGGAGTTCACGATCGGCGACGGGAGCACCGTCCACGGCTGGATCCTGCGCGAGCCCGGCGCCACCGGCGCGGGACCGCTCCTGCTGGACGCGCACGGCGGCCCGCACCTGGCCTGGGCGCCCCACCTCGAACCCGCCCACCCCTACCACCAGCTGCTGGCCGCCCAGGGCTGGACCGTACTCCTGCTCAACCCGCGCGCCAGCGACGGCTACGGCGAGGACTTCTACGCCGCCAGCGTCGGCCACTGGGGCCGAGGCGACGAACGCGACTTCCTCGACCCCGTGGAGCAGTTGGTCGACGAGGGCGTGGCCGACCCCGACCGGCTGACGATCTGCGGCTACAGCTACGGCGGCTTCACCACCTGCCACCTGACGACGCGTACCGACCGCTTCGCCGCCGCCGTGGCCGGCGGGCCGGTGACGAACCTGCTCAGCATGTCCGGCAGCTCCGACGACAGCCACGTCTTCGCCGCGCTGGAGTTCGGCGGCGACGTCTACTCCGGGGGCGAGCTCCTGCGGGCGCAGTCGCCCATCGAGCGCGTACGGCACGTGCGCACCCCGACCCTGCTCGTGCACGCGATCAACGACGACCGCTGCCCGGTGGGCCAGTCGGAGGAATGGTTCACGGCGCTGCGCACACTCGGCGTCCCCACCGAAATGGTCCTCTACCCCGACGAGTCCCACCAGTTCCTGGTCGACGGCCGCCCCTCGAACCGGGTCGACTACAGCCGCCAGATCGTCCGCTGGCTCACCACCCACGTCCACTGACCCTTCAGGCCCGGCGAAGACGTACGCCAGGTGCGTCCGTTCTCGTTCGCCGAGCTCAGCCGGGCCGGGCGCGCACGCCGATGAGGCCGAGCGCCCGCCCGGCACCGTGTCCCCGCGGCCCCGCCCGCGTCAGCCCGCTCGCGAGGTGCCGCCCCGGTCATTCGGCCGGTTGGCTCGACTCCGGTGTGGGCTCGTCGGTGGGCTGCTGGGTGCCCTGTCCGCTGACCATGACGTAGGTGGCGTCACCCTTGAGGTTCTGGTGGATCACCAGGGTCGCCGAGCCGCTCGATCCGGTGCTCGCCGGAGCGAACCACACCTTAAGCGTGCACTCGTCATCGGCGTCGAGAGCCTGGCCGGCGCAGGCGTTGTCGTGCTGGAAATCGCCGGGGTTGTCGCCCTCGAACTCGATGCCGGCGATTTTCAGCGTGGCCGTTCCCGTGCTCAGCACGCGCACTTCCTGCGCGCAGTCGCCGCCCTCGCAGGAAAAGGTCAGGGATTTCGGAGTCACGGCGATTCCAGGGGCTTTTTTCGGACCGCCTGGAACGCTCTCCCGAATCGTTTCGCGTTGCGTTTCCGAGCTTCCCCCGTCACCGGAGGCCCAGGGCAGCGGCACCTGACGGGACGTGATCAGTGCGCCGGTGATCGTCGCCGCGGCGGCGATCAATGCCGCGGCGATCGCCACACCTCGGGTCGACATGATGCCCCTCCGAACGTCGCCACGAATCCGGCGGATTCAGTTTTCCGTCGTCGGCGGCGCGACGTCCGCAGGTTTGCCCGGCCGCGCCTCGATCGCATTCTCGCTTTTCGCCGGGGCCCGCGAATGAGTAGGCCCTACTCATTCCGCCGGGGCCGCGCTTCGCGGTGGCGGGCGAACCACGCGCGCGACGACGGCGGCACGAAGAGCAGGACGATGACGGCGGCGCCGGCCAGCGCCATGACGGACGCGCCCGCGAGCACGGCGGGCGGCGCGCCCGTGCCCGTCAGCGCGTCGGCCAGCGTGGTGCCCCCATGGAGGACGACGAAGGCGCCAAAGAAGGCGGCCAGGACGCGGGGGCCACGCCATCCCGGCCACAGCCCGCGCGCGATCGCCGCGCCGAGGAGGCCGAAGGCCCCCGGCAGTACGGCGCTGCGCGGCAGGCCGCCCGCGATCAGGAGGGCGCCGGTGCCGAGGAGCAGCGCGGCGACGACGCCGACGGCGACCACCGCGCCGATCACGGGCGCCGGGGGCATGGGTTCGCTCATGACACCAACATGGCCGGGACGGGCAGGGGTGAAACCTGTTTCATGACCTGCTCCAGAACGAATGTTTACTCATGGAGTTGATCTTGTTAGTATCGGGTTTCTTATCGGTGATGATGGATTTTGACACCATAGACAGAATCCTCGGCGCGCCGCCCGCATATCCGGCATGGCGGGTGGCGCATATGGCCGCGAAGGCGGGGATATTGGCGACCTGGTTGTCCTCGGCGCAGGCCCGGGACATCGAGCTCACCGGCGCGGCGACGGCCTATCTGGAACGGGCCCGCCGCCGGGTCGCCGAGCTGGCCAGAGTGGGTGAGGAGCAGGCGGCGGCGCACGGGCTGACCGTGCTCAAGGGGCGCAGGATCGCCGTTCACATGCCCGGATGGATGCTGCGCCAGTCCGGGGACGCCGATCTGGTCGCGCCCGACGAGGAGGCGCTGTGGCGCTGCGTCCTGGACCTGTCGGCGCGTTACGGCGCCGTCCCGCAGGGTGTCAGTGTCATGGACGGAGAATTCGGACGGCATATCTGCGTGGCCATGAAGTGGCCGGCCGAGGAGCCACATCTCGACAAACCGATGGGCGCCGACGTCTCCACCTGTGCGTTCACCGGCGACCTGAAGGGAGTTCCGGTAAGGGCCGTTCCACCGGAACACGATGATTTATGCGGGCTGTTCGCCGTGGCCGAGGAAAGGTTCCAGCGCAAATTCCGAATTAAGGACCTCCTCGACTTTTCCGTGCTCGCCGGCCTCGCCGAGCGACGCCTGGGCGACGCGCTGGTGAGCGTGGTCCGCGAGCACGCCGAGGCGCTCGCGCTCGCCCCCGAGCTGCGCGCGCTCATCAAGAAGACCGGCCCCTGGTCACCCCTCTCGCCGCGCTGGCGCGCGACCCTGGACGAACTGGGACCGCCGGCCAAGGCCGAGAAGGCGCGCAGGCGGCCCGGCCGGGCGGGGGTCGCGCGGGTGCGGTACGGCTTCCCGCTGGACACCGTGCCGAGCCGCGCGATGAGGGCCACCGTCCACCGCGGGCCGGGCGGCGACGTGGCCACCACCCCGCTCGGCAGCTGCCTGCTCGTCGAGACCCCCGTGCTCACCGAGGACGTCGTGGCCGAAGCCCTCGACCACGCACGGACACTCGCAGCAGAAGGAGGTGAATCCCATGCGTCACATCGTGACCGCTGAATTCAAGATCATGACCACCGGCACGGTCAAGCCCGGCAAGTAGCGCAACGGCGGGACGCTCCTCGGGCCGCTGGGGAGCGACCGCTCATCGTCACCCCTGGAGATCACGCATGACGGCAGGCTCCTACCCCTTCGGCCCACCCGACCTGCTGCGCCTGCACCCCCGTTTCGCGCAGTTGCGCGAAAGCGAGCCGCTCTCGCGGGTCCGGATGCCCTACGGCCGCGAAGGCTGGCTCGCGACCCGCTACGAGGACGTGCGCGCGATCATCTCCGACCCCCGCTTCAGCCGGGCGCGGGCGGCCGGCGCCGACGTGCCGCGCATGACGCCCCTGCCCGGCGGGGCCGGCTCCATGGCGATGATGGACGCCCCCGAGCACACCCGGATGCGCCGCCTGGTCTCCAAGGCGTTCTCCCTGCGGCGGATCGAGGAACTGAGGCCCTCGGTGACCGCCCGCGCCGAGACGCTCCTGCGCGACCTGCGCCCACCCGCCGACCTCATGCGGGACTTCGGCGCGCCGCTGGCGCTGATGACGATCTGCGACATGCTCGGCGTCCCGTACGGCGAGCGCGACCGGTTCGGCGGCTGGGCGGAGGTCGTGGTGACCACCACCGCCTACACCGCCGAGGAGGTCGAGCGCGTCCTGGGCGAGTTCGCCCAATACCTGCTGGAACTGGTCGAGCGGCGGCGCGCCGTACCGAGGGACGACCTGCTGAGCGCGCTCGTGCACGCCCGCGACAGCGAGCGGCGGCTCAGCGAGCAGGAGCTGGTCACCTTCCTCGGCAGCTCGCTGACCACCGGCCAGGACAACGTGGCCAAGCAGGTCGGCAACATGGCCTACACGCTGCTGACCGAGCCCGGCCTCTACCGGAGCCTGGTCGAACGGCCCGGGGCGATCCCGGGGGCGGTCGAGGAACTGCTGCGCTACCTCGTCATCAGCCCCGGTCTCGGCATCGCCAGGATCGCCACCGAGGACGTCGAGATCGGCGGGCGGACCATCCGCGAGGGCGAGGCGGTGCTCGTCTCCTTCGCCTCGGCCAACCGCGACCCCGGCGCCTTCCCCGATCCCGATCAGATCGACGTGGAGCGCGAGGGCAGCGCGCACCTGACGTTCGGGCCGGGGCTGCACCACTGCCTGGCCGCCTCGCTGGTGCGGATGGAACTGCAGGAGGCGGTGCGGGCGCTCGTGCGCGGCTGTCCCGGTCTGCGGCTGGCCGTACCGGAGGAGGAGGTCGAGTGGCTGACCACGGCGATCACGATCGGACCGGTGCGGCTGCCGGTGCGGTGGTGAGCCTCTGGCGGCACGCCGACTTCGTGCGGCTGTGGTCGGCGAACACCGTCAGCCAGCTCGGCAGCCGCGCCGGCGCGATCGCCGTCCCGCTGGTGGCGGTCACCGCGCTGGCGGCCACGCCCCTGGAGATGGGGCTGCTCAACGCCGCGGGCACGGTCGGCGCGCTGCTGTTCGGGCTGCCCGCGGGCGCGTGGGTGGACCGGATGCGACGCCGGCGTGTCCTGCTCACCGCCGACGTCACGCGGGCGCTGCTGCTCCTGTCGATCCCCCTCGGGTACGCCGCCGGGGTGCTCACCGTCTGGCAGCTTCTGGCCGTCGCCCTGCTGGTGAGCATCGGGACGATCTTCTTCGACGTGGCCCATCTGGCGTACGTGCCGGCACTGGTCGAGCGCGAGCGGCTCATCGAGGCCAACGCCAAGCTGCAGGCCAGCTACTCCGTCGCGGTGGTGACCGGGCCCAGCCTCGGCGGCCTGATCGCCGGGCTGGCCGGCGCGGCCGCCACGGTGTCGGTCACCGCGGTGACGTTCCTGGCCTCGGCCGGGCTGCTGCGCCGTATCCGCACGCCCGACCCCGCGCCGGCGGCGGCGAGCAAGCGGGGGACGCCGGCCGACATCGGCGAGGGGCTGCGCTTCCTGCTGCGCGACCCGGCGCTGCGCGCGATCGGCTTCTGCACCGGCAGCGTCAACCTGTTCATGTCGATGGTCGCCGCGCTGCTGGTGCTGTTCCTGACACGCGAGCTGGGGCTTTCGCCGGTGATGACCGGTCTGGTGGCCGCCGCGTCCGGCGCGGGCGGGGTGCTCGCGGCCGTGACCGTCAAGCGGTGGACGCGCGCGTTCGGCCCCACCCGCACGATCGTGCTGTCGCTGCTGCTCACCGAGCCGCTCGGCGTGCTGATGGCGCTGTCCTCGCGCGGCTGGGCGGTCGCGCTGTTCGTCTGCGGCTGGTTCGCCTGCGGGTACGGCGGGACGCTCTACAACGTCGTCCAGGTCAGCTACCGCCAGAGCGCCTGCCCGGATCATCTGCTCGGCCGGGTGCAGGCGGCCAACCGGTTCCTGGCCTTCGCCATGGCCCCGGCCGGCGGGCTGCTGGGCGGCGCGCTGGGCACGTGGCTGGGCGTACGGCCCACCATCCTGATCGGCGTCCTGGGCGCGGTCGCCTCGACGCTGTGGCTGATCCTGTCGCCGCTGCGGCGGGCGAGCGGCGCGCCGTCGGCCGCCTGAGACGGCTCACACGGCCGCGTCGCCGCCGTCCAGGACCAGGTCGGCGCCGGTCATCCAGGCCGACTCGTCCGAGGCCAGGAAGACGGCGGCGCCGGCGAAGTCGGCCGGGCGTCCTGGCCGGCCCAGCGGGATGTCCTTGCTGCGCTCGTGCCACAGGTCGGGGTCGTCACGCCACTGCGGGGAGTTGGCCTTGGTGGCGGTCAGGCCGGGAGAGATCGTGTTGACCCGGATGCCGTACCGCGCCAGCTCGTACGCGGTGCTGCGCGTCAGCATCGACAGCCCGGCCTTGCTGGACTGGTAGTGGGCCATCGCGCTGACCGCCTTGAAGGCGCTGATCGAGCTGATGTTGATGACGCTGCCCGGTGCGCCCTCCTCGCGCAGCCGCGCGGCGAAGGCCTGGGTGGCGAAGAACGGGAAGCGCAGGTTGACCGCCATCACCCGCTCGTACTCCTCCGGCGTGAGGTCCAGGAACCCGGTCCTGGTCATCGTGGCGGCGTTGTTCACCAGGACGTCGGCGACCCCCAGCGCGCGGCCCGCCGCCTCCATCAGCTTCCGGACGCCGTCGGGGTCGGCGCCGTCCAGCAGCATGTAGTGCGCCCGCACGCCGTATCCGCGCAGCTCGGCGAGGGTGTCACGGGCCGCGTCCTCGTCGCGCAGGGCGGTGAGGAACACCTCGCAGCCCTCGCGGGCGAAGGCCACGGCGATGGCCCGCCCGATGCCGTTGGCGCCGCCGGTGACGATGGCCCGCCGCCCCTTCAACCTGTCCATGTGCCCGCCCATCCGCTGTAGAAGATCGTTTGACGACACCCTAGCCGTCCGGAACTCCGACAATCAAAATTGTCTTGACAAAAGTTTTTGTCGGCGAAATGCTCGGGGGCATGAACAGAACCCTTCTGATGTGCGGCGTCCTGGCCGGTCCCCTCTACGTCCTGGTCTCCCTGGCCCAGGCCCTCACCCGCGAGCCGTTCGACCTCACCCGCCACGCCGCCAGCCTGCTGAGCAACGGCGACCTCGGCTGGATCCAGATCGCCAACTTCGTGATCACGGGGGTGCTCGTCATCGCCTTCTCGTACGCGCTCGAGCGGCCCTGGGCCCCCTGGCTCATCCGCGCCTACGGCCTCGGCCTCATCGGCGCCGGAGCGTTCGCCGCCGACCCCGCGCTCGGCTTCCCCGCCGGCACCCCCGACGGCCCGCCCGCCGCCATCACCTGGCACGGCATGCTGCACTTCGTCGCGGGCGGCGTCGGCTTCCTGTGCATGATCGCCACCTGCCTGCTCCACGCCCGCCGCCACGCCGCCGAACGCCGGACCGGCTGGGCCCTCTTCTCCGCGCTGACCGGCGTGCTGTTCCTCGCCGCCTTCGCCGGCATCGCCTCCGGCAACTCCTCCGCCCTGGTCAACGTGGCCTTCGCGCTGGCCGTGGTGCTGTCGTGGTCCTGGATCGCCGCCACCGGCCTGCGCTTCCTGCGCGAGGCCCGGTGAGCCCCGCCGCGACACCGGCACGGCGGGGCTCCGGGGGTCAGACCGAGTACCTGCAGAGCAGCGCCTGGCTCACCCCCTGGGAGTAGCCGATGAAGTTCCACGTCGGGTGGAAGTACACGCAGGCCTGGCTCGGGTTGCCCGCCCCCGTGAAGACCAGGCCCGGCGTGCCGAAGCGGTAGCAGTTCAGCCAGCCGTTGTAGAAGCCGATGCCCGAGGTGGGGTTGACCTGGGCGGCGCAGTACCCGCCAAGGGTCAGCGGGCTGAAGACGTCCTCGACGACGGCGGTGGCGTGGGCCTGGGCGGGGGCGGCGGACAGGGCGAGAAGCGCTGCGGAGGCGAGCACGGCGAGACGACGGAGCATGGAACCTCCATGTACCAGGGGGATGGTGCTTGATCGCAGTATTAAATAGGAAACTTTCCTATGCAATAGAGGATTTTCCGGATGCACCGGCGCCTCGGCACGGCCTCGACCAGAATGGGACACCGGGCGTTCACGGACGGTGTCTACTCTCGGGTTTCGACACCCCCGGCCAGGAAAGGGTCACACCGATGAAGAGACGCAACTTCCTGCGTGCCTCGGTTCTCGGCGCCGGCGCCATGGCGCTGCCCTTCACCCTCTGGGAAGGCACGGCGCTGGCCGCGCCCGCCCAGAACGCGCCCAGCCCCTACGGCCCGCTGGGCTCCGCGGACGCCAACGGCATCCTGCTGCCCGCCGGCTTCACCGGCCAGGTGATCGCCCGCTCCGGCCAGACGGTCCCCGGTACGTCCTTGACCTGGCACAACGCCCCCGACGGCGGCGCATGCTTCGCCGACGGCGCGGGCTGGATCTACGTCTCCAACTCCGAGATCAACCCCGGCGGCGGCGCGTCGGCCATCCGCTTCACCTCCTCCGGAGCCGTGCAGTCGGCCCAGCGCATCCTCACCGGCACCCGGCAGAACTGCGCGGGCGGCAAGACGCCGTGGAACACCTGGCTGTCGTGCGAGGAGGTGAGCCGCGGGTTCGTCTACGAGACCTATCCCTTCGGCGGCGCCGCCGTACAGCGGGCCGCCATGGGGCGGTTCAAGCACGAGGCCGCCGCCGCCGACCCGGTCCGCCGGGTGATCTACCTGACCGAGGACGAGAGCAACGGCAGGTTCTACCGCTTCGTCCCCTCGACCTGGGGCGACCTGTCCGGCGGCACCCTGCAGGTGCTCGTCGCCGGCTCTTCCACCTCGGGCTCCTTCAGCTGGGCGAACGTCCCCGACCCCGACGGCTCCCCCACCGCCACCCGCAGCCAGGTCTCCGGCTCCAAGTCCTTCAACGGCGGCGAAGGCTGCCACTACGCCGACGACACCGTCTGGTTCACCACCAAGGGCGACAACCGGCTCTGGCAGCTCAACCTGGCGAACAACACCTACGAGCTGGCCTACGACGACAGCCTGGTCAGCCCCGGCAGCCCGCCCCTGACCGGCGTCGACAACGTGACCGGCTCGACCGGCGGCGACCTGTACGTGGCCGAGGACGGCGGCAACATGGAGATCTGCATGATCACCCCGAACGACCAGATCTCGGTGTTCCTGCGCATCAGCGGCCAGAGCTCGTCGGAGATCACCGGCCCGGCGTTCAACCCCGCGGGCGACCGCCTGTACTTCTCCTCCCAGCGCGGCACCAGCGGCTCCTCCTCCGGCGGCATCACCTACTGCGTGACCGGCCCGTTCCGCCCCTGACCCGTCTTCGGCGCTCACCCGGACGATGACGCGGCCGATGTGCCGGCCGAACGGCACATCGGCCGCGCCGGTCGAACGGCAAGCCGCGGCGGTCGATCCGCCGCAACTGCCCGCTCCTGCCCGCGGCCCCTTCAGAGCCCTTCCGCGCCGCGGGTTCAGTCGTCCATGGCCTCGGACAGGGCGGGGTCCAGAGTTTCGAGCCGTTCGCGCAGGTAGAGCGGCACTCCGGTGAGCCGCAACTCGGTACGCTGCCGCAGCGTGACCAGGGCGGCCAGCCCGTCGGAGTCCCACGGACCGGCCTCGGTCAGGTCCAGCACGAGGCTCGGCAGGCTCCGCGCCCGCTCCAGCAGCTCCAGCGCCGCGCCGTGGTCGAACAGGCCGGACAGGCGCAGCACCGCGCGTCCGTGGTCATGCTCCGGCAGGATCGTCGCGGGACGCTCGGCGGCCTCGCCGGGAAGCGCCATGGCGATGGTGGTGTGCGTTCCGCCGGGGCCCGTGGACACCGTCTGCTCATCAGCCAGCGTGCGCACGATCCAGAGCCCGTGGCCGTGCCTGCGGGGCCACGGCTCGCCGGGCAGGTCGTCCTCGCCCCGGCCGGGGTCACCGACCCGGCACCACACCATCCCGTCCCGTGCCCAGAGCGTCACCGTGCCGTGCCCGGATCCGTGGCGCACGGCGTTCATGGCCAGTTCGTGCACGGCGATGACCAGGTCGGCGGCGCGGCCGTGCGGCAGCCCCACGTCGGTGGCGTGCGCCTCCACACTGGCTCTGAGCGCGTAGAGGGAGCCGCCGTCGAAATCCATCGCGAGCAGGATCTCACCGCCGCCGGGCGGATCGACGGCGGGATCGGTGCGGGGCGGCCGCTCCGCACCGGTGGGCGGGTCCAGGGGCTGGTCACCGTTCATCGGCGGTTTCCACCGTAGCACCGGCGATGTCCGAAGCGCCGAGAAGCACGAAGCGCGCGGTGATCGCCGGATGGCAGCGCAGCACCACCTTGCGGTCCGGGCAGATGCTGCGCGCGCAGTCGAGGATCATCCGCGTGCAGGCGACGTCGATGAAGGTCAGCTCGGCCATGTTGACGGTGACGTCGGCGTCGCCGCGGATGACCTCCGCCAGCGCCAGGGCCAGGGACTCCCCCGCCGTGGAGTCGATCTGCCCGGCCAGCCGGATGCCCGGCGGCGCGTACTGCCGGCAGATGCGCAGCAGCGGATCGTCGTGGTAGGTGGCGGCGGCGACCGAGCGTGTGTGGAAGGCCGACACCGACGCGAGCGTGACCGGGTCGAAGCGCTCGCGGTCGTACTGGCACAGCACCGACACGCGGGTGCCCGCCAGCGTCTCGGCGATCTGCCGCTCGAAGGCGGGCAGCTGCTCGACGCCCTGGATCGGGCTCAGCGCCCAGCCCATGTCGATCGCCACGCGCAGGCCGCGATGCGCCCGCTCGGCCTCGTCGCGCTGGGCGCGCAGCCACCGCATGGCGTCCTCCAGCGCGAACTGCCGGCCGGACAGCAGCCCGTCCTGCCAGGCCACGATCCGCATCCGCCCGCTCTCGCCGGTGTGCCGGACCGCGAGGCCGCGCCGGTCGAGCTCGGCGCGGGCCGCCTGCGGCTCCTCGCTCAGCCACACCACCCGCAGCCCTTCCGCCAGCCCGTCGCGGATGTAGGCGGCGGTCAGGTCGAGGTACTCCTCGCGCTCGCCGAACGTGAGGCACGCGTGGTCGTCCAGTGTCAGATCCGTGATCTGCGAGTCCGCGTCTATCGACCCCACCCACTCCTGTCGGGGCGCGTGCCGCGCATGCCACGCGGACGTGCCGGGCTCAGCCTAGGGCAAGGCCGGACCGGGGCCCGTCACGCCGGGCCCCGGTCCGGTGGCGGGAGGTGCGGTCACCAGCGGTCGGTGCCGTCAGGCTCCCCCTCCACGTCGCCGTCCGCCTCGATGCGCTCCTTGCGCACCTGGCCGGAGACGGTCTCGTCCTCGGTGACCTCCTCCTTGGCCAGCCGTACCCGCTCGACCGGGACGGCCTCGGTGTCCACGACGGCCCGCTCGGCGTGCAGCGTGACCTCGTGCTCGGCCTCGGTGATGTCCTGGCCGCGCATCGCCGCGTCGCGATTGGCCTCGGTGATGGGCTCGCGCTCGACGCGGACCTCCTCGTGGCTGACCGGCACGGTCACCTGCTCCTCCTGGGTGACGACGTACTTGCGCAGCCGGGCGTGGCCGCTCTCGTAGCGCTCGGTGCCCACCCGCAGGTGCTCCTCCGAGCAGGTCATCGCGTCCTCGGACGTCATGTCCGTGCGGGCGGCTGTGTCGGTGCGGGCGTCGGGGCTGCCGGGCTGCCCGGGTACGAGCGGCGGGCGCCGGCCGTCGCCCCACTCGACGCCGTAGTGGCGGTAGAGCTCGCGTTCCTCCCCCTCTGACAACCGGCCGCCGGCCTCGACGTCGACCCTCGGCGCGTCCTTGATCTGGTCCTTGCCGAATCCCGCTTCGACCCGGTCACCGATCATTCTGACCGCGCGCAGCGGTACGAACGACTCGTGCATGCCGAACCACCCGGTCTTGACCGTGAGCCACTCCGGGTCTCCGGACGTGTCGTCCACGTAGATGGTCTTCACCTCCCCCACGCGGTCGCCGTCGCTGTCGTAGAGCGTGTGTCCGATCAGGTCGTGGATCTGCTCTTGCGTAATCACGTGAGAAACCCCCGATTCGCTTTTCTGGTTCGCTGCCCGCAGCCGGGGGGCCTATCGGGGGTTGCCCGAATGCCGAACCAACCCTTACCGGGGCTCACATCACGCGAACCGGGCGAACGGCCCCCCACAGCGCCGACCGCGGCACTCTCGCCCCAGGCGTCTCACATACCTGGTCAGGAGGCCGGCATGACCGTCGCTTGCACCAGGCGCCGGTTGCATGGAAAGCGGCCGAATGTGGATCTACCCGCCCCCCGGAGGGCGGCGGCGCGCGCAGTTGCGCCCGGTGACTTGACCTGACCCCTTCCCAGCATTCATGATAATCCCGACCGATATAGCAGGAAAAGCGGGAAAGGCGGATGCGGTGCGATCACTCATCCTGCTGGGCCTGGTCGGCCTGGCCGCGCAGCTCGTCGACGGCAGCCTGGGCATGGCCTACGGCGTCACCTCCACCACATTGCTGCTGGCCATCGGCACCAACGCCGCCGCCGCGTCAGCGACCGTCCACCTGGCCGAGATCGGTACCACGCTGGCCTCCGGCATCTCTCACTGGCGCTTCGGCAACGTCGACTGGAAGGTCGTCGCCAAGATCGGCATCCCGGGCGCGATCGGCGCCTTCGCCGGAGCCACGTTCCTGTCGAGCCTGTCCACCGAGCTCGCCGCCCCGATCATGTCGGTCATCCTGCTGACGCTCGGCGTCTACATCCTCATCCGCTTCACCGCGTTCGGCCTGCCGCGTGGCAACCTGGGCAAGCCACTGCGCAAGCGCTTCCTCGGCCCGCTCGGCCTGGTCGCCGGATTCGTGGACGCCACCGGCGGCGGCGGCTGGGGCCCCGTGGGCACCCCCGCGATCCTGGCCAGCGGCCGCATCCCGCCGCGCAAGGTGATCGGCTCGATCGACGCCAGCGAGTTCCTGGTCGCCATCGCGGCCAGCGTCGGCTTCCTGGTCGGCATCGGCTCGGAGAACATCAACTTCGCCTGGGTCGGCGTCCTGCTGCTCGGCGGCGTGATCGCCGCACCCATCGCCGCCTGGCTGGTGCGCCACATCCCGCCGCGCATCCTGGGCTCGGCGGTCGGCGGTGTGATCATCCTGACGAACGTGCGTACCCTGCTGCGCAGCGACTGGATCGACGCGCCCGGCAACGTCCAGGCCATCGCCTACGTCCTCATCGCGCTGCTCTGGGTCGGCGCCATCGTCTACTCGGTACGCGAGTACCGCCGCGACAAGGCGAACGAGTCGGTGGAAGCCGTCGACTCCGAGCTGGACCGGCAGGAGGAGCCCACCCCGGCCTGAGCCGCCCGTGAATCGCCTGCGATGCCCCCGGCCGCGAGCCGGGGGCATCGCGCTTTTCCGAAGGAGTGTCCCCTTGAGATCAGCTCACCGCCGCGGGGAACGCTGATGCGGATCTCCGCCAGAACCCAGTACGCGCTGCGCGCCATGTGCGCCCTGGCCACCGCCCCGGCCCCGGTGCACGCCCACCAGATCGCCGCCGGCCAGGACATCCCGCGCCGCTTCTGCGACAGCATCCTGCTGCACCTGCGCCGGGCCGGGCTCATCCGCAGCCGGCGCGGCCCCGAGGGCGGCTACTGGCTGGCCCGCCCGGCCGGGGACATCACTCTGGCCGACGTGATCGCCGTGACGGAGGGGGCCGAGCCGCCCGCCGCCCGCTTCCCCGGCGCCGCCGCCCCGCTGGCCGAGGTGTGGGAGCGGCTGAACGGCTACGAGGCGGCGCTGCTGGGCGAGGTCACGCTGGCCGACGTCACCACGCGGCCTTCCCGCTCCTGACGTACGGCCGGATCTTGACGAAGTACACCACCGCGCCCCAGGCCAGGGCCAGCAGCAGGAAGATCAGCGCGATCCGGCCGTTGCCCGACGCCGCCGACTCGCTCCTGGCGACGTACTCGGCGGCGGTGTAGACGGGCTTGCCGTCGACCACGGCTCCGACCGCGTGGATCCGGTTGGTCCCGTCGGGGTAGCGGGTGGCCGAGGTGAAGGCCTCCTCGGCGTCCTCGAGGATCTCCAGGCGTACGCGCATGCCCGCCGTGACCCCGCCCGCCGGAGTCGTGTCCAGCCGGAACGAGACGTTCTGCGGGCGGCCGGTCAGCGTGAGCAGGTAGTCGACGCGGGTGGACTGGCGGTTGCCGGTGCCGGTCTGGGTCCTGGAGACGTCGAAGGCGGCGACGGTTCCCTCGATCACCTTGACCTCGGCCATGGTGAAGTCCGGTTCGCTCTTGCCGCCCCTGTCGTTGAAGAAGATCGCGAAGCCCAGCAGGACCAGAGCGGGCATGACCCACCGGATGATCGCTTTCACCGGCTGACTATCTCACATCCGCGAACATCCGCTCGATCCCATCCAAAGCGATCGTCAGCTTGCCGGCGAACCACTCCTCATGGCCGGGACCGGCGGCCCGGGTGATGACCTCCAGCACCCGGGGGTCGAAGTTGCCGGTCCAGGCGCGCGGCGGCTCGCGGTCGCCCTCCAACGCGCCGGCCAGCATGAAGTCCCGCGACAGGACGGTGTTGCAGGCCAGGTCCAGGACGAAGTCGACGGCGAGCGTGGCCTTGTCCGGCGACAGCCCCTGCTTGATCAGGTCGAGGCACAGCCGGTTGAACGCGAGGATGAGCTCGTCGTTGGCCAGCAGGCGCCTGCCCGCCGCCATCATGAGGCCCGGGTTGTCGCGCAGGATGCCCCAGACCGTCCAGGCGGCGCCTTCCAGCAGGTCGCGCCAGTGCGCGCCCCCGGCCGGCCAGGCGGCCTGCCTGATCAGCAGCGTCACGCCGGTGTCGACGAGGTCGTCCTGGCCGCCGATGTGACGGTAGAGGGTCGCCTGGTTGACCCCGAGCCGCTGGGCGATCGCGCTCACGGACAGCTCGACGAACCCGTGCTCGACGACGGCCTTGGCCACGGCCTCCCGGTCGACCACCCGGGGGCGGCCGCCCTTTCTGGTCGGTTCGCGCATGGGTCCAGTATGGCGGTTTTGCGAATGCCGTTGCAAAACAGCGTGAGCCGCCACTACGGTAAGGCTTACCTAAGTCCTCCGAGGAGTGTCATGGCGCGGCTACGCGTGCTCTACCTGAGCGTCTTCATCATCTTCCTGGGCCAGCAGACCCTGAACCCGCTGATCGCGCCGCTGGCCCGCGAGGTCGGCCTGGCCGACTGGCAGGTCGGCGTCATGATCAGCACCTCGGCCGTCGTCGTCGTGCTCACCAGCCAGTTCTGGGGCCGCAAGTCCGCCCAGTGGGGCCGCAAGCCGGTGCTGGTCGGCGCCCTGACCGGGGCAACGGCGGCGATGCTGGCCTTCGCCGTCCTCGCGCACCTCGGGATCGCCGCGCTGCTCTCGGGCGCGCTGCTGTTCGGCCTGTTCGTGCTGACCAGGGGGGTGCTGTTCGGCGTCGCGTTCGCCGCGGTGCCGCCCACCGCCCAGGCGTACGCCGCCGACGCCACCGAGACCGAGCGCGACCGCCTGGCCGCGATGGCGGCGATCGGGGCCGCCCAGGGCATCGCGATGATCGCGGGAGCGGGCGTGGGCGGGCTGCTCGGCGGCTTCGGGCTGCTGACCCCGCTCTACGCCGTCCCGCTGATCCTCGCGGTGGGCGCCGTGCTCGTCGCGGTGCTGGTCAAGCCGCAGGACGCCCGCGAGCTCGTGGCCGCGCCGCCCCGCGTGCACCCGCTGGACCGGCGGGTGTGGCCGTACCTCCTGACAGGGTTCGGGATGTTCACCGCGCTCGGTTTCGTGCAGATCCTCATCGGCTTCCTGCTCCAGGACCGCAACGGCCTGTCGGCCACCCAGACCGCGGGCGCCACGGGCGGCACCCTGCTCGCGGCGGGGGTCGGCATGCTGCTCGCGCAGGTGGTCATCGTGCCCAGGGTCGGCTGGCCCGCGCGGCGGCTGATGCGCGCCGGCGCCCTGGTCGCGCTGGGCGGCCTGGTGCTGCTGCTGCCGGACCTCGGCCTGCCGGTGTTCGTCGCGGCCGTGCTGATCATCGGACTCGGGCTCGGGCTGGCCATCCCCGGCTACACGGCGGGCCCGACGTTCGCGATGACGAAGGAGGAGCAGGGCGGCCTGGCCGGGGTGGTGGCCGCGAACAACGCGCTCACGTTCGTCCTCGCGCCCACCCTCGCCACCTCCCTGTACGCGCTGTCGCCCCTGGTCCCGCTCGTCACCGCCGTCGCCATCATGGGCCTGGTGATCGTGCTGCTCTACACCCACCCGCTCCTGCGGCGGGACGGCGCCCGGCCCGAGCGGCCCGCCGAGGCGCGGCAGGGATAAGGTGGCTGGCCGACGACCGGGAGTGAGGGGACGCGGTGGCTCGGACCAGGCCGGCGGGACAGCGGCGCGCGCAGTTGCTCGACGCGGCGGAGGCGCTCGTGCTCAGGGCCGGAGTCGAGTCGCTGACGGTCGATGACGTCACCGCCGGGGCCGGAGTCGCGAAGGGCACCTTCTACCTGCACTTCTCTAGCAAGGACGACCTGGTCGGCGCGCTCAGGGACCGGTACGTGGAGCGGTTCGCCGCCCGGCAGATCCAGATCGCGGGCTCGGCGGACGGGGTCGAGCGGGTCGAGCGGTGGATGCTGGCCGGCATCGCGGAGTATCTCGGCGACCTCCGGCTGCACGACGTGCTGTTCCACAGCTCCGCCCGGCCGGAGCGGCCCGGACCCAACCCGGCCGTCGACGCGATCGTCGCGCTGCTGGCCGAGGCCGGCGTGGCCGTGCCCGATCCGGGGGCGACGGCGATCGTGCTCTACCACGTGATGCACGGCAGTGCCGACCACGTCTACCACTTCCCCGCCGACCGGGACCGGCTGATGGCCGAGGCCGCGCGCCTGTGCCGCGCCCTCGTCACGATCTAGGCCTTCACCGGCGCGACGCGCGGGGGCGAGGTGTCCGCTGTTGGCCAGGTGACGGTGGTTGACGGACGGTCCGGACGGGAAAAGGTCGCTGGGTGGGCTTCCCCGGTCCCGGATCGGGTGCTCCAGCAGGCCGCCGTCATCGCTGGGTCCACCGACGGTCTCGTCCTGCCTGGAGGTATCTATGCTCCGTCATCCGTTACCGGTGCTCGCCGGCGTGGTCGCGCTGGTGTCGGCGGTGCTGGCCGCGCCCGCCCACGCCGCCTTCCCCGGCGGCAACGGCCCCATCTACTTCGTCGACCAGACGACCGACCCGGACAAGGAGATCTACCGGATCAACCCGGACGGCGGCGGCCTGACCAAGCTCACCGACAACGACGTCGCCGACTCCAACGCCGCGGCCAACGCCGACAACACGCGCGTGGCCTTCACCCGCTTCGCCGACGGCTCTCACCGGCTCTGGACGATGAACCCGGACGGCACCGGGCAGGCCCAGGTGGACACCGGTGGCCCCGTCGTGGACGCGCCCGTCGACTGGTCGCCGGACGGCACGAAGATCATCTACCGGGCGGGCGACAGCACCCTGACCGTGGTCGGCCCGGACGGCTCCGGCCGTACCTCGCTCGGCGTGTTCGGCGACGCCCCCGCGTGGTCGCCGAACGGCGACAGGATCGCCTTCCGCGACCCCACCCGCAACATCTCCGTCATGAACGCCGACGGCTCCGGCGAGACCCAGCTCACCGGCTACAGCGGCAACGACGGCGCCGGACTGCCCGACTGGTCGCCCGACGGCACCAAGATCACCTACGGCTGGACGCGCTTCGCGCCCAACCGCGCCCAGATCCACGTGATGAACGCCGACGGCAGCGGCCAGGCCAACCTCTCCAACGACGCCACCTTCAGCAGCGCGCCCCGCTGGTCGCCCGACGGCACCAAGATCGCCTACACCTCCGACAACGACCTGTTCACCATGAACACCGACGGCACCGGCAAGAGCGCGCTGGCCGTCATCCCCGGCTTCCAGTTCACGATCGACTGGGCCCCGGCCGGCGCCACCGACGTGGCCGTGGACCTGGCCGCGCAACCGCGCCTCGGCCTGCTCGTCCCCTACCTGAGCTACCGCATGACCGCGCGCAACGCCGGTCCCGGCCCGCTCACCTCGGCCACGCTGACCGCGACGCTGCCGCCCGGCAGGACCGCCACCAACCTCTCCCCCGGCTGCACGTCGGTCCCCGGCACCGTCACCTGCGCCTACACCGCGCTCTCGGCCGGCGCCTCGGCGAGCGCCACCTTCCGGCTCCCGCTCGGCCTGCTCAGCCTCGGCAACGTGACCGTCACCGCGACCCGCACCGCCTCGTCCCCCGCCGACCCCAACCCGGCCAACGACAGCGACGACGCGCCCTGCACCGTCGTCACCGTCCTGCTCGCCACCTGCGCCTGACCCCTTTGTCTCCGGTACGGCTCCCGCGCGCGGGAGCCGTCAAGGGGCGTCGCGCTGGATCCGGGCGCCGATCTGGACCCGGGAGGAGATGGCGAGCTTGGTGAGGATGTTCTCCATGTGGGTGTCCACGGTGCGTTTGGCGATGCCGAGCCGTTCGGCGATCTGCCGGTTGGTCAGGCCCTGGGACACCAGCCGGGCGATCTCGTACTCGCGTTTGGTCAGCGGCTCCGGCACGCTCCGCCCGGGTGCCGGCGGGTCGGTTTCGGCGAGGATGCCGGCCAGGGTGCGTTCGAGGCCGACCTCGTGGCCGATGCGGCGCTGGGCGTCGAAGGCCTCCTCGCCCAGCGCGTCCCTGCACTGCTGCTCCATGATCTCCCTGATGAGCGTGTGCTGGGGGCCGAACATGGAGATGCCGCTGACGGTGCGCGCGTCCTCGACGGAGCCGATCAGGCGCGCGGCCGCTTCCGGTGTGCCGAGGTTGAGCAGGCAGCCGCCGTAGAACTCCAGGGCGAGGGCGATGCCGAGCATGTCGTCGAGGTCGTGCTTGACGCGCAGGGCCTCGCGCAGCCGCAGCAGGCCCGCCGACGGTTCCCCGCTGAGCATGAGCGTCATGCCCCACACCGCCTCGGCGTAGGAGCGGGCCCACAGCTCACCGGCCTCCGCCCCCGCCGTCACGACCGCGGCGGCCTGCTCGACGGCGCCGTCGAAGTCGCCCTGCAGGGCGGCGACCACCGCGATGAACACCGGCCCGAGCGGGACGAGGACGTCGCGGGTGTCCAGGCGCGCGTGGATCGCGCTGCCTTCCTCCAGCCGGGTACGCGCCTCGGCCAGCTGACCGGCGAACAGGCCGGCGATGCCGTCGACCAGGGCGATGTAGCCCTTGAGCGGCTCGTCGCCGGTCGACTCGGCGAGGGCGGCGGCCCGGTCGAGCAGCGGCCGGGCCGCGTCGGCCTCGTCGTGCATGACGATGAACAGCGCGTGCATCGTCAGGCCCTCGCCGGAGGCGGTGGTGCCGGGGAAGGCCCGCCCGGCCCAGTAGCGGGCCTCGCCGATGAGCCCGTGCATCGCGATGAGCCGGGCGACGGTGAGGAACACCTCCTCGTGCCGGCCGCCGCGCAGCAGGTGGTCGCAGGCCTCGCGGATCTGGTGCTGCTCCCGTGCGTACCAGTCCAGCCAGCCCACCTGCGCGCCGGTCGGCAGGTCGCGCCGGGCCCGTGCGGCGTTCTCGACCAGCCAGCCGGCGATCCTGGTGCGCAGCGTGTCGCGCTCGCCGCGCCGTTCGAGCTCGCGGGCGCCGAACTCCCTGACGGTGTCCAGCAGGCGGAAGCGGGCGTCGTCCTGGCTGCCGGTGCGCAGCACGATGGACTGGTCGACAAGGCTGGACAGCGTCGCGACGACGTCGTGGCGCGGCAAGTGCTCGTCGGCGCAGACACGTTCGACGATGTCGAGGTCGAAGTCGCCGGTCAGCGCGGACAGCCGGGCCCACAGGAGCTTCTCCCGGGGCGAGCACAGCTCGAAGCTCCAGCCGATCGTGGCGTCGAGGGTCTGGTGGCGGCCGCGGCGGCCGCGCCTGCCGGGCACCTCCAGGATCCGGTGGTCGAGCCTGGCCAGGATCTGCTCGGCCGACAGGGTGCGTACGTGGGCGGCGGCCAGTTCGAGGGCGAGCGGGATGCCGTCGAGGCGCTCGCAGAGCCGGTGCACGGGCTGCAGGTTGGTGGTGGTCAGCCGCCAGTCGTGGGCGACGGCGGTGGCGCGGTCGGCGAACAGCCTGGCCGCCTCCGACAGCTCGGGCTCGTCGTCGGCCGCGGGAGGCACGCAGGTCAGCGGGCCGATGCCGAGGACGTGCTCGCCGGGGATGTTCAGCGGGATGCGGGTGGTGGTCAGGATGGTCAGGCGGGGGGCGGCGCGCAGGAGGCTCTCGGTGAGGTCGGCGCAGGCGTCGACCAGGTGCTCGCAGGTGTCGAGGATCAGGAGCAGGTGCCGGCCGGCCAGGTACTCGACCAGGATCGTGCCGGGGGCGCCGACATTCTGCGCGCTCAGGCCCAGCGACTCGCAGACCGTGGCGGCGATCAGGTCGGCCTCGTGCAGGGCGCCGAGGTCGATGAAGCAGATGCCGTCGGCGTAGTTGTCGGCCGTCTGCGCGACCGCCTGGATCGCCAGCCGCGTTTTGCCGACTCCACCCGGTCCGGCCAGCGTAATCAGCCGGGATTGACCGAACAGTCGCAGAATCTCGCGCAGCTCGGCATTTCTGCCGATGAAGCTCGTGAATTCCGCAGGCAGCCGCCCCATTCGCCGCTCTGTCGCCGAAATCATCACTCCGGGATCGTAACCGGCCGGTCACGGGCCGGATAGGGTATCGAACAGCTCCGAATGGGAACGCCGAATTTCCCGATGAACCTTCAGTGAATCGCCCGGTGAACGTCGCCTTTGGTTGACATATCTGTATTTTTCGGGATATCGGCGATTAATCCTGATAGTTTTCTGGGCGCATGGGGGCAATTCTTACCCGGGGGAGAAGAATGTGGCGCCTGGTCGCGGCTACTGCCGTGCTCATGGCGCTCGGCTACGGCACGGTCGCCGGGGACGACGACCTTTTCCCTTTCGGGCCGATGGTGCAGTACGCGTTCAGCATCCCGCCCGACGGCGAGATCAGATCGCTGATCATGGAGGCCGACACCGCCGCGGGCACGCGCGTGGAGATCCCGATCGAGCCGTATTACGTCGGCATCCGCCGCGCCGAGCTCGAAGGCCAGCTCGGACGCTACGTGGCCGAACCGTCGCTGCTGCAGGAACTGGCCGCCAACCACGCCAGGATCCGCCCGGAGGACCCGCGGCTGACCAGGATCTACGTGATCACCAAGGTCATCACGCTGAAGGACCGGCGCCCGGCGTCGACGCACCACGTGGAGAGGGTGACATGGCAGGTCCGCTGACCAGGTGGTGGTTCCCGCAGGAGCCGCTGCGGCGGGTCCGTCTCCTGGGGGTCATCGTCTATCTGTTCCTGCCGGTGGACATGATGCTGTTCACCGGCGGGGTGTGGGGGCACGCGCACGGCTCGTCCATCTACCGGCCGGTCCTGGTGGCGCGCCTGCTCCACCTGCCCGGGGCCGGTACGGCGCTGGTGTACACGCTGTTCGCGCTCGTCGTGCTCGCCGCGCTCACCGCCGCCGCCGGCCGGCTGCCGAGAGTGGCGGGCTACGTGGCCGCGCTCGGCTACACCTACTGGGCCGTGCTCGCGATGTCGTACGGCAAGGTCGACCACGACCACCTGGCCCTGATCGTCACCCTGTTCGTCCTGCCCACCGTGGGGCGTACCGCCGGGGCGCCGCGGAGCGGGCAGGCGGCGGGGTGGGCGTTGCGGTGCGTGCAGATCGCCGTCGTGGCCACCTATTTCCTGTCCGCCTACGCGAAGATCCGGCACGGCGGGTGGGAGTGGCCCAACGGCGCCACCTTCCAGTGGGCGGTCACCCGGCGCGGCACGTTCTTCGGGCACTTCGTGGCGGGCATACCCGGCGCGCTGCTCATCGGCCAGTGGGTGGTGCTGCTGGCCGAGACGGCCTCACCGATCCTGCTGTTCCTGCGCGGCAGGGCGCTGTACGCCGGGGTGGGGTTCTTTCTCGCCTTCCACTTCTTCACCTGGGCGGCCATCACGATCCACTTCCTGCCGCACGTGATCTGCCTGGCCGCGTTCCTACCTCTTGAGCGGATCTTCCAGCGCGCACGCCGCGGTGCCGCCGGGCAGCCGGTGCCGGTTGCCCGCGACAAGGCGGTAGACACCATGGGCTAGCCAGCGGATCGGCGGCAGCCGCAGGATCGCGCCGAGCGGGCTCCAGGGCAGGCCCGCGTGGAGGAGGAGCTTGGCCACCGCCTGGGCGCCGCCGTACACGCCGGTTCCGGACACCCACAGCAGCTCGTAGCGCGCCCGCTCCTCCGTCACGCCGAGGGCGGCCAGGTCGGCCGCCTGCCAGGAGGTGATCCGCGGCCGGACGCGCATGCGCCGCTCGATGAAGCGCACGCACGTCGTGCAGAACCCGCAGTCTCCGTCGTAGACGAGCACGGCTGTCATGGATCCAACCTAACCCGTGCCGGACCGGGCGCGTCACAGGCGGGCGGCGTCAAGGAGGTCCTGGGTGTAGGGGTGGGCGGGGGCGGTGATGATCTGGCCGATCCAGGCAGCGGGTCGGCGAAGGCGGCCCCGGGTTGCAGCAGGTGAGAAGGTGGCCGGGCGCCGGGATCCTCGCGTACGCACCACTCGGCGGCGAGAACGTCCTGCGGGTCCTGCGCGAGGTGATGGGGCGCCCGCTCTGATCGGGGTCAGCGCGCGCCGTTCATGCCGGTGTGGTCCTCGTCGACGATGTCGGCCGCGGAGATCACGATACGCGGGTCGGGGGTCTTGACCACGCTCTCGTCCTTGTCCTCGTAGTCGAACAGGCTCAGGACGTGGCGCATCGCCTCCGTCCTGGCGCGCTTCTTGTCGTTGCTCTTGATCACCGTCCAGGGCGCGACCTCGGTGTCGGTGTGCAGGAACATGTCCTCCTTGGCGGCTGTGTACTCGTTCCACCGGTCCAGCGACTCCAGGTCCATGGGCGAGAGCTTCCACTGCCGGACCGGGTCGACCTGCCGGATGATGAACCGGGTGCGCTGCTCGGCGCGCGAGACCGAGAACCACAGCTTGACCAGGTGAATCCCCGACTCGACCAGCATCCGCTCGAACAACGGCGCCTGCTCGACGAACTCGAGGTACTGCTCGTCCGTGCAGAACCCCATCACCCGCTCCACCCCGGCGCGGTTGTACCAGGAGCGGTCGAACAGCACGATCTCCCCCGCGGAGGGCAGGTGGGCGACGTAGCGCTGGAAGTACCACTGGGTCCGCTCGCGCTCGCTGGGCTTCTCCAGGGCGACGACCGTGGCGCCGCGCGGGTTGAGGTGCTCGGTGAACCTCTTGATCGTGCCGCCCTTGCCCGCGGCGTCGCGCCCCTCGAACAGGATCACCAGCCGCCCGCCGGTGTGCTTGATCCAGTACTGGAGCTTGAGCAGCTCGATCTGCAGCAGCCGCTTGTCGTGGTCGTAGCGCGCGCGGTCCATCCGCTCGGCGTACGGATAGTGCTCGCGCCAGGTGGACACCGCCTGGCCGTCGGGGCGGATCAGGACCGGGTCGTCGTCGTCGGAGCTGTCCACGCTCAGCCCGGGGGTGATCGCCAGCAGATGGCTGTCCTCGGCGGCGGCCTGCGGATCGACGACTCCTTCTCCGGCGGCCTCAGTGTTTCCCATGACACCCAGGTACCCGCGCACGCCCAAGACCTTCCGGCGAACCAGGCGAACGTTGGGCAAACACCGCTCAGGCCTCGCGGGGTGGCGCGGGCACCTCGCTGTAGTCGACCTCCGGCAGCTTGGTGATGGCCCCGGCCCCCACGCGCACGTGGACCACGCCCTCGCCTTGGGCTCCGGCGCCGGGCGGCACCGCCAGGAAGCCCTCCCAGTGGTCCGTCCCGCGCCGCCAGGCCAGCAGGAACGCCGGGTCGCCGCCCTTGACCAGCACCATCGGCGGCATCCGCAACGGCCGCGGCTCCGTCTCGCCGGGGCCGGGGCGCGGCACGGCCGAGTAGTCGACGCGGGGCAGGTTGTTCAGCTCCCCGGCCGGCGCCCAGCGGTAGTTGAGCCCATGCACCGGTTCGCCGCGTACGTCGACCCGCGACTGCGGGACGGCCAGCCGGGCCTCCCAGCGGTCCGTGCCGCGTCGCCAGGCGAGCAGGAACGCGGGAGTCTTGCCCTGGTAAAGAACCATCGGCGGCATCTGGAGCGGTTTGACAGCATCCACACCCGGAGAGTAGCCGGGCCCGGCGACAAAAATGACCCCCTCCCGGGGGTCAGGCCGCGCAGGTGGAGCCCAGCTTGGAGACCCCGCCGGTCGGCTTGGGCCTCTTGGTGACTCCGGCCGAGGGCGACGGGGTGGCCGTGCTCGTGGACGACGGTGTGGGCCGGGTCGTGGTGCCGCCGGTGGTGACGGTCCGTACGGCCCTGCGGATGCGCGGGAAGTCCGGGTAGGCCGGGTTGTAGGCGGGCGGCACGAAGTTCATCGTCGAGACCCGGCCCGACTTGACCCGGTCGGCCAGCGGGACGAGCTCGCCCAGCAGGTCGCGAGGGATGTCGGTGACGAACGTGCTCTTGGCCGCGCGGGCCAGCGCGTTGAACTTCAGCAGCACGTTGGCCGGCTGGAGCTGGCTGAGCATCGCGTTCATGACGCACTGCTGGCGCTTCATCCGGGTGCTGTTGTCGCCTCCGGCGCAGCTGCTGCCGGGGTGGTCGCGGGCCCTGCCGTACCAGAGGGCCTGCTCGCCGTTGAGCTTGTGGGTGCCGGCCTTGACCACGCCGCCGTCGCTGCGGCCGACGCCGTAGCAGATGTCGCGCTCGACGTTGATGGTGACGCCGCCCAGCGCGTCGATCAGCCGGGCCACGCCCCACATGTTGACCATCATGTAGTAGTCGACCTTGAGGCCGAGGATCTGGCCGAGCGCGCCCTTGAGCGCGTCTCCGGCGCGGGTGCGGGCGTGGCCGGCGACCTCCGGGTGGGCGTCGGCGTACGCCCACACGCTGTTGAGCAGGTCGGCGCTGCCCCGGCCCTGGCCGGGGGGCAGCCAGAAGTTCTTGGGCGGCGGGAACCGCTTGGCCATGGCGCTTCCCGGCGGGAACGGGGCGTTCTCCATCTCCCTGGGCAGCGCGAACAGGACCGAGTTCCCGGTCTTCACGTCGATGCTGACGACGTTGATGCTGTCGGTCCTGATGCCCACGCCCTGCCGGGAGGCGGCGCCGTCGCCGCCGAGCAGGGCGATGTTGAGGCGCCGGCGCCCGTCGAAGGGGTCCTTGGGGTCGATCGGCTTGGTGGCGGCCTCCTTGAACACCTCGCCGATCGCCTCGTTGGAGGTGCGCGCGGTCGCCGCCACGAAGGTGAACGGCACCGCCACCGCCACGGCCAGCACCCCGGCGACCGCCCCGGTGGCGGCCTGCGCCCGGCGCGGCAGGCTGCCCGGCCGCATCGCCACGTACGAGGCGACCACCACGCCCGACCAGGCCAGTCCCCCGGCCACGCAGCCGACGATCAGGGCGGTCAGCAGCGACGGGTCCGCCACCAGTCCGGCGAGCTGCTTGCCGTTGACCAGGACGACCGTCGTCAGCGTCGCGAGCAGCAGGACGTAGAGTGCGAGGATCACGATTCCGGTGCGCCGCCTGCCGGCGCGCAGGTGCGCGGCGCCGGGCACGAGGACGGACAGCAGCGTCCAGCCGATCACTGACAGAATGCTCGACTTGCCCACGCCGCCTCGGCTTCCCCGACAAAAGCGCTTCCCCGACAAAAGCACAGATATGGGCAAATAACGTAGCAGGGGTTTCACCCTCTACGAGACGACGGTTCCGGCTCCTTCCCGCCCGAGGGTGGAGGCGCGGGGGTGCAGGCCGACCGGGATGAGGCGGGGGCCTGCGGGCTCACCGTTCTCGATGCGGCGGACGAGCAGGTCGACGGCCTCCCTGGCGGTGCGGGCGGGGTCGAGGTCGACGGCGGTGAGCGGCGGTTCGCTGGTGCGGGCGAGGTGGCTGTCGACGCCGACCGAGACGAGCAGGTCGCCGGGCACGCGTACGCCGCGTTCGCGCGCCGCGCGCAGCAGCCCGGTCGCCAGCCATTGCGGCGGCGCGTAGACCGCGTCGGGACGCAGGTCGAGCAGCGCGTTCGCGGCCTCGGCGGCGCTGCCCGGGAGCTTGTCGGGCTTGGCGAGCACGAGCAGCGGATCGCGCCCGCGCGCCCGCGACCACTCGGCGTAGGCGCGTTCCGCGTCGGTGAACCACGACCACTCGATGTCGACGGAGAGCATCGCGACGCGCTCGGCCCCGGCCTCGGCGAGGTGGTCGAGCACCGCCGTGGTGCTGGCCACGCTGTCGGCCGCCACCCACCACGGGTCCCCGGGGCGGGCGATGTCCCTGCCGATGGTGACCACCGGCACGTTGAGCTGGTGGAACATGGCCACCCGCGGATCCTGCGGCACGGGGTCCACGACGATCCCGCCGTCGATGCTGAACCTGCGCAGGTCGCCGAGCTCGCGCAGCGGGGGCAGTTGCAGCAGGGCCTGGTCGCGGTCGAAGGCGGCTTCCACGCAGTTCATGGTGAGGGAGAGGTAGAAGTCCACGGCGAGGATGTGGTGGCTGTTGGTGGTGTCCACGCCGACCGGCAGCAGTAGCGCGATCGTGTCGGTGCGCCCGGAGCGCAGGCTCTTGGCGTTGCTGTTGGGCCGGTAGCCGAGCCGCTCGGCCACCTCCGCCACCTTGGCCCGCGTCGCGGCGTCGACCCTTCCCTTGTTGTTGAGCACGTGGGAGACCGTCGTCTCCGACACACCGGCCGCCTCGGCGACGTCACGGATCCTCGGGCGTGCCCTTGAGGTCTTCATGGGGCCACCTTAAGCCCTTCTGCCAAATCGATTTGTCATCGGCCCTTGTGATGCCAAATCGATTTGGCCTAGAGTCCCCGTCATGCATCAGTTGGAACGAGCGGCCAGGCGTCTCGACGAGCTGTGCGAGGCCCAGGATTTCGTCACGGGCTGGTCGCTCATCGGCCTCGACGAGAGCGCGGGGGCCGCCTCACGGCACGGGTCCCGGCTGTTCCCCGCGGCCAGCACCCGCAAGGTCGCGGTCATGATGACGGTCCTGCGCGCGGTCCACCGGGGCGAGCTGGACCTGGAGGACCGCGTCGTCATCGACGGGCGCTACCGCGACCGCGTGTTCACCGGCCTTCTGCAACACCTGGACGCCGGGCTGTCCCTGTCGCTGCGCGACACGGTCACCCTCATGATCATCCTCAGCGACAACCTGTCCACCGCGCACGTCCTGGACCGGATCGGGCTCGACGCGGTCAACCAATGGTGCGAGACGGCCGGGCTCACCGCCACCCGCCACCGGCACGCGCTCATCCCCCCGCTCGCGCCCGACCATCCGGTGGAGGCGACGAACACGACGACGCCGGACGACCAGGCGCGCCTGCTGGAGCTCATCGCGCGCGGCGCCGCCGGGGAGGAGGCGGCCGCCGAGCGCCTCGGGTGCCCGCCCGGCCTGTGCGCGTTCGCGCTCGACGTGCTGCGCCGCCAGCAGTTCAGGGACGCGCTGCCGGCGCTGCTGCCGTACGGCACGCCGGTCGCGCACAAAAGCGGCGCCGGCTGGCGGGACGTCAGCGACGCCGGTGTCTTCTTCGCGGGCGGGGAGCCCCGCTACGTCCTGGCGGTCTACACCGACGAGGTGCCCGCGATCCTGCCCGGCGGGCTGCCGGGAGTCGCGGGGGCACGGGGCCACATTGCCAATCTCAGCCGTGCGTGCTGGGAGGAGTTGCATCCGTAAGGAGGCTCAGATGTCACGTCTGACCGGCCGCGTCGCAGCGGCCTCCCTGGCCGTGCTCACCGCCTGCGCCCTTGGCGCGGGATGTGCGCGCGGCGGCGGGGAACCCGCCCGCTCCACCGCGGGCGGCGGCGGGGTCCTGCGCTTCGCCTACACCGCCTTCCCCTCGACCCTCGACCCGCACAAGGCCTCCACCGCCTGGGACGAGCTCTACCTCTTCCCCATCTACGACCGCCTGGTCACGGTCGGCCCCGACGGCCGGATCGGCCCCATGGTGGCCGAGTCCTGGAGCCGCAAGGGCAAGAAGACGACCTTCACGCTCCGCTCCGGCGCCCGCTTCCACGACGGGAGCGCCCTGGACGCCGAGGCCGTGCGGGCGAACCTGGAGCGCGCCAGGAACGCCCAGGGCTCCACGGCCAAGGCGCTGCTCAAGATGATCACCGAGGTCGCGGTCGCGGACGGCAAGGTGACCGTCTCCTTCACCGGCGCCGAGAGCGCCCTGCTGAACGCCCTCGCCCATCGCGGCGGCGCGCTCATCAGCCCCGCGGCCTTCGACAAGCCGGATCTGGACCGGGCCCCGGTGGGCTCGGGCCCGTACCGCGTCACCGCCTACCGGCGCGACGACCGCGTGGTCTACCAGCCGTTCACCGGCTACTACGACCCCGCCGCCCAGCGCATGAAAGGCCTGGAGATGTCGTTCGTCAACGAGGACGACACCCGGCTGAACGGCGTGCGCTCCGGCCAGTACGACGCCACGCTCATCCGCCCGGAACAGGTGGACACCGCCCGCGAGTCCGGGCTGAAGGTGAACGAGTTCCTGACCGGGCTGGTCTACCAGATCAACATCAACACCGCCCGCTCCAAGTTCGGCGACCCCCGCGTACGGCAGGCGCTCAACCACGCCGTCGACCGCCGCACCATCGCCGAGAAGCTCCTGCTGAACTCCTGCCTGCCCACCGTGCAGCCCGCCCCCGCCGGACACTGGGCGCACGAGGCGGCCCTCGACGGCGCCTACCCCTACGACCCGGACAAGGCCAGGAGGCTGCTGGCCGAGGCGGGCCTGGCCGGCGGTTTCTCCTTCACCGCGCTGGTGTGGAACAACACGGCGTACGTGCAGGTGGGCGAGGCCGTACAGGATCAGTTCAAGCAGGTCGGCGTCGACATGAAGCTGCGGCCGATGAGCGCCGACCAGTCCATCGACCTCTACCAGAACCGCGGCGAGGCCGACGCCCTGCTCAGCCAGATCGGCGCCGCCGCACCCGACCCCGGCCTCATCACCCAGCAGGACTACCTGAAGGGCGGGCTCAACAACCCGGGCGACCTGAGCGTCGCGCGCATCGAGGAGCTCGCCGAGCGGGCGCGGGCCGCGACCGAGCCCGCCGAGCGGGAGAGCGGCTACCGGGAGATCGTCAAGCTCGCGTCCGAGCACGCCTACAACGTCCCCATCTGCAATCGCAAGCTGTACTTCGCCACCAACGACAAGGTGCGCGACTTCGAGCGGCTGCTGACCGGATACGACGACATCCGCGTCGTCGGCATGGGCTGAGCCGTCATGCCCGTCTTCCTGCTCAAGCGGCTCGCCGGCGCGGCGGTGGTGCTGTTCGTGGTCTCGATCATCACCTTCGGCCTGTCGCTGCTGGTGCCCGGCGATCCGGCCATCCACATCGCCGGTGAGCACGCCACACGCGAGGAGATCGCCGCCGTCCGCGCCGGGATGGGGCTCGACCAGCCGGTGGCCGTGCGGTACGTGAGCTGGGCCGCGGCGGCGCTCTCCGGCGACCTCGGCACCTCGCTGTACAACTCGCAGCCGGTCACCGAGATCCTCGCCGAGCGGCTGCCGGTGACGCTCTCGCTGGCCCTCGCCGCGATGGCCGTCGCCGTGCTGATCTCCGTCCCGCTGGGCACGCTGGCGGCGCTGCGGCCCGGCGGCCGGCTCGACCGGGCCATCTCCTCCGGCACCGCGCTGGCCGTGGCGACGCCGTCGTTCTGGCTGGGGCTGCTGCTGATCCTCGCCCTCGCGATCACCTATCCGCTCTTCCCCGCCACGGGCTACCGGCCGATCGGCGACGGGTTCGGCGCGTTCTCCGCGCATCTGGCGCTGCCCGCGCTGACGCTGGGGCTGGCCGCCGCGGTCGAGCCGACCCGCCAGCTCCGGGCGGCGCTGGCCGACGTGCTGGAGACCGACTACGTGCGGACGGCGCGGGCCAAGGGCCTGCTCGCGGTCACCGTGCTGCGCAAGCACGCGCTGCGCAACGCGGCCGTGCCGTACGTGACGGTGATCGGGCTGGAGACGGGCCAGCTGCTCGGCGGCGCGGTCGTGGTGGAGACGGTGTTCGGGCTGCCTGGCCTCGGAACGCTGGCCGAGTCCACCGTGACCCGCCAGGACCTGCCCGTGCTGCAGGGCATCGTGATCGCGAGCACGCTGGTCGTGGTCGCCGCCAACCTCGCGGTCGACCTCGCCTACCGCTGGCTCACCCCCGGGGAGGCGGCATGACCGTGTGGCGGCGCCTGTCCGGGCGCGCGGACGTCGTGCTCGCCGTGGCCGCGCTGGCGGTGTTCGTGCTGGTCGCCGTGGCCGCGCCGTTCATCGCCCCCTACGATCCGGTCGACCAGGACCTGCTGCGCCGGCTGGAGGGGCCGAGCGCCGCGCACTGGCTCGGCACCGACGAGTCCGGCCGCGACGTGCTCAGCAGGCTCATGTACGGCACCCGCGTCTCGCTGGGCGCCTCCCTGCTGGCCGTCACCGTGGCCGCGGTGGGCGGAGTGCCCCTGGGCCTGCTCGCCGGCTACCTGGGAGGCGGCTTCGACCTGGTCGTCTCCCGCGTGGCCGACGCGGTGCTGTCGATCCCCGGCCTGGTGCTGGCCATCGCCATCGCCACCGCGCTCGGGCCCAGCCTCACCAACGCGATGCTGGCCGTCGGCGTGGTCTACGCGCCGGGCTTCTACCGGGTGGTCAGGGGCTCGGCGCTGGCCGTACGCGGCCAGACCTACGTCCAGGCGGCCATCGTCGGCGGATGCTCGACGCCGCGGATCATCCTGCGGCACGTGCTGCCCAACGTGAGCACGCCGCTCATCGTCAAGGTCTTCCTCACCTTCGGCTACGCCATCCTCGCCGAGGCCGGCCTGAGCTTCCTCGGCCTCGGCGTGCAGCCGCCGCTGGCCAGCTGGGGCTCGATGCTCAAGCGGGCGGTACGCCACCTGGAACAGGCGCCGCTGCTGGTCATCCTGCCCGGCGTGGTCATCCTCGTGGCGGTGCTGGCGTTCAACACAGTCGGCGACGGCCTGCGCGACGCGCTGGCCCGCCGGGATCGGGAGCACGTATGAGCACGCTGCTGGAGGTCGAGGGCCTGTCCATTGCCGCGCGCTCGGGCGGCGGGAGCGTCCCGCTGGTGCGCGAGGTGTCCTTCCGGCTGGAGGCGGGCGAGGCGGCCGGGCTCGTCGGCGAGTCGGGGTCCGGCAAGTCGATGACCGCGCTCGCGCTGCTCGGCCTGCTGCCGCGCGGCGTCACCGTCACCGCAGGCTCGGTACGCCTGGACGGGACCGACCTCCTCTCCGCCGATCCCCGGACGCTGGCCGGCATCCGCGGCCGCCGGATCGCCATGGTCTTCCAGGACCCGATGGCCAGCCTCAACCCCGCGATCACGGTGGGCGAGCAGGTCGCCGAGGTGCTCCGGCGCCACCTCGGCCTGGCGCGGGGGCCGGCGGCGCGGCGGGCGGTCGAACTGCTCGGTGCGGTGGGCATAAAGGAGCCCGGCCGGCGCGCCGCCGAGTACCCGCACACCTTCAGCGGCGGCATGCGACAGCGCGTGATGATCGCCATGGCGGTGGCCTGCGAGCCGGCCGTCCTGATCGCCGACGAGCCGACCACCGCGCTGGACGTGACCGTGCAGGCCCGCATCCTCGACCTGCTGGTCCGCATGCAGGAAGAACTCGGCATGGCGCTGCTGCTGGTCACCCACGACCTCGGCGTCGTGGCGGGCACCTGTCACCGCCTCGCGGTGATGTACGCGGGCTGCCTCGTCGAGGAGGGCGAGGTGGGCGAGGTGTTCGACGCGCCGCGCCACCCGTACACCGCGGCGCTGCTGGCGGCCGCGCCGGAGAACGCCATGCACGGCCGCCCGCCCGAGGCCATCCCCGGGGTGGTGCCGGCGCCGGGCGCGCTCCCGTCCGGCTGCGCGTTCAGCCCGCGCTGCGCGCACACCAGGCCCGGGGTCTGCGACGGAACACCCGTCGAGGTCGAGGTCACCGGGTCCCGGCGGGTGCGCTGCGCCCGCAGCCGGGAGCTCACGCTGGCGGGGGTGCGCCGATGAGTGTTCTTGAAGCTCGGGGGCTGGTCAAGGCGTTCCGGGGCAAGCCCGCTGTGCGGGAGGTCTCGTTCGCGGTGGCGGCGGGCGAGACGCTCGCGATCGTCGGCGAGAGCGGGTCGGGCAAGTCCACCACGGCCCGCATGCTGGCCGGCCTGCTGCGGCCGGACCGCGGCCAGGTCCTGCTGGACGGCGCCGACCTGGCCCGGCTGCGCGGCCGCGCGCTGCGGGCCAGGCGCCGCGACCTGCAGATGGTCTTCCAGGACCCGCTCGGCTCGCTGAACCCGATGATGCGGGTCGGCGCGAGCATCGCCGAGCCGCTGCTCCTGCACACCGGCCTCGACGCGGCCGGTCGCCGCGAGCGGGTGGCCGGCCTGCTCACCCAGGTGGGGCTGCGCCCCGAGCACGCCGAACGGCTGCCGCGGGAGTTCTCCGGCGGCCAGCGGCAACGGCTGGCCATCGCCCGCGCGATCGCCTGCCGCCCGCGCGCGCTGATCTGCGACGAGCCGGTCTCCGCCCTCGACGTCTCCACCCAGGCGCAGATCCTCGGCCTGCTGGCCGAGCTGCGCGCGAGCACCGGCTTCGGCTGCGTGTTCATCTCCCACGACCTCGCCGTGGTCCGGCTCATCGCCGACCGGATCGGCGTGATGTGCGGCGGGGAGCTGGTCGAGCTCGGCCCGGCCGAGCAGATCTACTCCGACCCCCGCCACGACTACACCCGCGAGCTGGTCTCGGCCGTGCCCTCGTTGCACGCCAGGCGCAGCCCCGTCAGGAAGGAGGTGGGCGGGTGAGCACTCCCGTCCGGCTGATCGAGGTCGAGGTTCCCGGCGACGGCCGGGCCGCCGGCCAGGCGTACGGCGAGGCCGTACGCGATCTGGTGCGGCGCCACCACGAGATGATCGTCCGCGACCTGGACCCGGCCGCCGCCCGCGGGCACGCGCTGGCCGTCCGTGAGGTCACCGCCGCGGTCGCGCCGGAGCTGGCCGCCGAGGTGGACGGCGTGGGCGAGGGCGCCGGCCTGAGCGCGGCCGACGGCTGGATCCTGCAACTGCGCGCCGAGCTGACCGGCTGGAACACCGCCGCGCCCGAATGCAGCTCGCTGGCGCTGGTCGGCCCGTCGCGTCCCGGCGGGCCGATCGCCGCGCAGAACGCCGACCTGCCGCCGGAGACCGCTCCCCTGTTCGTCGCGCTGCGCCGCCGGCCCGCCGGCGGACCGGCGCTGCTCACCGTCACCCCCGCCGGGCAGCTCGGCCACCATGGCATGAACGAGGCCGGCGTCGCCGTCTTCGGCAACTTCCTGCGCACCGCCCAGTGGGGCACCGGCGTGCCGCGGTACCTGCTCACCCGGCTGGCGCTCGGCCAGACCGACCGGCACGGCGCCGCGCGGGCGGTCACCGCCGTGCCGCGCACCGGGCCGCGCAACCTGCTCATCGCCGACGACGACGGCGCGCTGGACATCGAGACCACGCCGTCGGGCGTGGGCCGGCTCGAACCGGCCGGGGGCACGCTCCTGCACACCAACCACTTCCTCACCGAGCGCGCCGAGGAGGAGAACGCGCCGCCGTCGTGGCTGCGCAACTCCACGGCCCGGCTGGAACGGCTGCGCGCCCTGCTGGCCGAGGCCGGCCCGCACGCCGGCCCCCGGGAGCTGGCCGCGGTCCTCGCCGACCGCGACGGAGCGCCGGACGCCCTGTGCCACCACGCCGCCGACGCGCCCGGCATCGACATCGCGACCGTGATCTCCACGATCGCCGAGATCCGCGCCCGGCGGCTGCACGTCTGCGCCGGACCACCCGACCAGGGCGCCTATGCCGTCTACGACCTGAAGGAGAACCGGTGAGCGAACTGGCCTACCTGCCGGCCACCGACGCGCTGGCGAGGTTCGCGGCCCGCGAGCTGTCGCCCGTCGAACTGCTGGAGGCCGTCCTCGCGCGGGCCGAGCGAGCCGAGCCGCAGGTGAACGCGTTCGCCGAGCGGTGGTTCGAGCAGGCCATGGAGCAGGCCGGGCAGGCCGCGGACCGCTACCTGCGCGGAACCGCCAGGCCGCTGGAAGGACTGCCCGTGGCGCTGAAGGAGGAGCAGCCCATCGCCGGGCGCCCCCTGCGCGACGGCTCGCTGCTGCTGCGCGACAACGTCGCCGACGTCACGCACCCCATCGTCGATCGCATCGTCGCCGCCGGCGGCATCGTGCACGCGCGCACCACCACGCCGGAGTTCTGCGCGGCCGGGTTCACCCACAGCGACCTGTGGGGCGTCACCCGCAACCCGTGGAGCCTGGAGCACTCCAGCGGCGGCTCCTCCGGCGGCTCCGGCGCCGCGCTCGCGGCGGGGACGGCGGTGCTCGCGACCGGTTCCGACATCGGCGGCTCGATCCGCATCCCCGCCTCCTTCAACGGGGTCGTCGGGTACAAGCCGCCTTATGGCCGGGTGCCCGCGCTGCCGCCGTACAACCTCGATCATTACTGCCACGACGGGCCCATGGCCAGGACCGTCGCCGACTGCGCGCTGCTGCAGAACGTGATCGCCGGCCAGGACCCGCGCGACCACGTCTCGCTGCCCGCGCCGCCGCCGATCCCGCCCTACTCGGGATCGCTGGCGGGGCGGCGCGTGGCCGTCTGCGTCCGGCTGGGCGACTACGCCGTCGAACCCGAGGTGGTCGCCGCCACCTGGGACGCCGCGCGCGCCCTCACCGAGGCGGGAGCCGTCGTCGAGGAGGTCGAGCTGCCCTGGACGCGGGCCGAGATCATGCGCGCGGCGTGGGCCCACTACGGGGCGATCTTCGGTCCCATCGTGGCCGAGGAGGTGGCCGCCCACGGTGACGGCCTCACCCGCTACGCCCGCGACTTCATGGAGCGCAGCCTGAAGGCGGCCGCCGAGACCGGCTTCTACGGCGCGCTGAAGATCGAGGCGCGCGTGCACGAGGACCTGGCCGCGATCTTCCGGCGCTTCGACGCGCTCCTGTGCCCCGCCTCCGGCACGCCCGCGCTCCTGGCCGGGGAGGACTACCTCGGCACGCCGCTCGTGGTCGACGGGGTCGTCCTGGACCACAACCTGGAGGCGCCGCTCACGGTGCCGTTCAACCTCGCCAGCCGGTGCCCGGTGCTCAGCGTGCCCTCCGGCCGCTCGGAGCTGGGGGTTCCCACCGGGGTGCAGGTGGTCGGCCGGCCGTACGACGACGCCACGGTGTTCGAGGTCGGCGCGGCCGTGACCGCCGCCCTGCCCTGGTACGCGGACGCGGCGTGGAGGCCGCAGCTGTGACCGCGCCCCGCCGCCACGGCATCGAGCTGAGCTACTACGACCTCGGGCACACCCCCTTCTTCGCCTGCGCGGCCGACCAGCGCTTCTCCTACTGCCTGTACGTGCCGGAGGACTACGACGAGGCCGGTGAGCGGCGCTACGACCTCGTGGTCGTCGTCCACGGCACCGACCGCACCGCGGCCGAGTACCGCGACCGGTTCGCCGCGTTCTGCCGGGAGCACGGCTGCGTCGTGCTGGCGCCGCTCTTCCCCGCCGGCATCGGGCGGCGCGACGAGCTGCACGACTACAAGTTCCTGGACCACGGCGGCATCCGGTTCGACCGGGTGCTGCTGTCGATGGTGGACGAGGTGGCCGCCAAGTACCGCGTGGACGGCTCCCGGATGCTGATGCACGGCTTCTCCGGCGGCGGCCAGTTCGCGCACCGCTTCTTCTATCTGCACCCCCGGCGGCTGCGCGCGGTGTCGATCGGCGCGCCCGGCCTGGTCACGCTGCTCGACCCGCGGTGGCCGTGGTGGGCGGGCACGAAGGACTTCACCCGGCGTTTCGGCGCCGGGCCCGACCTGGAGGCGATGCGCGAGGTGGCCGTGCAGATGGTCATCGGCGCGGAGGACACCGACACCTGGGAGATCACCGTGACCGAGCGGGACGAGCTGTGGGTGCGGGGAGCCGACGCCGCCGGGCCGACCCGGATCGACCGGCTGAACAGCCTGCACCGCGGTTTCGCGGAGGCGGGCATCGACGCCCGGCTCGACGTCGTGCCGGGGGCGGCGCACAACGGATACCAGGTGCTGCCCGCCGTGCAAGACTTCTTCGGTGAGACGATGGGAGACGGGCCGTGCCGTTCCTGGTGAAGCTGGGGGTTCTCGAACTGACCGTGGGGGTCCTGACGGGCTGGTTCATGGTCTACATCACCCGCACCCCGCGTGCCGAACGGCTGCGCCGCGGCCTGCGCGACCCCCGCCGGATCCGGCAGGGCCACATCGAACTGCTCATGATGGGCACGATCCTCATCGCGCTCGGCGCCGCCGTCCCCGACCCGCCCGCGGTGGCCCTGGCGCTCATCGCGTTCTTCTCCTGGCTCGCCCCGCTCTCCTTCTTCCCCGCCGCCGTCCGCCCCGACCTGGCCGACAGCCGGGGCATGCGCTGGGTGGACACGATCACCTTCCTCGGCCTGTCCACCGGGTACGTGGTGCTCGCCGTGGCCGTCCTCCTGCGCTGACGCGTCTCCACGCGCTTTCGGAACGGCGCCGGGGTCGCCCGCGGCTCCACGATCCCCTGCTGATCGCCGGTACGGCGGAGCCGCTTCCCCGGCCATGGGCGGCTCCGCCGTGGCGGATGGTTCTCAGTGGGCGTCGGCGAGGACGCGGTCCAGGGTGCGGCGGCCCATCTCGCTCATCCCCGGGTTGCTGTCCAGGTAGTACCAGACCAGGCCGATCGCCTGGATGAAGGCCCACGCCCTGCCCCGCGCCCACTCCAGGTCGCCGCCGCCGACCCGCTCGCGCAGCACCGCCCGCGGCCCGGACTCCAGCAGGTGCCAGGCGCCCACGAGGTCGAGGGCGGGGTCGGCCGGTCCGAAGCCGCCCACGTCGAGGACCCCGGCCAGCCGGCCGGCCGAGACGAGGACGTTGCCGGGGATCAGGTCGCCGTGGTTCATGACGTCGGCGGCCTCGCGCGGCAGGGTCCGCAGGGCGGTCCACGTGGCGCGCAGCCGGGGCACGTCCAGCAGGTGCTCGCTCTCGCGCAGGCACCTGTCCACCCACGCGTCGTGCGTCGTCAGATCGCCGCCCCTGCCGCCCCCGGTGAACCGGCGGCCGCGCGTTTCCACCGCGCGCAGCCCGGCGATGAGCTCGGCCAGGTCGCGCGCGAAGGCCACCGACTCCCCCGGGTCCTCGTCGGTGGCCACGGCGCCCGGCAGCCAGGTCTGCACCGACCACGGCAGCGGGTAGCCCTCCCCCGGCTCGCCGAGCGCGATCGGCGCCGGGGTGCGGAACCGGGTGGCGTCCAGCAGTTCGCGGGCCGCGGCCGCCTCGGCCTCCAGCCATCGCCGCGCCGCGCCGGGCTCGCGCGCCTCAAGAGGGAACCTGGCCGCGAGATCCTCGCCGATGCGGAAGATGGCGTTGACCGTGCCCTGGCCGGCGACCCGCCTGACCGGCAGGTCCTTCCACTCGGGGAACTGCCCGGCGACCAGCGCGCGGACCGTGTCGAGGGGGACGGCCAGTTCGTCGGCGTGCATCTTCATCGGAAGAGCCTACGCTGTGGCGTGATCAGGCTCTGACAAGGAAGGCCAGGTGCAACGCATGATCGCGCGAACGTGGCGAGGATGGGCCGGCAAGGCGACGGCCGACGACTACCAGCGGCACTACGCGGCGGAGGTGGCCGTGAACCTGCGGAAGATCGACGGCTTCCGCGGCGCCCGGCTGCTGCGGCAGGACGACGGGGACGAGGTGCTGTTCACCTCGATCGCGTACTTCACCGGCATGGACGAGATCCGCGCCTTCGCCGGCGAGGACCCCGGGCAGGCCGTACTCGCGGACGTGGCCCGCCGCGCCCTGACCCGGTGGGACGAGCGCGTCACCCACCACGAGGTCGCCGTGGACCTGCCGGTCCACGACTCCTGACCGTTCCTCGGTCAGGCCGCCGGGGGCGGGCCGTCCAGCGGCGCGCCCGTCCCCGCAGGCCGTCCACCCGGGCACGCCCGCGCCCGCAGGCTGTCTGGTTGGTACACCCATCCGCAGGCCGTCCACCGTGACCGGCCGCTGCGCCCCGCCGGCGCGGCGACTACCTCAGGTGGCGGACGCGGACGGTGGTGCGGACGTCGTGCTCGTCGACGTACTCGGCGACCTCGGCGTAGCCGTGCCCGGCGTAAACGCGGCCGAGTACCGGGCTGCCGGCCCAGTGGTCCAGGGCCAGGGCGGGGGCGTCGTGCGCTCTGGCCAGGCGCTCGGCCTCCGCCATGAGGGCCGGGCCGACGCCCCGTCCGGCGGGCCCGCGGTCGGTCATCACGGTGTGGATGAACATCGAGCCGCCGGGGACGGCGGCGGGCGGGATGCGCGGCGGGGTCGACGGGGCCGCGGCCAGCATGCCGACCTGACGGCCGTCGCGTTCGGCCAGGGTGACGACGCCGAGGCCGGTCCACTCGGCCACCCGGCCGGGGAAGCCGGGGATGGCGGAGAAGGGCACCGTTCCCCATTGCTCGGGCAGGTCCTGGGCGATGAGCCAGGCGTGGACGGAGTCCATCAGGGCCAGCAGGGCCGGTACGTCGCCGGGCGTCGCGGGTCGCAGGTGGACGGGAAGGGTCGCCATCATGGCCTCCTGGTGGGTTAGACTCCGGTCACGCCCCATTGATTCAATAATCTAAGGATTAGATTGTCAAAGCAATCCAGGATCGAGGCCGTGGCCAGGGCCGTACAGGATCTGCAGGACGCGACCGACCTCATCGACGAGCTGGCGGCGCGGCGGCTCGGCGTCAACCGGACCGACGTGCGCTGCCTGAGCCGCCTGACCGCGCGCGGCCCGCTCACGGCGAGCGAGCTGGCGGCCGGAGCGGGCCTGACCGGCGGCGCGGCCACCACCGCCATCGACCGGCTGGAGCGGGCGGGGCTGGCCGAGCGGGTACGCGACACCGCCGACCGGCGCCGGGTCCTGGTGCACCTGAGCGAGCGGGGCCGGGAGGCGGTCGAGGAGGTCTGGGGGCCGATCGCCGCCGAGGCCCGGGCCGGGCTGCGCCGTTACACCGTCGCCGAACTCGACGTGGTCGAGACGTTCCTGCGGCTCGCGCTGCTCAACCAGACCCGGCACGCCGAACGGCTGCGCGGGGGCGACGCAGAGGAATGACCGGTTTCCCGCTCGACACGGAAATAGCCCAGCGGATCACCCGCGAAGGCTACACCGGCTGACGAATCGCTTGCCGCAGGACAGAAGAACACTGACAGTGCCTTTGCGCATCAATCCCGGCCTGCCCCTCTTGTATCGATGATCCTTTCATTGATACGGAGGGGGAGGAATTGAAGAAGAGTGTGCGCCTTTTCCTGGCGAGCCTGCTGATGACCGTTATGGGCGCGGTCCTGCCGGCCGAGGCAACAATGTCCAGGCTTATCGAGCATGTGCATTTCATGCATTTCCTCGCACATGAGGATGACGACCTCCTCTTTCTCAATCCCGACATCCATCAGACCATTCGCGCCGGTTATCCGATTGCGTCCGTTTTCATCACCGCGGGCGAGGCGCAGGAGGGCTTCGCCTACGCCGAGGGCAGGCGGGAGGGCTCGCGGGCCGCGTACGCGCGCATGGCGGGCGTGGACGCGCCGGTCTGGGACACCGAGGCCCTGCGGGTCGGCACGCAGGTCATCGAGCACAACCACCTGCGCGGCACCGGGGTCCACCTGCTGTTCCTGCGCCTGTCCGACGGCGGGAACAAGCGCCGCCAGGACGCGCGCGGGCGCGGCGCGCTGGTCCGGCTCTGGGACGACCGGGGGAAGGCGGGCTGCCTGCCGACGTTCACCGAGCGCGGCTCGCCGTACGAACAGTGCTATACCTACGGCGGGCTCGTCGGCACGCTGCGCAGGCTCATGGAGATGTTCACCCCGCACGCGATCCGCACGCAGGACCCGCAGCCGGACCTCTACCGCACGCACGACCACCCCGACCACGTCCAGACGGCGCGCTTCACCGCCGAGGCCGCCCGCCAGCACCGTGACGCGAACCCGCGGCTGGTCGAGATCAACTTCCGCGACTACTTCATCCAGGACGTGCCCGCCAACCTGGGCCCGGCCGAGCGGGACATGAAGAAGGACGTCTTCGACGCGTACGCCCCGCACGACCCGCTGGCCAGGGACTCCGACCTCAACTATCCGGCCTACGTCTGGCGGATGAACCGGATGGTCTACCGCTGGACCGGCGAGCTGCTGCGCGTGGCCACCAACGCCGACAAGCGGCTGAGCGTCCTGTCCGTGCAGGGGCGCCGCGTGGTCTCCTGGGACCAGGGCGCCGACGGCCGCTGGCGGGGGCCCAGCTCGCTCGGGTACGCCGGTTCGTGGCTCGCCCCCGGCGTCGCCGTCGAGCGCGACCGTGACGGCAGGCTGCGCGCCTTCGCCATCCGGCTGCGCGAGAACGGGCTGACCGACGCGATCGTCACGACCGCGCAGCGCACCCCCGGCGGTCCGTGGACCGGCCGGTGGACCGACCTCGGCCGCCCGCCGTACGGGGGCAACCGCACCGGCACCCCCGCGCTCGCGCTGGACCAGCTGGGCCGGATCAACGTCTTCGTCCAGACCGGCACCCACCAGATCAGCTACCGGACCCACTACGGCAACGGCAGGTGGTCGCCGTGGTGGACGCTGTCGGAGCGGGGGCTGCGCAGCGGCATCACCGCCATGCGCGACCGGTTCGGGCGGATCGAGCTGTTCGCCACGTTGTGCGCCCGCGCGGATCCGGCCAGGACCCGGTGCGACTCCGCGCGCATCCTGCGCTGGCGGCAGACCAAGCCCAACGGCGGCTTCCGCTCGGCCCCCATCGGCTCCGCCACGCCCGGCAGCCCGCCCACGCTCGTGCTCAACGCGGACGCGCGCCTGGAGCTCCTCTACCGCCAGGGCGATCTCGACACCGGTACGGTCACCGTCGGCGACGTCGTCAGAACCCGGCAGGAGCCGCCCTCCTACGGATGGGCCCCGGCCTCGACCCTCCCGGCTCCCGGCGGCGTGGGCAACGTCCAGGCCGCCCGCGGGCCGAACGCCTCCGTCCCCTCCTCCCGGGTGGTGCTGGCCGTCCGCAACCCGGCGATGGGCGTCTCGGTGGCCGTGCAACAGGCGGCGAACGGCGCCTACGGCCCCTGGCAGGACCTCGGCGGGAAGATCATCGGTGTGCCCGCCGTGTCCGCCGACCGCTCCGGCCGCGTCATGGTCTTCAGCCTCGGCGTCAAGGGCCAGCTGTTCGCGTGCTGGCAGGAGGAGGTGGGCGGCGCGCGGTTCACGCCGTGGCGGATCCTGGGGTGGTGAGCGCGCGCCGTTCGGTGAGGTCGAGGTAGTCGTGGAGGACCTGCCGGGTGCCGACCAGCGCGTCGATGCTCTCGTCGAGCCTGGTCAGGCGCTCGCGCAGGCCGTCCACCAGCTCGGGGCAGGGCTCCAGATCCGGTCGCTCGCCGCTGGCGCAGGGCAGCACGTAGCCGATCTCCCGGGTCGACAGCCCGGCCGCGAGCAGCTTCCTGATCTGGGTCACGGTCAGCACGGCGGCGTCGGCGTACTCGCGGTAGCCGTTGGCGCCGCGGTGTGGCTCCAGCAGGCCCTGCGACTCGTAGTAGCGCAGCTGGTGCGTGTTGACCCCGGTCCGCCGGCTCAGTTCACCGATGTGCACGGTCACGGCTCCTTGACATTCATATCGGTGTGAACGTTGAGGATTCTGCCATGAACAGCAACCGGCAGTACGCCGTGACGGTCCTCGGCCTCGGGCTGATGGGCGAAGCCCTGGCCCGCGCCTTCGTGCGCGCCGGCCACCCCACGACCGTGTGGAACCGTTCGCCGGGCAAGGCGGACCGCCTCGTCGCCGAGGGGGCGCGGCTCGCCGGCTCGGCGGCCGAGGCGGTCGCCGCGAGCCCGCTCGTGGTCGTCTGCCTCACCGGGTACGACGCCGTCCACGACCTGCTCGGCCCGCTGGAGAAGATCCTTGACGGCCGGGTCCTGGTGAACCTGACCTCCGGCACCTCCGGGGCCGCGCGCGAGACCGCCGCCTGGGCCGGGAGCCGGGGCGCCGGCTACCTCGACGGCGCGATCCTGGCCGTGCCCCAGACGATCGGCACCGCCGACGGCCTCATCCTCTACAGCGGGCCCCGGCCGGTCTTCGACCGGTACGAGCCCGTGCTGGACCGCCTCGGCGCGAAAGCCACGTACCTCGGCACGGACCCCGGGCTGTCCTCGCTCTACGACGTGGCCTCGCTGAGCCTGTCGTGGAGCGTCCTGAACGGCTTCCTGCAGGGCGTCGCGCTGCTGGGCACCGCGGGGGTGGACGCCGCGACGTTCGCCGCGTTCGCGAAGGAGGGCCTCGGTGCCGTGGCCGGCTGGCTGGAGGGGTACGCGCGGCAGATCGACGACGGCGTGTACCCGGCGCTCGACGCCACCATCGACACCCAGCGGGCGGCGATGGCGCACATCGTCCACGAGAGCGAGTCGCTCGGCGTCAGCGCCGAACTGCCGAGGTTCGTCAAGGCCCTGGCCGACCGGGCCGCGGCCGCGGGCCACGGCGGCAGCGGCTACGCGGCGATGATCGAGCAGTTCCGCACGCCGCCTCAGGAGACAAGGTGACGCGGCAGGACGTCGCCGGCGTGGAGGCGAGGCCGCGGACGATCAGGCGGCCCAAGACGGGCTTCTCTCGCAGAGAGTGATGCTCAGGGAAGTGTGAAGGATTCACGACCGCCGCGGCACGGGTACTCCTGAGCGAGGGAGAAAACCGGCCGGGCCGGGGTGTCGATTTCGCCGCGGCCCGTTTGTCTATGACGTGACCCTTCCCGAGAACCCAGGAGGACACGATGAAGTACATGCTGCTGATCAGCCACGGCGATCCTGCCGCGTGGGAGAACCTGCCGGAGGAGGAGCAGAAGGCGCTGCCCGCGGCGTACCAGGCGATCGAGGACACCCCGGGGGTGACACCGGGGCAGTGGATGCAGGCGCCGGACACGGCCACCACGGTGCGGGTGCAGGACGGCAGGACGCTGACGACCGACGGCCCGTTCGTGGAGATGAAGGAGGCGATCGGCGGCTACCTGTTCTACGAGGCCGACGACCTCGACGCGGCGATCGAGCTGGCCGGGCGGATCCCGGCGGCCCGCATGGGCGGCGCGGTCGAGATACGCCCGCTGCACCGGTGACCGAGGTGCTGGAGCGGGTCTTCCGCGAGCAGTGGGGACGTGTTCTGGCCGCGCTGATCGGCTTCCTCGGCGACTTCGACCTCGCCGAGGAAGCCGCGCAGGAGGCCTTCGCGATCGCCGCCGACCGGTGGCCGCGCGACGGGACGCCGGCCCATCCCGGCGCCTGGCTGATCACGACGGCGCGCAACCGGGCGCTCAACCGCGTCCGCCGCGACCGCACACTGGCCGAGAAGACCCGCCTGCTCGCGGCGCGGCGGTCCTGGGAGGACGAGATGGACGACGCCGTGATCCGCGACGAGCGGCTCGAACTCATCTTCACCTGCTGCCATCCGGCGCTGTCCATGGAGGCGCAGGTCGCCCTGACGCTGCGGGCGCTCGGCGGGCTCAGCACCGGCGACATCGCGCACGCGTTCCTGGTGCCGGAGCCGACGATGGCGCAGCGCCTGGTGCGGGCCAAGCGGAAGATCAGGGTGTCCGGGATCCCGTTCCGGGTGCCGGCCGACCATCTGCTGCCCGACCGGCTGGCGGCGGTGCTCGCGGTGGCGTACCTGATCTTCAACGAGGGGTACACGGGGCGGGTGGACCTGGCGGGCGAGGCGATCCGGCTCGGGCGGGCCCTGGTCGAGCTCATGCCCGACGAGGCCGAGGCGCACGGGCTGCTGGCCCTCATGCTGCTGCACGACTCGCGCCGCCGGGCCCGCTTCCGCGACGGCGAGCTGGTGCTGCTGGCCGAGCAGGACCGGTCGTCGTGGGACGCCGCCATGATCGCCGACGGGCGCCGTACGCTGGCGCGGGCGCTGGCTCTGCACGGGCGCGGGCCGTACGTCGTCCAGGCGGCGATCGCCGCCCTGCACACCGAGGAGGCGGCCGACTGGCCGCAGATCGCCCTGCTGTACGGCGAGCTCGCCCGGCTGACCGGTTCCCCGGTGGTCGAGCTGAACCGCGCCATCGCGATCGCCCAGACGCGGGGTCCGGAGGCCGGGCTCGAGATCATCGACCGGCTGCCGCTCCAGGACTTCCACTACCTGCACGCCGCCCGTGGCGAGCTGCTGGATCGCGCCGGCCGTACCGGGGAGGCGCGCGCCGCCTACGAGCGCGCGCTCGCCCTCGTCCACGACGACGCGGAACGGCGGCTGCTCCGGCGGCGGCTGGATCGGCTCGTCCAGCCTTGATTTATTGGATGGAAGGCGCTTTCTCCCCGCTTGTACAGTGACCCCCAGCCGACCGGGGGAGGGATCATGCGCGTGCACTATCCGCGTACCCCTCACCTGCCCTGGTCGCCGGGCGTGAGCCCGGACGACGTGCGCGCGGGCGACCTGTCCGGGCTGCGCGGGCGCGAGGTCGTGGTGACGGAGAAGCTCGACGGGGAGAACACGACCCTGTACCCGGACGGCCTGCACGCCCGGTCTCTGGACTCCGCCCATCATCCTTCACGGGCCTGGGTGAAGGGGCTGCAGGGGCGGATCGGGGCACGGATTCCGGCGGGGCTGCGGGTGTGCGGGGAGAACGTGTACGCCCGGCACTCCATCGCCTACGAGGAGCTGGAGAGCTGGTTCTACGGGTTCTCCGTGTGGGACGGCGAGCGGTGCCTGGGCTGGGATCGCACGGTCGCCTTTCTGCGTGAGCTGGGGATTCCCGTCCCTCCCGTGCTGTGGCGCGGGGTCTTCGACGAGCGGGCGCTGCGGGGGGTGCGGCTGGACCCGGAGCGGCAGGAGGGCTACGTGGTGCGGGCCGCCGAGGGGTTCGCCCTGGCGGACTTCGCGGGGCGGGTGGCGAAGTGGGTGCGCCGGAACCACGTGCGGACGGACACGCACTGGATGCACGCGCCGGTGGTGCCGAACGGGCTCGGTCCCGGTGCGGCGTTGTGGTCGGTGCGCTCGGGCGCGCAGGCGGACGTCACGGCGCTGCTGACGGCGGTGAATCTCGGGCCTGAGCCCAGGGACGGCGCCACCCCGGCGGCGGTGGATCTCGGGGCTGAGGCGGTGGAGGGCTCGGCCGCCGAGGAGGTGGCCGAGGTGGCGGGTCGGCTGGACGCGATCGGCCGGGGCGGGGACGCGCGGCTGGCCGGGGTGCTGGCCGTGGCGTTGCGTCCGGCGCCCCGGGCCGTGCTGGCGGCGCGGCTGGCCCGGCCCTTGGGCATGCCTCTGGCCCGGCGGATCGCGGACCTGGCCGGGCTGCGGGACGCGTTGCGGCGGCCGTTTCCCGACGAGGAGCGGCGGGCCGGTCTCGGCCGGATGGCGCTGGCCGCCGACCTGGGCGTGCTGCACGCCGTCGCCGCGGTACTGCCGGCCGGGTCGGCAGGGGAGGCCCGCGAGCAGGTCGCCTGGTCGGCCCTGCACGCCGAGGACGCCGGGCTGCTCGGACCGGATCCGCTGGAGCCGTTGCGGACCGGGCTGCGTGCGGGATTGGCCGGGCTCGACGGCGAGGCCGCCGGCCGGTGCTGGGCCGAGGCCCGCGCCGCCTGGGCGGCGGGACGGATCGCCACGCCCGAGGAGGCCGTGGCCGCGACGTGGCGGTGGCGGGCGGGGACCTTCCCCCGGCTGGTGCATCTGGTCGGGCCGTCGGGCAGCGGGAAGAGCACGTTCGCCGCCGGGCTGACGGACACCGTTCACGTGTCGCTGGACGAGCTTCGCGCCGCGCGGGGGTCGCGGGCCGGCCGGCGGGACGACGGGGCCGTGCTCGGGGAGGGGCTGGATCGGCTTGACGCCGCCCTGGCCGCGGGCGGGACGGTCGTGTGGGACGCCACCTCGCTCAACCACCACCAGCGGAGCCTGGTCCACGCCGTGGCGCGCCGCCGCGACGCGCTGACGACACACGTGGTCGTCCTGCTGGAGCAGGACGAGCTGCGCCGGCGCAACGCCGCCCGCGCCGCCGCGGTGCCCGCGCACGTGCTGGACGCGCAGGTGCGGCGCTACGTCCCGCCGTATCCGGGCCAGGCCCATCGCACCTGGTACGTCGGCGAGCGCGGGACCGTGGACGACAGGGACGGGGACCTGTGATGCGTACCAGCGAAGAGATCTATCACCGGGTCCGCTGGGATCCGCGCTTCGACCCGTCCCGCTTCGTCCTGGGCGTCGGCCAGCGCGACGCAGCGCCCAAGCGGGTCGCGCTGGCCGCGTTCACGCCGGGCGGCGAGATCCCCTGGCACCGGGTGCTGTTCGTCGAGGCGGACGGCGAGCTGGTCTGGGACCGGGCCACGGGCCTGGACCGCCTCGACACGTGCGAGGCCGGCCGGGCGCGCGACCCGCGCCGCCTGCGCGCGCCGTTCTTCACCGCCAGAACGCCGTACGCGTGGGATCCGACGGGGGAATGGCTGCCCGCCGCCGGGCGACCCGGCTCCGGACCTCACGACGGGGTGGTGCGCGTGCTGACGTGGAACACGCTGTGGGACCGCTACGACAGCGACCGCATCGACACCGCCCGCCGCCGGGCCCTGCTTCTGCGCGCCCTTGAGGAGGCCGGCGCGGACGTCCTGGCGCTGCAGGAGGTCGAGCCCGCGCTGGTGTCGATGCTGCTGGCCGCCCCCTGGGTACGCGCCGCCTACACCCTCGGCACCGACCCCCGCGGACCGGACGTCGGCGACGGCGGCCTCCTGCTGCTCAGCCGGCTGCCCGTACGCGAGGCGGCCGTCCACGAGCTCGGCCCGCACAAGTCGGTGGCCGCCGTCGTCGCCGACACCGCCGCCGGGCCGCTCGTCGTCGCCGTCACCCATCTGACCAGCGACCATTCCGCCGACGGCGCGGGCAGGCGGCGCGCCGAACTGGCCCGGATCGCCGAGGGGCTGTCCGGCCTGGACGGCGACCTGGTCCTGATGGGCGACTTCAACGACGGCACCGGCACCCCGGAGTCCGCGCTCGGCCTGCGCGACGCCTGGACCGAGGCGCACGGCGCCGACCAGACCCCCACCTTCGACCCCGGCGTCAACCCGCTGGCCGCGCTCTCCTCCCGGTCCGGCCGCGCGGCGCGCCTGGACCGCGTTCTGCTCCGCGGACGCCCCCGGGTGGTCTCGGCGGCCCTGCGCGGCGACACGCCCGGCCCCGGCGGGCTGTACGTCTCCGACCACTACGGGGTCGAGGCGGTCCTCGACGTCTCCGGCGCCGAGGACGGCGGGGCGCTGGACGTGCCGCCGACGGCGCGTACGGCGGTGGCGTGGATACCGCCGCCCGAGCTGTGGCCGCCGATCCAGGAGGTCAGGCGCGCGCACGATCCGCAGCTCGACCGCTGGCCGCCGCATGTCAACCTGCTGTTCGGGTTCGTGCCGGAGGCGGAGTTCGAGGCGGCGGCGCCGTTGGTGGCCGCGGCGGCGGCCGAGACGGAGCCGTTCACCGCCCGGCTGGAGGGGGTGCGCACGTTCCGTCACCGCACCCACACGACCTCCTGGCTCGACCCCGCCGCCGCCGGCCCCGCGCCCTGGGCCGGGCTGCGCCGTTCACTCGAACGGCGTTTCCCGCGCTGCGAGGGCCGCCGGGAGGGCTTCACCCCGCACCTGACGCTCGGCCGCACCGACGCCGCGATCCGCCTCGCCGCGATGACGGCGCCGGTCGGCGAGCTGGTACTGCTGTCGCGCCGCGCCGAGGAGCCCATGCGCCCGCGCGCCCGGATCACCCTGGGCACCGGCGAGATCCACTGGCTCCCCGACCTGCCGTCCCCCACACCACAGACGACCGGCGCACCCGAGCGGCCCGGCCAAGCGGCCAGGGGACCGAAGCGACCTGACCGAGCGGTCGCCGGCGAACCGGCGGGTGGACGTGATCGTCGCGATCCGGCGGCGGTGGCCGCGCAGGTGGTGCGACGGCTGGAGGAGGCGCTGGAGCCGGGGGTCGTGCACGTCGCGGGGTCGCGGCGCATGGGCTGTGAGCTGCCCGGCGCGGACCTGGACCTGGTGGCGGTGCTGCCCGGCGCGGCCGGCGCCGAGTCCCTGGTACGCGCCGCGCTGCCCGAGGCGACCCGGCTGCGCCAGGTGATCGGCGCCCGGGTGCCCGGCCTGCGTTTCCACACCGGCGGACTGGACGTGGACCTGACCGTGGTGTCCGCCGGCGCCCTCCCGCCGGACCAGGCGCTCGCCCGCCGGGCCGAGCTGGGTGAGCGGGCGGCCATCGCGCTCAGCGCCGTCACCGACGCACAGGCCCTCCGCGCCGCCACCGACCCCACAGCCCCCGGCCTCGCCGGTGACGGGCATGCCCGCTTCGCCCGCCTGGCCAGGCAGGTGAAGGCGTGGGCACGGGCGCGTGGCCTGGACTCCGCGCCGTTCGGCGGCCTGCCCGGCCTGGCCTGGGCGGTCATGGCCGCGCGTACCGTGCGCGAGAGCGGGCCCGGCGACGACCCGCTGAGCGTGTTCTTCAGCACGTGGGCCGCCTGGGACTGGCGCGACCCCATCGCCCTCGACCCCGCCGCGGCCGCCCGGGAACCGGCCCACGTCACGGTGCTGACGCCCAGCGACCCGGTACGCAACTGCGCCCGCCAGGTCGGCCCCGGCGGCCTGGACCTGCTCACCCAGGAGCTCTACCTGGCCTGGGAGCTCACGGAGAACGGCCGGGGCGCCGAACTCCTGTCCACGCCGCCCCTGCACCGCAGGCACAGGGCCTGGGCGGTGGTGAGCGTCGGCTCGCCGGAGGAGCTCGGCCGCGTCAGAGGACGGATGCTGGACCTGCTGGCCGCCCTGGCCGAGGCGGGGGCGGCGGACGCGCATGCCTGGCCGCGCCCGTTCGAGAGCGGCCCGCGGCGCACCCGCTACGCGATCGGCCTGGGCCGCACTCCCCCGCCGGCCGGGCGGCTGGACGAGATCGCCGGCCGGTGGGCCGGAGATCTGGCGGGCGTCTCGGTCGAGCACGCCGAGGGCGGGGCCGTACCGACCTTGATATGAATGCCGGGTGAGCGGACGGGTGCGGCTGAGGGCGGCACGGCCGGACGAGGCCGGGCCGCTGAGCGAGCTGGCGATGCGGTCCAAGGCGTCCTGGGGGTATGACGAGGCGTTCCTGGAAGCCTGCCGGGAGGAGTTACGGCTGCGCGACGTCGTCGGCCGCAGGACCGTGGTGGCCGAGCGGGACGGCGGCGTGGTGGGGTTCGCCACCCTGGACGGCGACCGGCCGCACGGCGAGCTGGGCATGCTGTTCGTGGAGCCGGAGGCGATCGGCCAGGGCGTGGGCGGGCTTCTCTACCGGCGGGTGCTCGAGGAGGCGGGTCGGATCGGGTTCACCCGGCTGTCGATCGCCTCCGACCCGCACGCCGAGGGCTTCTATCTGGCGATGGGCGCGCGGCGGCACGGAACCTCCGGCGTGCTGCCGCTGCTGGTCGCCTGGCCGCCGGGACCGGAGCCGGCGTGGGTGGACGCGTGGACCGGCGGGCGGCCGGCGGTGCACGTGGGCAACGTCGCCGAGTTCAACCGGACGTTCAGCCCGATCCCGGCGGGACGCGACCACTACTCCTGCCTCGCGGTGTTCGCGAGCCCGCGTCCCGCGGTCGTGATCCTGCCGGAGCCGGTGGACGGGGCGTGGATCCGGGATCTGGCGGACGTGCTCGGCTGGGGCGAGGTGGAGGTCCACGGCGGCGTCGCCGCGGACGGCGGGGTGTCGGCGGCGATCGCCTCCAGGCCGGACCTCACGGAGTGCCTGGGCCGGGGCCGCGTGCTGCCCTGGGGGCGTACCGCGGAGTTCGAGCGGATCATCCCGTCGGCGGGCGGCGTCCTCCGGGCCGTCGAGAGGTTCGAGTCCAAGCGCGGCGCGCACGAGCTGTTCCGGGCGCTGGCCCCCGGGCATCCGGGAATCCTCATCCCGCGGCAGCGGCCGGTCGGCTCCCGGCGGGACCTGCTGCGCGAGCTGGCCCGGGGAGAACCGCTGGTGCTGAAGACCGACTACGGCGTCGGCGGGTCCGGCACGCTGGTCGTGACCGGCGCCACGCCGCGGATCGGGGCACTGGCGCGACGATGGGCGCGCGAGGGCGGGCTGATGGAGGAGTACGTGGACGGCTCGGGCCCGTTCCGCGCCCCGACCTTCGACGCCGTCGTCGACGACGCCGGTGAGGTCCACCCGGTCGGGACGGGCGCGATGGTGATGGACGGCACCCGCTACCAGGGGGTCACCGTCGGCCCCGGCGTGCTGCCCGCGGCGCTCGAAGAGACGGCCGCGCGGTTCGGCGGCGCGGTGGGACAGGCGCTGGCCGAGCACGGATACCGGGGGTGGTTCGACGTGGACTACGTCACCGGCCCGACCGGCCGCCTGTCCCCGACCGAGATCAACCTGCGGCTCACCGGCCCGGCGGCGGCGTTCTGCGTCCAGGCCCGGCTGGACCGGCTCCACGGCGGCCGCCACTTCGTGCGCACCCTGGACTACCTGCCGCTCGGCGCCCGCCTGCCCCCGGCCGCGCTGCGCGCCCATGTCGCGCGGGCGGCCGATGAGTGCCGGGGGCTCGGGGCGACGCTCCTGGTCACGGTGCCGACGGCGGCCGCGGAGGCGGAGCCGTACCTCGGCGTGGCGATCGCCGCGCGCACGGCCCGCGCCCTCGACGAGGCGGAGGCCGCGCTGCGCGGCGCGAACGAGGCACTCGGCGCCATCTTCACCGCCTCGGCACGACCACGAAGAGGACGAGCACGGCCGCGGCGATCATGAGGGTGATGTTGAACCCGTAGACCAGCGCGGCCTGGCGCGGCCAGTCCGTCTTGGCGGCGAGCCGGTAGAAGTTGTCCTGCGGCCACCACGCGACCAGCAGCCAGGTGATCGCCAGCTGCGCGAGCGTCGTCAGCCACGCCGGGCGGCCCAGCCGGGCCAGGAACGACCGGCCGGACACCAGGAACATGACGCCCAGCCCGAACGACACGTACTCGGCGGCGTAGAGCCCGCGGAAGAACCCCGCCCACGGCTGGGGCACACCGGTCAGATCCGTCGAGTACGGCCAGAACACGTCCGTCAGCGCGAACGCCACCATCCCCGCCGCCACGGCGACCAGCACCCGGACGGGCACCATGCTTCCGGGGTCACCGCCCCACCCGCCCGCCTTCCCGCCGCCGCTCCTGTTCGGCCCGGCCCGCACGGGCAGCGGCAGGCTCCCGTGCTCGATCTCGCCCTCCGGCGTGCGTGGCAGCACGGGCACCACCGCGACCAGGTCGGGCACCTGCCGCTCCGGCAGCCGCCCGCGCAGGAAGGAGGCGAGCTCCCGTCCCCGCGTCCCGCCGGGCGCGACGACGTAGGCGATCAGCGTCGTGCCGTCCCTGACGACGGCGCAGTCGGCCACCTTCGGGTGCGCGCGTAACTCCCTTTCGATGACGCTGAGGCGGTCCGGCATACACGGCCCCCATCTCCAGTCGATGATCGTCGTCCCCCGAGGTTGTACCCAGCCCTTGCGGAGCCGTCGCGCTCGCGGTCATGCTCGATCTTCGAGCACAAGTCGATGTCGGGAGGCGCGGTGCGCACACGCCGGAGCGGCCCATGACGGTGACGGTGACGGCGAGGCCCCCGGCCCGGCGCGAAAGATCGGTCTCCGGGCGGGTGCGGCTGCTGTCCGGGCTGGCCCTGCTGGCGCTGACGCTGCTGCTGGGCGCGTTCGTGGCCGGGGCGGCGAGCACCGGCACGGGCCTGCGCACCATCGGGCACGACGCCGGCCCCCAGGTGCTCGCCACCACGGGCCTGTACCGGCAGATGTCGGAGATGGACGCGCTGGTGGCCGAGACCCTGCTGCTCGGCAGAGAGTACGGCCCGCAGCAGCAGGCCGACCTGACCGGCTACGACCAGCGGCGGCTGGAGATCTCCGAGAGCCTGCTCAAGGCCTACCGGCTCGCCCTGGACAACCCCGCCGAGCAGCGCACGGTCGAGTCGCTGATCGAGGGCCTGGGCCGCTACGAACGGCTGGCCGCCCACGCCCGCCTGCTGGACACCCAGTCCGGGCACACCGCGGGCGCGCCGCCCGACGACGTGGTCGCCGCCTACCAGCGGGCCACCGACCTCATGCACCGCGAACTGCTCCCCCAGGCCTACAACCTGACGCTGGAGACCGGGACGATCGTGCGGCGCGCGCACGACGCCGAACGCTCGGCCACCTCGCTGGCCCGCACCGCGGTCATCGTCACCGGGCTGCTCGCGCTGGGCTGCCTGCTGGCGTTGCAGGCGTACCTGACCCGCAGGTTCCGGCGGGTCTTCGCCCCGGCCCTGGTGGTGGCCACCGTGCTCACCGCGGCCGGCCTGGTGAGCGGCCTGGCCCTGCTCAACCAGCAGGGCCGGGCGCTGGAGGAGGCCAAGGCCCGTGGGTTCGACTCGGTGCTGACCCTGACCAGGACGCGGGCGATCAGCAAGAGCATGCACGGCGACCAGAGCCGCTACCTGCTCGACCGCTTCCGCAAGGACACCTACGAGCACACCTTCCTGGACAAGGCGCGCACGATCGTCGCCGTCGAGTCGACCAGCCTGCCCGACTACCAGAGCAAGCTGCACCGCGGCTTCCAGGGGGTGCTCGGCGGCCTGGCCGGGCGCGACCGCGACCGGCTCTTCGCCGTCTACCAGCGCTTCCAGCAGGCCGACGCGCGGATGCGGACCATGTCGGGCGAGGCGGCGATCAAGTTCTGGGACGGCGAGCTCACCCAGGCCTACGAGGGCTACGACCAGGTGCTGGAGGAACTCGTCCGGCGGCACGAGTCGGACTTCGAGCGGGCCATCGACAGCGGCGACGGCGCTCTGGAGACGCTGTGGCGGTGGATCCCGGCGGGGCTGGCCGCGGGTGCCCTGTTCATCCTGGCCGGCATCCGGCCCCGGCTGAGGGAGTACCGGTGAGAAGACTGCTGATCTGCCTCGTCCTGATGCTCACCGCCTGCGGCACCGCCCGGCCGGAAACCTTCGTGGACAAGGACGAGCTGATCGTCGCCATCCGCTCCGACGTGCCGCTGATCAGCTTCAAAGGGGCGGACGGCGCCTATCAAGGCTTCAACATCGACGTCGCCCAGGACCTCATCTCCCGGCTGGGCAAGCGCATCCGATGGCTGGAGATCAAGGCCGGCGACCAGACCAACGTGCTCACCGACGGGCGGGCCGACGTGGTCTTCGCCCACATGTCGGTCACGCCCGAGCGCAAGAAGCTGATCGACTTCGCCGGGCCGTACCACGTCGACTTCCAGGACATCGCGGTACGGCCCGCCGACAAGGGCGTCATCCGCGACGTCCGCGACCTCGAAGGCCGCAAGATCTGCTTGGTGAAAGGCACGAACATCGCCCAGCGGATCGTGGACGAGCGCCGCGTCGAGGCGGAGCCGGTCGAGGCGCCCGACTACAACGTGTGCCTCGACATGATCAAGGACGGCCGGATCGACGCCATCTCCACCAACAGCCAGATCCTCGCGGGGCTGCTCACCAAACCGGGCGTCGACCTGCACCTGGTCGGCGCGACGTTCAACGAGCAGCGCACCTCGATCGGCGTGCGCAAGGGCGACGTCGACGGCTGCGAGGAGCTGAACCGGGCCATCACCCGCATGTACCAGGACGGGACGGCGCACATGCTGCTGGACAAGTGGTTCGGCAAGTCGGGCATCGACCTGTCGGTGGTCTCGGTGCCGCAGTTCGAGGGCTGCTCCTAGGCGGGCGGCCCGGCGACCTCCGCGCCGAACCTGGTGACGAGCTCCTGCTTGGCCCGCCCGGCGGCCTCCACGTCGTAGGGGACCAGCTTGACCGTCGCCGGGTCGGCCGCCTTGGAGTGCGGCGGCACCCGCGTGTTGGTGGGCAGGGCGTAGAACTTCACCAGCGGCCCGAGCCGCTGGGAGGCCCCGCTCAGCGCCCAGTCGACGTAGGTGCGCGCGCTGCCCGGATTGTGCGCCCCGGCCAGGACGGCCAGCCCGCCCAGCTCGTAGCCGGTTCCCTCCTGCGGGAAGGTCACCTCCAGGTCCGGATAGCCCTGCTCCTGGGCGGCGACGCAGTCGTGGGAGAACACGACGCCGACCGCCGCCTCCCCCTTGGCCGCCTGCACGGCGGCCTCGCTGCCGGAGGTGTTGTACCGCAGCACGTTCTGGTGGAGGCCGCGCATGTAGCCGAGCGCCGCGCCGGTGTCGCGGCCGTTCAGCTCCGCCTGGGTCCACAGCGCGGTGTAGGCGGTGCCCGAGGTGGCCGGATGGGCGATGGCGACGCCGCCGCCGCGCAGCCTCTTGTCCAGCAGTTCGCCCCAGGAGCGGATCGGCTTCATGCCGCGCTCGGCCAGCTTCTTGGTGTTGTTGCAGAACGACAGCACCCCGGCGTAGATCCCGCTCCAAGCGCCGTCGCGGTCGGCCCAGCCCGGCCGGATCTCCCCGGACACCTCCGACCGGTACGGCTCCAGCAGCCCCTGCCCCTTGGCCGCCACGTAGGCGTCAGCCGGGCCGCCGTGCCAGACGTCGAACTCCTGGCGCTCCCTGGCCCCCTTGATCCGTTCCAGCGCCTCCCCGCTGGACAGCCGCACGTAGTCGGCCTCCACGCCGGTGGCGTCGGCGAACCGCTTGACCATCATCGCGCACCACCGCTCGCTCGCCCCGCACGCGACCGTGATCTTGTCCCGTCTCGGTGACGCACAGCCCGCGGCGACGAGGACCACTACCAGCACGGCGGCCAACGGCCTCATTGCCTCTCCCAGGGGGTCGCCCAGATGTGATCTCATTCGACACTCCGCCGCGCGGCTCACGCAACGGGGTACCCGGGTACTCCTCGCCGAAGTACCCCGGTACCTGCCGAAGATCCGCCTGGATGCGGAGGATCCGCGCCCCTGCCGCCGGGAGCCTGGAAAGGACAGGCACCACCTTTCAGGGAGGCTCTCTTGCTGTGGCTGGCATGGCGGACGGTACGCCGGCATCCGGGCAGCGTGCTGGGCGCGCTGATCACGCTCATCCTGGCCGCCACCGTGGTCGGCGCGATGTGGTTCGTGGTCGACTCGGCCGAGCGGCAACGGCCCGTGGTCGAGCGTTACGCCGGGGTCCCGCTCGTGGTCGGCGCCGGCGGCATCGCGGGGGCGTTGCCGCCCGGCCTGGTGCGCGCGCTCGGCGCGCTGCCCGAGGTGGCGCGGACCGTGCCGGACCTCACGTTCATCGCACCGCTGGCCGTGCGCGGGACGACGGTGAGCGTCCCGGGCGACCAGTACCCGAGCCCGGCCGGGCACGGGTGGGGCAGCGCCGCGCTGACGCCGTTCCGGATCGAGCGCGGCCGGCCGCCGGGCGCGCCGGGCGAGGTGGTGATGGACGCGCGGCTGGCCGGGGCGGCGGGGGCCGCCGTGGGCGAGCGGGTCGAGGTGGCGGTGTCCGGGGTCTTCCGGCCGTACGAGGTGGTCGGAGTGGCGGTGGCCGCGGGGGCCTGGCGCCACCAGTCGGCGTTGTTCTTCACCGACGATCACGCGGCGGAGCTGGCCGGGCGGCGTGACGGCGTCGACGCCGTCGGCGTCTTCCCGGCCGTCGGCGTCGATCCGGAGCGGCTGGGGCGGGCGGTCGGCCGGGTGCTGGAGCCGTACAACCGGCTGACCGCGCATCCGATGCGGGTCTCCACCGGCGACGCTCGCGGCCTGGCCGAGGGCAACGTCGTCACGAGTTCCGGCGGGGGGTTCAACACCCTGTGGTTCCTGGTGTACATGACCGGGCTGGTCGCGGTCGGCATGGTGTCGGCGGTCATGGGGCTGTCGCTGCGGCGCAGGGGCAGGGAACTGGCGGTGCTGCGGGCCGTCGGCGCGCGTCCCGGTCAGCTGCGGGTGATGCTGGTCGCGGAGGCGGTCCTGCTCGCCCTGGCCGCGGGCGCGGTGGCGGTGCCGCTGGGCGCGCTGCTCGCGCCGGTGGTGGCCGGCCGCCTGCGCGGGTTCCGCGTGCTGAACGCCGCGTTCGAGGTGCGCCACACGCCGCTGCCCGCGCTCTGGACGGTCCTGTTCGGCGTGGCCGTCGCGCTGGTGGCGAGCATGCTGGCGGTACGGCGGGCCATGCGCATCCGCCCCGGCGACGCGCTGGCCGAGGCCCCGGCCGAAGGCGCCCGGCTGGGCCGTGGCCGGCTGGTCACGGGGCTGGCGATGTTCGCGCTGGCCGTGGCGCTCACGGTCGTCCTGCTCGGGAACCTGGTCGCGCTGCCGGAGCCGCTGGGGCCGATGATCGCGCAGTTCGCGATCGTGGTGGCGCTGGTCACCGGCGTGGGGCTGGTGGCCCCGTGGTTCATCCTGCTCACCGGCCGGCTGCTGCGGCCGGTGGCGGCGCGGGCCGGCCGCGCGGGCGTCTTCCTGGCCACGGCCGGCGTGGTCTTCAACCACCGCCGCTTCGCGGGGGCCGTCGGCTCGCTCACGCTGGGCATCACTCTCGCCGGCGTGATCATCGGCACGCAGCTCTTCTACGACTGGCGCGCGGCCCACCGGGCCACGGCCGAGGTCGTCGCGGACCACGTGCTCACGCCCTCGCCGATCGGCAACGCCGTGGGCGAGGACCTGCGCCGCGGCCTGGGCGATAGGGCGGTGGGCGTCCGGATGCTGCCCATCACCGTCCTTCCTGAGGGGCGGGCGCCGGTCGCGATGACCGCCTCTCTGGTCACCGGCGATCTCACCCGGGTGCTGAGCCTTCCGGTGCGGGGCGGCCCGCTCGGCGGCCTGAAGGCCGGGCAGGTCGCGATGAGCGAGGGACTGGCCGCGAAGCACGGCGCCGGCGTCGGGTCGCGGATCCGGATCCGGCTGCCGGGGACTCTCGACCATGCGAGCGTCACCGTGGCGGCCGTCTACGCCGGCACCACCGAGCTCGGGCAGGTGCTGCTGCCCTCGGCCGGCCCGCTGCAGGCGCAGCCGTACGCGGCGATCTATGTGCGGGGGCCGCTCGGACGGGAGGTCTCCTCCGCGGCGGTCGTCTCCCACGACCGGCGGGAGTACGTGGAGAGCAAGGCGCGCGAAAGTGCCGAGCGCAACCGCGTCATGCCCTATGTCTCGATGCTCATCGGGGTCTTCTGCCTGGTGGCGGCGGTCAACAGCCTGTGCCTGGCGGTCGTGGACCGCAGGCGGGAGTTCGGGGCCATGCGGCGGCTGGGGATGCGCCGTCGTCAGGTGATGGGGATGGCCGCGTGGGAGAGCGTGCTCACCGTGCTGCCCGTGGTGGTGTTGTCGCTGGCCGCCGTCGCCGCCCTGGCGGCCGTGCACGCGGTGAGCTCAGGCGGGCCCGCCTCGCCGGTGTCCTTCATCCCCTTCGCGTGGCTGGCCCCGCTGGCGGGCGGCGCCCTACTGGGAGCGTCGGCGGGTTCGGTCCTGGTCGTCCGTGCGGTCATGAAGAACGAGAGGTAGGCAGAGATGACCATCACGCGTGAGCCCGCGGTCCTTCTCAACGGACTCGGGAAGATCTACGGCTCGGGGGCCTCGGCCGTCACCGCGCTCCACGACGTCACCTACGGCTTCGCCCGGGGGTCGTTCACCGCGGTCATGGGGCAGTCGGGGTCGGGCAAGACGACGCTGCTGCAGTGCGCGGCGGGGCTCGTCCACCCCACGTCGGGCAGCGTGCGCGTGGGCGGCGCCGACCTTACCGGGCTGCGGGAGCGCGAGCTCGCCTCCATGCGGCGCGAGCGGGTCGGCTTCGTCTTCCAGTCGTTCAACCTGCTCCCGGCGCTGAGCGCGCTGGAGAACATCGAGCTGCCGCTGCGCCTGGCGGGGCGGCGGCCCGACCCGGACTGGGTGCGGGAGCTGGTGGGCAGGACCGGCATCGCCGAGCACGTACGGCGGCGCCCGCACGAGCTGTCCGGCGGCCAGCAGCAGCGGGTGGCCATCTGCCGCGCGCTGGCCGCCGGGCCCGAGGTCGTCTTCGCCGACGAGCCGACGGGCAATCTCGACACCGCCTCGGGGCAGGAGATCCTGGCCATGCTCCGGCAGGTCGTCGACGCGCTGGGCCAGACGGTCGTCCTGGTCACCCACGACCCGGCCGCCGCCGCGCACGCCGACCGGGTGCTGTTCCTCAGCGACGGACGACTGGTGGACGTCCTGACGGAGCCGACGCCCGAGCGGGTCGCCGCGGGAGTTCAGCGGTCCTCCCCCGGCCTCACCAGACCGGCCTCGTAGGCGGCGATCACCGCCTGCGCGCGGTCGCGGACGCCGAGCTTGGCGAACAGCTCGCTCACCCGGTTCTTCACCGTCGACAGCGACAGGTTCGTCTCCTGCGCGATCTGCCCGTTGGACAGGCCGTGCGCGATGAGTTCGAGTACCCGCCGCTCGCGTTCGGTCAGCGCGGACAGCTCGGACGGCACCTCGGGCGCGCGGCGGCGGGCGGGGCGGACGAAGGTGCCGATCAGCCCGATGAGCAGCCGGGGCGCGACCGCCGCCTCGCCTCTGTGCACGATCCTGATGCCCTCGATCAGCTCCTCCGGCGAGGCGTCCTTGGGCAGGAAGCCGGACGCGCCCGCGCGCAGCGCCGTCACGACGTGCTCCTCCAGGTCGAAGGTGCTCAGCGCGAGCACCTTCGTCCCGGGGAGTTCGGCGACGATGCGCTCGGTGGCCGCGATGCCGTCCATGCCGGGCATGTGCAGGTCCATGAGGACCACGTCAGGACGCAGTTCGTGGCCGCGCCGCACGGCCTCCAGGCCGTCGCCCGCCTCGCCCACCACCAGCAGGCCGGTTCCGGTCTCCAGCAGCAGCCGCAGTCCCGCCCGGACCAGGACCTGGTCGTCGACGACCAGCACTTTGATCATGTCCGCTCCGGCAGGGGGATGCGGGCGCGCACGAGGAAGCCTCCTGCCGGTGCGGGACCCGCCTTGAGCTCGCCCCCGACCAGCGAGACGCGCTCGGCCATGCCCGCCAGGCCGAGCCCCAGGCCGGGGCCGCCGGACGCGCCACGCCCGTCGTCGCTCACCTCGACCTCGACCCGGCCGGGCAGGTACGCCAGCCGTACGCGGGAGGCGGCGCCGGCGGCGTGCTTGCGGGTGTTGGTCAGCGCCTCCTGGACGATGCGGTAGACCGCGTGGTCCACGGGCGCGGGCAGCGTGACCACCTCGCCGGTGACCTCCAGGGCGGCGTTGCCCGACTCCCCGACCAGCGCGGGCAGGCCGGCGGCGCCGACGCTCGCGAGGCCCTCGGCCTTCTCGCCGTCGGTGCGCAGCACCTCCAGCAGGTGGCGCATCTCCGTCATCGCCTGCCTGGCGGCGTCCTCGCCGGTGAGCAGGGCCTGCCGGGCGCGATCGCCGTCGGTGGGGATCAGCCGCCTGGCCGCGCCCATGTACAAGCTCACCACGCTGACGTGGTGGGCGATGACGTCGTGCAGTTCGCGGGCGATGCGGCGGCGTTCCTCGCGGACGGCGCGCTCGGCCGCCTGCTCCCTGCCGCGGCGGGCCATCTCCGCGCGCAGGGCGGCGACGTGCCCGGCCGTGGCCGGGAGCATCGGGAACAGCGTCATCGTCACGCCGGTCAGCGGATGGCTCAGCACGAAGTCCGCGGTGAGCACCCCGGAGACGGCCGCCGCGCCCAGCGCCACGGTCGCCGCGGCGGGGGCGGGCGCGTGGCGGCCCGCCAGGAACAGAGCGATGATCATGGCGCTGTTCGGGGTGTCGTAGCCGGGCGGCATGGTCCCCAGCAGGTAGAGCACGCCCACGAGCGCGACCACGGGAACCGGGTGCCGCCTGCCCAGCGCGACGAGCCCGGCGCAGGCCAGCGTGATCAGCAGGCTCTTGACGGAGCCCGCCCCGGGCAGCTCGGCCGCCAGGACCACCGCCGCGAGGGCGAGGTCGCCGAGCCAAGGCCGGCTCCGCACCCCGTCGATCACCGCCCCAATCTACGCGAATCGCGCGCCCGTCAGCCGGCGGCGGCGGTGCGGTAGGCGGTGGGGCTCTTGCCGAGGACCCGCTTGAACGCCGCGCTGAAGCCGAACGCGTCGGCGTAGCCGACCTTGCGGGCCACCGAGGCGACGGTCGCGGCGGGTTCGGTGAGCATGTCGGCGGCCAGCGCCATCCGCCAGCCCGTCAGGTACGCCAGCGGCGGCTCCCCCACCAGCTCCGTGAACCGTTTCGCCAGCGTGGTACGGGAGACCGACGCCGCCTCCGCCAGGGAGGCGAGGGTCCAGGGCTCGGCGGGCGAGCCGTGGATGGCGCGCAGCGCGGGTCCGACCACGTCGTCGCCCAGCGCCGCGTACCAGCCGGGCACGACCGCCTCCGGCCGGGCGAACCACTCGCGCAGCGTGCACACCAGCAGCCAGTCGAGCAGCCGGTCCAGCACGAGCTGATGGCCGGGGCGCCCGCTCAGGAGCTGGAACTCCAGGTACTCGGCCATGGTGGAGCAGCCGTGCTCGTCGGAGACCACCAGCATCGGCGGCAGCACCCGGACCAGGCGGCGTGCGACCTCGCCGCCGATCTCGTAGGAGCCGGTCAGGAGCACGGTCCGCTCGCCCGGCCCGGTGCCGGCGGCCGGGCCGCGCTCCGGGCTGTCGGCGAACACGAACGGCTCGGGGCCGGTCACGACGGCCGCTTCACCGGCGCGTACCCGATGGGCCTGCTCGCCCCTGACCAGCCAGCCCTCGCCGCGCAGCGGGCAGCACAGCGTCAGCGGCGCGCCCGTGCCGATCCGCGCCGTGCAGGGCGGCGACAGCACCGACGCGTCGAACACGGCTCCCTGGCCGCGCACACCTCTGAGCAGATCATCCAGCGGGTCCACCGTGCCACGATATCCGGACGATCGGACAACTCCCCCGTACGCTCACCCATGTCCGGACCACGCCGTCACCGGTTGGCTGGACCCATGAGTGAGATTCTGATTCTGGGCGCGAGCGGCAAGACCGGCCGCCGGCTGGTGCGACGGTTGCGGGCGGCGGGCGAGAACGTACGGCCGGCGTCCCGCTCCAGCCAGGTCCGGTTCGACTGGTCCGACCCCGGCACGTGGGACGAGACGCTGCGCGGGGCCCACGCCGTCTACCTGGTGGCCCCCGACGGCCCCGGCCCGGTCCACGAGTTCGTGCAGCGGGCGGCGGACGTCAGGAAGTACGTGGTGCTGTCGGGCCGTGGCGCCGACAAGCTCGATGCGGCCTTCTCCCGGAGCATGCTGGACGCCGAGGAGGCGGCGCGCGACTCCGGCGCGGAGTGGACGGTGCTCCGGGCCAACAACTTCAACCAGAACTTCGACGAGTTCGTGTGGCGCGACGGCGTGATGGCCGGGCTGCTCACGCTGCCTCTCGGGCGGACACCGGAGCCGTTCGTCGACGTCGAGGACATCGCCGAGGTGGCCGCCGAGGTGCTGACCGGCGACGGGCACTCCGGGCGTACCTATGAGCTGTCGGGGCCGCGCGGGCTGACCTTCGAGGAGGCGGTCGCGATCATCGCGCGGGCCTCGGGACGCTCCATCCGGTACGAGGAGGTGACGCCGGAGGCGTACCGGGCGCAACTGGTGGCCGAGGGCTGGGGCGAGGAGGACGCCGACGGGGTCCTGGCCATGTTCGCCTACATGCGCGAAGGACACGTGGCCGAGCCCGCCGACGGGGTCCGGCAGGTACTCGGCCGCGAGGCGGCCTCGTTCGAGGACTACGCGAGGCGCGTCTGGTCCTAGCCTCCGGGCGATGACGTCGGCCGGTTGTCCGCCCGGACGAACCGGGCCCCGACCTGATGTCCTCGCCGACCATCTACGGGACCCGATCGGTTGCGACCATGGCCGTCGTGACCGATCTCATCAGCGACCGTCGCGAGTCCCCGGCCGCCGAGGCCGCCCGCGCGGCGGCCGAGGCGGCCGCGCGCGGCGCGGGCGTCGACATCCGCCCCCTGGACAGCGTCGGCGAGCTTGAGGCCGTCCGCCGCCTGTACGAGCGCATCTGGCGCACCGGCGAGAACAACCCTCCGGTGACGGCCGACCTGCTGCGCGCGATGTGGAAGGCGGGCAGCTACGTGAGCGGCGCCTTCGACGGGGGCGAGATGGTCGGCGCCTGCTTCGGCTTCTTCTCCCCGCCCGCCCGCGCCACCCTGCACAGTCACATCGCCGGAGTCCTGGCCCGCACGCAGGGACGCAACGTCGGTTTCGCGCTGAAGCTGCACCAGCGCGCCTGGGCGATGCCGCGCGGGGTCGGCGAGGTCGCCTGGACCTACGACCCGCTGATCCGGCGCAACGCCTACTTCAACATCACCAAGCTGGCCGCCGATCCGGCCGAGTACCTGCCGAACTTCTACGGCCCGATGGACGACGACATCAACCGCAGCGACGACACCGACCGCGTCCTGGTCCGGTGGCGGCTGGAGTCGCCCGAGGTCGAGGCGGCCTGCGCCGGCCGGCCCCGGCCGGTCGGGGTGACGGCCGCGCACATGGGCGTCGCGCTGGGCGTCGCCCCCTCCGGCGGGCCGCTGAGCGGCCGCGCCGACGCCCCCACCGTGCTCGTCGGCGTCCCCGCCGACATCGAGACCATGCGCGAGAAGGATCCGGCCCGCGCCGCCGAGTGGCGCAAGGCGCTGCGCGAGGTCCTGGGCGGGCTGCTCGCCGAGGGCGCGCGGGTACGCGGGTTCGACCGCGCCGGCTGGTACATCGTCGACAGGCAGGAGAAGCCGTGAAACTCACCGGAGTCGAGATCCGCACCATTCAGGTGCCGCTCGTGTCACCGTTCAGGACGTCGTTCGGCACGGAGACCGTACGCGAGGCGCTGGTGCTGCGCGCCGTCACCGACGAGGCCGAGGGGTGGGGCGAATGCGGCGCGGGCACGGCGCCGCTGTACTCGCCGGAGTACACGCACGCCGCCGCCGACGTGCTGACCCGTCACCTGGTCCCGGCGCTGGCCGGGGTGGCGGAGCTGGACGCGCACCGGGTCGCCCCGGCGCTGGCCGCGTTCAAGGGCCACCGGATGGCCAAGGCCGCGCTGGAGACGGCGATCCTGGACGCGGAGCTGCGCGCCCGCGGCGTCTCCTTCGGCCAGGCGCTCGGCGCCGTGCGCACGGCGGTGCCGTGCGGGGTGTCCGTGGGGATCACCGAGTCGATCCCCGAGCTGCTGGACACGGTCGCCGGCTATCTGGAGGCGGGCTACGTGCGGATCAAGCTCAAGATCGAACCCGGCTGGGACGTCGAGCCGGTCCGTGCCGTGCGCGAGCGGTTCGGTGACATCCTGCTGCAGGTCGACGCCAACACCGCCTACCGGCGCGGCGACGCCGGGCACCTGGCCGGGCTCGACCCGTTCGGCCTGCTGCTGATGGAGCAGCCGCTGGACGAGGACGACCTCATCGGGCACGCGGAGCTGGCCAAGCGGATCACGACGCCGATCTGCCTGGACGAGTCGATCGTCTCGGCGCGGGCCGCCGCCGACGCGATCGCGCTCGGGGCGTGCCGGATCGTGAACATCAAGCCGGGCCGCGTGGGCGGCTACCTGGAGGCCCGGCGGATCCACGACGTGTGCGCGGCCAACGACGTGCCCGTGTGGTGCGGCGGCATGCTGGAGACCGGGCTGGGCCGCGCCGCCAACGTCGCGCTGGCCGCGCTGCCCGGGTTCCTGCTGCCCGGCGACACCTCGGCCTCGGATCGCTACTACCGCACCGACATCACGCCGCCGTTCCGCCTGGTGGACGGGCACCTCGAGGTGCCGGCGGGGCCGGGGCTCGGCATCAGCCCGATCCCCGACGTGCTGGACGCGGTCACGGTCGCGACGAGCTGGGTGCCCGTAAGCGCGCCATGACGGTTGTCCCGCCGGACGAACGGGATGGCATCATTTCGTCATGGCGACCCAACGACCCCGCACCCGCGCTGAGCTAGCTTCAACCGTGTGCTCGACCCCATGAGCGGCCTTCCGCGAGCCGGCCTCGCCCGTGTGCTGGAGGAACTCGGCTCCACGCTGCTCGACGTCGTCTGCGGCGACGTCGAGCCGGCCCGCGACGTCGGCGGCGTGGTCATCCACGACCCGCTCGACGAGCCGGAGCTGCCGGGCAACGCGCTCGTGCTGGGCGTCGGCCTGCACGATCCCGCCGAGATCGCGCGGGTCGTCACCCAGGTGGGCAAGCGGGGGGCCGCCGGGCTCGTGGTGCGCGCACCCGTCGTACCGGACGAGGAGCTGGTCGCGGCGGCGCGCGAGTCGGGGGTCGCGGTGCTGGCGTTCGCGCGCGGCGCGTCGTGGACGCACCTGACCGGGATGCTGCGGACGCTGACCGCGGACGGCGGCCTGGACGACGCCGACGCGTTCGCGCTCGGCCGGGTCCGGTCGGGTGATCTCTTCGCGGTCGCCAACGCCATCGCGGCGCTGCTCGACGCGCCCGTCACCATCGAGGACCGCAACTCACGCCTGCTGGCCTTCTCCAGCCGGCAGGAGGAGGCCGACCCGTCGCGGGTCCGGACGATCCTCGGCCGTCAGGTCCCCCGTCACTACACCCAGATCCTCGAAGAGCGCGGGGTGTTCCAGGCGCTCTACCGCAGCGGCAGACCCGTCTTCGTGGCGCCGCTGCCCGAGAGCGGCGAGCTGCCGCGGGCGGCCATCGCGGTACGCGCCGGGGACGAGATCCTCGGCACGATCTGGGTGGTCGCGCCGGAAGCGCTGAACGAGGAGCGCAGCGAGGCGCTCTTCGAGGCGTCCAAGCTGGTCGCGATGCACATGGTGTGGCAGCGGGCGGACGAGGACAGGGAGCGGCGGCTGCGGGCGGAGCTGCTGAGCACCGCGCTGGAAAGCGCGCCGGGGTCGCTGGAGGCGGTGCGCCGCCTCGGGCTGAAGGACGAGCCGGCGGTCGTCCTCGCGCTCACGGTCGTCGCCCCGGCGGCGGCGCATCCGCTGCCCGCGCAGCTGGCCACCGAGCGCAAGCGGCTGGCCGACGCGTTCTCCATGCACCTGTCGGCCGTGCACCCGCGCGCCGCCGCGGCGCTGATCGGCGATGTCGCGTACGGCATCCTGCCGCTGCCGCAGAGCGGCCAGGACGCCGAGGAACGCGCCGCCCTGATCGCCACGGAGTTCCTGGCCCGTGTCGGCTCCCGCCTGCGTCCGCTGGTCGGGGTGGGGCAGCTCGCCCTGGACGCGTCGGCGCTGGCCCGATCCCGCTCCGGGGCGGAACGCGCGCTGCGCGTCCTGCGCGCCGGGGTCCTGGCCGGCCGGCAGGTGGCCCGGCTGGACGACGTCCACGTGGAGGCGCTGCTGCTGGAGCTGGCCGACCTGGTTCCGCGCGGCGACCTGCCGAGCGGAACGATCGCGCGCGTGGCCGCCTACGACAAGGAGCACCAGACCAGCCTCGTCGAGACGCTGCGCGCCTGGCTGGACGCCTTCGGCGACGTCGCGGTGGCCTCGTCGGCCATGTACGTGCACCCCAACACGTTCCGCTACCGGCTGCGGCGCGCGGCCGAGGTGGGCCGCGTCGACCTCACCGATCCGGGCGCGCGCCTGTCGGCCATGCTGCAGCTGCGCCTGATGTCGATCAGGTCGGCCCCGGACGGCTGAGCGGGCCCCGCAGGCCGAGCGTGCCGATCAGGAACGCCAGCCACTCCGCGTCCTGCGCCAGCGCGACGTCGTGCGGGGTCGCCGCGCCGTGGCCCGCGTTGTCGAAGACGTGCAGCAGGATCGGCGCGTCGCCCCGCTGGGCGGCCTGCATCCGGGCGGCGAACTTGCGCGCGTGCCAAGGCCGGCACCGCGGGTCGTTCGCCCCCGCCTGGATGTAGACCGCGGGAAAGTCACCGGGACCGGCCAGCTGGTACGGCGACAGCCGCAGGAGCCGGCGCACCTCCTCCGGGTCGTCCGGGTCCGCCCAGGCCTTGCGGATGACGAAGTCGAGGTAGGGGTCACGGGTGCCGCCGACGAGATCGAGCAGCGGCTCCCTCGGCAGGACGGCCCGCCACAGGTCCGGCCGCGTGGTGACGGCGACCCCGCACATGAGGCCGCCGTCGGACCCCCCGGTCAGCGCGAGCCGCCCCGGATCCGTGACACCCTCGGCGATGAGGTGCTCGGCGACCGCGACGAGGTCGGCGTCGCGCACGTGCTTGTTCTCCCGGTGCGCGGCCAGATACCAGTCCCGGCCGAACTCGCCGCCGCCGCGCAGGTACGCCTGGACCAGGACGCCGCCGGCGGCGACGAAGGCGGCCAGGTCGGGCTGGTACTGGGGCAGGAGGGGCACGTTGGCGGCGCCGTACGCGGAGATCAGGACCGGCGCGGGACGCGCGGGGTCGCTCCCGGCCGGGCGCACCACGTGGTACGGCACCGCCACCCCGTCGGCGGCGACGGCGTGCCCCGTCTCCAGCGAGGCGTCCAGGGTGAGCGCGGGGGCCGACAGCGTCTCCAGCCCCGCCCGGCCGGGACGGTGCCGGTAGACGCCCCAGGAGCTGGTCAGCGTGGAGAAGGCGAAGACGAAGTCGTCGGCGGGCGGGCCGGCGGCCAGAGCGGTCATCGCGAAGAACGGGGCGGCGAGCGCGCCGCGCCCGGGGAGCGGGACCTCACCGGTGACGGCGCCCGTGTGGTCGAGGACGCGGACCCTGGCGAAGGTCCGGTCGAACTCGCTGAGGTAGAGCCGCCCGCCGACCGGCTGGAGGGAGCGCAGCACCGTCTCGCCCTCCGGGACGAGTTCGGTCCAGCCCTCCGGGTCGCCGGGGTCGTCAGCGTCCAGCGGGATGGAGACCACGCGCCCGCGGGCGGCGCCGACGTCGGTCACCGCGATGTAGTGGTCGCCGACGACGTGGCCGGCGATGGTCCCGGAGCACGCGGTGACGAAGGGGCGCCACACGGTGCCGGGCCGGGACAGGTCGCGGACCGCGACCGGGATCGGGCTGCCCACGCGATGGCTGGCGACGGCCCACCGGCTGCCCGGCGCCATCTGGACGAGCGTGTACTCCCGGGAGCCCGCGCCGACCGGGATGGGTTCGAGGGTGGTCCTGCCGTGGCGGTGGAGGAAGACCGCCTGCCGGAAGTCCTGGGGCGAGCCGGTGAGGGCGAAGAAGTAGAAGCCGCTGCCGTCGGGCAGCCACGAGACGCCGCCGGCCCACGCGCTGTGCAGGACCTGTTCCGGCGCGCCGTCGAGCAGCCGTCCCGTGTCCACCTCGACGAGGCGGATGGTGTTGTGCTCGCTGCCGTCGGCGCAGACGCCCAGGGCCAGGACGCGGCCGTCGGGTGACGGCGCCAGCCAGGACAGGACGGCCGGGTCGCCCGCGTCGCCGAGCCCGGCCAGCTCGATCAGCGGGCGGCCGGGGCCGAGCGGCTCGCCGGACACGACCACCGAGGAGCCCACCGCGCGAAACCACCGCCCGGCCGCGTACTTGGGCAGGGCCGGACGGGACCCGGCGTCGTGGGCCAGGACCAGTGCCCGGACGTCGCCGGGGTCCTGGCCGTCGTAGACGACCGCGGTGGCCAGCTCGGCCTGGCGCCGCTGCCAGAGCCGCACCTCGGGGGTCTCCTCCTCCAGCCAGCGGTACGGGTCGGGCGCGCGGACGCCGGCGACGTCCTCGAAGACCTCGACGGTGCGCGCGGGCGGGTAGGGCAGGGTCATGTCGCCTCCAGTTCGGCGCGCAGCCGCTCGAACGCGCCGGGAATCCGGGTGACCCGGCGCAGGTGGATGAGGGCGTCGAAGGCGGCGGGGAAGTCCTCGACGAGGTCGAGGCCGCCGCCGGCGAGCGTGCCGTCGACGCCGTCGAAGAACGTCGTGGGCGCGCGGCGCAGGTCGACGGCGGTGACGGCCCGCCCGATGCGGTCCAGCCGCGCCTCGACGGAGTTCGGCGGCGCGACCCGGGCCTCCAGGAAGACGTCGCAGTCGAACGGCCGCGGCGAGCGCTGCGCGAACCGGACCTCCGGGCCGGAGCCGTAGGTCATCCCGACGACGACCAGCCCGTCTCCGAGCGCGGCGTCGAGCATGCCGCCCATCGTCGGCCGGTTCAGGAACGGCGTGCGCCGCACGTGCGCGTTGTGCGCGCTCACCACGACGCGTTCCTCCCGCTCCAGGATCCAGCGCACGGTCTCGGCCATGAACACCTCGCGCGGGTACGGCCCGGCCGCGGGCGGATCCAGCTCGGCGGCGAACGCGTGGAGCGAGGCGGCGCACCGGCGAGCGACCTCGTCGCCGTCGGCGGCGGCACGCTCCCGCAGCTCGCGCAGGCCGCCGAGCAGCCGGGCCCGTCCCGCCTCGGACATGGCCGCGTAGCCGAGCGCCGCCTCGGTGCGGCCGCCCAGGTCGCTCAGCTGAACGAGCTCCCGGTCGCCGGGGCGGCCCGGGATCCGGTCGAGGATCGCGCGTACGGCGGGGCCGGGTGAGGTGGAGGAGCCGGGCAGGTCCATCCCGTAGAAGCTCACCCGGGCCGGGCCTCCGGAGTTGCGCGCGCGCATCCAGCGCAGTTGCCCGCGCATCGGCTCGCATTCGCCGAACCGGTAGGTGATGCCGTCGCGGGCGACGTCCTCGGCCCGGCCGGGGCCGCCGTGGATCCAGGCGTCGACGGCCAGGCCCTCGGCGAAGCCGGACTCCATCACGAAGGCGGAGAAGCCGAGCTCCTCGGCGAGGGTGCGGAACAGCCGGTCCTTGAGCTCGTAGAACTCGGTGATGTTGTGCGCCCCCTCGCCGATGGCGACCACCCTCGCGTCGCCGGCCAGTTCACGCACCGACGCGGCGTCGCCGGGGTCGATCATCATGGGCGGGTGCCGGCCGCGTCGTGGAAGTACCACAGCTCCGGGGTGTAGAGGAAGCTGATCAGGGCGTTGAACGACGACTGCGGGCCGGACAACGTGTTCTTCCACACGACGAGCGTGTGCGGGGTCGGCAGGAAGAGCACGGGCAGGTCCTCGGCCAGGCCGTTCACCTCGGCCGACAGCGACTTCTCGTCCGAGCCGAACGTGGAGGCGTTGATCAGCTTGTCGATCGCGGCGTTGCGGTAGCTGCCCAGGTTGAAGCTGCCCTCCGTGTTGAGCACCGTGTTGCTGCTCGGGTAGCCGGCCGCCAGGTAGAGCGGCCCGTAGTCCTGCATCGCCCACTCGTTCTTGGTGGCGGGGGCGTAGGTGTTGCCGTAGTTGGCGTACATGTAGTTGAGCGACTTGGTCACGATCTTGACGTCGATGCCGAGCTTCTTGGCCGCCGAGGCGAAGGCGACGTCGCGGGCGCCGACGAAGGCCGGGGCGTTGGCGGAGGCCAGGGTGAAGCTGATCGTCTGTCCGCGCGGGATGCCGGCGCCGCACTGGCCGGGGCCGGTGCCGGGGCGTTCGCAGGTGGTGGAGCCGTTCGGCGTCACCTTCCAGCCGTTGTCGGTGAGCAGCTTCCCGGCGGCGGCGGGGTCGTAGGGGTAGGGCGGCCGGTCGCCGAACGCGGGCGGGTAGGGCGAGCCGTGCCCGGCCGTGCTGTAGTTCGGGGAACCGGCGCCGTTGTAGACGCCCCTGCTGGTGATGTAGCCCTGCTGGTCGATCAGGCGCTGGAGGGCCTGGCGGGCGTACCTCTGCGTGATGATCTTGTCGAAGTTGTTGACGGTGTTCTTGAAGTTGATGACCAGCGAGTCGAGGCGGGCGGGAGCGGGGGCGCCGTAGACGTTGTACCCCTTGGCCTTCAGATCGGCGATCTGGGTGACGAAGCTGGAGTCGAGCGTGCCGACGGTCAGGTTGCCGGCCTTGAACTGGTTGAGCACCGCGGCGGCGGAGGTGAAGGCCTTGAAGTCGATCTGGTCGAGCCGCGACTCCCCGGGACCGCTGTAGGCCGTGTTCGGCGTCAGGGAGAACGAGCCGGTCGTCGAGTCGAAGCTCTTGAGCAGGTACGGCCCGTTGACCACCTTCCAGAGCGGGTTGCCGGCGAAGGTGGACTGCGACTCCGACTCCTTCGTCAGGTACTTGTAGATCGCCTTCGCGTGTTTCGGCTGCTTGTAATCCAGGTGCGGGCCGCCGGTGCGGGCGATGTTCCACTCCGCCGACGGCATCACGTACAGCAGCGTGAGCATCGACAGGAGGTACGACGGGTTGTACGCGGTCTCCAGCCTGAGCGTGAGCGTGTCCGGCGCGGCCGCCTCCGCCGTGACTCCATCGGGGAACTGGCCGGGGGTGTAGAAGCTCCAGTTGGCCGGGCTCTCCGCGAGCGCGGCCTTGAGCAGCGCCATGGAGAAGACGACGTCATCGGCGGTGACCGGGGTGCCGTTGGACCACTTGTAGTCCTTCATCTTGATGGTCACGGTCTTGCGGTCCGGGCTGTAGGCGGGCGGCTCGGCCAGGCTCAGCTCGGCGTCGGCGATCTGGTCGCCTTCCCCGCTGGGTCGGTAGAGGGAACGCCACAGCAGCCCGCGGGCGACGACGGTCCCGTTGGCGGCGGCCGGCGGGTAGGGGTAGATGTAGTTGGGGCTGAGTCCCGGGGTCAGCGCGACCGTGGCGGTCCCGCCGTCCTTGGGGGTGCCCGTCTGCTTCGGCTGGGCGCTGTAGCCGCCGGTGACGTCCTTCGTCGCGCCCCCGCCGCCGGTGCACGCCGTGGCGAGCACCGCGGCCACGGCGAGCGCCGCGGACAGCCGCTTACCGGACACATAGGTCATGGATGGCTCCCTGCTGGTGAAGTGGATCGAAGATCGCGGCGGACGGGGGCTTCAGTCGGCCCGCCGCCCGACGGTGTCGCGGAGCGTGTCGGCGAGCAGGTTGAGCGCCAGCACCGTGACGATGATGCAGCCGCCGACCGGGTAGATCAGCCACCAGTAGTCGGCGGAGATGTAGGTGACGCCGCTGGCCAGCTGGCTGCCCCAGTCCGCGGTGGGATAGGTCAGGCCGAAGCCCAGGAATCCCAGGGCGGCGACGACGAGGACGGCGTCGGCGACCTGGAAGGTGATGTTGACGATGATCACGCCGAGCGCGTTCGGGATCAGGTGGGTGAAGATGATCCGCCGGCGCGAGGCCCCCATCACCCGCGCGGCCAGCACGAACTCGCGCACCCGCAGGGTCAGCACCTCGCCGCGGACGAGCCGGGCGGACACGAGCCAGGAGAACGCGCCGATGACCAGGCTCAGCGACAGGGCGTTGGCGTGGAAGCGGGCCGAAAGGATCAGCACGAAGAACAGGAAGGGGATCGACAGCATGACGTCGACCAGCCGCATCATGAACCCGTCGACCACTCCCCCGGCGAGCCCGGCCACGGCGCCGTACACGGTGCCGATGGTGGTCGCGAAGAGCGCGGCGAGCAGCCCGATCTGCAGCGACACCTGTCCGCCCGCCATCAGCCTGCCGAGCACGTCGAACCCGTTCGTGTCGGTGCCGAGCGGGTGTCCCGGGCCCGGGGGCAGGGCCGCGTTGATCAGGTCCACGTCGGTCTGGTTCGTCGGGTAGACCAGCGGCCCGAGGAAGCAGAACGCGGCGATGAGCACCAGGAGCAGCCCGCCGGTGAGGCCGAGCGGGTGCCGGCGCAGCCCGCGCAGCGCCGAGATCCGCCGCGGCGGGGCGCTCACGTCCAGTGTGGTCATTTTCTCAGCTCGATTCGGCGGTCGGCGGCCGCGACCACGATGTCGGCGATGAAGTTGCCGGCCACGGTCAGCACGCCGCCGATGAGGGTGTAGGCCAGCAGCACCGGATAGTCCTCGCGCTGCAGGCTGTTGAGGAACAGCAGGCCAAGGCCGGGATAGTTGAACAGCGACTCGACGATCAGGTTGCCCGCCAGGAGGGTGGGGACGAGCGTGCCGACCAGCATGACCAGCGGCAGGCAGGCGTTGCGCAGCAGGTGGCGCACCAGGATCAGCCGCTCCGGCAGCCCTTTGGCCCGCGCGACCCTGATGTAGTCCTGGCCGAGCTGGTCGAGGGCGGAGGAGCGCTGGTACTGGGCGAAGACCGCGACGCTGGTGACGGCGAGCGTGATGACGGGCAGTGCCATGGCCCGCGGGTCGGTGAAGACGACCCAGGGCGAGTGCGACTGCGACGCCTCGGCCGGGAAGATCGGCAGCGCCTGGCTGAAGACGGCGATCAGGACCAGCCCGAGCAGGAACGACGGCGTCGCGTACAGCACGTACGACACGGTCGTGGCGACCCGGTCGGCGACGCTGTTGCGCTTGACCGCCTGCAGGACGCCGAGCGGGACCGCGATCAGCAGGGCCAGCACCAGCCCGGTCAGCGAGAGCATCGCGCTGCGCCCGGCGTTCTGCCCCAGCAGCGTCGCCACGTTCTCGTTCAGCTTGTAGGACCGGCCCAGGTCGCCGTGCAGGAGCTGGCCGAGGTAGCCGACGTACTGCACCACCACGGGCCGGTCGAAGCCGTGCTGACGGTTGAAGTCCGCCACCGCCTCCAGCGAGGCGCGCTGGCCCAGGACCACGCGCCCCGGGCTGTCGGACACCAGGTGCAGCAGGAAGAAGGTGACGGCGGAGATGCCGAGCAGGACGAACAGGGAGATCGCCAGGCGTCGGACCACGTACCAGGTCATGCGGGCGAGTCCTCTCCGCGCAGGGGGTGGTGGCAGGCCACCCGGTGGGTACCGGTGACCGGGCTCAACGGGGGTTCCGTCGCGGCGCACAGCTCGGTCGCCAGCGCGCACCGGGTGCGGAAACGGCAGCCGCTGGGCGGGTCGACGGGGCTCGGCGGTTCGCCGTGCACCCGCGCGCCGTTCTCCCGGCCCCGCGTGCGCGGGTCCGCCTCGGGCACCGCGGCGAGCAGCCCGGCGGTGTAGGGGTGGGCGGCGGCGCCGTACACCTCTTCGGTGGTGCCGGTCTCGACCAGCTTGCCGAGGTACATGACGCCGACCCGGTCGGCCAGGTAGCGCACGACCGCGAGGTCGTGGGAGATCACCACGCTGCTGAGCCCGCGCTCGATCTGGACGCGGCGCATCAGGTTGAGCACCTGGGAGCGGATGGAGACGTCGAGCGCGCTGACCGGCTCGTCGGCCACCAGCACCTTCGGGTCCAGCGCCAGCGCGCGGGCCAGGCCGACGCGCTGGCGCTGGCCGCCGGACAGCTCGTAGGGGTAGCGCTCCATGACGTTCGCCGGCAGTCCCACGTCCCGCAGCAGCTCGCGCACGCGGGCGGTGCGCTGGGCGCCGCTGCCGCCGCCCTGGATCGCCAGCGGTTCGCGCAGGATCGTGCCGATGCGCATGCGCGGGTCGAGGGAGGCGTTGGAGTCCTGGAACATCATCTGCAGCTGGGTACGGCGCGGCCCGAGCGCCCGAGCGCTCATCCGGGTGACCGGCTCCCCGTCGAAGATCACCTCGCCGGAGGTGGGCCGGTCCAGGGCCACGAGCATCCTGCCCAGGGAGGACTTGCCACAGCCCGACTCGCCGACCAGCCCGAACGTCTCGCCGGCCGCCACGTCGAAGCTCACGCCGGAGACCGCCTTCACGGTACGGCGCCCGCCGAACAGGCCCCCGCCGCCCGCTGGATACTCCCGCCGGAGATCGACGACGCGCAGCCGGGGGGCGGAGCCGATCGGGGCCGGAGCCTCGAACCGGGCGCGGGCCCTGACCGCCCGGTCCTCGGCCGGGTGCCAGCACGCGTGGGCGTGGCCGTCCGCCTCCGGGGTCAGGGCCGGGGTCTCCTCCCGGCACCGGCCGGTCACTGCGTCGCACCGGGGCGCGAAGGGGCAGCCCGGCCGGGCCGAGGTCAGGTCCGGCGGGGCTCCGGGGATGCTGTAGAGCTCCTCGCCGCGGTCGTGGGTGAGCGACGGGATCGAGGACAGCAGCGCGTGCGTGTAGCGGTGGCGCGTCCTGGTGAAGAGCGTGGAGGTCGGGCCGGTCTCGGCGACGCGCCCGCCGTACATCACCCCGACACGGTCGGCATGCCGGGCGATCACCCCCATGTCATGCGTGATGAGGATCATCGACATGCCCAGCCGGGACTTGAGGTCGTCCAGGAGGTCGAGGATCTCCGCCTGGATCGTGACGTCGAGCGCGGTGGTCGGCTCGTCGGCGATGACGACCCGGGGCTGGCAGACCAGCGCCATCGCGATCATCACGCGTTGCCGCATGCCGCCGGAGAGCTGATGGGGGTGGTCGTCCAGCCGTTCCGCCGGGCGCGGCAGCCCGACCAGGGCGAGCATCTCCTCGGCCCGCCCGCGCGCCGCGCGCTTCGACAGGCCGTGGTGCAGGCGCACCGGTTCCGCGACCTGCTCGCCGATGCGCCGGGTCGGGTTCAGCGCCGTCATCGAGTCCTGGAACACCATCGCGACGTCGTTGCCGCGGATGGCCCGGTAGCGCGCGGCGGACAGGCCGACGAGCTCCTCGCCGCCCAGGTCGATCGACCCTCCGCTCACCCGGCCGCCGGCCGGCAGCATGCCCATGACCGCGAGGCCGGTCATGGACTTGCCCGACCCGGTCTCGCCGACGATGCCCAGGGTCTCGCCGCGGTTCAGCACCAGGTTGACGCCCGAGACGGGGCGTACGACCCGCTCGCCGCGCCGGATCTCCACCGACAGGTCGGCGATCGTCAGCACACGATCGCCGCCGGCGGGGCCGCGCGTCTTCCGGGAACCATCGGCCGTGCTCACGGCAGTGCTCTCCAAATCCACCCTGCGATAGTGGGACGCGAAGCCCCTCGCGGTGTTTGTCGCGGTCATCGAATGTTCATGGTCGAAATGGTCCGCTCCGACGAACTGATCGTCGTGAGGGTCAGCGCGTCACGCGGCGGTCGGCCCGGCCGGTGTGCAGGTACGCCGCGTGGCCCCGGCCGTCGTCGCCCAGGAAGGCCAGCGGGGCGCGTACACCGTGCTCGGGTTCGACCGGGATGAGCGTGTCGCCACGCCAGGTCACCAGCTCCGTGCGGTACGGCAGCTCGTCCAGCTCGGCGGTGACGCCGATGGGCAGGCGCTCCAGCCACAGGCGGCCCTGCTCGTCCTGGCTCACCGTGGTCTCACTGGTGCTGGAGGCGTAGGTGCCGGTGTAGCGGGCGGCGTCCGGCGCGGGCGCGAGCGCGGGGTCGGGCATCGGCGTCGCGGGCGGCTCGACGCCGCCGAGCTCGCGCAGCACGCGCCGCTCGATCTGGCGGAACACCCGCTTCGGCGAGCCGCCGTTGGTGACGAGCGCCAGCGCCACGTCCTTCCCCGGCACCACGCGCAGGAACGCCGACTGGCCGACGGTGTTGCCGTCGTGGCCGAAGACCGTGTCGCCGGACAGGTCGAACAGCTCCCAGCCGAGGCCCCAGGCGGCGCCCTGGTCGATGTCGGGCTGCGTGATCTGGGGCACCCGCATCGCCGCCACGCTCCGCGGGCTCAGCACCCGGGCGCCGTCCGGGCCCACGCCGCCGTCGAGGTGCATGCGGACGAAGGTCAGCAGGTCGCGGGCGCGCATCGCCAGCATCGACCCGGCGGGCGCGTTGGAGCGTGCCAGCGCCCAGACCGGAGCCGGCTGAGGGGCGGCGCCCGGCGCCGGTTCGATGTGGCCCACGGCGGCGCGGTGGAGGATGGCCTCGTACGGATCGCCGGCCGCGTGGGTCAGGCCCAGGGGCGCGAACAGGTGGGCCCGCATGCAGGCGTCGAACGGGGCGCCGCGCACGACCTCGATGATCCGGCCCAGCACGCAGAAGCCGGCGTTGTTGTAGGAGAACATCGCGCCGGGTTCGAACAGCTGGGGCACCTCGCGCAGGACGTCCACGTACTTCTCGACGCAGTCGTCGCCCTTGCCGGTGTCGGTGAAGATGTCGCCCTCGAACCCGGCGACGTGGGACAGCAGTTGCCGGACGGTGATGCGCGCGGCGGCCCGTTCGTCGGCGATCCGGAACTCCGGCAGGTACCGGCGCACAGGGGCGTCGAGGTCCAGCTCACCCTCGTCGACGAGCTGCATGGCCAGCGTCGCGGTCAGCACCTTGGTGATCGAGCCGATCTGGAAGATGGAGTCGGCCGTGGCCTCGACGCCGGTGGCCGTGTTCAGCACGCCCGCGGCGACGTCGACGGTCCGCTCGCCGTGGCCGATCGCCACCACGGCTCCCGGTACCCGGCTCTCCGCGAGCAGATCCGGCAGCCGGTCCCGCAGCCACGTGCCGATCTCATCCAGTTTCGTCATCGGTGTACCTCCCGCGTTCACTGCGCAGGAGCTTAGGATCGGCGTGACCAGCGGTGTTCGTCTGCTCCGACCATCGGCGGCGGGCCGATTCGTGGGGTCGGCCAAGCCTGATCGGTCAACGGCCGAGCCTGTCCGGGCAGCGGCCCAGCCTGCTCGGTCAGCGGCCGAAGAGGTCGTCGCGGACCGTTGCCAGGGCGAGGTCCATGGCGCCGGCGAGGACGGGGTTGCCGGCCAGCTCCGATCCGCGGACCGCGGGCCGGGTGGGGAGCAGGACGTGGAGCTCGCGCTCCACGAGGTCGCGCAGCCGTTCGCCGCCCGCCTCCATGACGCCCCCGGCCAGCACGATCAGCCCGGGGTCGACCACCGAGGCGATGGCGGCGAGACCGACGGCCAGCCGCCCGGCCACGAGCCGCAGGCCCGCCGCCGCGTCCTGGGCCGCACGGCCGGACTCCTCCGCGATGGCCACGGCGGCGCGCACGGACTGCCGGAAGTCCGGGTGGTCGATCCCGTAGGTGGCGAGCAGGTCGCGGATCGCGCCGCCGCCGCCCACCGACTGGAATCCGTGGCTGCCGTGCCGCCCGCCGTCGCGGGCGGTCACCGTGCCGGAGATCGGCATGTGGCAGATCTCCCCCGCGGCGCCGAAGAAGCCGCGGTGCAGGCGGCCGCCGATCACCAGCGCCGCGCCCAGGCCGTCGTCGGCCCACAGCAGGACGAAGTCGGGGCAGCCGGCGGCGGCGCCCCTCGCCTGTTCGGCCAGCGCGACGAGGTTGACGTCGTTCTCCACGCTCACCTCGGCGCCGAGCGCCGCGCTGAGCGTGGGCACGAGGCCGGGCAGGTGCCAGCCGGGCATGTCCGCTTCCGCGACGTGGCCGAGGCGGCCGGTGGCCGGGTCGACGGCGGCCCGCACGCCGATGACCACCCTGCTCAGCGGTCCCGGCGGGGCCGCGCCGTCCAGCGCCGCGCGCAGCCGCTCGACCGGCGGGCCGCCGGCCGGATCCGGGGTGGGCAGCACGAACGCGCCCACGGCGGCGCCGGTGATGTCGGCCACCCGCACCTCGATGGCGCCGGGGGTGACGCCGATGGCCGCCACGTGGGCGGCCGCCGGGTTGATCCGGTACGTCTCCGCGTTGCGCCCGGCCAGGCCGGAGCGCATCCCGTCGCTGACCACCAGGCCCGCGGCCTGAAGGCGGGCCAGGAGCTGGAAGGCGGTCGGTTTGGACAGGCCGGTGAACTCGCCGAGTTCGGGACGCGTCAGCGGGCCGCGCTCCAGCAGGACCCTGAGCGCGATGCGCTCGTTGATGGCCCGCATCAAGCTTGGAGTCCCGGGTTGTGAGGGGTTCACGGCTTCAGAGCGTATCCGAGTCGCCGCTCAAATTTCTTTAGTTAATAAATTTTCCTAACCCCCAGTTCGGGGGCACCTTGACTCTCGACAAGCCTCTCGGAGGGAAACCCGCTGTTCAGATATGTGAATGCGGAGAGCTGCGCGCGCTGACTTTCAGTAAAGTTGGGGCTTGCATCTGCCGCCATGGCCTCCTACGCTCCGCAATAGTTAGGAATATTTCTTAACTATCGGTTGCGCGACCGGACTTCTCACCCCCCGAGATTCTGTCAGGAGCCACTGATGCAAGGTGTGATCCCCTTACGACACCGTCTCGCCGCGGCAACGGCCCTGTTCGCCCTCGCCGCGCTACCCCTGCCGGCACTGCCCGCGCAGGCCGCGCAGACCGCGCAGGCCGCGCAGGCCGCGCAGACCGGGCAGGCCGCCGGCGCGGTCGCCATCCCCGATCTGACCAGCGCGAACCGCCGGGCGCCCATCACCGGCCTGCCCGACTGGAGCAAGGCGGGCTTCCGCGGCGGCGCCGCCCTGCCGGGGCCCGGCGCCATGAACCCGGACGCGGCCTGCCACGTCACCCCGCAGGAACTGGCCGGCCAGTACGGCGTACGCCCGGACGGGAGCGACGCCACCACGGGCCTGCAGGCGGCCATCGACGCCATCAGGACCACGTGCACGCCGAGCGCCGGATACACGAAGCTGTCGTCGATCACCCTGCCCGCCGGCCGGTTCGTGGTCACCAGGCAGCTCGGCCTGGACGCCGACTACCTGGTGCTCAAGGGCGCGGGCATGGGCCAGACGGTCCTGTCCTTCCGCCCGGACGCCAACACCCGCTACGACACGCTCACCGAGGACGGCAGCGACTGGGACGAGGACGGCGCCACCCACGGCGCCGGCAAGGGCGGCTGGACCTGGCCGGGCCGCGGCCTGCTGCGCGTGCAGACCCGCGAGGTCCACAGCAAGTACGCCGGCGACCACTCCTCCGCCCCCGCCAACCGCAAGGACATCTTCGAGGGCAGCGTCAACCAGCACTGGGCGGCCGGCGTGCCGCTGCGCGCCGCCTCGGTCACCGGAGAGACCCAGATCAGGCTGGCGAGCAACGCGGACATGGCCCGCTTCAAGGCCGGCGCGCACCTGTGGGTCGGCGCCGCCAACAGCGTGAAGTTCTACCAGCTGCAGACGGTCACCGACACCTCCAAGTACATGAACCTGCACATGCGCCAGCAGATCTTCACGATCACCGCCGTGGACGCCGCGGGCAGGAACCTCACGATCGACAAGCCGCTGGAGTACGACCTGCCGGTGAACTCCACCTCCGACGGCTCCTCCGCGATCGGCGGGACCGTCTACCCGAGCCGGGTCACCCCGCTGAAGGTCGTGCAGGGCGTCGGCATCGAGGACCTGACCCTCACCCAGGACATGGCCGGCATGCCCAAGCTGGGCGGCGGCACGTACAACCTCGACCGGGCCGACGCCCGCTTCAACTACGGGAACATGGCGCCCGAGTACGCCCAGCACGGCATCGTGCTCAAGTGGGCGGCCAACGTCTGGATCCGCCGGGTCGGCACCGAGATGACCGGCTCCCACGCGGTCGTCACCGAGAGCGCCAAGAACATCCAGGTCCAGGAGTCGAGCTTCGACGGCTCGTGGAACAAGGGCAAGGGCGGCAACGGCTACTTCCGCGGCTCGCGCGTCTGGGACTCCCTGTACGCCTATAACACCTCGCGCGACCTGCGGCACTTCACCTTCCAGTGGTCGGCGTCGAACAACGTGGCGATCGGCAACGACTTCGACTCCGACCTGAACGTGCACGGCGGCTGGGAGCGGCGCAATCTGTTCGAGAACAACAAGGTGCGCGTGCCGTTCGAGCACGCCTCGAAGAACTGCCGCGCCAACTGCGGCGACGAGGGCGGCGGCGGTCCCGACAACTCGACCTGGTGGCCCATCTGGTGGGCGGCGGGGCCGAAGGCGGCCAAGTGGTCGGGCTCCAGCGGGCCGCAGAACGTGATCTACAACAACGAGATGAGCAAGCAGACGGCGGAGGGCGGGCCGTACCAGGGCTACTATCCGGACCGGCAGCGGCTCTACCAGTTCGGCAGCTCGGCCAGTGACGCGGCGAAGTTCCAGCACCTGGCGGTCAACGGGACCACGATCGCCGACTGGGCGGGCAACGAGAGCGCCGACTTCACGGGTTCGGGCGTCAACGCCTCGCGGACCGACGCCTCGGGCTCGCTCTTCCTGAAGGGCCAAAGCGGCGGCGAGGACACCACCCCGCCGAGCGCGCCCGGCAACCTCCGCTCCACCGCCACCACTTCCACCAGCGCCTCCCTGACGTGGGACGCCGCCACCGACAACATCGGGGTCAGCGGCTACGACGTCTACCGGGGCGGCACCCTGGTCAACACCGTCACCGGAATCACCTTCACCGACACCGGCCTGACCGCGAGCACGAGCTACACCTACACCGTCAGAGCCCGCGACGCCGCCGGGAACACCTCCCCCGCGAGCAACACGGTCACCGCCACCACCCAGCAGGGCGGCGGCACCGAGACCCTGCTCTCCCAGGGCAGGCCCGCCACCGCCTCGTCCGTCGAAGGCGCCGGATTCGAGGCGGCCAAGGCCGTGGACGGCGGCACGAGCACCCGCTGGGCCAGCGCCGAAGGCAACGACCCCGAGTGGATCACCATCGACCTCGGGGCCACGGCCGACATCTCCCGCGTGAAGCTGAACTGGGAAGCCGCCTACGGCAAGTCGTACAAAATCCAGACTTCGCCCAACGGCTCTACCTGGACCGACGTCTACTCCACCACCACCGGAGACGGCGGCATCGACGAGGTGACGCTGTCGGGCGGCGGACGCTACATCCGCATGTACGGCGCGGCGCGCGGCACCACCTACGGCTACTCCCTCTGGGAGTTCGAGGTCTACGGCTCCTTCACGGGCGGTGGCGACGACACCACCCCGCCGAGCACCCCGTCAGGCCTGCGCTCCACCGGCACCACCTCGAACACGGTGTCACTGGCCTGGAACGCCGCCACCGACAACGTCGGCGTCACCGGCTATGAGGTCTACCGGGGCGGCACCCTGGTCAACACCGTCACCGGGACGACCTTCACCGACACCGGCCTGACCCCGTCAACCGCCTACACCTACACCGTCAAGGCCCGCGACACCGCCGGCAACACCTCCCCCGCGAGCAACGCGGTCACCGCCACCACCCAGCTCGGCGGCGGCTCGATCGTGGACGTCTCCACCGCGGCCCAGCTGATCAGCGCCCTGGCCGGCGCCCAGCCCGGCCAGACGATCCGCCTCGCGGCGGGCGAGTACCGGGGGGCGTTCCTCACCCAGAGGGCCGGGACCGCCTCCGCCCCCATCACGCTGACCGGCCCGGCCGGAGCCGTCCTGGTCAACGACGGCCCGTCGGGGACCGCCCCGTCGTGCCCCGCCCCCGGCGGCGGATGGGACTCCGGGTACGGGCTGTGGTTGTCCGGCGCGCCGTACTGGAAGCTGACCGGCTTCACCGTCAAGGACTCCAAGAAGGGCATCGTCCTCGACGACTCCCACCACGTGACCATCGACGGCGTCCACGTGCACCACACCGACGAGGAAGGCGTGCACTTCCGGCGCTCCTCCGCCGACGGCGTGATCCAGAACTCCACGATCAGCCACGCCGGGCTGGTTCAGCCCGGCTACGGCGAGGGCGTCTACATCGGCTCGGCCGGTTCCAACTGGAGCTGCCACGGAAACTCCGGCGGCGTCGACCGCTCCGACCGGGTCAAGGTGCTCGACAACGACTTCGGGCCCGGCATCGCCGCCGAGCACATCGACATCAAGGAAGGCACCACCGGCGGCGTGATCCGCGGCAACTCCTTCAACGGCACCGGCATCTCCGGCCAGAACTCCGGCGACTCCTGGGTCGACGCGAAGGGCGTCGGCTACGTGATCGAGAACAACACCGGCACGTTCTCCGCGCCCGGCACCTTCGCCAACGGCTACGAGACACACAACCCGTCCACGTCACCGTCGTTCGCCAACGGCTGCGGGAACGTCTGGCGCGGCAACCGCTCCGACCTGGGCGGAACCGGCAAGTACGCCATCTACGTCTCCTCCACCTCCAAGTGCGCGAGCAACCCGAACGTCGTCCACGCCTCCAACACCGTGAGCAACGCCCGCACCGGCCTGACCAACATCCCGGTCACGCCGTAACCCCCCGAAGAGAAAGACGAACGCCAAGATGAGACCACGAACACTCGCGGCCTTAGCCGCGGTGCTGGCCCTCCCCCTCACCCTCCTGAGCACACCGGTCTCCCAGGCGGTGGCCGTGACGGCGACCGCGTCCTCGACGGAAGGCTCCGGCTTCGAGGCGTCCCAGGCCGCCGACGGCGACGGCGCCACGCGCTGGGCCTCGGAGGAGGGCGTGGACCCGCAGTGGATCCGGCTCGACCTGGGCGCCGCCGGCACGATCAGCGGGGTCACGCTCACCTGGGAGGCGGCCTACGCCAAGTCCTACAAAATCCAGACCTCGCCCGACGGCACGTCCTGGACCGACGTCTACTCCACCACCACCGGCGACGGCGGCACGGACCAGCTGACCCTGTCGGGCAGCGGGCGCTATATCCGCATGTACGGCACGCAGCGCGGCACCGCCTACGGCTACTCCCTCTGGGAGTTCGAGGTGCAGACCTCCTCCGGCGGCGACACCACACCACCGAGCACGCCCGGCAACCTGCGCTCCACCGCCACCACCGCGAGCTCGGTGTCGCTGGCCTGGAACGCCTCGACCGACAACGCCGGCGTCACCGGCTACGAGGTCCACCGGGGCGGCACCCTGGTCAACACCGTCACCGGAACCACCTTCACCGACACCGGCCTGACCCCGGCCACCGCCTACACCTACACCGTCAAGGCCCGCGACGCCGCGGGCAACACCTCCCCCGCGAGCGCCCCGGTCACCGCCACCACCCAGCAGGGCGGCGGCACCGAGACCCTGCTCTCCCAGGGCAGGCCCGCCACCGCCTCGTCCGTCGAAGGCGCCGGGTTCGAGGCGGCCAAGGCCGTGGACGGTGACACCACCGGCACCCGCTGGGCCTCCGAGGAGGGCGTGGACCCGCAGTGGATCCAGGCCGACCTCGGCGCCAACGCCACCGTTTCCCGCGTCAAGCTGACCTGGGAGGCGGCCTACGGCAAGGCGTACAAGATCCAGACCTCCGCGAACGGCACGAGCTGGACCGACGTCCACAGCACCACGACCGGCGACGGCGGCACCGACGACGTCGCCGTGACCGGCAGCGGGCGCTTCGTCCGCGTCCACGGCACCCAGCGCGGCACCGCCTACGGCTACTCCCTGTTCGAGCTGCAGGTCTACGGCACCGCCGGAAGCGGCGGCGACACCACCCCGCCGAGCACGCCCGGCAACCTGCGCTCCACCGCCACCACCGCGAGCTCGGTGTCGCTGGCCTGGAACGCCTCGACCGACAACGCCGGCGTCACCGGCTACGACGTCTACCGGGGCGGCACCCTGGTCAACACCGTCACCGGAACGACCTTCACCGACACCGGCCTGGCCGCGAGCACGAGCTACACCTACACCGTCAGAGCCCGCGACGCCGCCGGGAACACCTCCCCCGCGAGCAACACGGTCACCGCCACCACGCAGCCGCCCACCGGCGGCGGCACCCCGGTCGAGGCCAACGGCCGGCTCAGGGTCTGCGGGGTCAAGCTCTGCAACGAGAACGGCAAGCAGATCCAGCTGCGCGGCATGAGCTCGCACGGCCTGCAGTGGTACTCCCAGTGCCTCAACACCGCCTCGCTCGACGCCCTGGCCACCGACTGGAAGGCCGACGTCCTGCGGATCTCGATGTACATCCAGGAGGACGGCTACGAGACCAACCCGCGCCTGTTCACCGACCGGGTGCACAACCTCATCGAGCAGGCCACGGCGCGCGGCATGTACGCCATCGTCGACTGGCACATGCTCACGCCCGGCGACCCGATGTACAACCTGTCCAGGGCCAAGACGTTCTTCACCGAGATCGCCCAGCGGCACAACAACAAGAAGAACCTCTTCTACGAGATCGCCAACGAGCCCAACGGCGTCTCCTGGTCGACCGTCAAGAGCTACGCCGAGCAGCTGATCCCGGTGATCCGCGCCATCGACGCCGACACGCCCATCCTCGTCGGCACCCGCGCCTGGTCCTCGCTCGGCGTCTCCGACGGCGCCAGTGAGACCGAGGTGACCGGCAACCCGGTCAACGCGACCAACATCATGTACACCTTCCACTTCTACGCCGCCTCGCACGGGAGCAACTACCTCAACACGCTGTCCCGCGCGGCCGACCGGATCCCGATGTTCGTCACCGAGTTCGGCACGCAGACCGCCTCGGGCGGCGGTGGCAACAACTTCGGGATGTCGCAGCAGTACCTCGACCTGATGGCCCAGAAGAAGATCAGCTGGGTCAACTGGAACTACTCCGACGACGGCCTGTCCGGCGCCGTCTTCACCGGCGGCACCTGCCCGAACGGCCCGTTCACCGGAACGAGCCGGCTCAAGGAGGCCGGGGTGTGGATCCGCGAGCGGGTCCGTACTCCTGACGACTTCTGAGCCACCGGCCCCGCCCGCTCCCCTGCGCGGGCGGGGCCGTCCCTCAGTCGCGCAGCGCCTCGAAGTACGGCTTCATCGCGGGGTAGTAGTCGTCGAAATCCGGCTGGGGCGATCCTTCGCGGGCGGCCACGAGCATGTCGAGGTAGTACTCCCAGCCGGGACCGACGTCGCCGATGCCGTCGAGGCTGTCGAAGTGCTGCACGAACTCCAGCCGCGTGGTGCCGCCGCTCTCCGACAGCAGCAGGTCGATCCGCCACTCGCCGTGCTCGTCGGTGGCCGAGACCGTCAGGCGCTCCGGCGGCTCGCAGGCGTCGATGCGCAGGTCCATCCACGGGGACTGGTCCTCGTACGCCATCTGGACCTTGATCGTCCGGCCGGGCCCCGGGTCGCCTTCCCACGGCCCGAACCAGCGGGCGGTGCGCTCGGACTCGGTGACGCTGGCCCACACGTCCTCGATGGGCGCGCGGAAGGTACGGATGAGCACGAGATCGTTCTCGGCGTCCTTGCGCAGGAGTCGCGCGGTGGGGCGGGGTGTCATGCGGTGTCCTCCTTGACCTCTTCTGCCGCGCCGCTCGTGCGGTGTTCGCGGCGGGTTCGGTAAACCTCGGTCTCCAGCGCGTCCAGGCGTCCTTCCCAGGCGGGCCGCCCGGCGAAGAACTGATCGAGCCACCCGGCCAGCTCGTGGAGCCGCCCGGTGTCGAGCTCGTAGAGGCGCTGCCTGCCGACGAGCTCGTCGTGGACCAGCCCGCCTTCCCTGAGCACGCGCAGGTGGCGGCTCACGGCGGGTCTGCTGATCTGGAAGCGCCCGGCGATCTGACCGGCCGACATCCGTCCTTCGCGCAGCATGACCAGGATCTCCCTGCGCACCGGGTCGGCGATCGCGCCTGCCACCTCATCCACGGACAGAAGCGTAACACACTGGTTACGCGTTAACCACGCCGTCATCGTCGCCGGTCGCGTTCCCGTGTCCCCGGCCGGTCTATCGCCGGTCGCAGCCGCAGCTGCGGCGCGCGAGGAGGGTGGCTCGCGAGGCGGGCGCCGGGGCCGCGCGGTCGAACAGGAGGGCGACCGCCTGCCCGGCCATGGCGGCGAGGGGCTGCCGGGTGACGGTCAAGGCGGGGGCGGTGTGGGCGCTGTCGGAGGTGCCGTCCAGGCTGATCACCGCCAGGTCGTCCGGTACGGCCAGGCCCGCGGCACAGGCGCCGGACAGCACGCCGACGGCCTGCTCGTCGGTCGCCGTGATCAGCGCCCGGGGCATGGCTCCGGCGGCGATCAGGCGGCGGGTCAGGGCGTCGGCGTCGGCCCGGGAATAGGCGGAGCGCAGCGGGACGGCGCCGGGCGCGGCGCCGTCCTGCCAGGTCCGCCGGCGGAGTCCCACCGGGCCGGTGTCGTGGGGCCCGGCGAGGAAGGCGGGGTCGTGGTGCCCGTGCGCGCGCAGGTGGGCGACCGCCTCGCGCACCGCGTGCTCGTTGTCGGCGGCGACCAGGGGCGCGCTGTCGGCAGCCGGGCCGTTGTGCAGGTAGACGGCCGGCACCCCGGCCCGCGCCGCGTGCCGGGCGACGTCGTCCGCGGCGTCGGCCGAGACGATCACCAGGGCGTCGACCTGGGCGGCCAGGAAACGTTCGACGAGATGGCGCTGGCGTTCGGCGGAGTAGCCGGCGTTGCCGATGAGCATGAGGCGGTCGTGCTCGGTGAGCGCCCGTTCGACGTGTTCCGCCAGGGCGCCGAAGTAGGGGTTGAGCGCGTCGGCCAGGATCAGGCCGACCACGCCGGTGGTGCGTGAGCGCAGCGCGCGGGCGATGCGGTTGGGGCGGTAGCCGAGCTCGGCGGCCGCGGCCAGCACCCGTTCGCGGGTGGCGGCGGCCACGGGGCGGGGACCGTCGTTGATCACGTAGCTGACCACGGCGGTGGAGGTGCCGGCGCGGCGGGCTACGTCGGCCAGGGTGATCGGCTTGTTCATGGCGGTTTACAGTCTCGCAGCTAATCGTTTAGATTTCGCCAGTCTAAACGATTAGATTCCGAGGTGCGCATGATCATCGACACCGACACCGGTTCCGACGACGCCGTGGCGCTGCTGCTCGCGCTCGCCGCGCCCGGCGAGGTCCGTGCCGTCACCACGGTGGCCGGCAACGTGCCGCTCGCCACGGGCACGCGCAACGCGCTGGTCACCCTGCAACTGACCGGGCGCGCCGACGTGCCCGTCCACGCCGGGTGCGAACGTCCGCTCGTCCGCCCCGTGTCCACCGCCCAGCACGTGCACGGACACGACGGCATGGGCGGCCACGACCTGCCGGACCCCGTGCGCGGCCCCGAACCGGACCACGCGGTGGACGTCCTGCTGTCGGCGCCCCGCCGCCGTCCCGGCGAGCTGACGCTCGTCACGCTGGGCCCGCTCACCAACCTCGCCGCCGCGCTGCTGCGCGACCGGGCGCTGCTGTCCCGTTTTCGCCACGTGTACTGCATGGCCGGCGCCGCCGACCTGCGCGGCAACATCTCCCCCACCGCGGAGTTCAACGTCTGGGCCGACCCCGAGGCCGCCCGCGTGGTTCTTCAGCAGGCCACGCCCGAGACCGTGACCTGGATCGGCTGGGACGTCTCCCGCCGGGACGCCGTCATGACCCCCGCCGACCAGCGCCGCCTGGAAGAGCTCGGCACCCCGCTGGCCGTGTTCGCCCATCGGATCAACAGGACCGTGGCCGACTGGGCCCGCGACGTCACCGGGCTGGCCGGCTACGACCTGCCCGACCCCATCGCCATGGCCGTCGCCCTGCGCCCCGATCTGGTCCTGGAGCGGGAGACCGTACACGCCGACGTCACCCTCGGCGACGAGACCCGCGGCCAGCTCATCATCGACCGCCGCCGCACCGCTCCCCCACCCAACCTCACGCTGGTACGCCGTGTCGACGAGCGGGGCTTCAAGCACATGCTCTTCGACGCCTGCGCCCGGGAGGCCCCGCCCATGAACAGCCGCCACGAGCTCCACTGTCACCTGGACGGCTCGCTGCGTCCCGCCACGGTCGCCGACCTGGCCCGCCGGCAGGGCCTCGCCCTGGACCGCCCCGTGCGGGACCTGGTCGTGGCGCCCGCCGGCTGCGGCAGCCTGAGCCGCTACCTCACCTACTTCGACCTGCCGCTCCAGGTCCTGCAGAGCCCGGACGCCCTGCGCCGCGCGGCCCGCGAGCTGGTCGAGGACTGGCGCGCCGACGGCGTGGTCCACGGCGAGGCCAGGTTCGCTCCGCAACTGCACGGCCGCCAGGGCATGACGCTGGACGAGGCGGTCACCGCCGTGGCCGAGGGCCTGGCGGAAGGCCGCGCGACGACGGGCGTGCGCACCGGCCTGCTGCTGTGCTGCCTGCGGCACCAGAGCCCGGAGGAGAGCATGGCCGTGGCCGAGACGGCGGTCCGGCGGCGCGAGGTGGTCAGTGGCCTCGACCTGGCCGGCGACGAGCGCCTGTACCCGGCCGCGCCGCACAAGGCCGCCTTCGACCTCGCCCACCGGGCGGATCTGCCGTGCACGGTCCACGCCGGCGAGGCCGCCGGTCCGGCCAGTGTGTGGGAGGCCATCGAGGTGCTCGGCGCCCGCCGGATCGGGCACGGCGTGCGGTGCGCCGAGGACGGCGCGCTGCTCGAACGGCTCCGCGCCGACCACATCGCGCTGGAGATGTGCCCGACCAGCAACGTGCAGACCGGCGCCGTCCCCAGCCTCGCCGGGCACCCGGCGACGCGGCTGCTGGCGGCGGGCCTCGCCGTGACGATCAGCACGGACGCCCGCACCACCTCGGACACCAGCCTGGGCCTCGAGTTCGCCCGCCTGCGCGAGACGGCCGGATGGGACGAACGGCAGGAAAGCCTGGCCCAGGACCACGCCCGCGCCGCCGCCTTCGACGGCGGGTGAGTCAGACGCTGCGCAGGACGCTCACCACGATGCCCAGCACCGCGGCGCCGTCGCCGTCGATGACGTCGTAGGCGGGGTTGCGGGGTTCGAGGTAGACGTGCCCGCCCCGCCTCCTGAACACCTTGACGGTGGCCTCGCCGTCGATCATCGCGGCGACGATCTGGCCCGTGTGGGCCTCGGCCTGCTGACGTACCACGACGAGGTCGCCGTCGCAGATCGCGGCGTCGATCATCGAGTCGCCCCGGACGCGCAGGCCGAACACGGTGCCCCGCCCGGTGAGGTCGCGGGGCAGGGTCAGCGTGTCGTCCACGTGCTCGTCGGCCGGGATGGGCGTGCCCGCGGCGATGTCGCCGACCACGGGCACGCTCACCAGGCCCGTGTCCCGCTGCGGCGCCGCGCCCGGCAGGAACGGCCGCAGGTCGACGGGCCGGGTCATCGAGTCGCTCCGGCGCAGGAAACCCTTGTCCTCCAGGCTCTTCAGGTGCTTCGACACCGACGACGACGACCGGAGCCCGACCGCCTGGCCGATCTCGCGGGCGCTCGGCGGGTAGCCGTGCCGGATCGCCCAGTCCCGGATCGTGGCCAGGATCCGCTGCTGACGCTGCGGCAGGCCGGAGAAGTCCAGGTACGCGAACGCGTCGTCGTCGTAGGAGGTCACCTGGACATGCTAGAGGCCGGATGGGCGGCGTCTGCCGCGCGTTTCTTGAAGACCTCGTATACCGCGAGGTAGTTCTGCCCGCCGCGGCCCTGTGCGACGGCCCGCTCGGCGAGCTCCAGCATCAGCCGCGGCTGCTCGGCCGGGACGCCCTGCTCGGTGCTCGTGCGGGTGATGTGCTCCAGGGCGTTGATGTTCATCTCCAGCGTGCCGAGGTCGCCGGGGTAGCTGCCCTCCTCCAGCGCGGCCGCCTGCCCGGCCGTGGACGGGCCGAACATCATCGGCACGAACCAGCCGAACGCCAGCTCGGCGAAGTCCCCGACCGGGAGACCCGCCGCGTCGATCAGCGCCGAGGCGTGCAGCCAGCCGTTCATGGTGGCGTACATCATCTCCAGCAGGCCCGTGTTGTAGAGCACCGCCAGCTCGACGCCCGCGCCGAGGTAGCGGGGGTCGCCCACGCCGGCCAGCGTGGCCCGGTGCTCGTCGAAGACCTCGCGCGGGCCGCTGTAGAGGAACACGGAGCCGGGCTCGCCGACCAGCGTCGGCGGCACCATGATCGCGCCGTCGAGGTAACGCGCGCCACGCTCACCGGCCCACGCCGCCATCTCGCGCGCCTCCGACGGCGTCCCCGACGTCAGATTCACCACGGTACGGCCCCGCAGTCCGTCCCCCACCGGCCCGAGAATCCGCGCCGTGGACGCGTAGTCGTTCAGGCAGACGATCGTGACGTCGGCCGCGGCCACCGCCTCCTCCACGCTCGCCGCGAGCCGGGCGCCGCGGGCCACGAGCGGCTCGGCCTTGGCGGCGGTGCGGTTCCATACGGTCGTGGGGTGCCCACGGTTCAGGTAGACCTCGGCCAGCACCCGTCCCATGGGCCCGAGTCCGAGGATCGCCACGTTGGCCCTGTCATGTCCGGTTTCAAGATGATCAGTCATGACGGCTAAGCTAAACCCTCACGTCCACGTGAGAGTCAAAGGTTGGTGACGGAGGTCACATGCGCATCGGAGAACTGGCCCGCCGCACCGGGGTCAGCATCCGCGCCCTGCGCTACTACGAGGAGCAGGGCCTGCTGCGGCCCCACCGGCGCTCCAGCGGCTATCGCGAGTACGCCGACACCGACGTGCGCGCCGTCGCCCGCATCAGGACGCTGCTGTCCGCCGGGCTCGGCACCGCCGTCATCGCCGAGGTGCTGCCCTGCATGGTCGACAGCGGCGAGATCCTCGCCCCCGGCTGCCCGGAACTGGTCGACGTCCTGGCCGAGGAGCGCGACCGCATCACCGGCGCCATCGACGAGCTCCAGTCCGCCCGCGCCATGCTGAACGGCATCATCGCCGCCACCCCATGAGGGCGTCAGGCACGTTCCGGGAAAAGGGCCAGGTTAGGGCAGATATCGACACAATGCACTGATCAAAATGGTTTCGGTGTGCATCATGCACATGGTGGCGGTATGTCCGGTTCTTACTCTGTCGAGATGAGCACCGATGCCTCCCCAAGTCCGGTGACGTATCCCGTGCCGTAGGTGCGGAAGCACCAAGACCATTAGGAAGTGCCATGTGCCAGCACTGCCCTCCACCCGCCCGGCCGAGCCTTGCGAGCGTCAGGTGTCCGGCATGGAAACGCTGACGACGCCCGAGGAGTCCACGATCGCGTCGTGGTCTCTGCCGCCCCACTTCCGCTCGGCCGCCGAGGCGCGTCGCCACACGGCCGGCTACCTCAACAGCTGGGGCTTCCACGACACCGACATCGGCGTGCTGCTGGTCAGCGAGCTGGTGACCAACGCTCTGCGGTACGCCCCCGGCCCGGTGACGCTCACCGTCTGGCTCATCGACGGCCTGATGCGCTGCGAGGTCGAGGACACCAGCGCGCAGCCGCCCGCATGGCACGAGCCGGCCGTCCACGCCGAGGGCCACCGAGGGCTCTACCTCCTGGACGCGCTCGCCTGCTGCTGGGGCTTCGTCCGCACCGGCGAGGGAAAAGCCGTGTGGTTCGAGCTGCCCGTGTCCGGAGAGCACGATGCGTAAGATCGTGCTGCCCCGGCCGCGTCCGCGCCCGCCGCGCCAGGACCAGGATCTGCGCACCCCTTCCGGGCGCAAGCTCCCCTACTGACACCGGACCCGTCGGCGTCCCGCGGCCTTCAGGACGGGAAGGACCTGGGTGCCCCGGCCGCGCCGCCCTCACGAGCCGGACACGGCGAGCGAGCCGGGGACACCTCGCGCCGGCGGCGCAGCATGCGTGAGCCGGGGCGGGCCGTGGAGGCGGCTGGTCAGGCCTTGACGGCGCCGCTGGTCAGGCCGCCGACGATGTAGCGCTGGAGGAACTGGAAGAGGATCAGCACCGGCAGCGCCCCGATGAGGGCGCCGGCGGCGAAGACGCCCCAGCTCTGCCCGAGCTGGTAGGAGACGAGCTGGTACAGGCCGACGGCGAGCGTCTGCTGATCGGGGTCGGTCAGGACGAGGCCGGCGATGACGAAGTCGTTCATCGTGGCCACGAAGGAGAACAGCGCCACGACGACCAGGATGGGCCGCACGAGCGGCAGCAGGATCAGGAAGAAGACCTGCGCGTGCGAGGCGCCGTCCATCTGGGCCGACTCGTCGAGCTCGCGCGGGATGGAGTCGAAGAAGCCCTTCATGAGGTAGGTGTTCACGCCGAGCGCGCCGCCCAGGTAGACCATGATCAGGCCCAGCGTGCTGCCCAGCCCCAGCGGGGGAAACACCTCCTTGAAGGCCGACAGAAGCAGAAAGATCGCGACGTAGGCCAGCACCTGGGGGAACATCTGGATGAAGACCAGGCCGACCAGGCCGCTCTCACGGCCGCGGAAGCGGAACCTCGAGAAGGCGTACGCGGCGCAGGCGCCCATGAACACCGACCCGGCCGCCGTCGAGACCCCGATCACCAGCGAGTTCACGAACCAGCGGGGAAACGGGTGCAGCGCGTCGGTGAACAGCGTCGCGTAGTGCCGCCAGGTCACCTCGGCGAACAGGTCGTTCGAGCCGGTCAGCGTCCCGCTCGGGTTGAGCGAGGCGGCCAGGACGAACACCAGCGGGAACAACGCGACCACCGAGGCCAGCACGCCGACCAGGTGCCTCCAGACCCTCATGCGGCAGCCTCCAGCCGCCTGGCCCGCCGGAATCCGGCCAGCGACACCGCCGCGATCACCGCGAAGATCAGGATCGAGACCGCGCAGGCCAGGCCGTAGTTGCGTGAGGTCCCGCCGAAGGCCAGCTTGTACACCAGCGAGATCAGCAGGTCCGTCGAGCCCACGTCGATCGGCGCCCCGGTGTCGCGGGGGCCGCCGCCGGTGAGCATGTAGATGACGTTGAAGTTGTTGAAGTTGAATGCGAACGTGGCCACCAGCGCGGGCGCCGTCGAGGCCAGCAGGAGCGGCAGCCGTACCGACGCCAGGACCCGCCACGGACCCGCCCCGTCGACCTGGGCCGCCTCGGCGAGCTGGCGTGGCACCGCCTGCAGCGCCCCGGTGCAGATCAGGAACATGTACGGGAACCCGATCCACACGTTGACCGCCAGCACGCTCAGCCTGGCCAGCCAGGGATCGGACAGCCACGGCACGGTGGCGCCGCCCAGCAGCACCTCGTTGACGAACCCGTGGTCGGTGTTGAGCAGCCCCTGCCACAGCAGCGCCGCCATGAACGCGGGGAACGCGTAGGGGAAGACCAGCAGCGAGCGGTAGACGCGGTAGCCGTCCAGGATCAGCGCGAGCACCAGCCCGAAGCCGAAGCTCAGCGCGACCGACAGCGCGGCGAACACGAACGTCCAGACCAGCACGCCCAGGAACGGCCCGCGGATCTCGGCGTTGGTGAGCACGCCGGTGAAGTTCTCGGTGCCGACGAAGACCTTCCAGCCGGGACTCAGCGAGCGCCCTGCGGCCGAGGTGAAGGCGCCGCGTCCGTCGTCGCGGTAGACGGTTCCCGCCCGGTCGGTGAAAGCGCCGCCGGAGTAGGTCAAGGTGGGCCGGTAGAGCGCGGCCGTCACCCCGTCCGCGGTCTTCAGGACGCCGCCCTCGGCCGGGACCCGCAGCTTGACGATCTCCGCCTGCCTGGCCACGATCTCCGCGTACGGCAGCGCGCGCCACCCCGGCCCGCTTCCAAAGCCCAGCTCGCCGTCCTTCTCCGCCACCCGGATCGGCCGGCTCTCGCCGGTCTTGACCTCGCTGGCGGCCAGGATCGCCGCGACCGCGTCGGCCTTGGTGGCGTTGTGGCCGTCGCCGTAGTTGGTGAAGGCGGCGTAGCCGGTGTAGAGCACCACGTACACCTGGTAGATCAGCAGCAGCACGACCCCCGGCGCCAGGTACTTGGCCGGGACCGCCCGCTTGCTCAGGTAGACCGCGTTGACGGCCACCGTCCCGGCCAGCAGCAGCGCGAACATCCACCACGAGCGCTGCCCGCCGAGCGCCACCAGTCCGTAGACGGCCAGCGCGTCGGCGACGGCGAGCGGCAGAAAGCGAAGCGCGCGCATCAGGATCCGATCTTCGCGCGGATGCGCTCCGCGGCCTTCCTGGTCAGCTCGGCGGGCTCGCCACGGCCGGTGATGATCGCGAGCTGGGACAGTCCCCAGTCGGCCCAGACGGCGTCCATCTGGGGCACGTTCGGCGTCGGCACGCCGTCGGCGGCGGCCGTGGCGAACCCGGCCAGGACCGGGTCAGCGGCCAGTTCCTCGCGCACCGAGGTCATCGCCGGAGGCCGCCCGCCCGCCGCGTGCAGCGCCTTCTGCGCCTGCGGCGTGGCCAGGTAGTTGACGAGGAAGTCGTTGGCCAGGATCGGACTGGCGCTCTTGGCACTGACGAAGAAGCCCTGCACGCCGGCGAACGGCCGCGCCTTCTCCCCGCCCGCGGGGGGCACCGGGTCCACCGCGAACGGCACGCCCGCCTTGGCCAGCGCGGGCGCGTCCCACGGACCGGTGACCAGGAACGGCGTCTCGCCCTTGACGAAGGCGTTGGTCGCGATGTCGCCGGTCAGCGAGGTCGAGACGGCCTTGTCCGCGGCCAGCCGCTTCAGGTAGGCCGCGAACTTCAGCCCGCCCGGGTTGTCGATCTCCAGCTTGCCGTCCGGGCCGAAGACCTGAGAGCCGAAGGAGGTCTGCAGCGCGTACAGGTGGAAGGGCGAGCCCGCCTTGGGGTCGACGGGCAGCCCGACCGGGTACGTGCTCTTGCCCGCCTTCACCAGGCTCTTCCCGCGCGCCACCAGTTCGTCGAAGGTGGCGGGCGCGGCAGGGACGAGCTTGGTGTTGCGCAGCACGGCCACGCTCTCGATCGCGTACGGCAGGCCGTACGTCCGCCCGTCGTAGGTCATCGCCCGCATGGCCGCCTCGGAGAACAGCGCCGCCTTGGCCGACAGGTCGAGCGGCGCGACGACGCCGTTCTGCACCAGCTTGCCCAGCCAGTCGTGCGGGCCGACGATGACGTCGGGCCCCTGGCCGGAGGGCGCCTGGGAGACGAAGTCGTCGCGCAGGTTGCCCATGGCCTTCTGCACGATCTTGACCTGGACGCCGCGGTCCTTCTCGAACGCCGCGGCGATCTGCCGCAACGGCGCGGCCCGGCTGTCGTCGGCCCAGACGGTGAGCGTGGCGGGGGGCGGGGCCGCGGTCTTCTCGGCGGCGCAGCCCGCCACGAGCAGGGTGGTGGCCGCGAGTGCGGTGAGCTTGCGCATGGTCGCTCCTCAGGATCCGGCGTGCGGGTCGTTCTGGGCCGGATCGCTCCAGCTCGCGACGCGTACCCACACGCGCCGGTCCGCGTCGTGCCTCAGGGGGGTTCGGATGGGGAAGCCGTCGGTGTCGAGGCCGTCGCGGCGCCAGCCGCGCCCGACGGTGCCGTTCAGGCCGACGCCGCGCGGCAGCCGCCAGACGCCGTGGTGGACGCCGGGCGCGACCTTGGTGGTGACCAGGCCGGAGAAGTAGACGGGCGAGTCGTCAGGGGTGCCGAGCGGGACCACGACCGTGACGTCGAGCAGCGCGTCGGGGGCGCCGTCGACGACCGTGACCCGTTCGCTCACCTCCAGCTCGCCGGTGCGGGCGACGACCTGCGCGGCGCCGGGTTCGACGCCTTCGAGCAGGGCGTGGCCGACGCTCTTGAGCGGTCCTGCAGGCTGCCAGGTCACCTGCGCGCCGAGGGCCGAGTACACGCAGCCGTCGGCGCGTTCGGCGACGGGCGCGACGTCGAGGTCCTGGCCGGTGGCGGTCTCGCCGCCGGTGCCCGACAGCAGGACGGGCGGGCCCGCCGTACCGTAGAGATGCAGGAGCGCGCTGCCGGCGCGCGCCGCCCAGGCGTCCTCGTGGTGCGGCGCGGACGGTTCGTGCAGGTAGCGCAGCTCCTCGTCGGGCGTGTACCCGAGGTCGAGCAGGTGCTCCGCGAGCTCGCGGACCGGCCTGACCATGATCAGGCCCTCCATGCCGCCGATGTCCAGCCAGACCCGGCGCGGGCCGCGGGCCTCGAAGCGCCGGTAGACGGGGGTCTCTTCGAGCGTGCGCGGGTCCACGAAGACGAGGAACGGCGAGAGCGCCGCGGCCAGGCCGAACACCTCCGGCCGCCGGAAGGCCAGGTGGTAGCTGACCAGCCCGCCCATCGACGAGCCCATGACGGCGGTGGCGGCCGGGTCGGCGGTGACCGCGTAGCGCTCGCGCAGCACCGGCAGCAGTTCCCCGATCAGGAACTCCTCGTACAGCTCGCCCTTGCACACGCCGTCCGGGTCGCGCGGGTAGGGCGCCACGTGCGAGTACTCGTTGCCGCGCTGGTCACCGGCGTTGGAGACGCCGACGGCGACGAGCGGCGGCAGCAGCCCGCGCCCGATCAGGTCGTCGAGCGTCTCGTCCACCCGCCAGCTCGGGCTCAGGCCCGCTCCGGCGAACACGTGCTGCCCGTCCTGCAGGATCACCACGGGGTACGGCCCCGCCGCCGGGTCGTGGCCGGGCGGCAGGTAGACGAAGACGTCGCGGGAGTTGCCCAGCGCCCGCGAGCGTACGCCGGTCAGGGTTTCGATCATCGTGCGGTCTCCCAGATGTGGAAGGCGGGCCCGTCGGCGGGCATGGGCTCGCCCGGTGCGAGGTCGGGGGCGCCGAGCAGGCCGGCGAGCGCGGTGGGCGCGGGCATCGGGGGGTGGGCGTTCCTGCTGACCTGGATCAGCAGCGTCTCCCCCGGCGCCGCCCGCTCGAAGAGCACCACGTCCCGCTCGGCGCGCAGCCAGCGCAGCCCGCCGCGGCGCAGCGCCTCCCGGCCGCGGCGCAGCGCGATCAGCTCGCGGTAGAGGCGGTGGGTGCCGTGGTCCTGGGCGGCCGGGTCCCAGGGGAAGGGGCGGCGGCCGTCCTCCAGATGCACGCCCTCGACTCCGACCTCGTCGCCGGCGAAGACCATGGGCAGTCCGGGCAGCGTGAACAGCAGGGCGGCGCCCAGGTGCTGGTGGTCGCGGCCGGCGATCGAGCGGAAGCGCGCGGTGTCGTGCGAGTCGAGCAGCGTGAGGTTGTGCGCGTGGGAGCGCCAGGGGATGCGGGCGGCGTACGCGCGCATCACGGCCGCCAGGTCATGGCCGCCGTAGGCCGGGATGGGGCCCGGTGTGCCCCAGAACTCGGTGGAACGTTCCCTCGCCAGCCACGACCACACCGGCCGGGCGAAGCCCGCGTAGGCCATGGTCCCGTGCCAGCCGTCGCCGCGCAGCGCGGACGCGGCGTCGAACTGGTTCTCCGCCAGCAGCAGCCTGTCCTCGCCGAGCGCCGCCCTGGTGGCGGTCGCGACCTGGGCGTTCAGCTCGACCGCGCCGTGGCGTCCGGCCGACTGGGCGACGTCGACGCGCCAGCCGTCGAGGCCGTACTCCTCGGGATAGCGGGCGATCACGGCGTCCAGGCGGCGGCGCAGCTCCGGCGAGCGGTGGTCGAACTTGGGCAGGGTCTTCACCCCGGCGAAGGTGGCGTAGTCGTCGCCGTCGAAGTAGTAGAAGTCCCGTTCCCGGCTGGCGTGGTCGTTCCTGGCCTTCACGAACCAGTCGTGGGCGTCGCCGGAGTGGTTGAGCGTGATGTCGCCGATGACCCGCATGCCGCGGGCGTGGGCCTGGGCGGTGAGCGACTTCAGCGCCTCGTCGCCGCCCAGCAGCGGGTCGACGTGGTCGAAGGTGCTGGCGTCGTAGCGGTGGTTGGAGCGGGCGGGGAAGAACGGGGTGAGGTAGACGAGGTTCGCGCCCAGGGTCTCGATGTGGTCGAGGCGCTCGGCCACGCCCCACAGGTCGCCGCCGTAGATCTGCTGGAGGGCGTGCGGCCTGCCGTACGGGATGGGGTCGTCCCATGCGGCGGGGCGCGCCCACGACGGGAGGGGGCCGCGCGGCCGCTCGGAACGGGCGAACCGGTCGGGGAAGATCTGGTAGATCACCGCGTCGGCGGCCCAGGCGGGCGGCGGCGGGTGGGCGGTGAGGGTGAAGTCGGCGGCGTCGGTGACCTCGGTGCGCGAGAGACCGGCGGCGCTCAGCCACAGCGGTCCCGAGTCGGTGTGCAGCAGGAAGCGGTAGCCGCACTCGGGGTTGACCACCCGCAGCGTGGCCCGCCACCAGGTCTCCTCCGGGGTGACGCGGTCGGCCATCGCCTCGGTGAACGCCGGCTCGCCGTCGGGCGCGCTGCGGACGAAGACGCGCCGGGTTCCCAGCGTGCCGGCCGTGCGGGCGAACACCTCGACCCGGTCGCCCAGTCCGGGCGAGGGGTCGGAGACATACAGCGGCGAACCGTCGTGATGTGCCACTGTGTTGCAAAGTGTTTCCGACTGGACCATGCTGTTAACGCTCCCTTTACCTGCTTTGATGGTCAGGAGCCTAAGCAGCCTCCCTCAGGTGCGGCAACGTCGCGCAACATGTTTCAACGGTTTCTGGAGTTCCCGTGGCACGACTGTCGGTTCGCACGATCGCCAAGCGCGTCGGCGTCAGCGCGGCGACGGTCAGCCGCGTGCTCAACGACCGTCCCGGGGTCGCGGAGGAGACCCGCGCCCGGGTGCTGCAGGCTATGCGCGAGCAGGGGATGGTCGCGCCCGCGCCGGTGTCGCAGCCGTTCGTCGGCATCATCGTGCCGGAGCTGGACAACCCCGTCTTCCCGTTGCTGGCCGGAGCCATCGAGACCAAGCTCGGCGGGCACGGCGTCACCGCGCTGATCGGCAGCTCGACCAAGCAGGGGCCGACCGAGCTCGACTACATCGCCTCCCTGGTCAGACAGCGCATCCAGGGGCTCGTCCTGGTCTCGGGGCGGCACGCGAACCCCTCGGCCGACCACGGCTTCTACTGGCAGCTGCACCAGCAGCAGCTGCCGATGGTGCTGGTCGGCGGGCACGTTCCCGACCTGCCCGTCTCGACCGTCACCACCGACGAGGCGGCAGGGGCCGCGATGGCCGTCGCCCACCTGCGCGCGCTCGGTCACACCCGCATCGGCCTCGCGGGCGGCCAAGGCTACCTGCGCCCCTCCCAGAACCGCCTGCGCGGCTACGGCAGGGAGATGCGCCGCTGGTTCGGCTCCGTGGACGACGCCCTCTACGCCGAGACCGACTACTCGCTGACCGGCGGGCACGCCGCGGGCCTGCGCCTCATCGAGGCGGGCGTCACGGCGGTCATCGCCGGCAGCGACCTCATGGCGCTCGGCGTCCTGGCCGCCGCCCGGCAGGCGGGGCTGTCGGTGCCCGGCGACCTGTCGGTGGTCGGCTACGACGACACCTACCTCGCCGCGCACAGCAACCCGCCGCTCACCACCGTCCGCCAGCCGGTGGAGCAGATGGCCGGCGCCGTGGCCACCGCGCTGTGGGAACGCCTGCAGGGCTACCACACCCCGCACGTCGACCATGTCTTCCCGCCCGCCCTCGTGGCACGCGGCTCCACGGGCCCGCCCGCCTGACCTCACCCCTCCCCCGCACTCAGCGGAAAGGTGGCGCGGACCACGAAGCCGCCGGTCAGCAGGGGTCCGGCGCTCAGCGAGCCGTGGTACAGCTTCACCCGCTCGGTCATCCCGATCAGCCCGTGCCCGTCCGGTCCCGGCGGCGGGGCGCCGGGGCTGCCGTCGTTGCGCACGCTCACGCTCAGCGTGTCGCCGGAGTACAGCAGCGACACCTCGGCCCGCGCCCCCGGCGCGTGCTTGATGACGTTGGTGAGCGCCTCCTGGATGATGCGGTACACGCACAGGCTCATGCCCGAGGAGAGCGCCCGCCGCTCACCGCCCGACGTCACCTCCGTCTCGACACCGGCCGCCCGCACGCGTTGCACCAGGCCGTCGAGGTGGTCAAGACTCGGCGCCGCGCTGTACGGCTCGGCGGTGCCGTCGTCCACCTCGATGCGCAGCACCGACAGCAGGCGGCGCATCTCGGCCAGCGCCTCGCCGCTGGTCTCGGCGATGGTGCGCAGCGTGTCCTCGGCCGTGGCCGGGTCCGACCGGATGACGTAGTGGCCGAGCCCGGCCTGAACGGAGACCACCGACATGTGGTGGGCGACGACGTCGTGCAGTTCCCGCGCGATGCGCACCCGTTCCTCGGTGACCGCCTGCCTGGCCGCCACCGCCTTCTCCCTGCGCAACTGGTCGGCCAGGTCGGCGAGCTGGGCGTTGCGCACCTTGAGCGTGCGCATGCCGAACGCGAACGCGACGGTCCAGCCGATGACGATGGTGGAGTACCAGGCGGCCGCCCACGCCTGTCCCGGCAGCGCGTTGGCGAAGATCCACTCGGTCAGCACGAGCGCGCCCGCGGGCAGGGCGGCCCGCCGGGAGTGGTGGACGACGACGGAGTACAGCGCGAGCAGCGGGCCCATCGAGTTCGCCCCGTAGTGGAAGCCCAGGGCATGGTAGGCGAACGCGGCGGCGCAGGAGACCACCAGCACCGGCGCCGGGCACCGCCTGCGCCAGGTCAGCGGAAGGTTGACCAGGGCGCAGAGCAGCAGCGCGAGCGCGTCGGGACGGCGGTCGAGCGGATGCGGGGCGAGCACCGGCCACACCCAGGATCCCCAGGTCAGCGTCATGCCGAGCAGGCCGTCGACGAGCGTGGGGCGTTTCCTGGCGAAGGCGACGAGGGCCGCGGGCGGGGGCATGGATCGCATCGTCACCGTTCGGCTTGATCGCACTGTGCTGACATGTCACGCTTTGCTGGAAGATCATGGTTTGCTGGTAGACCCACGTAGGCCCCGCGGTGGACGACTGGCTGGTGACGTTTATGATCAAGGTGCTGGTCGCCGACGATCAGGTCCTGATCCGCGCCGGGCTGGCCGCCCTCATCCGCGCCGCTCCCGGCCTGGAGGTCGTCGGCGAGGCGAGCGACGGCGAGGAAGCCGTGGCCCTGGCCGTCTCCGCCCGGCCCGACGTCATCCTCATGGACATCCGGATGCCCGTCTCGGACGGCATCAGCGCGACCCGGCAGATCCTGGCCACCGCCGAGCAGCCGCCGCCCCAAGTCCTCATCCTGACCACCTTCGACATCGACGAGTACGTCTACCAGGCGCTGCGCGCCGGAGCGTGCGGCTTCCTGCTGAAGGAGACGCAGCCGGAGCGCCTGCTGGCCGCCATCCGCACCGTGGCCGCCGGCGACAGCCTCCTTTCTCCCGGTCTCATCCAGCGCCTCATCGAGACCTTCCAGCCCGAGCCCGACGCCGCCGGGCCCATCCCGGACCTGGCCCCGCTCACCGGCCGCGAGACCGAGGTGCTCACGCTCGTGGGCCGCGCCCTGTCCAACGGCGAGATCGCCGCCCGGCTGATCGTGAGCGAGGCCACCGTCAAGACCCATCTCAACCGGGCGATGGCCAAGCTGGGGCTGTCCAGCCGCGCCCAGGCGGTCGCCTTCGCCTACGAGTGCGGCCTGGTGGCGCCCCGGCGTCAGTGACGGGCGCGCCGCCGCCGTGACCGAAGCAGCCGGCCCCGCCCCCGTGCGGGCCGCCGAGCGCGCGCGTCACGTCGTGGCCGCGGACGGTCTCCGGTGCTGAGGCCCGCCGCGGCGATCCAGACGCACACGAGGCTACGAGGACGCCGCTTCCCCGCCCATACCGCGGAAGATCGAACTTCTCCCTGCGACTTCGGCGGTACGCGGGTCAACCGTCCGCGGCAGGCCGGGCGAGCTCAACACGCGCTCAACAATTCTTCAACCCGCCGCGCCCTACCTTCCTGCCATCGATCTCCGAACGAGCACGAAGGGGCGCAACATGACACACACCAAGAAGCTGGCGGCGGCCTTCCTGACCGCGGCCGTCCTGAGCATCGGCGCACCGGCCACCGCGCACGCGGCCTCGGCCGCCGCGCAGCCGGTGCCCGTCTCGGCCGCCGCCGTCATGTCCGGGAGCTCGGCGGAACTGGCCGCCCTGGGCGCCTGCAGCCGGGCCAAGGGCTGGAAGATGCGCCTGGCCTGCGAGGCCCTGGTACGCGCCGGCGGCCTGTGGGTGTGGAAGAAGCTGGAGCAGGGCGCGCGCGGCGGCTGGAAGACCTACTCCGACATCTTCGAGAACGACGTCCCGTACGTCTACAAGAAGATCATCAAGAAGCTCAAGCGGCCCATCTACTGCGCGCTCTCCCGCTCCTGCTAGTCCGCCAGCACCCGCCGGCGGCGGCGACCTCCGTGATCGCCGCCGCCCGGCACCCGTTTCACCGGCGGCTCACCACCGCCATCGCCAGGTACGGTACCGCCGGCAGTGAGACCAGCACCCACGGCGGCGCCCACCCCGATCCGAGCCCGTAGAACGCGAACACCCCGAGCGCCGCCACCTCCGATCCCAGCCCGGCCATCGAGGTCACGGTCGCCCGCGCCTCGTCGCCGATCGTGTCCTGCAGGCGCGCGTCCAGCACCGCGACAGCCCAGGAGAAGGCCGCGAACGCCGCCGCGATCGCCACGAACCCCGCCCAGAGCCCGGCCGCGGAGCTACCGGTCCCCACGGTCCCGCTCAGGGCGGCGCCACCGCCGAGTGCCAGGGCCCCGGCCGCCAGGACCAGGGGCAGCAGCCGGGCGCCGTACCCGGCCAGCCAGCCGCCCGCCGCGATGCCCGCGATCACCAGCCCGACCAGCAACGGGATCACCGGCGTCGTGGCCCCGCCGGCGGTGGCCAGGAGCGGCAGGTACTCATCGACCGAGGTCAGCCCGGTCACCACCGCCAGGACCACCAGCACCCGGCCGACGGCCGGCGCCCGCCGTACCTCGGAAAGGCCGGTGCGCAGGACGGACAGAGAGGACTCCTCGGCTCGCTCGGCGGAGGGCGGGCGCGACTCGGGCAGCAGGCCACCGGTGAGGGCGCCCAACAGGCCGACCGCGACGCTGGCCAGGCCCACCGCCGGATAGCCGCCGGCGGCGAGGACGGGCGCGGCCAGCAGGCTGGCCGCGACGGCGGCGACCGAGGCGAGCGCCTCGGAGCGCCCGATCAGCCGCGCGTAGTCACCGGCCCGGCCGAGGCGGCCGAGCTCCTCGTAGACCAGCGCCTGCAACGTGCCCGACTGCATGGCCGCCCCCGCGCCCCACAGCACGAACCCGGCGGCGAACGCCCAGTACGACGGCACGAACGTCCAGAGCGCGAACCCGGCCGAGGTCACCAGCGGCGCGAGTACCAGCAGGCGCCGGCGCGAGAACCGGTCGGCCCACACGCTGGAGGGAATCTCCAGCAGGAACCCGGCCACCGACCAGATCGCGAACAGCGAGGAGACCTCGGCGGCCGACAGGCCGGTCTGGGTGAAGTACACCGCGTAGACCGGGTAGAAGAGCACGAACTCCGCGGTGAAGGTGTAGGCGTAGAGCCTCGGTTCAGGTCAATGTCGCCAACTCATGTCACCACGGTACAGAAATATTCGCGCGATCGGCCAGGATGTGTCGGAGCGGGCCGCTTGGCTCCGACGTCCCGGGTGAGAGGCGCCGCGGCGGCGCCGGTCACGAAAGAGGGAAAACCATGAAGTACATGATCATGCTCTACGCGTCCCAGCAGGACTTCGACGCCCTGGCCGGCAAGGGCAGCGAGGGCAACCCCGGATGGAGCGCCGAGGACTTCGCCGCGATGACCGCGTTCATGGGGGCCTGGAACCAGGAGCTCGTCGAGTCCGGCGAGTTCGTCGACGCGCGCGGCCTGGCCGCCCCTGCCCACACCCGGCGGGTCGGCAACAAGGACGGCGTGCCGTTCGTCACCGACGGGCCCTACGCCGAGACCACCGAGGTGCTGGCCGGCTACACCATCGTCGAGTGCGCGAGCTTCGACCGGGCCACCGAGCTCGCCGCCCGGCTGGCCGACTGCCCGGCGCCGGGTGACGCGCGCGCCAGGGCGTACGCCGACATCCGCCCGATCGTCGACGGCGCCGACGACCACCTGGCCTAGTTGTACTCGGTCATGAACTTGGTGTCAGTCGAGTGATGGGTGGCTGGCCGCCGAGGGCTGTGTGGGGTCGTTGGGTGTTGTAGTAGTGCAGCCATG